>CAZCEC010000012.1:71135-98111 GCA_964497615.1 uncultured Anaerolineales bacterium | reverse complement strand
GTCAGCCAACTCGCGGGTCAGGGCTTCACCGCCGCTGACCATGCGCAGGCGGCCGTCGCCTTGCCAGCCCGCCGCCAGGAGCATGCGCCAGGTGGCGGGCGTGGCTTGCAGGAAGGTGACGCCCGCGCGCTGCAACAGCTCCAGAAGCCGCACGCCATCGGCGGCCTCATCCTGGGTGGCGAGCACAATGGTGGCGCCCACCACCAACGGCAGGAAGAGCTCCACCTCGGAGATGTCAAAGGACAGGGTCGTCACGGCGAGCAGGCGGTCGGTGCTGGTGAGGCCCGGCTCGGCCTGGTAAGCCTGAAGCAGATTAACAACACTGCGATGGGTGATGGGCACGCCCTTGGGCAGGCCGGTGGAGCCCGAGGTGTATATCATCAGCGCCAGGTCGCCGCCGGCTGGCGGGGCGGGCGGCGGGGCCTGAGCCGGTTCGAGGGCCGGCAGGCGGGTTGGCTCCGTTGGGCCAACGAGTGCCAGGTCTTCCACCAGGAAGGTTAGCCCGCCATAGCCAGGAAAGAGCTGCCGCAGCGCCGGCTCGGTGACGAGAAAGCCGGTCCCGGAGTCTTGCAGCATAAAGGCCAGCCGGTCGGCGGGGAAAGCGGGGTCGAGCGGAACGTAGGCGCCGCCGGTCTTGAGGATGGCCAGCAGGCCCACCATCATGCCCAGGGAGCGCTCGACACACAGACCGACGAACTGGCCCGGCCCCACCCCGGCCGCGCGCAGGGCCGCGGCGGCCTCGTCTGCGGCCTGGTTCAATTCGGCAAAGGTCAGTTGCCGGCCGGCGCACATCAGCGCCACGGCCTGCGGCGAGCGCGCGGCTTGCGCCTCGAACAACTGGTGAATCTTGGTCGTGTGCGTATACGGCTGGGCAGTGTCGTTCCAGTCCACGAGCAACTGCCGGCGCTCGTTCGGCGCCAACAGCGGCAAGCGCGCGGCAGGCTGTTGATCCTGCTCGAGGCAGGCAGACAGCAGGTGCCGGAATGCGCTTAGCCAGCGGGGCATGATGGGCGCATCGAAGAGCTCCGTGCTGTAATCGCACTGGAACTGCCATTGGCCTTGCAGTTCGACCACGGTCAGGCAAAGATCGTAGGGCACAAATTGGACCGGCGCGGTGACCGGCTCGACACGCAAGCCGGCAAAGGCGGGCACGGACTTGCTCGTCTGCCAGTCGAAGCCGACGGAGAAGATGGGGGAGCGGCTTTGATCGCGCTCGGGGTTCAGGTCGTGGATGATGGCGGCAAACGGGTAATCCTGGTGGTCAAACGCGGCCAACAAGCCCTGCTGCACCGTTTGGACATGGTCACTGAATGTGGCCGTGGCCGCCACCTGGGTGCGCAGCGGCAGGGGGTTGGTGGTGTTCGCCACCAGCGTGCCGGACCGGGGCAGTTGGGTGGCGCCCTGGCTAAAGACCCCAACCACCAGATCGGCCTGCCCACTCAGGCGGTGCAGCCAAAGCTGAAAGGCGGCCAACACCGTAACGAAGGGAGAGGTCTTGTGGGCGGCGCTCCAGGCCTGGATGGATTGGCTGAGCGCCTCTGGCACTGGCATAACCAGGCGCGCCCCGGCGTAGTTTTTGACGGGTGGCCGCGACTGCCACCAGGTCAGGTCGATCTGCGGGATGCCATCGGCGTACAGCTCCGACCAGTAAACACGGGACCGTTGGTACTGCGCCTGGTGTTCGTGCTCGCTAAGCACGCGGCCGTACTCGCGCAGGGGCACGGGTGGCTCCAGGCGAGGTTCATCGCCAACCAGCCCAGCGGAGTAGAACGCGGCCGTCTCGGTGATAACCCGGCGCAGAGCAGGCTCATCGGCGGCCAGGGCATGAACATTGACAACCAGCAGGTGGCGCTCGGGGCCCAGCCGCAGCAGCGCGGCCCGCCAGAGCGAGGCGGCCGGCTCGAAGGGCTGCCGGCATTCCTCGCGCAGCCAGCGGCCCACCGCCGCCGGCTGTTCCTCGCTAGTGGTAGCAGAAAGATCGACTAAGGAGAGCTTGACCGGGTAGTCGCTGGCGATTTGCTGGGCGTCGCCAGCGTTGAAGATCAGCCGCAAGGCCTCGTGCCGGTCGGTGACTGCTTGCAGCGCATGTTCCAGGGCGGCCACGTCCAGAGGGCCGATGAGCTGCAGCACCGCTCGATGCGTGTGTGCCAACATGGCTCCGTCGGAATATGCGGCCAGAAACCAAAGGTGAGTCTGGGCCGCCGATAGGGGCAGGCTGGTGAGCGCCTGCCCAGACTGCGGCAATGCGGCCGGCTGCGCGGCGCGCTGCGCCTCGGCCTGATCCGCGGGCTGTGTGGCCAGGAGGTCGAGCACATACCCGGCCAGGCGCTCCAGGGTGTCAAATTCGTTGAACACCCTGCGAATGGAAGGCCGGACACCAAAGTGCTCGGTGATGGCCCGAAAGGCATCCACCAGGGCAAGGGAGCTGGCCCCGAGTTCGGTGAAGGGTACATCAGCTTCAATGTCGGCCTGATCCAACCCCAGGGCGCCAGCCACGATCTCCTGGAGCTTGTCCAGGATGACCTCTCGGCTGTCGCTGGCCTGTTCGGCCGGCGTCGCTTCAATCAGCATCACGCTATCCTATTCTTATGGCGATTGAGAACCGCCAGGCGACCCCTACTCAACCACATCCACAAACGTATTTAGGGCGACCTGGCTGCCATTGACGCCCGCGAGCGCGTGCTCAGCCGGTCGTTCAGGCGCCGCGGCCGGCGCATCGATCCAGTAACGCTTGCGCTCAAACGGGTAGGTGGGCAGAACCGTCCGCCGATGCTGGCGGCGCGGATAGACAGCTTCCCACTCGATGGGGCAGCCCTGGGCGTAGAGGGCGGCCAGGCTGTCCAGCAGGGCGGCCTGCTCCTGCTTGGGCTGGCTGGAGGCGAGCCAATGGCCCGCCTCCGATCCATAGCGCCGGCCCAGGTCGGTCAGGATCGGCCGGGGGCCGACCTCCAGGAAAACCCGAAAGCCATCCGCCCACAAAGTCCGCCAGCCGGCATAATAGCGCACCGTCTGCCGGGCGTGGCGCGTCCAATAGTCCGCGCCGGGCACTTCGCCGGAGGCGAAAAACTGGCCGGTCAGGTTGCTGATCAACGGCACCTGAGGCGCTTGGAAAGTGACTGAGCCGGCGAGACGCCTGAACTCGTCCAGCATCGGATCCATCAGCGGGGAGTGGAAGGCATGCGAGACGCGCAGCGACCGCGTGCCGAACCCCTTCGCCTCCAATTCATCGGCGGCGGCGAGCACGCTTGTCTGGCGGCCCGAAATCACAACGTTGTCGGGTCCGTTGACCGCCGCAATATCCACGCCCGGCTGGCCGGCCAGGCAGGCTGCCACGTGGGCCTCTGGCGCAAAGACGGCCACCATCGCGCCCTCGCGCGGCAGGGCCTGCATCAGCCGGCCGCGCGCTGCCACCAGCCGGAGGGCAGCCTCCAGCGAGAAGACGCCGGCCAGGCAGGCAGCCACGTACTCGCCGATGCTGTGGCCCGTTACCGCCGCCGGCTCCACCCCCCAGGATTGCCACAAGCGCGCCAAGGCATACTCGAACGCAAACAGCGCCGGCTGCGTGAGCCAGGTCTCGTCCAGGGCGGTGGCGTGATCATCGTCCTCCCCAAACATAACACGGACTATCGAGCGGCCCAGTTCTGGCTGGAGAAGCCGGTCACACTCGTGCAGGGTATCGCGGAAAGCGGCGAAGCGCGCCGACAGGGCGCGGCCCATGCCGGCGGCTTGAGCGCCCTGACCAGAGAATTGAAACACGACCCGCGGCGCCTTGTTGGGCCGGGCGTGGCCGAACCACACGCCGGCTGAGGCGGCCTTGCTGCGCCCGAACGCCTCCAGGCGCTCAGCCGCCTCCGTCAGGCTGCTGGCAGAAATGGCCAGCCGGTGGGGGAAGTGGGCCCGGCCCACGCCGGCCGTGTGGCAGACGTCGCCCAGGTCGAGGGTGGGGGAGGCGCGCAGGTGCTGCACATAGCGGACAGCCAGGCTGTCCAACGCGGCGCTGCTGCGCGCCGCCAGCGGCAGCACATATGCTTGCGCTTCCGGCCTGGCTTCGACCGAGCGGGCTTGGTCGGGCGCGGCTTCGAGGAGGACGTGGACATTCGTGCCGCTGAACCCAAACGAGGAAACGCCAGCCACCACCGGCCGGCCCGCGGGCCAGGGCTGATGGCGGGTGTTGACCTCAACCGGCAGTTCGGACCAAGGGACGTAAGGATTGGGCTGCTCGTAATTGATGTGCGGCACCAATTCCCGCCGGTGCAGCATCAGCGCTGTCTTGATGGCTGAGGCAATGCCGGCAGCCCCTTCCAGGTGGCCGATATTGGTCTTGACCGAACCGAGGTAGAGCTTGCCGCGCGCCTGAGGCACCTGCCCGCCATAGGCCGTCGCAAGGGCCTGCACCTCAATCGGGTCTCCGAGTGGGGTGCCAGTGCCGTGCGTCTCCACGTACGTCACGTCTTCGGGGGCCAGGCCGGCATTGGCCAGGGCCGCCTGGATGACACTCTGTTGGGCCGGGCCGTTGGGGGCGGTCAGGCCGCTGGTGCGGCCGTCGTGGTTCAGCGCCGTGCCGCGCACCACGGCGAAGATGGCATCGCCATCCGCCTGGGCGTCGGCCAGCCGCTTGAGGACCATGACGCCGCAGCCCTCGCCGCGGACGTAGCCGTCGGCGCGCGCGTCGAAGGCGCGGCAGGCCGGGCCGGCCGAGAGGGCGTGGGTCTTAGCGAAATAGACATACAACTCCGGGGACAGCATGGCGCTGACACCGGCGGCCAGGGCCAGGTCGCATTCGCGCTGGCGCAGGCTTTGTACGGCGAGGTGGAGCGCGACGAGCGAAGATGAACAGGCGGTATCGACCGGAAAGTTCGGTCCGTGAAAGTCGTAGAAGTAGGACAACCGGCCGGCGGCGATGCTGCCGGCCGAGCCCGTGCCGGAGAAGGCATCCACCCGTTTGGCCGCGCGGCTGCCAATGGTCTGCAGCATATAGTCGCTGCTGCACACGCCGGCAAACACGCCCGTGCGGCTGCCCCGCAGACGGCCGGCGGCGAGGCCGGCGTGCTCCAGGGCCTCCCAGCTCACTTCGAGCAGGAGCCGCTGCTGCGGGTCCAGGCTGATGGCTTCGACCGGCGCAATGTTAAAGAACTGCGCGTCGAAGAGGTCCAGGTCTTCGACAAAGGCGCCGTAGGTGGTGTAGGCTTTGCCGGGAGCGTTTGGGTCGGGGTCGTAGTAGGCGTCGGCTTCCCAGCGGCTGGCGGGGATGCGGGTGACAGCGCTGCGGCCGCCGGCCAGCAGGTTCCAGAAGAGGTCGGGCGAGTTGGCCTGGCCCGGAAAGCGGCAGCCCAGGCCCACGATGGCGACCGGCTCGCGCGGCTGGCGCTCGGCTGCCTCCAATCTGGCCTTCATTTGTTCGACAGCCAGGAGCGCTTGCTTGACCAGGGACATCGTCCCTGCGCCGATCGTTGAGTCTGCCATACCACCTTTCACAATACCAGCGGCCGTTGGGCGGGATTATAGCAAGCCCGCGGCCAATTTCCAATTGGCGTGCGCGCGGATTTGACTTCCGGTTCGATTCGGGTGATGATAGGCGTATCAAAGGGCAGGCACGAGCGGGAGATGGCGCGTTAGTCCTAGGGTACCAGGGCGAGGCCAAGGCGCAACCCACCACGATGGAGGCAGATATGTCCGAGGAAACCAAAGACACACCGCAGATCATTGTCGAAACCACGCAACCCATCATTGTCGACCTGGGCAAGCAGCGCCCCAAGCAGATCAAGGCGCTGAAGAAGGGCGGCGGCAAGCTGTGGGATGAAGTGGCCGACGTGCTGGAAGAGGTGAAGAGCAGCCTGGGTGAGGATGCGAACGGCAAGACACTGGTGCCCGTGATCCTGGTATATCGCAAGCAGCGCCGCCGCTCGCGCCTGGGCCTGCCCATGTTGAGCTAGCCGAAGGAAAGAAGGAGTACCCTGACCATGGCCGATACAAAGAAGTCAATGAAGGCGCCCGCTGCCCAGCCTGAAAACGCCGAGCCGCAGGCTGCCCCCAGCCCGGAATCGTTCGACAAGCCCATTGTCCTCCAGTACAAGCCCAAGAAGGGCAAGAAAAAGGGCTACTCCAAGGGATATGGCGATCTCCAGCGCACCGAGGCGCGGCTGGCCAAGATTTCGGCCAAGGCGGCGCGGGCGGTAGCCAAGGGCGCCGAGACGTACCTGGAGGCGCGGTCGAAGTCGGCCTCCAAGAAGCGCGATGGCGCGATCCGCGATCTCCTGCCCAATTTGGCCGAAGGGCTCAGCGAGTCGCTCCGCCAATCCAGCTCGATTCCGGTTGATGCAGTCGAGGCGATGAACACGAAGACCTCGCGCCAGATTATGCGCAACCAAATGCGCATGATGCGGGCCGGTCTCCGCGTGTGGCGGCTCTAGCGCCGCGCCTGCTGCAACCCTCCCTAGGCGCCTGCCGCGCGGGAGCCGGCTGCTTTACGCCTAACTGCCTGACGTAGTTTGCATTCATCGATCCCGGGTTTGCGCCTGGTGTAGACAGGCACAAACCCGCTTGTCGTTTCCCGGAGGTACGCCGTTTGGGCCCTGACCCACTGGCGGCAACCCCCCGTTCCGAAGATACGGAACGGCGGGCCCGCCTGATTCAATCCATCACTGCCAGCGTTGGCGCCTGGCGCAAGCGCCTGCGACGCCAGAGGCCCGCCCGGGCCAATGGGCGTCGCCCGGCTGTCCAGCGGCCCACCCGGTCCGGCAACGGATCGCGGCCCGCGGCCAGCCGGCCGGTGCGCTACCAGCGTTCGGTGCCGGCCCCCGATATCGATCTGCCTGCTGCTGGTGAACCGGGCGTGCTGGCCCGGATGCCGCGTTCGCGGTTTTTGGACATTCCCAGCAGCAATGGCGCGGCGCTGCGGATGCGCCGGATGGATTTTTCCGCGCGGCGCATGCAGGCCCTCGGCCGCCTGTTGGTCTGGATTGTTGTGCTGTCGGGACTCTTGACGGCGAACGGGTTGGACCGCTTATTGAGGCGCAGCACACCGGCCCGGCGCGCCGTCCACCTGCGCCGGGCATTTGAGCGCCTGGGTGGGACGGGCGTGAAGATCGGCCAATACCTCGCCATGCGGCTCGATATCCTGCCGTGGACCTATGCGGTTGAGCTCTCACAGATGCGCGATACCATGCCCCCCTTCCCGGCCGCGGCCGCCATTGCGGCGGTCGAGCGCCGCACCGGCCGGCCGCTGGGCCAGACGTTTGCGCGCTTCGACCCGGAGGCGGTGAGCTCGGATTCCGTGGCGGCCGTCTATCAGGGCATCCTGCGCAATGGCCAGCAGGTGGTGGTGCGCGTCCGGCGGCCGGGCGTGGGCGAGTTGTTCATGGCGGACCTGCAGGTGTTTGACTGGATCCTGCTGACGATTGAGTTCCTAACCATCTTGCGGCCGGGTTACACCGAGCCGATGCGCCGCGAGTTTCGCGCCGCCGTGCTTGAACTGCTCGACTTTGTCCAGGAAGCGCGCTTTCAAGACTCTTTTCGCCGCGCCGCCCGGCGCTCGGGCAAGCGCTTCTTCACCGCGCCGCGGGTGTACTTTGACTATTCCAATGAAGAAGTCATCGTGCAAGAATTCGTCAGCGGCATGTGGTTGTGGGAGCTCCTGGCCGGTCTGGAGCAGAACGATGAGCGCGTGCTGCGGCTGGCGCGCGAGTTGAACATCGATCCGGCCCGTGTGGCACGGCGGCTGACGTGGGTCAGCTATTGGGGCTGGGATGCCAACTATTTCTTTCATGCCGCACCTCATCCCGAGAACATCATTATTGGCCGCGACGGGCGGCTCACCTTCTTGAATTTCAGTTCGGTCGGCGTGATTGACCCCGATCAGCGGGCGGCCATGCACCAGAACATGTACTGTATGGCCCGGAACGATCCATTGGGGATGGCCCGCGCCACGGTGGCCCTGATGGAACCCTTGCCGCCCGTGGACGTGCTGGAATTGACCAAGGAGTTGGAGGGGCACAACTGGCAGATGCTGTATGCGCTGGCCGCCAGCAAGCGAGCCATCAAGTGGACGGACCGTTCTCCGGCCCTCCAGTGGATGGGTGTGTTTCAGGTCGCGGGCCACTACGGCATTACCTTGAGTTTTCAGACGGTGCGCCTGCTGCGTTCGATGCTGTTATCTGACGCGCTGGCGGTGCGGCTCCTGCCCAGCCTGAATATCGTCCGGGAGTACAAGCGCTATGCCCGCCACCGGGCGCGCCGGGCGCGCCAGCGCATTGTGCGCGGGTTCCAACGCCGGCTGGAAAAGGGCTTCGACCGTAAGGGTTACATCCGGCTGGAGCGGGTGGCCAATATGACGGAAGGGCTGCTGACGCGCCTGCGCCACGTTTTGTCGATCCCCACTGCCAACTACAATTCCTTGGTCGGCAAAGGGTCCTATGCCGTCTTCGCCCTAGTCAACTTCAGCCTCCAGGCTGGCCTGGTGACGCTGGCGGCCTTCGGGTTGATCATGCTAGTCCAGGGGGCCGGCGGGAGCGGCTGGCCGCCCGGACTGAGCACGGCCGAAGCGCTCTTGACCAATCCGTGGTACCAACTGGCGCTGTTGCTGCTGTTCCTGATCAACACGCGGTCGGTGCTGTTTCACCTGGACGATGTTGATGTGCGCCAAAGTTGACGGCCGGCGCAGCGCTTAGCTGCCAGGCGATAGGTACAGTGGAATGGTAGAGCAGTCACGCAGGACAGGGCGCAGTGTGCGCCCGGCAGTGGAACAGGGTGTGCGCCGTTGGCAGACCGGCGGCGAGCCGGCGCGCCTGGGTTCGGCGGTCGCCCCACCAGCGGAGGCAACGGACTTCCCCATCAGCCAGGCCGAGGTCATCGGCCCCATGCCCCAACGGCCCCGCATCATCGCGTCCGCCGAGGCCGGCCCAGCCGCGCTGTCCCCGGGCATCCCGGTCTTCAAGCGGAGCGCGCTGCGGTCGATCGGCCGGCTGGGCAAGTGGCTGTTTCTTATCCTCGCGGTAGTCCTGGGCGATTTGTGGGATCGGCTGCGCAAGCGCGACACCCTGGAGCGCCGGGCGGCCCGGCTGCGGCGCGGGCTGGAGCGCATCGGCGGCACGTTCGTCAAGATCGGGCAGCAGGTGGCGATGCGGATTGACCTGGTGCCTTGGGAGTATGGCGTCGAGCTGTCCAAGATGCTGGACCGCATGGTCCCCTTCCCAACCGAATACGCGCTGAAGACGATCGAAGCCACGACTGGCAAGCGCTGGGATGAGATTTTCGCGGTCTTCGACCCTGAACCGATCGGCTCGGCTTCGATTGCGTGCGTCTATCAGGCCTATCTGCGGGATGGCACCAAGGTGGCCGTGAAAATCCGGCGGCCCGGCATCGGCGAGACCTTCCTGGCGGATTTTCAGGTGATTGACTGGATCTCCGATCTGGTCGAGTTCCTGACCCTGGTGCGCCCCGGATTCACCGGTAACCTGCGGCGCGAGTTCCAGGAAACCCTGCTCGAAGAACTGGACTTTCGGCGGGAGGCGCGGTTTCAGGACATCTTCCGCACGAACAGCCAGAAGTGCGGCAAGGACTTCCTGACGGCCCCGCAGGTCTATTTCGAGTACAGCGGCGAGGCCATGATCGTCCAGGAGTTTGTGACGGGCGTGTGGCTGTGGGAGGTGATCGCGGCTGTCGAGAACAATCACGCCGAGGGGCAGGGCCTGCTGCGGCAGATGCAGATAGACCCCAAGGTGGTGGCTGAGCGCATACTGTGGTCGGCCTTTTGGAGCATGGACGAGAATCTCTTCTTTCATGCCGACCCGCACCCGGCCAATATTGTTGTCGGCCCAGGGAACACGCTGATCTTTGTTGACTTTGGTTCATGCGGCTCCTTCAATGACGAACAGCGCGCCGCACTGGAGCGGGTGGTGCTCTCGCTGCAAAAACACGATATCAGCGGCATGGCCCGCGCCATCCTGAAACTGCTGGAGCCGTTTCCGCCCATCGACCTGGCCGCCCTCATGCGCGAAGCCGAGGCCGAATCGGTGCGGGTGCTGTACACCTTTGACGTCAAGCCGGAATACACCGAGTGGTGGGAACGCACCTCCGCCAAGCAGTGGATCGCCATGATTCGCGTGGCGCGCGCCCATAACCTGGCCATGAATCTGCACACCCTGCGAATGATCCGCGCCACGCTGCTTTACGACACCCTGGTGCTGCGCCTGAATGGCGCGATTGACCGGTATGTGGAATATGCCCGGTTCATGGATGACCGGGCGCGCTTTGCCCGCAAGCGCTGGGTCAAGCGCATCGAAGCCGGCACCGGCGACAACTTCTTTCTGCGGCTGGAGGAGATGGCCGAGACGGGCGAGGAAATCCTCAGCCGCGCGCAGCAGATGGTCTCGTCGCCGGTGCTGCATTTTAGTTCGGTGGTGGACAAATGGGCTTTTGGCGCCGCGGTGCTGGCGCGTATGGTCGTGCGCATTATCTTCTTTACCTGGCTGTCGGCGCTAGTGGTATCCGTTGGCAGCGCCCTGGGTACGGGAACGACCAGCCTGGTTGATACTTTTGCCATCGTCTTCCGCCACCCCCTGTATCTGGCCGTTGTAGCCGGCATCGTCATTCTCAACATCCGGCACATCATGTTCCGGCTGCGCGAACGTGACGCGCGCAACTGACATGCCTCCCGCACTGGCGAATCTGGTGGAGTTGACTCAATCCAACGCCGAGCAGTTGGGCGAAGCGGTGGCATATACCCTGCTGGCCGATGGGACTGAGCAGGAAGCGCATCTAACGTTTCGCGAGGTGGACCGGCGAGCGCGCGCCATCGCCGGCCGCCTCCAGGACGAGCTGCGGCCCGGCGACCGCGCTGTCTTGATCTTTCCCACCAGTCTGGCTTTCGTCACGACCTTTCTGGGGTGTCTCTACGCCGGGGTCATCGCCGTGCCCATCCCAGAGCCGCTGCAGAAGCGCCATCTGCTGCGAATCCGGCGCGTCATGCAGGATGCCGCTACGCAGACGATCCTGACGACAGCCGAGTTCCTGCCGTTGGTGGATCAATGGACGGCTCATAATCCTGAGTTCACTGGTTTGCGCTGGCTCGCCACTGATACCATCGAACCTGAATGGGCCGATCGCTGGCGCCAGCCGGTGCTGGAGCGGGACACGCTGGCGTTCCTGCAATACACCTCCGGCTCCACTGGCTCTCCGCGTGGGGTCATGGTGACGCACGGGAATCTGTCCACCAACTGCGCGATGCTGGTGGAGGCCATCGAGCTGGAGCGCGGCGCCGTGGGCGTTGGCTGGCTGCCCTTCTTTCACGACATGGGCCTGCTGACGCAGGTGCTGTTGCCGATTCGTCTTGGCGGCCGCTCGGTGTTGATCCCGCCAGTGGCGTTCTTGCAGCGGCCGCTGCGCTGGCTGCGCGCCGTCTCGCGCTATGGCGGCCATTACGGCGCCGCGCCGGACTTCGCCTATGCCTTGGCAGCGCGGAAGGCCAGCCCGGAGGCTTGCCAGGGGCTGAACTTGAGCAACTGGCATGTCGCGGCCAATGCCGCCGAACCGGTGCGGCCCGATACCGTTCGCGCCTTCACGGAGGCGTTTGCGCCGTACGGGTTTCGCGGCGAGGCGATGCGCCCGGGCTACGGTCTGGCCGAAGCCACTCTGCTCGTCTCGCTGAACCGGCGGCAGCCGCCCCAAACCCTCACTGTTGACGCAGCGGCCTTTGAGCAGCAGCGCGTTGCGCCGGCCGTGCCGGGCCAGGCGGCGCGCACCCTCGTCGCTTGCGGCTCAACCAATCTGGGCCGCCAGGTGGTCCGCATCGTCCAGCCTGAGACCCGGCGGCCCGCTGCCGCCGACGAGGTGGGCGAGATTTGGATCGCTGGCGAGCACGTGGCCGCGGGATACTGGCGCAACCCGGAAGAGACGGCAGCGACCTTTGAGGTGCGGCTGACCGATACGGATGACGGGCCGTTCCTGCGAACGGGCGACCTGGGCTTTGTCCATGCGGGCCAGCTTTACATCGCCGGCCGGATCAAAGACTTGATTATTGTGGACGGCAGCAACCACTACCCCCAGGACTTGGAGCGCACGGTGGAAGACGCCCACCCGGCGATGCGCCCCGGCTGCACCGCGGCTTTTTCAGTGGACCGCGACGGCCGGGAGCAAGTCGTCGTGGTGGCTGAAGTTCACGCCGCCGGCCTGGCTGACGGCCGCGCCAACCCGGACGAAATGGCGCAGGCCATTCGCAGTTCGGTGGCGGCGCAGCATGGCCTGCGGGTGGACGAGGTCGCCTTTATCCGAGCGCGGACCATCCTCAAGACCTCCAGCGGCAAGATCCAACGGCGAGCCTGCCGCGCGGCCTATCTCTCCAACACGCTCGAGCGATGGCAAGCCGCAGCCCCGTGACGGCCGCCAGCATTGAGGCCTGGATCATCGGCCGCCTGGCGGAGGAGTACGGACTGAACCCCGCTGCGGTGGACCCCGCCGCGCCCTTCGAGAGTCTGGGCCTGGCCTCGCGCGAGGTCGTCATGCTGTCGGGCGACCTGGAAGAGTGGCTGGGCCGGACGCTGTCGCCCGTCCTGCTGTATGAGTACCCGTCCATCCGCGCGCTGTCTGAACACCTGGCGCAGGACGGCGCGCCAAAGCCCCATCCAGTCGTTGACAGTCCAGCCCTTCCGCTCGGCAATGAGCCAATTGCCATTGTTGGCCTGGGGGCGCGTTTCCCTGGCGCGGCGGATGTGGAGGCATTCTGGCAGGCGCTGGTGGAGGGACGAGACTGCATCAGCCGCGCGCCAGCCGGGCGCTGGGACGCTGAGCAAACCGCGGCCGAGTTGGCGGGCAAAAAGCCGCTGCCGGCGTGGGGGGGCTTCCTGGAACGCGTGGATGAGTTCGATGCCGCCTTCTTCGGCATCTCAGGCCGCGAGGCCGTGCACCTTGATCCGCAGCAGCGCCTGCTGCTGGAAGTGACCTGGGAGGCCCTGGCGGACGCGGGCCTGCCCACCGCCAGCCTGGCCGGGCAGGCGGTGGGGGTGTATGTGGGCATTTCCAGCAGCGAATATGGCCAGGCGCAGATGGGCCGGCTGGATCAGATCAACAGCTACTCCGGCACCGGCAGCGCCCTCAGCATCGCGGCCAACCGGCTGAGCTATTACTTCGACTGGCGCGGCCCAAGCGTGGCGGTGGATACGGCTTGCTCGTCGTCGCTGGTGGCGGTGCATATGGCCTGCCGCAGTCTGTGTGCCGGCGAGGCGAAGGTGGCGGTGGCTGCAGGGGCCAATCTCATCCTGTCGCCGGCGGTCACGGTCAACTTCAACGAGGCTGGGGCCATGGCGGCCGACGGCCGGTGCAAGGCCTTTGACGCGCGGGCCGATGGCTACGTGCGCGGCGAGGGCGTGGGCGTGGTGGTGCTCAAGCCCTTGGCGCAGGCCCAGGCGGATGGCGACCGGATCTACGCTGTGATCCTAGGGAGCGCCGTGAACCAGGACGGGCGCACTAACGGGCTGATGGCGCCCAATCCCCGCTCGCAGGAAGACGTGCTGCGCGCGGCCTATCGGGAAGCCGGCGTGCGGCCAGTGGACGTGGCCTACGTTGAGGCGCACGGCACCGGCACCTTGTTGGGCGATCCGATTGAGGCCAAGGCGCTCGCGGCGGTCCGGCAAGAGGATGACGGCTATTCCAGCGCGCTGCCGCCGCTGCGGATTGGCTCAGTCAAGACGAATGTGGGCCACTTGGAGGCCGCGGCTGGCGTCGCCGGGCTGATTAAGGTGGCGCAGGCCATTCATCGGGGCCAAATGCCGCCCAGCCTGCACTTTGAGACGCCGAACCCGCATATCCCCTTCGAGACGCTGCCGCTGCGGGTGCAGACCCAGCTTGAGGCGTGGCCGCCGCCGGGCCAGCGGCCGAATGCGGGCGTAAGCTCCTTCGGTTTTGGGGGCACAAATGCCCATGTGGTGTTGGGGGCTGAGAGCGAGGCGCGACCACGTGCGGCTGTCCACCCGTCCGCCGAAGAGGCCGCCGCCCCATTGATCGAGGCGCCCGCGCAAACACAACGCATCCGCAGCGAAGCCCGCCTGCTGCTGCTATCAGCGCGAACATCGGAAGCGTTGCGCGATGTCGCTGGCCGGTGGCGATCCTGGCTTGAGTTGGATGTGGACTTTGAGGCGGCTTGCTATACGGCGGCCCGCCGGCAAACGCACCTGGAGCACCGCCTGGCGCTCGTCGCCAGTTCCGCGGCCGAAGCACGGGAAGTGTTGGCCAAGTTCCTGGCCGGTGAGCCCGATGCGCGGCTGGAACTGGGCGAGGCGGCCTCGGGCCGGGCGGTGAAGGTGGTCTTCGTCTGCCCAGGCCAAGGCGCGCAGTGGCCCGGCATGGCGCGAGGCCTGCTGAACGCGCAGCCCGCCTTCCGGCAGTCGCTGGAGCAGACTAATCTCGCGTTGCGGGCCTACGTGGATTGGGATTTGATGGAGGTGCTCCTCGCGCCAGAGCTGACTGAACGGATCGACGTGATCCAGCCAGTGCTGTTCGCGGTGTCCGTGGCCCTGGCGGCGGCGTGGCGAGCGTGCGGCGTGACGCCCGACGTAGTCATCGGACACAGCCTGGGCGAGGTGGCCGCCGCCCACATCGCCGGCGCGCTCTCGCTTGAGGATGCGTGCCGCGTCATCTGCGGCCGCAGCCAGTTGCTGCGCGAAATCAGCGGCGGCGGCCTGATGGCGGTGGTCGAGTTGACCGAGGCCGAGGCGAGGGCGCGGCTGGCCGGCCGCGAGGCACAAGTGGCCATTGCGGCCGTGAATGGCCCGCGCAGCATTGTGCTGTCCGGGTCGCCCGCGGCGGTGGAGGCCGTGCTGGCCGAATTAGAGGCGCAGGGTGTGTTTTGCCGGCGCGTCAAGGTGGACGTGGCCTCGCACAGCCCGCAGGTGGACGGCCTGCAAGCAGCGCTGTTGCAGAGATTGGCGTCCATTCAGCCGCGCGCGGTTCACGTGCCAGTGCACTCGACCGTTATCGGCCAGCCGCTGGCGGGGCCAGAGATGGACGCGGCGTATTGGTTCAGCAACCTGCGCCAGCCGGTTCAGTTCGCCAAGGTAGTGGACTGGCTGCAAGCAGACGGGCCGTGCGCATTTGTCGAGCTAAGCCCGCACCCGGTGTTGCTGGCCGCGATAGGCGCGGCGCGCGAAGGGAACAGGCAGCCGCCGGTGCTGGCGGCTTCAATGCGCCGAGAGACGGATGAGCCGCGCACCTTGCTGGCCGGCCTCGGCCGGCTGCACGTGCATGGCTGCCCAGTCGATTGGGCGGCAATGTGGCCTGCGCCACGCCCAGTGCTTTCGCTGCCGCATTACCCCTGGCAGCGGGAGCGCTATTGGTTTGAACCTCCATCGCGGCCGGCGCTGACGGGTGGGGAGGCGGCCCATCCCATGCTGGCCGTGCGGATGGAATTGTCAACGGCCGGCCCAATGCAGGTGTGGCAAGGGGTCCTGTCCGCGCAGCGCCTGCCGTTTCTGAACGACCATCGGGTCCGAGGGCAGGTCATCTTTCCCGCGGCGGGGTTCATTGAGATGGCGCTGGCCGGCGCGGCCCACTATGCCGCCGGGCGGACTCACACACTGAGCAATCTCGTGTTCAGCGAGGCCCTGGCGCTGCCGGCTGGCGCGGCCCCGCCGGTGCAGTTGGTCATCACCACCGAGGAACCGCACCAAGCCGGCTTGCACATTGCCAGCGCCGGGGCCGATGGGCCAGGGTGGACCCGGCACGCGCAAGGCCTCATCCGGCTGGAGGCTGCCGCGCCGGAGTGGCCCCACCCGCTGGCACCCTTAGTCCAGATGCAGGCGCGGCTTGGCGCGCCCGTGCCAGCCAGTACCCTCTATGCTGACCTTGCCGACCGAGGCCTGAACTACGGACCGGCCTTTCAGCGCCTGGCGGAGGTCTGGCGCGGCGAGGGTGAGGCGTTGGCGCGGCTGGAACCGATTGATGGCGCGGGCCAATATCGGCTGCATCCGGCCGTGCTCGACGGCGCTTTTCAATCGCTGGCGGCGGCGTTGCCGGGTGATTTCGCCGCGGCCACGGCGGGGCGGCTTTTCCTGCCGGTGGCAGTGGAGACCGTTTACCTGGCCAGACAGCCGCAGCCCCAGGCGTCGTTGTACTGCCACGCCCATCTGCGGGGCGCGGCTACGGCCACTGAAGACATCAAGGGCGACCTGCTGCTACTCGATGAGGAGGCGCGGATCGTGGCGCTGGTGCTGGGGCTGCGCCTGCGAGCGGCCGCTGAGCGGAGGCTGCCGCCGGAGGATCAGGCGATCAGCCAATGGTTCTACAGGCTCGCGTGGGAGGAGCGGCCGCTGGAGGCCAGTACGAACGCGGCCCGCTTGGGACACTGGCTGTTGCTGATGGAGCCTGGGTCCTGGCAGTTTGGCCTGGTGGATGAGATTGCGGCCCTTGGGGGGCAGTGCACGGTCGTAACGCCCGCGACTGCCTTCACTCAGACGGATGCCAGGCACTATGAGTTGTCGCCTGCGTCTCCCAAGCAGTTCCAGCAATTGGTGAGCACGCTGGGTGAGCGAGCGCCTGAAGGCATTATTTACGGCTGGGGGCAGGGGGCTGACGCGGCCGCGCAAGCCGACGCCGTCATCGGCGGGCTGCACCTGGCGCAGGCCCTCGCTGGGGCGGGTTGGCGCGAGGCGCCGCGGCTGTATGCGTTGGCCGAAGGGCTGGGCGGGGCTGCCATCTCTGGCCTGTGGCGAACCATGGGGCACGAACAGCCTGAGTTCCGCTGCACCATCATCGAGTTCGCGGCGAGCGAGCAGGCGGGCAAGGCAGGGTTTGTGGCGCAGGAGTGCCTGGCCCGGTCACCTGAAACAGAGGTGCGAATGGCGGGCGGGCGGCGGCAGGTCGCCCGCCTGTTGCCGCACCGGCCGGCCGCGGCCCGCCACGGGCCGCATGGCATGGACCGGCAGGCTGGTCAGCCGCGCTGCCTGGTGGCCGGGCAGCCGGGCTTGCTGGATAGCCTGCATCTTGTTGGGGCCGAACGGCGAAGCCCCGCGGCGGGCGAAATCGAAATCGCGGTCGAGGCAGCCGGGCTTAACTTTCTGGATGTGCTCTCAGCCTTGGGCAGCGGCCCCGATCAGTTTGGCGCGGAGTCCGGATTGGGCTTCGAGTGCGCCGGGCGAGTGACGGCTGTTGGCGCGGGCGTGGACGGATTGCGCATTGGGGACGACGCCATTGCTTTGGCACCGGGCGCGCTGGCGGACTTTGTCGTCACCCCCGCGGCCCTGGCCGCGCGCAAGCCGCCCTTGCTCGATTGGGACGCGGCTGCCACTATCCCAATCGCGTTCCTCACTGCCTACCACGCCCTGAAGCATGTGGCGCAGGTGCGGCCTGGCGAACGGGTGCTCATTCATTCGGCGGCGAGCGGCACCGGGCTGGCGGCCGTGCAAGTTGCCCGGTGGCTCGGCGCGGAGATCGTTGGCACCGCTGGCAGCGAGGGGCGCCGTGCCTATCTGCGCGAGCTGGGTCTCGCGCATGTATTTGATTCGCGCACGCTGGCTTTCGCTGATGAGGCGCAGGCGCTCGGCGGCGTAGATGTGGTGCTCAACTCGCTGGCAGGCGAGGCCATCCCTGCGGCGCTGGCAGTGCTGCGACCGCGCGGCCGGTTCTTGGAGCTGGGCAAACGGGACATCGCCGCGCATCGCCAGGTTGGTTTGTATGCCCTGCGGCGCAACCTCTCCTTCTCGGTCGTGGACCTGGCCGGTTTGGCTCAGGAGGCCCCGGGGTATGTGGCCCAACTGCTGGCCGAAGTGTTGCCGTTGTTCGAGGCGCAGACGCTTCAGCCGCTGCCTTACGAGACGCATCCGCTGGCGGAGGCCGCGCTCGCGTTTCGTCGCCTGGCGCAGGCCCAGCATAGCGGCAAGGTTGTGCTGCGGCCCACGGCTCAGCCGGCCCAAGGCGCTGGCGGCCAACGCGGTTCCGCTGGCATTCGCGCCGATGGCGCATACCTGCTTACCGGAGGACTGGGGGCCATTGGGCGGCGCGTGGCCGCCTACCTGGTGGAGCAAGGCGCGCGGCGCCTGGTGCTGCTGGGGCGCGGCGCTCCCTCGCCGGAGGCGCAGGCCGATATCGCGGCGCTAGAAGCCACCGGGGCCGTGGTGGAAGTTGTCCAGGCGGAGGTGGCCTCGCTGGAGGAGTTGCGGGCGGTCTTCGAACGCTTCGAGCCGCGACCGTCGACGCCAATCCGGAGCGAGGCCGCCCGCCCGCCTCTGTACGGCATTTTTCACCTGGCCGGTGTGCTGGACGACGGCATCATGCTTCAGCAAACAGCCAGCCGCTTTGAGAGCGTGCTCGCCCCTAAGCTGGCAGGAAGCTGGAACCTGCACGTGCTGGCGGCGGATCACCCGGTGGAGGTGTTCGTGCTGTTCTCGTCCGCCGCCGCGCTGTTGGGGTCGCCCGCGCAAGCGAGCTACGCCGCCGGCAACGCCTTCATGGATGCACTGGCGCGCTGGCGGCGCGAACAAGGCTTGCCGGCCCTCAGCCTCCAGTGGGGACCGTGGGCCGAGATTGGACTGGCGGCCGGGCAGGAGCGCGCTGGCCGCTTGAGCCAGCGCGGCTTTGAGGCCATCGCCCCCGCGCAGGGTGTGCGCGCCCTGCATTGGGCGCTGGCCGAGCCGGACCCGATCCTGGCGATTCTTCCATTTGATGCACGCCAGTGGCGGCAGTCCTACCCGCAGGCAGCAGGCTGGCCCCTGCTGTCGGCCCTCGGCGCCGAGGCGGGCCCCGAGGCAAGGCAGGGAGGCGGCGCGCTGCGGGAGGCTCTGCTGGTTGCCAGTTCGCCCAGCGAGCGATATACCCTTCTGGAAACGCACTTGCGCCAGGAAATGGCCGAAGTGCTGCGGATTTCACCCAGCCGCATCGGCCCGGAGGCCGCGCTGGACCGCCTGGGCTTTGACTCGCTGCTGGCGCTCGAGCTGCGCAATCGGCTGGAGTTGAGCCTGGGCGTGCGGCTTTCGGCGACGATGATCTGGAACTATCCAACGCTGCCGGCGCTGGTGGCGCATCTTGCCGCCGTCATAGGCGATGCAGCGCCGGCTGTTCCGGCCAGCCTTTCACCCACGCCGGCCTCACCCGCGCCCAACACGCAAGAGACCGACGCGGCGCTGGTGAGAGAGGTGAACAGCCTCTCGGACGAAGATGCACTGCGGGAGTTGTGGGGCGCTTAGCACACTCATGACGGACCAGTACCCGCTGGCCTCAGCCAGCCCTTCAGATGGCACGCTCTCCTCCGAGAAGCGGGCGCTCCTGGCGCGCCGCCTGCGGGCGACCTCGGAGGCGCCAGCGCTCCTGGCCGGCGAGCCGATTGCCGTGGTCGGCATGGGGTGCCGCTTTCCGGGCGGCGCCAACTCGCCGGCCGAGTTCTGGGCCATGCTGCGCGATGGGGTGGATGGCATCAGCAAGGTGCCGGCCGGACGATGGGACGCGCAGGCGTTGTTCGACCCGGACCCGCAGGCAGCGGGCAAGATGACGGTCCAGTGGGGGGGCTTTATCGAGGATGCCGACCGCTTTGACGCCGATTTCTTTGGCATCGCCCCGCGCGAAGCCGAGCGGATGGACCCGCAGCAGCGGCTGCTGCTGGAGGTGGCCTGGGAGGCGCTGGAGCAGGCTGGCCAAACGCGCGAGCGGCTGGCCGGCAGCGCCACCGGCGTATTCGTTGGCGTATGCACCAATGACTTCCAGCATCTGCGGCTGGCGGATCGCGACCAGATCAACGCCTACGACGGCTCCGGCACGGCGCACAGCATCGTTGCCAACCGCCTCTCGTATTGGCTCAACGCACAGGGGCCCAGCGTGGCGCTGGACACCGCCTGCTCGTCGTCGCTGGTTGCCGTGCACCTGGCCTGCCAGAGCCTGCGGCTGGGCGACTGCGACCTGGCCCTGGCCGGCGGGGTGAACTTGATGTTCACACCTGAGCCGATGATCGCGCTTTCCAAGGCGCAGATGCTGGCGCCGGATGGCCGCTGCAAGACCTTTGATGCCCGGGCGAACGGCTATGTGCGCGGCGAAGGCTGTGGCGTGGTGGTCCTTAAGCGCCTGGCCGACGCCCTGGCGGCCCACGACCATGTGCTGGCCGTTATCCGCGGCTCGGCGGTCAATCAAGATGGGCGCACCACCGGCCTGACGGCGCCGAACGGCCTGGCGCAGCAGGCCGTCATCCGGCGGGCGCTGGCGAATGCGGGCGTGCCGGCTGGTCACGTCACGTTTATCGAGACGCATGGCACCGGCACTTCGCTGGGCGATCCGATTGAAGTCGAAGCGCTGGCCGCGGTCTATGGCCGCCTCGCGCCGGGCGCGGACGAGGCGGCGCGGCTGCCCGTCGCCCTGGGGGCGGTGAAGACCAACATCGGCCACCTGGAAGCGGCGGCGGGGATAGCCGGCCTGATCAAGGTGGTGCTGGCGATCCAGAATGAGGCGGTGCCGCCCAACCTGCATTTCCAGACGCTCAACCCCAACATTACCTTGAACGGGACACCCTTTGTGGTCGCCACGCAATTGAGGCCGTGGGAGGGCGGCGAGCGGCGCTGCGCGGCCGTTAGCTCGTTTGGTTTCGGCGGCACAAACGCGCACGTTATCGTCGAGGCGCCGCCGCCCCTCCCCGAACCCAAGAAGGCCATCGGGCAAGACTTTGAACCACAGCCCGTGTGCATCCTGCCGTTGTCGGCGCACAAGCCGGCCGCGCTGCGGGCGTTGGCGGCGCGCTATCGCGATTTCCTGCGCCAGACGCCGCTGCCACTAGAGGCCATCTGCCGCACAGCGGCGCTGCATCGAACGCATCACGCTGAGCGCGTCGCGGCGGTGGGCGAGACTGCCAGCGACCTGGCGGCGCAACTGGATGACTGGCTGAGCATGGAGCGCGCCCCGATGCCGGCCGGAACCGGCGGGTTGGTGTGGGTTTTCTCCGGCCAGGGCGCCGACGAGTGCCAGTTGCCGGCGAGCTTTGTGGCCGGCGAGCCGGCGTTTGGCGAAGCTATGGCGGCCTGCGACGCGGCGCTGGCCGAACACCTGGGGTGGTCCGTGGCGGACTTTGTGACCGGGCGGCGGCCGGACCTGGCCTGGCGCGATACGGGCGTGGCCCAGCCAGCCTTGTTCGCAGTGCAGGTGGCGCTGGCCGCGCTGTGGCGCTCGTGGGGCATTCAGCCCGATGCCGTCCTTGGTCACAGCGTCGGTGAGATCGCCGCGGCACACGCGGCGGGAATCTTGACCCTGGCCGAGGCCGCGTGGCTGGTGTGCGAGCGCGGCCGGCTGATGCGGGCGGCGCATGGTGCCGGCCGGGCCGCCGCCGTTGAGGCCACCCTCGCTGAGGCGGAGGCGGTGGCCCGCCGCTATCCCGGCCGCGTGTTTGTGGGCGCCAGCAATGGTCCGACTTCAATGGTGCTCTCGGGTGATACTGCTGCGCTAGAGGAAGTGCAGGCCGCATGGGTTGAAACGGGCCGCTTCTTCCGGTTTCTGCCCGTGGACTATGCCTTCCACAGCGAACCGCTGCGCCCCATCGCCAGCGCATTGGCGCGAGCGGCTGCCCGGCTCCAGCCGCAGGCGGGCCAGATTCCCTTCATGTCCACGGTCACGGGCGAGTTTAGCCCCGGCGCTAAGCTGGCAGGCGAATATTGGGGCCGAAACCTGGCCGAACGAGTGCGCTTCGCGGAAGCTATGACCAGCCTGCTGGATGCGGGTCACACCGCCTTCCTGGAGTTGGGCCCGCATCCCCTGCTGCAGCGGTCCATGCGGCAGTGCATCGAGGCCGCGGAGGCCCAACCCGGCCCTGCCTCGCCGAAGGCAGTGACCGCCTCCCTGCGCCAGGGGCAGGACCCGCGCCTGACGCTGCGCCAGGGGCTGGCGGCTCTCTATGCGGCAGGCTTGCAGCCGGACTGGGCGCGCCTGTTTTCGCAATCCTACCGGCCGGTTGAACTGCCGCCCTACGCCTGGCAGCGCGAGCGCTTCTGGAGCGTGCCGCCCGGTGGCGCACACGCGGCGCCCTCAACCGCGGCCGGGCAGCACCCCTTCTTGGGTGAGCGCCGCCACTCGCCGGTGCGGTCCGAAGTTGTCTTCGAAGCCCGCCTTGACCCGCGCCAGTCGCCTATCCTGCTCGCTCACCGGCTGCATGGCGCGGCTGTGGCCCCGGCGGTCGTCCTGCTCGACCTGGCGCTGAGTGCCGCGGCGCGCGCCTGGTCGCCGCAGCCGCCGGTAGAGTTGAACGAGACGGTGATCCTGTCGCCACTGATGTTTGACGCCGATCAGGTGCGCCTGCTCCAGGTGATCCTGACTGGCGACGGCCATAATGGCGCTGGCTTCTCGATATTCAGCAGCCCGGCCGGCGAGGACGACGTGCATTGGACCGAACACGCGCGCGGCCGGGTCCGGTGGGGCGGGGAAGCGGCTGGTCCGGTACGGGTTGATGTGGCGGCGCTGAGCCAGTCGCTGCCCGCTTCGGTACAGCCGGCTCAGCTTTACGTGCGTCTGCGTGAGCATGGTCTGGAGCACGACGAGGCTTATCAACGCATCGTCAGCCTGCGCGTGGGCGGCGACGCCGCGCTCGGCCAGATCGCGGTTGACGACGTGCCTGCCCCGGACGGGTCGGCCCGCCCCCTGATGGCGCCCGCCTGGTTCGAAAGCTGCCTCCAGGTGGTCGCCGCGCCGCTGCTCAGCAATGCTCTGCCAGATGGGCAGACGGTGTACGTGCCGCTGGCGCTGGACCGGCTTACGTACTTTGGCCCACCGGGTTCGACGGTGTGGAGCCATGCGCGGCTCACACCAGGACTGGCTGCTGCGGAGGCGGGCGCCCGACCCGAAACCTACACCGCCGAGGTGCTGATCTTCAACACCGATGGCTTGCCGGTGGCGCGGCTGGAGGGGCTGCGGCTCAAACGCGCCGCACCCGAGGCCGTGCGCCGCGTGGCAGCCAGCGCCACCGAAACGGGTGGCCTATATGAGTTGGCATGGCAGCCGCTGGAGTCGGCGCAACCTGCCCAAGCGGCTTCGGCAGGCGCCTGGCTGATATTTGCCGGCGTGGCTGAGTTCGCCGAAGCCTTGCTGGCGCACGGCGCCAACCTGGGCCAGCGGTGCATCCTTGTCCGGCCCGCCGCGAGGTTTGAGCGCGTTGGCCCGGATTGTTTGGCCGCCAACTTGGATGCGCCTGAGCAACTCGCGCGGTTGTGGGAAGCGGCGTTTGGCGATCCGGCCCTGCAATGTGCGGGTGTGCTCTACGTGAGCGGCGCCTCGCCAGCCGAGGGCTTCCTTCAACTCCGTCACGCGCTGCACGCTGCCCAGATGGTGGCCCGCCATGCGCCGCCCGGCGCGCGGCTGTGGCTCGTGACACGCGAGGCCGAGCATGAGCGCGGCGTGGAAGAGGCCTCGCTGCTGGCGCAGGCCGCACTCTGGGGGCTGGGAAACACATTTGCGCTGGAACACGCCAGCCAGTGGGGCGGGCACATCACGATCGCGGAAGAGGCGGTTGCTGGCGGGGCAGCGCACGCCGTCTGGGAAAGCGTATTGAGCGCGAATGAGGACCAGATTTCGGTCCGGGCGGGGGGACGGTTCGCGGCGCGTATGCGCCCTATGCCGTTACCGCAGGCGGCTGTGCCTGACTTCCATCCAGACCGGATGTACCTCGTCACCGGCGGCTTGGGCGCGATTGGGCAGCAGCTTGTCCGCTGGCTGGCAGAGCAAGGGGCGCGACAGATTGCCGTCATCACGCGGCGGTCCCCCAACAGTCCTGAAGCTGAGGCCCTGCGGCGCGTATTGCCCAGCACTGTTCAACTGCGCCTCTATCAGGCCGACGTGTCGGATCGGGCGGCGCTGGCTGGGGTGCTGGGTGCGATAGAATCGGAGGCGATGTCTTTAGCCGGCGTCTTCCACCTAGCCGGCGTGCTGGATGACGGCCTGCTGCTTAACCAGTCCGCTGACCGGCTGGGTTCGGTTTGGGCCCCCAAGGCCGGAGGGGCGCAGCACCTGCACGACTTGACGGCCGGCATGCCGTTGGATTACTTTGTGCTCTTTGCTTCGGTGGCGGGTGTACTGGGCGCAGCCGGACAGGCAAACTACGCTGCGGCCAACGCCGCGCTCGATGGCCTGGCCCGCCACCGCCGCCGGCTCGGACTTCCGGTACTGAGCGTTGATTGGGGCATTTGGGGAGAAGCCGGCATGGCGGCCAGCCTCGCGCCGGCCAGCCAAGGGCGCCTGGAGCGCATTGGCCTGCGGCCCATCGCGCCGCAGCAAGGGTTGTCCTGGCTGGGCCGTCTCCTGGCCAGCGGCCAGTCCCAAGCGATTGTGATGCCGGCGAATTGGCAGCGCCTGGCCCAGGCGGTGCCCGGCTGGCGCAGCCGGTCGCTGCTGCGCGATGTCCTACCGGCCCCTGCGCCCTCCGCCGCGGGCGCCTCGGCCCCGTCGGCGCGAGCGCGGCTGCTGGAGCTGCCGCCTGAAGAACGGGCCAGCGAGCTGCGGCGCTTGATGGCCGACCAGGTGCGCAGCGTGCTTGGTCTCGGTGCAGGATACTTCCTCGATCCGAAACGCGGCTTCTTCCAGTTGGGCATGGACTCCCTCATGGCGATGGACCTGCACCAGCGGGTGCAGCGGCTGTTGGGCGTCTCCGTGCCAACGACGGCGGTGTTTGACTATCCCAGCCTGGATGGATTGGCGGCATACCTCGAATCGCTGATCGCACCCGACGAGCCGCGCCCGAACGGCAGCAACTTGGATGCGCCCGATGAGAATCTATCAGCCGCCATTGCTGAAGTATCAAGTTTGACCGACGACGAACTAGACCAGTTATTGTCTTCCGAAAGAGAAGCGTAGCGTCAGCGTGCCAGAGCGAGACCAATCGACTGATCCCACCAACCGGCCGCCCCGGTTGTCAGCCAAACAGCAAGCCGCCCTCGCCTTGCGGCTCCAAGAGCAGCGCCAGGCAGGGCCGCCCATGAACGAGCCAATTGCCATCATCGGCCTGGGCTGCCGTTTGCCTGGCGGCGCGGACGACCCCGAAGCCTTCTGGGAGTTGCTCCAGAACGGCGTGGACGCGGTGGGCGAGGTGCCGGCCGAGCGCTGGCCAGTGGACGAGTACTTCGACCCCGATCCGGCGGCCAGCGGAAAGATGACGTCGCGCTGGGGGGCCTTTCTGCGGGACATTGACCGCTTTGACGCGCGCTTCTTTGGCCTGTCGCCGCGCGAAGCCGCCAACATGGACCCCCAGCACCGCCTGCTGTTGGAGGTCACGTGGGAGGCGCTGGAAGACGCCGGCCTCATTCCCGCCGACCTGGAGCGAACGCCGACAGGTGTCTTTGTGGGCATCAGCACGGCAGACTATGCCCGGCTTGGGTTCGCCGAGGGCGACCTGAGCCGCATCGACGCTTACTACGGTACCGGGAACAGCTTTTCGGTCGCGGCGGGCCGGATTGCCTTTCTGCTGGGCACGCAGGGACCGGTCATGGCGCTGGACACGGCCTGCTCCTCATCGCTCGTGGCGCTGCACGAGGCGGTGCGCAGCCTGCGCGCCAAGGAGTGCACGCTGGCCATCGTCGGCGGAGTCAACCTGGTGCTGATTCCCGACACGTCCGTCTATTTTGCCAAGCTCCAAGCACTATCGCCCGATGGCCGGTGCAAGGCCTTCGACGCTTCGGCCAACGGCTACGTGCGCGGCGAAGGCGCGGGTGCGGTGGTGCTCAAGCGGCTGTCGGCCGCCGTTCGAGATGGCGACCCGATCCAGGCGGTCATTCGCGGCACAGCCATCAATCATGACGGCCCGAGCAGCGGCTTGACCGTGCCAAACGGGCCGGCCCAACAGGCCGTCATCCGGCAGGCGCTCCGCGACGGGAACGTGGCGCCGGAGCAGATTGGTTACATTGAAGCGCACGGTACGGGCACGCCGCTCGGCGACCCAATTGAAATGCATGCTCTGGCAGCGGTGTTTGGCGACCGCGCGCCCGAGGCAGGCTCGGACTCTGCGCGGCCGGTGTATGCAGGTTCGGTCAAGAGCAATCTGGGGCATTTGGAAGCCGCCGCCGGGATTGCCGGCCTGATCAAGGCGGTGCTGGCGCTGCGGCATCAGCAGATCCCGCCGCACCTGCACTTCAACGAACCCTCGCCGCGCATCGAATGGAATCGCCTCGGCCCCTTGCGCGTGCCCACGCGCTTGCTGGACTGGCCCGCGCCTGATAGCAGCCCGCGCCTGGCGGGCGTCAGTTCGTTTGGGTTCAGCGGCACTAACGCGCACATTGTGCTGGAGGAAGCGCCGGCATCCACGGGCAGGGCCCCCGCCCTCCCCGGGCCGATTCTGTTTCCGCTGTCGGCTCAGTCGGCGGAATCCCTGCGCGGCCTGGCGCACCGCTACAGCGCATACTGCTATCGCCATCCCGACCTGCCCCTGGCGGACGCCGCTTACACCGCCGCGCGCCGCCGCGCGCATCATGTGCATCGGCTGGCCGTCGTCGCCCACACGCCGGACGAATTGGCCGACCGCCTGAGGGCCTTTGTGGATGGAGACACCCAGGCTGGGTTGGCGGCTGGCGTGCTTTCGCCCCGCAGCCCGCGCCAGGTGGTGTTCGTCTTTCCAGGCCAGGGGCCGGAGTGGCTGGGCATGGGCCGCCAGATGTACGCCCACAACCGCGCGTTTCGCGAGACGGTCGAGGCGTGCGATGCCATTGTTCAGGCCTCGGCTGGCTGGCGGCTGCGCGACTACTTCTCCGACGACGCGGAGGCCCGCCCCTGGCCGGGCGTTGAGGTCGTCCACACCTTGTTGTTTGTCATCCAGGTGGGGCTGGCGCGGGTGTGGCAGGCCTGGGGCGTCCAGCCGGCGGCAGTGGTCGGCCAGAGTTTGGGCGAGATTGCAGCCCTGCACATCGCGGGCAGCCTTAGCCTAGATGACGCCTTGAAGCTGATGCTCATTCGCAGCCGGCTGATTGGCACCTTGACCGGTCAAGGCCGAATGGCGATGGTGGCAATCGGCGCCGGCGCCGCGCAAGCCATCATTGCAGACATGGGGGAAGA
>CAZCEC010000012.1:0-71125 GCA_964497615.1 uncultured Anaerolineales bacterium | reverse complement strand
CATCGCAGCCCAGACTCGGTGGTCGTCGCTGGTGCGCCCGCGGCGGTGGAGCGCTTCGTTGAACGCATGCGGGCGGACGGCGTGTTTTGCCGAGTGGTAGTGGACGACATCGCCACCCATTGCCCAATTGCCGAACCGATTGCGGATGAGTTGGGCCGCCGCGCCGCCGCGGTAGCAGCGGGTCCAGCGAGGGTGCCCTTCTATTCCAGCGTGGCGGCAGCACCGTTGGCTGCCGAGCAAATCACCGCTGAATACTGGCGGCGAAACCTCGCCCAGCCGGTGTGCTGGCACGAGTGCGCCCAAGCGATGCTGGCGGACGGATATCGCCTGTTCCTCGAGATCAGCCCGCACCCCGCGCTGCTTTCGACGATTGTCCAGGCCGCGCAGCCGCTGGGCATTGACGTCGAGACGGCCGGGTCCCTCCTGCGCCAACAAGACGAACTGCCGGCCTTGCTGGCGGCGGCGGGCAAGCTGTATGCCTGGGGCGCAGGCCCCGACTGGGCGGCGCTCTTCCCCGCCGGATCTGTGCTGCCCCTGCCCACCTACACCTGGGACCGCGAGCGTCATTGGTTCGAGACGGCCAGCCGCCGTTCCGCTCACCGGCCCGTGCCACCGCCCACTGGCGCCGAAGTCCTGCGCGGCCAGCGGGTTGCTTCGCCCCTGGATGCCATCCAGTATGCCACGCGTTTCGACGTGACGTCTCCGCCCTATGTTGGCGATCACGCGGTCGATAGCGCCATCGTGGTCGCGGGCGCTTCGCATGTGGCCCAACTGCTGGCGGCGGCGCAAGACCTGAAGCTGGGCGCGCCCACGAGGCTGCGCAATCTATCTTTCCTCGAGCCGATGCTCCTGGCGCCGGATGAGCCATTGCGGGTGCAAGTCGTCCTGGAACCATCGGGCGCAGGCCGCCACGCGGTCCAAATGTATAGCCGGCCGGAAGGCGCGGCAGACGCGGTCCAATGGACCCTGCACGCCACGGCGCTGCTGGAAATGGTGCCGGCGGCTGAGATTGAACCTGTGGAAGTCCAACCGCTGCCCGCGCCCGGCGCGCCGTTGGCCTTGGCAAGCTTTTACGCCGGGCTGGATGCCCAGCCGTATCAGCTTAAGGGAAGCTTCCGCCGGCTGGAGGCTGTGTGGCGGCAGGCCGATGGCGCGCTGCTGGGACGGCTGCGCCCGCCCGCGAACCAGGACGAGGCTGACGTATACGTACTGCACCCGGGCCTGATCGACTCTTGTTTCCAGGCCATTGGGGCGGCGGCCTTCTTCGAGGCCGCGCCCGAGACGCTGACGCCAGGCGAAATCTTCGTGCCTATTGCCATCGATACGGCCCACGCTGTTCAGCCAGGGGCGGAGGCGCGCTGGTGCCTGGCGACCCTGCGGCCCGGCGCCGGCCGTGAGGCGACCATCGGCGATGTGTTCATCTACGATGACGACGGGCGGCTGCTGGCTCGCGTCCTTGGGTTTCATGCGCGCCGGATGCCGGCCCAGCGTATCAGCCGCGCCGCTCGCCGCCGGCTGACCGACTGGCTCTACCAGATCACCTGGCAGCCCCAGGCGCTCGACCTGCCGCCGCTGCCCACGCGGGGCCATTGGCTCATCCTGGCCGATCAGCGAGGCCTGGGCGAAGCTGTGGCCGATGAACTGCGCCGCCGCGGGGGATATCCGGTGGTGGTCGCGGCCAGCGCCGCGGACGGAGGCATGGACGCCCTCCGGCGCCTGTTGGATGAGACCCTGGAGGCCCAATCGGATTGGCGCGGCGTGCTGCACATGTGGGGCCTGGATGCCAACGACGACGCCAATGGGATGGCCGTTGACGCGGCCATCAACCGAAGCTGTCTGAGCACCATTGCCCTGGCCCAGGCTCTGGGCGCACGCCCCCGGCCGCCGCGCCTGTGGCTGATCACGCAGCACGCCGCCGGCCCGGATGTAAAGAGTGCTTGGCAAGCGCCGCTGTGGGGTTTGGGGCGCGTGGTGATGAACGAGCTGCCCGAGCTGCGCTGCGGGCTGATTGATGTGAGCGGCCCTGCCCACGCCGTGCTGCTGGTGGATGAAGTGCTGGCCGGCGCCGCTGAAAGTCAGATCGCGCTTCGGGCGCGGCAGCGCCTCGTCGCCCGGCTCGAACCACTGTATCAGCGCTCCGGCACCCAAGGCCAACCGGCCGCGCCCGCTTTTGCGGCGCGCCCAGATGCGACCTATCTGATCACCGGCGCCTTTGGCGGACTGGGGCTGGCACTGGCCCAGTGGCTGGTCCGCAAGGGCGCGCGCCACCTGCTCCTCGTGGGGCGGCGCGAGCCCTCGCCTGAAGCCCAGGCTGTCGCGGATCAACTGCAGGCCGAGGGCGTCAACGTGGTTACCGCGCTGGCCGATGTCGCCGAGCGTGACCAACTGGCGCGGGCGCTGGCCGCCCTGAACCAGTTGCCGCCGCTGGCAGGGGTGGTGCATGCGGCCGGCACCTTGGACGACGGTCTGATTGTAAGCCTGGACCAGGCGCGCTTTGACCGGGTGGTCCGGGCGAAAGTTTACGGCGCGTGGCATCTTCACCAACTCACCCAGAGCAGCGCGCTCGACTTCTTCGTGCTGCCATCGTCCATCGCGGCCGTGTTCGGCTCGCCTGGGCAGGCCAATCACGCGGCGGCCAGCGCCTTCCTCGACGGCCTGGCTGCTTACCGGCGCCATCTGGGTTTGCCCGGCCTGAGCCTCAACTGGGGCCCCTGGGCCGGCATCGGCGCGGCCGCCGGCAAGCCCAGCGCCGACCGTGTCATCGCGGCGGGCATGGCGCCCATCGAGCCAGATTGGGGCCTGGAAGTGCTGGAGCGTATGCTGGGCACGGGGCAGCCGCAGGCCGCCGTCATGGCGGTCAACTGGGGCCAGTGGTTTCGTGCGTTTCCCGGCCTGGCTGGAGCGCCTCTGTTGGCGGACCTGGCCCGCGAGCATGCCGCCGCTAACCAAGACAGCAGCGCGCCTGGGGCCATGGCCGCGCAGTTGGCGGCGCTGGCGCGGCCCGAAGAGCGGCGCGACTTCTTGCACACACTACTCACCCGGCGGATCGCGCAGGTGCTGCGTCTGCCGCCGGCGCAGGTGGACCCCGATACGCCGTTCGGATCATTGGGCTTTGACTCGCTCATGGCCCTGGAGGTCAAGAACGACCTCGAACGGCAACTGGGGCTGGTGCTGCCCGTTTCGCTGGTGTGGAACTACCCCACTGTAACTGAGCTTACCAACTACTTGGCCGCCGAACTTGGCGTGAGGCTGGAACCTGACCCGGCGGCGATGCCGCAGACCGCCGAACCTAAGGCCGACGCGCTGGCCGGCCTCTCGGAAGACGAGATCATGGATTTGCTCAACGACAAGCTCGCGCGCCTCAATCGGTCGCTCTAAACTGCCATGACCGCGACTGACCGAACCGCGCAGCTCAAGCAGGTCTACCAGACCATTGAAAAGCTCCAGGGCAAGCTGGACGCCCTGCAGCAAGCGCAAAGCGAACCCATTGCGATTGTGGGCCAGAGCTGCCGCTTCCCGCACGGCGCCAACTCGCCGGAAGCGTACTGGGAGCTGCTCCGCGATGGCCGGGATGCGATTACGGTCGTGCCGCCCGAGCGCTGGGAGGCCGACGCCTACTTCGACCCGCGGCCCGACCGGCCTGGCAAGATCGCCACCCGCTGGGGCGGCTTCCTGGACAACGTGGCCGGCTTCGATGCCCGCTTCTTTGGCATCTCTCCGCGCGAGGCGGCCCAGATGGACCCGCAGCAGCGGCTGCTGCTCGAAGTGGCCTGGGAGGCGCTTGAGGCCGCCGGGCAGCCGGCCGGCGGCCTGGCGGGCAGCGCCACCGGCATCTATATCGGCCTGCTCAACAGCGAATACGGCTGGCTGCAAATGCGCGACCCGGCCAGCCTGGATGTTTACTCGGGCACTGGCACATCGTCCAGCGTCGCCAGCGGCCGGCTCTCCTACTTCCTGGGTGTGCACGGCCCCAGCATCACCCTGGACACAGCCTGTTCGTCGTCGCTGTATGCCATTCACCTGGCGTGCCAGGGGCTGCGCAGCCGCGAGTGCGACCTGGCGCTGGCGGGCGGCGTCAGCCTGATCCTCTCGCCGCTGGCGCTGATGCCCTTTAGCCGCATGGGGCTGTTGGCCTCGGACGGCCGCTGCAAAACGCTGGATGCCAGCGCCGATGGCTTCGGCAGCGGCGAAGGCTGCGCGCTGCTGGTGCTCAAGCGCCTGTCGGAGGCGCAGGCGGCGGGCGATCCGATCCTGGCCGTCATCCGCGGTTCGGCCATCAATCAGGACGGGCGCACCAACGTCCTCTCCGCGCCGAATGGCCGCTCGCAAGAGGCCGTGATTCGGCAGGCGCTGACGAATGCGGGCGTCCACCCCCACGAGTTGTCGTTCATCGAACTGCACGGCACTGGCACGTCGCTGGGTGATCCGATCGAGACCGATGCGCTGCGGGCAGTCTACAAGAGCGCCGCGCCGGGCGACGCTGCGGCCCCAGCCGGGCCGGTCCATCTGGGCGCGGTGAAGAGCAACATCGGGCATACCGGCGCGGCGGCGGGCGTGGCCGGCGTGATCAAGGCCATCCTGGCCCTCCAGCATGAGACCATCCCCCCCAATCTGCATTTCACTACGCTAAACCCGCACGTCAACCTGACTGGCACGCCGTTCGCCATTCCCACTCAGCCCATCCCCTGGCCGCGAGGTGAAGCGCCCCGCCTGGCGGGCATCAGCGCCTTTGGTTGGTCGGGCACCAACGCTCACCTGGTCCTGTCTGATCCACCCGCGCCTTCAGCCGCGCCGCCTCAGCCGGCGTTCCCCGTTCAGTCACAGGCGTACGTCATTCCCCTGGCGGCGCGCAGCGAGGCGGCCCTGCGGGATGTGGCCGCGGCCCTGCGCGACCATCTCCGCTCGCCCGCAGGCGCGGCCCAGCCCCTGGCCGATATCACCCACACCACCTCCGTGCGGCGGAGCCATCACGCGCACCGCCTGGCTGTAGTGGGTGAAACGCATGCCCAGGTGGCCGACCGCCTGCGGGCCTATCTTGATGATCCGGCTAGCCCGGAGGTGGCCGCTGGCCGCCACCATGGCACGCGGCGGCGCAAGCTGGTGTTTGTGTTCTCGCCGCACGGCGCGCAGTGGTTGGGCATGGGCCGGGCCTTGTGGCAGCAGTCGCCCGTCTTCCGCGCCGCCATTGAGGCGTGCCAGGCGGCCATGCAGCCCCATGTGACCTGGACCTTGAGCGAGAAGCTCATGGCCGGCGACGATGCCTGGCTGGATGAGATTGACGTGCTGCAGCCGTTCCTGTTCGCGCTGCAGGTGGGCCTCGCCAGCGTGTGGCGCGCCTGGGGCGTGAGGCCCGATGCGGCGGTGGGCCACAGCATGGGCGAGGTCGCGGCCGCGCATTTCGCCGGGGTGCTCAGTCTGGATGACGCGGCGCGGATCATCTGCCGGCGCACACAGCTTTTGCGGGCCGCCAGCGGAGAAGGCGCCATGGGGGTGGTTGAGCTCTCGTACGCAGCGGCCCAGGCCGCTATTGCCCCCTACGCCGGGCGGCTACACATCGCCGCCAGCAACAGCCCGCGCTCGACCATCCTGTCCGGCGAGCCGGCTGCCCTCGAGGCGCTTTTTGACGAGCTTCAGGCACAGGAGATCTTCTGCGGATGGGGGGTGGCCGATGTGGCCTCGCACAGCCCGCGCATGGCCGCGCTTGGGGAGCAGTTGCGCGAAGCCGTCGGCGCGGTGGCCGTCCGCCCGGCTCAGGTTCCGCTTTATTCAACGGTCACCGGGTCGCTGGACGACGGGCGGCAGTTCGACGCCGGCTACTGGGTACGCCACCTGAACCAGCCGGTGCTGTTTGCCGAGGCGGTACGCGCCTTGGCCGCAAGCGGGCACGAGCTCTTTCTTGAGATCGGCCCCGGCCCGGTCCTGGGTCCCGCGATTGAAGAGGGTCTCCAGGACCTACAGGTGGAGGGCGTGACGCTGACCTCGCTGCGGCGCAATGCCGGCGATCCAGCGGTGCTGCTGGAGACCTTGGGGCGGCTGTACACCCTGGGCGTGCCGGTGGCCTGGAACAAGGTCTACCCGAGCGGAAAAGCCGTGTCGCTTCCAGCCTATCCCTGGCAGCGCGAACGCTTCTGGCTGGAAGCAGATACCGCCACCCTGACCGCCCGCCCGGCCGGTCTCAGCGGCAGCCTGCCAGGCGCGCCGCTGGCCGTGGCTGGCGAACCGGGCAAGACCATTTGGCAGGGCGCGCTCGACCGCCGGCAATGGCCGCAGCCCTTCCAACACCGCCTGTTTGGGCGGCCGGTGCTGCCGGCTTCGGCCGCGATTGAGATGGCGCTGGCCGCCGGGCAGGGGCACGGCGCGCGCAATCTGGCCAGCCTGATCTTTGTCAAGGGCCTCGTGTTGAGGGAAGAAGCGCCGTGGACCGAGACCCAGATGGTCCTCGATCCTCCGTCGGCGGCGGGTGCTGCCTTTCGCCTCTACAGCCTGATCGAAGGCCAGTGGCAGCCGCACTTTACCGGCCGCCTCGAGCTGCCGCAGGTTGCTGCCCAGCCAGTGCCTAATCCAGCCGCCCGCGCTGGATTGGAGGAGGCGCTCCCCAACCATCTGGACGAGGACGCACTCTATCGCGCGTTCGAGGCGCTCGGCATTGAATACGGGCCGGACCTGCGAACCGTGTCCGAGATTCGTTGGGGGCCTGAAACCGCCGTGGCGAGCGCCCGGCTGGACGAGCGAACGATCCGCGAACTGGCGGCTGGCAACATGCCGGCGGCTGTCATCGAGCCGGCCCTGCAAGCCTTTGCCTGGCTGGTAAGCCAGCTAGCGGGCAGCGCGAGCACGCTGTACGCCCCAGCCAGCATTGAGCGCGTCACCTGGCGCCAGCCGGCAGTGGCCCCGGCCTGGGCCACGGTCAACCTAATCGAGACCAACGACGATGCCATCATCGGCTGCGCCAGACTCGTTGCCCCCGATGGCGCCGTGGTGATGGCGCTCGAAGGGATCCGCTTTGAAGCGGTGGGGACTGCCCAGCCGGAGCATGCCGCCGACCAGCTCTATCAAGTGGTGTGGGAGCCGGTTGAGCAGCCGGCGGAGCGAGCGCCCCTCGCGGGACGCTGGCTGATCTTCGCCGACGAGCACGGCATTGGGCAAGCCCTGGCGCAGTCAATTGCGCGCGAAGGCGGGCAGGCGCTCGTAGTTGCCCGGGGCATCGAGTATGCAGCCCTGGCGGACGGGCGGGGGTCGGTCCGGCCGGAGGCGGCTGAGGACTATCAGGCGCTCATGCGACAGGCGCCGCCTGCCAGCCTGAAGGGCATTGTTCACTTGTGGAGCGTGGATCAGGACGATCCGCAGTGGGATGCCGCGCGGCGGCTGGCGCACCGCTCGGAGGCGGTCGTGCGGCTGGTTCAGGCCGTCAAACAGGCCGCGCCCGATGCCGCTGTTCCTATTTGGTTTGTCACTGCCGGCGCCCACGCAGCCGGTGGGGCGATGGTAGTCCCCGAGCAGGCAACGGTCTGGGGGCTGGGCTATGTGCTGGCCGAAGAGCACCATGAGCTTTGGGGCGGCCTGATTGACTGCGACCCAGCCGGCGACCCGGGCGTGAGCGCCGAGCACCTGCTCCGCTTCCTGTCTGCCCGGCCAGCCGAGGATCGCATCGCCTTCCGGGGGGACGCGTGGCTGACGGCGCGGCTGGCCCGGTTGCCCCAGGCAGAGTCCGGCCACGGCGCGCCGGCTTCGCCGCTGTTCCGGCCAGACGGGGCCTATCTGGTCACGGGTGGTTTTGGCGACATCGCGTTAGCTGTGGCGCAGTGGGCGGTGGGGCAGGGGGCACGCCGGCTCATCCTGCTCGGCCGCACCGAACTGCCCCCGCGCGATCAGTGGCGTGCTCTGCCACCAGAGAGCGCGGCCGCCCGCCGGGCCGCGGCAATTCAGAAGCTGGAAGCCCTGGGCGCGGCCGTGCAGTGGGCGGCCATGGACGTGGGCGATCGCGCCCGTCTCGCCGGTTTCCTCGATCAATATGCGGCTGAAGGCTGGCCCGCCATTCGGGGCGTCATCCACGCCGCGGCCGTCATCGATGACCGGCTGCTCATTGAGCTGGACCCCGACAGTCTGCGCCGCGTTGTCCATCCCAAGGCGTCAGGCGCGTGGAATCTTCATCAGTACTTTCTTGACCGCCCGTTGGACTTCTTCGTCATGTTCTCTTCATCCGGCTCGCTGATGGGCGCGGCGGGTCAGGCCAGTTATGCGGCGGCGAATGCGTACCTGGATGCGCTGGCCCACGCCCGGCGCGCGGCTGGCGCGCCCGCGCTAAGCATCAATTGGGGCTTCTGGAAAGACCTTGGCTTCGCGCTGACACCCGGCGGGCGGCGGGCTGTGGCCTACATGCGCGGCTTCGGTATGCTGCCGTTCGAGGCGCCGGTGGCGCTGGTGGTGCTGGGCCAGCTCATGTCGCGGCCGGCTCCGGCGCAGGCGGCGGCCATGCGCGTCCATTGGGACGATTGGCGCAAGCACAGCCGGCTGGTGGGCGTGCCGCCGTTCCTGCGCGGGATGGAGCAGGCCGAGGCGGGCGAAGCGCCCGAGCAGGCGCCGGCCGTCGATCTCCGCGAGCGGCTGTTGCGGCTGGAGCCTGGCCTGCCGCGGCTGCGCCAGTTGCGCGAGCACATCCGCGGCCAGCTGGCCGCTGTGCTGCGCGTCGAGCCGGCCTCGATTGACGATGATACCGCGCTAGGCAGCCTGGGCATCGATTCCTTCTCGGCCATCGAGCTGCGCAACCGGTTTGAGCGGAGCCTGGGCCTGCGACTTTCCGCGACCCTGGTGTGGAACTATCCCACCATTGCGGCGATGGCCCCGCACCTGGCGGAGAAGATGGGCCTGGATGGGGCTGCCTCTGAGGCGGGGGGCGCCCGCGCGCCCGAAACGCTCGATGATGACCTGGCCGAGTTCCTGGCCCAGGCGGAAGCCCTGTCGGACGACGACCTCCGGAAGCTTCTGAACGGCGGTGCGGCGCATGAGTGATGCGGCTTTCTCCAGCGCATTGAGCGGCCTGACGCCCGAGAAGCGGGCGCTGCTGGCCGAATTGCTTCGGCCCGCGCCCGAAGCGATTGCCATCATCGGCATGGCGTGCCGGTTCCCTGGCGCGGCCAACAGCCCGGCTGAGTTCTGGCGCCTCCTGGCCGGCGGGCGCGACGCCATCACCGAAGTGCCGGCCGGCCGCTGGCCGGTGGACGCCGGCTCTGATCCCGGGCCGGCTGCTCCAGGCACCGCCAACACCCGGCTCGGCGGCTTCATCGAGCAGGCCGATCAGTTCGATGCCGCGTTCTTCGGGATTGCGCCGCGCGAGGCGGCGCGCATGGACCCGCAGCAGCGCCTGCTGCTGGAGGTGGCCTGGGAAGCCCTGGAGAATGCCGGACTGACCCTGGATGAACTGGCCGGCAGCGCCACCGGCGTCTGCGTGGGCATCTATCAGGGCGACTATTCGTCGCTGCAGATGGCTGACGCCGCCGGCATCGATGCGTATGTGGCCGCGGGCATGTCGCATGCCATCGCCGCGAACCGCCTGTCGCATTTTCTGGACGCACGCGGCCCCAGCCTGGCCGTGGACACCGCCTGCTCGTCGTCCCTGGTGGCCCTGCATCTGGCCGTCCAGAGCCTGCGGCAGAAAGAGTCCAGTCTGGCGCTGGTGGGCGGCGTAAACCTGATGCTCTCGCCCCTGACCAGCCTGGCGGTGGCGCGGTGGGGAGCCGTTGCGCCTGATGGACGCATCAAGGCCTTTGACGCCGCGGCCGATGGCATGGTGCGGGGCGAGGGCTGCGGCGTCCTGGTCCTCAAACGCCTGTCGGAGGCGCAGCGCGACGGCGATCCGATCCTGGCGGTGGTGCGCGGGACAGCGGTGAATCAGGATGGGCGGACGAATGTGCTCACGGCGCCCAATGGCCTCGCTCAGCAGCGCGTCCTGGCGGAAGCGCTGGCCAATGCCGGTTTACGTGCTAACCAGATTGGTTATATTGAGGCCCATGGCACCGGCACGCCGCTGGGCGATCCCATTGAGATGGAGGCGCTGCTGGCGGTGTACGGCGAACGCGCTGTGCGCGATCGGCTGTATGTCGGTTCAGTCAAGACCAACATCGGCCACCTGGAGGCCGCGGCTGGCGTCGCTGGCCTAATCAAAGCGGTACTCGTCCTGCAGCAAGGGCAGGTGCTGCCCCATCTGCACTTCACAGCCCTCAACCCCCACATCTCGTTGGGTGAGGCGCCGATAACTATTCCAGTTACGCTCATGCCGTGGCCGGCGGCCGAGGCGGCGCCGCGCCGCGCGGCTGTGAGTTCCTTTGGCTTTGGTGGAACCAATGCGCATGTCATCCTGGAGGCCGCACCCGGTGCAGATACTCCGCCAGGGATGGTGCCGCCCGCTGCCGCCAGCGATCAAGATGCGCTGGTCCGGCTTCTGGCGCTCGCGGCCCCGCAGCCGGCTGGCTTGGCCGCCCTGGCCGCGCGGTACCGTGATGAACTGCACCGCTGGCAGGCCGCCGACGTCCCGCTGGCCGATATCTGCGCCGCGGCGCTGCTGGAGCGGAGCCAGTTCAGCCATCGCCTGACCGTGGCCGGCCGCACACACGCCGAGATGGCGGCCGCGCTCGACGCATTCGTGGCCGGACGGCCGCACCCGGCGGTCGCCGCGGGCCGCCGGCTGCCAGCCCAGCCGGGGGGCCCGGTCTTCGTGTTCTCGGGGCAAGGGGTTCAATGGGAGGGCATGGGCGCGGCCCTCTACCGCCTCTATCCCGCCTTTAGGCAAGCCCTGGACGAGTGCGATTACGCTTTTCGGCCTGCCTTGGGCCATTCGCTCATCGATATTCTGCGAGGTGGCGCGGCCGCGGATGGTGCGCCGGCCAACGCGTATGGCCTGACCGATACACTGCTGGCCCAACCGGCTATCTTTGCGGTGCAGGTGGCGCTGGCGGCTTTGTGGCGGAGTTGGGGCATCCAACCCGCGGCGGTGGTCGGCCACAGCCTGGGCGAGGTGACAGCCGCCTACGTTGCCGGCGCTCTGACATTGGCAGAGGCCGCCCAGGTGGTGGGCGCGCGCAGCCAGGCCCTGCAGTCACTCACCGGCCGCGGCAAGATGGCGGCCGTCAACCAGCCCCCCGCACCGTTGCTGGCAAAGCTGCATAGCTACGCTGGCCTCGCTATCGCCGCGGCCAACGGCGCTTCGTCCACCGTCGTCTCGGGCGACCCGGCCCAGTTGGAGGCGTTTCTGTCCGAGATAACCGCCAGCGGCGCACACGCGCAGTATCTGCCGGTGAACTACGCCTTTCACAGTCCGCAGGTGCGGCCCCTGGTGGACCCGCTGGTGCGCGCTCTAGCCGGCCTGCGCCCGCGGGCCGCGCGGCTGCCGTTGATCTCGACCGTCACCGGCCAACCCATTCAAGGCGAGGCGCTCGGTGCCGCTTACTGGGGGCAAAACCTGGCCGAGCCCGTCCTCTTCGCACGCGCGATCGAGTATCTCGTCGCGCAGGGCCACGCCGCCTTTCTGGAAGTCTCGCCACATCCGGCGTTGAGCCAATACATTGAACAGGCGCAGGCCGGCGCGGATCGGCCAGGGGTTGTCGCCCATTCGCTGCGGCGCGGGCGCGATGAAGACCTGACGCTGAAGACCAACCTGGGCCGCCTGCACGCGCACGGCCTGCGCCTGGATTGGCCCAGCATCATCGGCGGCCGGACTGCGCGGGTGGATCTGCCCAATTACCCCTGGCAGAGACGCCGATATTGGTACACGCCCGAGCCAGCGCCAATGGCCCAGGCGGCGCCCGGCGCGCAGCGGCTGCATCCGCTGCTGGACCGGCAGGTGCGCTCGCCTGTCATTCAGGGCACGCTGTTTGAGAGCGTCCTCACCGCGACGATCCCGCCTTTCCAGGGCGATCACCGCATCCACGGCGTGCTGGTCGTGCCGGCGACTGCCTTCCTGGAGATGGCCGACGCCGCTGCCCGCCGACTGTTTGGTCCGGGTACTTATCCGATTCGGGATTTCGTTATTCGCGACGCGCTCGTCGTCCCCGAGGACGGTCCGCTGACCATGCAACTGGTCCTGGCAGCCGCCGAGGCGGGCCAACCTGTTGAGTTTCAGATCTACGCCGCGCCGGGGAGCGCGCCCGAAGACTGGCGGCTGTACGCGCGCGGTGTGCTGGTGACGGCCGCGCGCGAAGCCCCAGCGGGAGCAGCGCTTGACATCACGGCGGTTCAAGCCCGATGTCCGGACGAACTGGATGGGGCGGCTTACTATTCACTGGGGCACGACTTTGGCGGGACGCTGGGGCCCCGCTTCCAGTCGCTGCGGCAGCTCTGGCGGCGCGAAGGCGAGGTGCTGGGCCGCCTGGAGCAGGACGCGCGCCTGGAGGCGGAGGCCAGGGGCTACACCATCCACCCCGCCTATCTCGACGCCGCCTTTCACATCGCCTATGCCGCACAGACAGAGGCCTCCGCCGAGGCTGGCATTCTGATGCCCGTCTCATTCGATGAAGTGTGCTTTTATCGTTCAGCCGGCCCCAGTGGCTGGTGCCACTTTGAGCTGCGCCCGGGCAGCGAGCCGGAGCGGGTCGTCGGCGATTCGCGCGTACATGATGCCAATGGCCAGCTCGTCGCCGAGGCCAGGGGTATCCGCTACTTGCGCGCGGCTGGCCCGGATGCCCTGCTGCGCCACGTGCGCCCGGCCAACCGCGACTGGCTCTACCGCGTGGCCTGGCAGCCGCAGCCGCTTGCTGCACCCAACGGCCACAGCGCGCCCGCCGCTGGCGGCTGGCTGATCTTGGCCGATGCGGGCGGCTGTGGGGAGGCGCTGGCGGACCTGCTGCGCCAGCAAGGCCAGTCCGCCGCGCTGGTGCGGGGTGCACCGGACTACGCTGCCGGGCCGGAGGAGTCGTTCACGCTGAACCCGGATGATCTCGACCACTACCGCCTGCTGTTGGCTTCGGATTGGGTCAGACGGTTGCCAGCGGGGTGCAGTGTGGTCGATCTGCGGGCGTTGGATCGGACGCCTGCCGCGCAAGCTGAAGGGGACGGGACCAGCACAGCGTTCCCGTTGCCGCTGCTCTACCTCACGCAGGCGGCCATTGGCGGCTTGGGCCAGGTGGGCCGGCTGTGGCTTGTTACGCGGCTCAGCCAGCCAACCGGCCCCGAGCGCGTTGACCCCGCAGGCGCCCTGGTGTGGGGCTTTGGCCGGACCCTGGCCCTGGAGCACCCGGCGCTGTTCGGCGGCCTGATTGACCTCGGCGAGCACACGGTGGCGGAAGCCGCCGCCCTGCTCGCCTCCGAGCTGCTTTACCCTGACGGCGAGAACCAGGTTGCATTCCGAGGCGCGGCGCGGCTGGCGGCGCGGCTGGCACGGCTGGCCGATGCGCCGGCTCGCACGGCCCAGCCGCCCGGTCCCAGCGCGCCTTCGTTTTACACGGATGCCACCTACCTCGTCACGGGCGGCACGGGCGGCATTGGGCGGCTGCTGGTACGCTGGCTGGTGGACCACGGGGCGCGGCATCTGGCGCTCCTTAGCCGCTCCATTACTGGACCGGACCTGGAGCATTGGCTGGCGGACCTGCGGGTAAGCGGCGCTGAAGTCCGCCTGGCCGCCGCGGACGTGTCGGATGCCGGCGCTGTGGCCCAGGCGTTGGCGGAATTGGCGGCCACGATGCCGCCTCTACGGGGTGTTTTTCACGCGGCGGGCGCCGTCGCCGATGCCGCCCTCCAGACGCTCACACCCGCCCAGTTCGAGGCCGTCATGCTCGGCAAGGTGGCTGGGGCCTGGAACCTTCACCACCAGACCGCCACCCTGTCGCTGGACTACTTTGTGTGTTTCTCTTCCGCGGCGGCTGTGCTTGGTTCACCAGGCCAGGCCAACTATGCGGCGGCCAACGCAGCCTTGGATGCGCTGGCTCACCATCGCCGCAGCCTGGGCCTGCCGGCGCTCAGCCTCAATTGGGGGCCGTGGCAAGCGGGCATGGCCGAGGCGGCCGGGGAGAAAGGGCGGCGGCGGCTGGAAGCCTGGGGGATGGAGGCGCTCCCGCCCGATCAGGCGCTGGAAGTCTTGGGCCGGCTGTTGACCAACTCTCAGCCGCAGGTTGCCGTCTTGCCCATGCGCTGGCCGCCGCGGACCGATCGCGCCTTAGCTCTCATTTATGCCCAGCCGCTCTTCCGAGAATTGCTGCGCGGGCTGCCCCTGGCGGCGCAGGCGGCTCGGCCGCCGGTGCGCAGTCTGCGCCTGGAATTGGCTGCGCTGCCGGCTCGCCGCCAAAAGCAAGCGGTGACTGCCTTTCTGTGCGCTGAGGTGGCGGCGATCCTCGGCTGGGAAAGTGGGGCCGACATCGATCCGCAGCAAGGGTTCTTTGACCTTGGCCTGGACTCATTGGCGGCGGTCGAGTTGAAGGAACGGCTGGAGACTGCGCTTGAGCTTCCCCAAGGCTTGCCGGCCACGGTGGTCTTTGACTATCCCACCGTTGACGGGCTGGCGCGTCACTTGCTGGACCGGCTTTCGGCCGCGGGGGTGCTCAGTCCCGCACCGGTGGCTGCGCCCGACGACCTCGAGAACCTCTCCGAGGATGAATTGGCGGCGCTGCTGGCCGAGGAACTGCGCGCCATCGAGCAGGACAAGTAAGCTGGTTTGCAGAATTCTGCCGACCAGGGTATCAAGTTGACACATGCCGAACGACCCCTCCCCGGCCACGAAGGACCTGCTGGTAAAAGCGTTGCGCGAATTGAAGGAAATGCGTGCGCAGTTGGCGGCTCAGCGCCAATCGGCCAACGAGCCAATTGCCGTCGTCGGCCTGGCTTGCCGCTTCCCCGGCGGCGCCGATACGCCCGAGCGGTTCTGGGATCTGCTGCGCGATGGTGTGAACGCCGTGGGCGATGTGCCCGCGGACCGCTGGGACGCAGCCGCTCTCTATGATCCTGACCCGGCTGCCCCCGGCAAAATCTACACGCGCCTGGGCGGTTTCCTAGACGAGGTCGAGGCCTTCGATCCCCTCTTCTTCGGCATCTCCCCGCGCGAGGCGGCCAATATGGACCCGCAGCAGCGCCTGCTCCTGGAGACAGCGTGGGAGGCGTTGGAGCATGCCGGCTTGCCCATCGAATCCCTCGCCAACAGCCTCACCGGTGTCTTCATTGGCCTGGCCTCGTCCGATTATTCACACCTGCTGGTCGAAACGCAGCGCCCGGCGGACATTGACGCCTACGTGCTCACTGGCAATGCGCCCAACGTCTCGGCCGGCCGATTGGCCTTCACCCTTGGGCTGCAAGGGCCAGCCCTGGCGGTGGATACGGCCTGCTCGTCCTCGCTGGTCGCGGTCCATCTGGCGTGCCAGAGCTTGCGCAGCCGGGAGTGCGACGCGGCGCTGGCAGCCGGTGTCAATCTGATTCTGTCGCCCGCCAGCAGCATCGCCTTCTGCCGCATGAACGCGCTGGCGCGGGATGGCTTGTGCAAGACGTTTGATGCCGCGGCCGACGGGTTCATTCGAGGCGAGGGGTGCGGTGTGGTGGTGCTAAAGCGCCTGGCCGACGCGGTGGCCTCCGGAGACCAGGTCCTCGCCGTAGTGCGCGGCTCGGCGGTCAATCAGGATGGCCGCACGAGCGCGCTGACGGTGCCCAACGGCCCGGCCCAGCGCGCCGTCATCCGGGCCGCGTTGGCGCGCGCGGGGGTGGCGCCGCATGAAGTCGGCTATGTGGAGGCTCACGGCACCGGCACACCACTCGGCGACCCGATCGAATTGCATGCCTTGGCTGAGGCCTACGAACGCTTACTGCCAGGCAGCGGGCCGCATGCCGACCCGCCGCCGCTCGTCGTCGGGTCTGTCAAGACGAACTTCGGCCATTTGGAGGCCGCCGCCGGGATTGCGGGGCTGATTAAGGTGATTCTGGCCCTGCAAGGCGGCGCCATACCTCCGCACCTGCATTTCCACCAGCCGAACCCGCACGTGGATTGGCACAAGCTGGCGCTGCGTGTGCCCACGGCGCTGCTCGAGTGGCGCGCTGGCTCGAGCCGCCGGCTGGCGGCGGTGAGCGCTTTTGGGTTCAGCGGCACCAACGCCCATGTGATTGTGGAGGAGGCGCCGCTGTTGGGTCAGGAAGCGGCTTCAGGAGCACCGGCCGAGTTCGCGATCTCCGCTGAAGCCGCGCCGCACCTCTTTGTCCTCTCGGCCCGCAGCGAGACCCAAATGCGGGCCTTGGCTGGGCGCGTGGCGGAGTGGCTGGACACGACGGACGCGCCGCTGGCCGACATTTGCTATGCCAGCCAGGTGCGCCGCTCGCACTGGAACTGGCGCGCCTCTCTGGTCGTGGATAGCCTAGCCGGCCTGCGGGACAAGCTTGCGCGCCTTCACGCGCAGGAGCCGGTCGCCGGCCTCTACGCCGGCAACTGCCGCGTGCACAGCCAGCCCAAGGTTGCCTTTCTTTTTAGTGGGCAGGGCGGCCAGCAGGTGGGCATGGGCGCTGAGTTGTACCGCACCCAACCGGTGTTCCGCCAGACATTCGACCGCTGCGCCACGGCCGCTGCCCCATACCTGGACCGGCCACTGGCAGACCTATGCTTCGACGAACAGCAGGCCGGCCAGCCCTTCGACAACCTGGCGGCGGCGCAGGTCGCCCTGTTTGCATTGCAGGCCGCCCTTGCCCGCCAGTGGCAAAGCTGGGGCGTGGTGCCGGCCGTGGTCTTGGGCCACAGCCTGGGGGAATTCGCGGCCGCGGTGACGGCCGGCGTGCTGGGCCTGGAGGAGGCCACGCAGCTCGTGGCTGAACGCGCCCGGCTGATGGAGGCCCAGGGCATTCACGGCGGCGTCGGGATCGTGCTGGCCGATCCCGTTGACGTGCAGCCGTATCTGGACCGGTTCGCGGGGCGCGTTTGGCGGGTGGGGAGCAGCGGGCCCCGCGCCGTGACCGTGGCCGGATACGCCGAGGCAGTCGCGTCGCTGCTGCGCGAGGCCGAAGCCGACGGTCTGTCCGTGCGGTCACTGAGCGCCTTCGAGCGGGCTGGCTACCCGCTGCACACGCCGTTGATGGAACCCGTCGTCGCCGGGTGGATGCCGGTCCTGGCGCAAGCGCGCCTGCGGCATCCGGAAGTGGACTACATTTCCTCTTGCACCGGCGAACTGGTTGACGGCGAACTGGCGACCCCGGAGTACTGGGCGGCCCAATCGCGCCTGCCCTTTGAGTTGGAGAGGGCCGTCGCCACGCTCATCGAAGGGCGCCCAGCCTTCGTACTGGAGATTGGCCCAGGGGCGGCCACGGCTTCCATCGTGCGCCGGTGCGCGCCCGAGGCCGCACTGACCGTATTGACCTCGCTGCACCCGAAACAGAGCGACCGCGCGCGCATGTTGGCCAGCCTGGCCCAACTTCATGTGGGCGGTGTGGACGTGGACTGGCCGGCGCTGCACGAGGGGAAGGCAGCGCCCCTTATTGCATTGCCGCTGACGCCCTTCATCCGCCAGCGCTACTGGTTTGCCGCCAGCCAAGCAGATTCGGCAGCGCAGGCAGGCCGCTTTGGTGGCGCCGCCTCAGGGTGGCTCGGCCAGCGCTGGCCGTCGCCGCTTGACGCCACTCAGTATTCCATCGAGCTTCAGCCGGACACTTTTGCCTTCCTGGCCGATCACAGGATTCACGGCCAGGTGGTAGTGGCCGCCGCCGCCCACCTGGTCCGCGCACTGTCCGCCGCCGGTGAACTTGCGGCCCCTGGCCCGGCTGCCCTGGAGGATGTGGTGTTTGCGCATCCATTGGTTTTGCGGGCCGGCGCGCCGCGGCATTGCACGCTCATCTGGCAGCCGGATGGAGCCGGCGGGGCTGCGCTCAAAATTGCCAGCGCCCCTTCCAGTGCTGAGCGGCTGGCCTGGGTGGACCACCTGGCCGGCCGCGCCGCGCCGCGCCCGCCCAATGTGCCGCCGCCCGCGGATCTGGCCGGCCTCCAGCGCCAATGCCCGCACCCTGCCAGCGCGCAGGCATTCTATGCAGAGTTGGATCGGCGCGGCTACACCTTTGGCCCGGCTTTTCGGTGGATGGAGACAATTCAGCGGGGTGATGGCCAGGCCCTGTGCCGCCTGCGCGCGCCGGGCGAAGCCGACCAGGTGGCGCAATCGCCGCTGCCGCCTGGTCTGCTCGATGCCTGTCTGCAATGCCTCTCGGCCACGGTGGACACCGAGGGCCTGCCGCTGTATGTCCCCTATAGCCTCGACCAACTCCGCTTTTATGCTGCTCCGTCTGGGCCGATGTGGTGCCATGCGGTCGCCCACGCAAGCGCATCAAACGGCGGCACCGTCGCGGGCGATGTGCGGCTATACGACGAATCCGGCCGGGTGCTGCTGGAGGTGCTCGGTCTGCATGGTCGTCCCATCTCGGCCGAGGCCGTGCGCCAATCGCTGGAGGCCGGCCATGATTCGGAAGGATTGTTCTTCCATGTGCAGTGGCGCGAGGCCGCGCCGCCGGCGCCGGGGGGCAAGCCGGCAACCAGCGGATGGCTGCTCTTCGATGATGGGCTGGGCGCCGGCAACGCACTGAGCGAATTGCTCCGCATCAAGGGGGCGGCCGTTGCAACAGTCCTGCCTGGGGATGACTTCGGCCGGATGGGGGACTCCGCCTGGGCCGTTCGGCCTGGGATGCCTGCTGACTATGCGCGGCTGATGGACGAAGTGACCCAGGCGTTGGGCTCGACCCCCGACCGCATTGTTCATTTGTGGAGCCTGCGGGCGGGTGGCGTGAGCCCGATGGACATCCACGGCCTGTGCGCTGGCAGCGTGCATACCCTGGTTCAGGTTCTGGCGGCGCGTACGGGCCAGGCGTCCCGTATCTATGCCGTGACCCACGGTGCGGCGCCCGGTTTCAGCGAACAGACTACGCTCGACACATGGGCGGCCGCGACGCTCTGGGGGCTGGGCCCGTCTATAGCGGCCGAGTACCCCGAAATGTGGGGCGGTAACATTGCGATTGACCTCCAGGTCGGCGGCGCGGGCATGGAACCGCTATTGACTGAACTGCAGGCCGACCCGATTGAACAACGGGTGGTCTTGCACGGTGGCCGCCGCTACGTGGCTCGGCTGGCCTCGGGGATTCCCACTGGGCCGGCGAGTGCGCCGCCCGCGCCGAACATCCGCCCAGATGGCGCCTACGTTGTGACGGGCGGGCTGGGCGCGCTAGGCCTCGCCACGGCTGAGTGGCTGGCGGAGCGGGGCGCGCGGCACCTCGTGCTGTTGGCACGCAGCCAGCCTGGCCCAGCCGCGGCGGAACGCCTGGCGCGCCTGGCCGATGCCGGTGTGCAGGTGGCGGTCGCCCAGGCGGATGTGGCTCAAGCCGATCAGCTTGAGCGCGCGTTGGCTGGTTGTCGGGCGAGCCTGCCGCCTGTGCGCGGAGTCTTTCACCTGGCGGGCGTGTTGGAGGATGCCACCCTGGCCCGCCTGACGGCGGAGCAATTTCGCCGTGTCCTGGAGCCAAAGGTGGCGGGCGCCTGGAACCTGCATCGCGCCACCAAGTCTGACCCACTCGATCTCTTTGTGTTATTCTCTTCCGCCGCTGCATTGCTGGGCCCGCCCGGCCAGGCCGCCTATGCGGCCGGCAACGCGGCCCTCGATGCGCTGGCGCACGCCCGCCGCGCGGCCGGTCTTCCGGCGCTGGCGCTGGATTGGGGCCCCTGGCAGACGGGCGGCATGGCCGATAGCGGTTCTGCGGCGCGGTGGCGGCAGTGGGGCATCGAGATGTTGCCGGCCGAGGAGGCGCTGGGCGCGCTGGAGCGGGCGCTGTCACAAGGCGTTACGCAGGCAGCGGTCATTGCCTGGCGCACCGGCGCCCGCGAGGCGGGGCTGCCCGCCCTGGCCGCCGCGCCGTTTTTCGCGGAACTCCTGCCGGCGGCTGCGCTGGAGGCTGGCCCCGACGCCGCCCTGTTGGCCGAACTGAGCCGCGCCCCGGCCAGCCGCAGGCAGGCAATTCTGACCGAGGCGCTCCAGCGCGAGGCCATGCGGATTCTGGCCTTGCCGCCTGACACCGCCCTGGATCATGCGCAGCCGTTGAATGAATATGGCCTGGACTCGCTGATGGCGGTTGAGATGCGCAACGCGGTGGTGCGGCTGGTGGGCCAGCGGCTGCCGGTGACCTTGCTGTTCGACTATCCGACACTTGACTCGATGAGCCGCTACCTCCTGGAAACAGTCCTGGGCATGCCGGATGAACCCGCGCCCTCGGCCCCGGCCGGCTCAACTGCGCTGGAGCATCGGATTGCGGCCCTCAGCGACGAAGAAGCCGAGGCCGCGCTGGCCGCGCAGTTGGCAGCCCTGCGGGGGATGCACTGACCGGCGCGGCATACGACGAATGACAGATCATTCTGACCCACGCGAGCAGTTGATGCGCAGCCTGCACGAGCTGCAGGATTTGCGCCGCCAGCTTAAGGCAGTCGAGCGCGAGCGCGAAGAGCGGGCCGCGGTGATCGGCATGGCTTGCCGCTTCCCCTCCTACGAGCCGCTGGCGGATGTCACCCTGGCCTCCGGCATCGCCCTGGCCGTTGATCCATCGCTGCCAGCCGGGTTCTTTCCGGCGGATGAGGCCGCCGCCACGCTGCCCCCCTACCTGCGCTTGCTTTTGCAGACTGCCTGGGAAGCCCTGGAGGTGGCTGGCGCGCCACCCGCGCGGCTGGCCGCGAACCGGGTGGGCGTCTTCGTGGGCGTGGGGGGCAGCGAGGCCGCACCGCCCGGCGGGGTGCGCACCGTGCCCGCGCCGCACGCGGCCCAAACCCTGGCTCAGTGGTTTGGCTTTCAGGGCCCGGCACTCAACCTCGACGCGGGCGAGGCCTCGGCGCTGGCGGCCATCGACGCCGCTTGCCGCAGCCTGCTGGCGTGCGAAGTTGACCTGGCCCTGGCCGGGGTTGTGGCCGTGGTCGAGGCGACTCCGGGGGCGGCCCCGGGGCCGGGGGGCGCGGGCCTGGTAGTCCTCAAGCGCGTTTCAGACGCTGTCGCCCAGCACGACAATGTCCTGGCAGTCATTCAGGCGCAGCGCATGTTGACCGCGACGGCAGGAGGAGCAGAGCCGGCCGCCACCCACATTTGGCCGGGGCGTTTTTTTCCCGCTGCCCAAACGGCCGAGCCGCCAATCCCCGCCTTTGTGAGCATTGGTCATGACTGCCCGGCTGAGCCAGCCGCGGCGGGCGTGCAGTTGTTGTGTCACTCAAATCTGGCCGGCCACCTCAACGGACTGACGGCGCTGACGCAGGCGCTGCTGGCGGTGCAGGCCGGCGCGCCCCACGCCGCAGCCATTGCCGCCGGCCGCGCCAATCAGGCGGGAGTGCTGCTTGGCTCAGTTTCGGCGCCCGTTAGCGAGGCAGCCTCCGGCCCCCACTTGTTTCTCATATCGGCCGCCAACCGGGCCGCCTTGCAGGCCACCGCCACACGCCTCGCGGACTACCTGAACGCCCAGCCTCACCTCGATCTCGCCCGCGCTGCCTTCACCCTGCGCGCTGGCCGGACTCACATGGATCATCGGCGCGCCTTCGTGGCCGAAGGGCTGGAGCAGGTGACGGCTGCGTTGAAGCCAGTTGACGGGCCGCCGCAGCGGCAGTCGGGCGGCCGGGTCGTCTTCGCTTTTCCTGGGCTGGGTAGCCACTACCCCAACATGGCTGGGGAGCTGTATCAAGCCGAGCCACTGTTCAAGGAGGCGGTGGATCAGTGCGCCGAGCTGCTGCTGCCAGAGCTGGGGACTGACATTCGTACGATTGTCTTCTCGGCAGACGCTGAACCCAGGCCAGCCAATGGCGCAGGGCAAATTGATCTGCGGAAAATGCTCCGCCGTGAGGCCGCGCCCGCTGGGACGGCGGCGGCGCGCCTCAACCAGACGATGTATGCCCAGCCGGCGCTCTTTGCCATCGAGTATGCCCTGGCGCGGCTCTTGGGCGCGTGGGGGCTTCAACCCGCTGTTATGATCGGCTATAGCCTGGGCGAGTACGTGGCCGCCTGTCTGGCGGGTGTGTTGTCGTTGGCCGATGCGGTGTTCCTCGTTGCGCGGCGCGCAAGGCTGATCGAGGCGCTGCCGGCCGGCAGTATGCTGGCGGTGCCCCTGGCCGAGGCCGACCTGATGCTGCGCCTGGACGGCGGCCTGGCGATCTCCGGCATCAACGAGCGCGGGCTGTGCACTGTGGCGGGCGAGCCAGCGCCCATTGCGGCCCTGGCGGCGCGCCTGGCGCACGAAGGGATCGCCGCGCAGGTGCTGCCGACCACGCATGCGTTCCACACGCCTCTGCTCCGGCCCATCGCCGAGCCATTCCTAGCCGCCCTGAAGACGGTCAAATTGAACCCGCCTGCGCTGCCCTACATCTCCAACCTCACTGGCGATTGGATCACGGCCAGCGAAGCGACCTCGCCACAGTATTGGCTGGAACATGCCTGCCGCCCGGTCCAGTTCGCGGCTGGCGTGCAGGCGCTCCACCGGGCTGGGCATGAACTGATCGTCGAGGTTGGCCCGGCCCAGGTGCTGACCGGCCTCATTGGCGCAGTGGCGGCGGAGATTGGCGCGGCGGGCTTGCGCGCGGTGCCGACCTTGCGTTCGGATTACGACAGTCAATCGAACTCCCTCACCCTGCAAAGGGCGTTGGGCGAGTTGTGGCAGGCGGGTGTGGCACTGGACTGGGAGGTCTTCCATCCCGCCCAACGCGTGCCGCTGCCGACCTACCCCTTTGACGCTGAGCCCACGGCGGGCGGGCAGGGGGGTGACGAGGCGGCTATGATGCTGGACGGCACGCCCACTGCACAGGCGCTGGCCGTCATCTGGCGCGAACTGCTCCAGCGCCCGGCGCTTGAGCCGCGCCGCACCTTTTTCGAATTGGGCGGCAACTCTCTGCTGGCGGCCCAGCTTGTCTTCCGGATCAAGAAAGCATTTGGCGTGACCTTGCCCCTGCGTGCAATCTTCGAGACGCCGCACCTGGCTGGCATGGCCGCCCTCATCGATGGGCGGGCCGCAGCCGCCAGCCGGGGCGGGCCGGCGCCAGCGCCCTCGGCCGCGCAGCCGCTGGCGGCGGACGTGATGGTGACGCTGCCCAACGGCCTGACCGTCGTAAGCCAGAACCAGCAGGAGGTGGGGCACTTCTATGCCGACATCTTCCTCGACCGGGTCTACGTCAGTCATGGTATTTCCCTGCCGGCAGGCGCGGTCGTGTTCGATGTGGGCGCGAATATTGGCCTCTTCAGCCTGTTCGCCCACCTCGAAGCTCCTGGGGTGCGCGTGCACGCCTTCGAGCCTGCCCCGCCGGTCTTTCGCCTGCTGGAAGCCAACCTGGCCCGGCACGGGGTGGCCGCGACCGCGCACAACTGCGCCCTATCGAGCCGCGCCGGCACGGCCGAATTGACCTACTACCCGAAGAGCACCGGCATGTCGTCGCTCTATGCCGATCCGGACGATGAGAAAGCTGTACTGGAAACGGTGCTGCGCAACCAGTTGCAGCGCGGCGAGGTTGAGCTGGCGCCCCTGTTGGCGCATGCCGACGACTACCTGGCGGAGCGCTTCCGGTCGGAGCGCTATCCCTGCCGCCTGCGCACCCTGTCCGAAGTAATCGCCGAAGCCGGCCTCGAGCGCCTCGACCTGCTGAAGATTGATGTTCAGAAAGCCGAGCTAGACGTCCTGGCGGGCCTGGACGAGCGTGACTGGCCCAAGGTGCGCCAGGTCGTTGTCGAAGTGCATGACCTGAACGGGCGCCTCGCTGAACTGCGGCGCATGCTGACGGCGCGCGGTTTCGTCGTGGAGCAGCACCAGGAGGCGTTGTATCAGGGGTCGCCGGTCTACATCTTGTATGGTATCCGTCTCAATCCAATCGCGGAGCAGCCTGGCCATGGACACGCGGACGAGTAAGGGCGTTGTGGGCGCGGGGGTGATGGGGATTGGCGTGGCCCAGGCACTGGCGCAGGCCGGCTATCCAGTGGTGCTGGTCGATGTTGCGGCGGCGGCCCTGGACAAAGCGCGGGCCGAACTGGCGCGGGCCATTCGCTTTCATCACATGCTCCGCCCAGGCGCCCAAAAGCAGAACGCGCCCGAGGTCCTGGGCCGCATCACCTTCTCGCTCGACCTGGCCGCGCTGGCAGAGGCAGACTTTGTCATTGAGAATGTAACCGAAGCCTGGGCTGTCAAGCAGCCGGTCTATGCCGCCCTGGATGAGGTGTGCGGCGCTGCCGCCATCTTCGCCGCCAATACGTCGGCGATCCCAATCACGCAGATCGGGGGCGCCACCCGCCGGCCGGATCGCGTGCTGGGCCTGCACTTCATGAACCCCGTGCCGCTCAAAGACACGGTGGAGGTGATTCGGGGCCACCACACCTCTGAGGCGACCTTGGGCACGGCCCTGGCGCTGCTGCAAACCCTGGGCATGGACGGCATCGTGGTCAACGATTCGCCGGGCTTCGTCTCCAACCGGGTGTTGATGCTGACCGTCAACGAGGCCATCTGTTTGGTGCACGAGGGCGTGGCCTCACCTGAAGCGGTGGATCGCATCTTCAAGCAATGTTTCGGGCACAAGATGGGGCCGCTGGAAACGGGGGATCTGATCGGGCTAGATACGATCTTGCTGTCGCTAGAGGTGCTCCACGAGCAATTTGGGGATCCAAAGTTCCGGCCCAGCCCGCTGCTGCGCCGCATGGTCAGCGCCGGGCTGCATGGCCGCAAGACCGGCCAGGGCTTTTACCGCTATGAGTGACCGTTACCCAGGACCAGGCTTTACGCCGCCGCGCCTGGGCACGGCCAGGAATGGGTATGATGACTGAACCGCAAATCCGAGACGTGGTGGCTGGCTATTTGGCGCGGCAGGTGCGCGGCGTCGAGCTTGACGGCGACGCCGACATCTTCGGCCTGGGGCTGGTGAACTCCATCTTCGCGATGCAGATAGTTCTGTTTGTCGAGAAAGAGTTTGGGATCACCGTGGACAACGACGACCTCGAACTAGATAACTTCCGTTCGATCAATGCCATCACCGGCTTCGTGGCCCGCAAACGCGCCGCGCTGGCGGCCTGACCGGCGGGCGTTGGTCCTGACAGGCTGCCGCCATCCACCCGCCCGGCCATGTTGATTGAGCTGACCCCTCAGCAAGAAGAGCACTACCAGCGCTGCCGCGCGTTTGTCGAGCAGGCGGTGCTGCCGCGCGCCGAAGGCTATGACGAGAGCGGGATATTCCCGCTCGACCTGGCGCAGGCGATGGGACGCGCCGGGTTCCTGGGGGCGCTGGCGCCCGCCCGCTGGGGCGGGCTGGAATTGGACATGGCCGCGTTTGGCGCGCAGAACGAAGCGTTTGGCCGTGCCTGTGCCTCGGCCCGCAGTCTCATCACGGTCCACAGCATGGTGCTGTCGGCCCTGCTGCGGTGGGGCAGCACCGCCCAGAAGGAGCGCTGGCTGCGGCCCCTCGCCGCGGGCGAGGTTCTGGCCGCCTTTGCGCTGTCCGAGCCCGAAAGCGGCAGCGACGCCAACAGTCTCCAGACTGTCGCAGTGGCCGAGGGCGGCGACTATCTGCTCACCGGCCGCAAGAAGTGGATCACGTTTGCCCAGTACGCTGGCCTGTTCCTGCTGTTCGCGAAGGTGGAGGACCAGACCACCGCCTTCCTGGTTGAGCGCGACCGGCCAGGCCTGGCCATTGAGCCCATCAGCCCGCTTGGCGGCTGCCGTGCTTCGATGCTGGCCGCACTCCACCTCGACCAATGCCGCGTGCCGGCGGCCAACCTGGTGGGCCGTCCCGGCCTGGGCTGGACCTATGTGGCCAACGCCGCTCTCGACATTGGCCGCTTCAGCGTGGCCTGGGGCTGTGTGGGGCTGGCGCAGGCCTGCCTGGAGGCCGCGCTGGCATATGCCGGCCAGCGCCGGCAGTTCGGCGTGCACTTGAGGGAACACGCCCTGATTCAGGAGATGATCACCGATATGGTGGCGGGGGTCGAAGCAGCGCGTCTGCTGTGCGCGCGGGCGGCGGGGCTGCACGAACGCGGCGACCCGGGGGCGGTGGTGGCTACGTCGCTGGCCAAATACTTCGCGGCCCGCACGGCCGTCCAGGTCTCGGGCCAGGCCGTGCAGGTGCACGGCGCCAACGGCTTCACCCGCGACTTTCCTGTTCACCGGCACTGGCGGGATGCCAAGGTGATGGAGATTATCGAAGGCAGCAGCCAGATTCAGCAGGTCATTATCGCCCGCGCGTATTCTGGGAGATAATGGCCAGGGACCAAGGTGGAGTGTGAAGTCGGAGGCAGCGGTGTCGGTGGTGGGAGTGAGCGAGGCGGGCGGGCCAGGCAAGCGGCGCGCCATTAAGTGCGTCGTTTGGGATCTTGACGATACCCTATGGCACGGGATCTTGCTGGAAGACCGGCAGGTGGCGCTGCACCCGGGCATCGCCCACGTCATTCAGACGCTGGATGAGCGGGGCATCCTCCAGTCGATTGCCAGCCGCAACGACGCCGCACCCGCGCTGGCCCAACTGAGGGCCTTTGGGCTGGACGAGTACTTCCTCTATCCCCAGATCAACTGGAATGCAAAGTCGGCTTCCGTTCAGGCGATTGCCAGCGCGCTGAACATCAGCCTCGATTCCTTAGCCCTGATTGATGACCAGCCCTTCGAGCGTGACGAAGTTGCCAGCGTATTCCCGCAGGTGCTGTGCCTGGATGCAGCGGAGATTGAAACCCTGCTCAACCTTCCCGCGTTCACGCCAAGATTCGTCACCGAGGATTCGCGACGTCGCCGCCTGATGTACCTGAACAACCAGGCGCGCGAGCAGGCCGAAGCTGCCTTCGCCGGCCCGGCTTCGGAGTTCCTTGCCGGGCTGCACATGATCCTGACCATCGAACGGGCCGCTGAGGCCGACCTGAAGCGGGCTGAGGAGTTGACGCTGCGCACCAACCAACTGAATACGACGGGCTATACCTATGACTATGCCGAGCTTGACCGGCTGCGGCAGTCGCCCGATCACCTGCTGCTCATCGCCGGTCTGGATGACAGGTATGGCACATACGGGCGCATCGGGCTGGCGCTGGTTGAGTGTCTGCCGGAGGTGTGGACACTCAAGCTCCTGCTCATGTCCTGCCGCGTCATGTCGCGCGGCGTGGGCAGCCTGCTGCTAGCCCACATCATGCGCCGGGCCAAGGCCGCCGGGGCGCGCCTCCGAGCCGAGTTCATCCCCAACGGCCGTAACCGCCAGATGCTGATCACCTACCGCTTCGCCGGCTTCCGCATCGTGCAGCAAATAGGAGACCTGAGTCTCCTGGAGCATGATCTGGCAGTCATTCCGCCCGATCCAGCTTATGTGCAAATCATCGCGCCCGAAGCCGCCGCTCTCGACACGCGTCCAGCACAGGAGGTCTCGTGATTGATCGCCAGGCCGCTCGACTGACAGTTGAACAGGGGCCAACACCCGGCAAGGAATACCTGCTCAGCCAACCCCCGGCCATCCTGGGGCGTGAAGCAGCCTGCGACATTTCCATTGCCAATGACCAGGTCTCACGCCGGCATGCCCGCATCAGTCTTGAGGGCGCCGCGCACGTGATCGAGGACCTTGGAAGCAGCAACGGCACCTTTGTCAACGGCGAGCGGCTGACCGGCCCCCGCGCCCTGAAGAGCGGGGATGAGATTCGCCTGGGCACCGGGGTCGTGCTGCGCTTCGCCGCCCCGGAACTGGCGTCCCCCACGGTGGCAGTCAGCGCGAGGCAGCCGGCGCCCGCGCCGCCGCCGGAAAACGCGACCATCATCGCTCGGCCGCCGAGCGCCGCGCTGCCGCCAGTCAATGCCACCATCGTCGCCCGGGCCAGCAGCGCCGCGCCCCCGCCCGCTCCGCCGCCGCCCCCGCCGCGGCTGGTGATCTCGTTTGCCGGCCGCAGCCTGAGCCACGACCTGGTGGCGGCCGAGATCAGCGTGGGCCGCTCGGATGATAACGACATTGTCATTGCCAGCCCCTACATTTCGCGGAAGCAGATGCGCCTGGTGCGCACCCCGGCGGGCTACGAAGTCCATGTCGTGTCTGCCGCCACCAACGCGGTCCTGCTTGCTGGTCAAGCGATCACCGCGCCCGCCTTACTGCAAAACGGCGCGGAACTGGTGATTAGCCCCGCCACGCCGGACGATAAGATCGTCATGCGGTATGAGGGCGCCGCGCAGGCACCCGGGGCCGTGATGGGTGATGAAACCATGGTCGGCCCAGCGCCCGTGGGCGCGCGCCAGGCGCCGGTTGCCGCCAAGGACCCGGCCTTTGCCACCCTGATTGGCATGGGCGAGGCGCCGCCCAGCCTGGGCGCCCAATTGGTGGTCACGCTGCCCGGGCGGCCGCCGCAAATCCACATGCTGAGCGACAAGGATGTGCGGATTGGCCGTGCCGCCGACAACGACATTGTCATTGCCGACGAGTTCGTCTCGCGCTATCAGGCCAGCCTGAAGTGGACCGGCGACGGCTACGAACTGGTGCCGGAGGCTGCCAGTACGAACACGATCGGGTTGGATGGCAAGCCGGTCCATGAGCCAACCCGCCTGTTTCACGGCGCGCGGCTGCGGATCGGCGGCAGCCAGCCCGGCGAGCGGGTTTCGATGGTCTATCTCTCGCCGGACGAGAGCCAGGACCCGATGCGCCGGACGATCAGCTTCAGCGAAAAGATGCGCCTGTCCATCGGCCGGGATGCCAGCAACGATATCGTCCTGGACGCACCCGTGATCTCGCGCTTCCACGCGCTGGTCGAACGGGTTGGCCAGCGCTACCGCATCCAGGACTTGCGCAGCGCCAATGGTACGTTTGTAAACGGCCAGCCCATCACTGGCGAGGTCTGGCTGAATCAACGCGACACGATCCGCATCGGGCCGTATCGCTTCGTGATGGGCGCGGACGCGCTGGCCCAATACGACGAGAGCAACGGCGTCCGCGTCGAGGCCGTGAAGCTCAACAAGTGGGTGCGCAAAGACCTCAACCTCCTGCAGGACATCTCGCTCGTCTTCGAGAAGCGCGAATTTGTGGTGGTGGTCGGCCAGAGTGGCGGCGGCAAGTCCACCCTGGTCGACGCCATCTCCGGCTACCGGCCCGCCACGCAGGGCCAGGTCTTCGTCAATGACGTTGAAGTCTACAAGAATTTCGACGCCATTCGCCACAATATCGGCTTCGTCCCGCAGAAAGACATCATCCACATGGACCTGTCGGTCTATGAGGCGCTGGATTACTCCGCCCGGCTGCGCATGCCGGCCGACACCACCCGGCAGGAGCGCCATCAGCGCGTGATGGAAGTGCTAGAGGACTTGGACCTGGCTCACCGCAAAGACCTGAAGATATCGGGTCTCAGCGGCGGCCAGCAGAAGCGCGTCTCGATCGGCGTGGAACTGCTCACTAAGCCCGGCCTGTTTTTCCTGGATGAGCCGACTTCCGGCCTGGACCCTGGCACCGAGACAGCGCTGATGCAGCTCATGCGCCGCCTGGCCGACCAGGGGCGCACCATCATCCTCATTACCCACGCCACCAAGAACGTCATGCTGGCCGACAAGGTGGTGTTCCTGGCGCGTGGCGGGCACCTGGCCTGGTTTGGCCCGCCGAATGAGGCCTTGGATTACTTCGACCAGTTCCGTTCTGAGCGCGACCGGCGCGCGGGGCCAATGGAGTTCGACCAGATTTACAACCTGCTCGACGATCCGGCGAACGGTTCGCCCGCTGATTGGGGGGGGCGCTTCCGGCAAACCCCGGCCCATCAGGAGTACATCGTCGAAGCCCTGGAGCGGCGCACGCCCCAGGCGGCAGAGGACTTGGCGCAGAAGGCCGCCCGCCAGCGGCGTGGGCAGGTTTCGGCGCTGCGCCAGTTCCTCATTCTGTCGGCCCGCAACGTGCGCATCCTCACGCGCGACCGTTCCAGCCTGCTGTTGATGCTGATGACGGCCCCGGCCATCGCCATGCTGGACTTTGTGCTGGCCCTGGGCCAGGGCCGCAACCCCTTTGCCTTCGCCGACGGCGACATCAACAATGTCATCGTCTCGTTGATCGTGTTCATCAACAATGGCGTCATGGTGGGCGGCCTGTCGCAGATGCGCGAGCTGGTGAAGGAGCGCGACATCTACAAACGCGAGCGGATGGTCAATCTGCGGCTGGTCCCCTACATCCTGTCCAAGGTGTGGGTGGCGCTCACGCTGGCCCTGTACGCGGGCGTGTTCTTCGTCGTCATTCGGAATGTGGCCTTTGACATGCCGGGCGGCTGGGCGGAAGTGCTGCTGATGTACGCGACCATCGTCCTGCTCGTCATCGCCGGTTCCATGCTGGGCTTGTTTGCCTCGGCCCTGGCGCCCAATGCGAACGCCGCCCCGCTTGTGCTCATTCTGTTCCTGGTGCCGCAGATCGTACTGAGCGGCGCGCTGGTGCCCCTGCCGCAGGCGCAAACCGCCATCGCCTCCAGCCGCTGGGCCTTTCAGGCCATCATGGCCATCGGCGGCGCCGGCTCCGATGTGGACCGGGACGTTTGCTGGGACCTCTCGCCTGAGGAACAGGACGAACTGACCGACGAACAGATCGAAGACATGGACTGCAACTGCTCCGGGGTAAATGCCCTGCGCGAGTCAAGCTGCAACTTCCCCGGCCTGGGCGAGTACTACGACGAGGCCATCGATACCCCCGATCCGGTCGAGCCGCTGACGCTCCGGCCAGAGCCGGCGCCGCTCACCCTGCCGCCCGAACCCGAGCCGCCGGAGGACTCGCAGAACCCGCTGCAAGTGGCGGCCTACCTGGAAGAACTGCAAGCTTATCTCGACGAGGTCAATGCCCGGCGCGATGCTTTTGAAGCCGAGATGGACGCCTACCGCGCCGAGGCCGATGCCTACCAGGACAACATGCGGGACTATCAGGAAGAGCTGGCGGAGCTGGAGGTCGCCCGCGCCAGCGCGCGCGGCTCGGCGGAGGCCCGCATCCGCATCTTCTACGATGACTTCGGCTGGACGTTTGTGGATAAGGAATCCGACAAGTATCCCCGCACCCTGCTCTTCACCTGGGGCGCCCAGGCGCTAATTGCCCTGATCTTGTTTGTTGCGACCATCTTCCTGCAGCGCCGCTGGGACGTGGCCTAACGGCGGGAGAGCCGGCGGTTCCTGGCGGCACTAGCGGCCGTGAGGCTTGATGCGGGGCCACAAGCTGGCGGCGGCCAGCGCGGCCGCCGCCAGCTGCGCCGCCCGGCCGGTTGCCAGCAGCCAGGCGGGCGCTCCCAGCGGCTGGCCCAGCGCACCCGCCACCACGCCCGCGTTGAGCAAACCATAGGCCAGCCAGATGGGCCAGGCCGTGCCGCGGGCCGCGCCGCGCAGGAAGCGCGGAAAGCTCCAATACGCCACGCCCAGCGCCAGGTTGAGGGTCCAGCCGAGCAGGGCCAGTTCGATGTGGGCCGGGAGCCAGCGCCACAGCGCGGGGTGCAGGGGCCAGCCCTTGTGGAAGAGGAGCAGCGCCCCGACTGTGAATCCCAGCCCGAGCCACACCAGGCCGGTGCGGATGAACCAGCGGCTGACTGTGGGCATGGCTTACCGGACGCGCCGCCAGGTGTTGGCGGCGAACGCCCAGCCCGCGGCGAGCTGCAGGATGGCCGAGGCGGCGACCAGCCAGCGGGGCAGCGCGCTGGCGCTGACCGACAGCCACGGCTCGCCGGCCACCCGCAGCAGCAGCCCGGCATTCAGCAGGCCATAGGCGGCCCAGCCCAGGCGTTCGCTGCCGCGCGGCCGCGCACTGGACTCTTTGGGAAACATCCAGAATCCCACGCCAAAGATGAGCTGGGTCACCCAGCCCACCATCAACAGGTGAAAGTAAACTGGCGTCAGCGCGGCGAGCGCGGGCGGCAGGGCCACCCAGCCGCGCAGCGCCAGCAGCACGCCCGCGGCCAGCCCGGCCACAAACCACACCAGGGCGGTCCGCAGGTACCAGCGCGTGAGGGCGGGCACTAGCTGTTCCCCGCGCCGCCGCGCAGTAACACCAGGAGCATGCGCACCTCCGTCTTGGCGGTGACGGCATGCTTCAGGCCGGCGGGCATATAGGCCCACGCGCCGGCCGTCACCGCGTGAGTGTTCTCGCCCAGCTTGAGGCTGGCCTCGCCGGCCAGGATGTGGACGATGGCCGGCATCGAGGCCGTATGCTCGGATAGCTCCTGGCCAGCCGCAAACCCAAACAACACGGTCTTGACGTCCGCGTTGCCGAGCAAGGTGCGGCTTACGATGCTATCGCCGGGGATGTCGGTGATCCCTTCGGCCAGGTTGGTGATGTAGGCGTCGCTGCTCATGGTGAAATCTCCTAGACGGACGGGCCTGCGCCTATGCTCTGCGCCGGGGTAATCCTATTACAGCCAGGATGCTGTTGGCCATGAAGATTAACAGCGCCAGGCCGTTGATGAGGCCGCCCCATTGACGCAGCCATGGCACGGCGCCCAGGTCGCCAGCCACGCGCAGCAGCAGCCCGGCGTGCAGGAGCGCCAGGTGCGCGTAGAACGCGGGCCGGTAGGGCAGGGGCCGGCCGATGACGGCGGGCAGGATCAAGGGGGCGTGGGCGAAGATCATCGACAGGACAAACCCCACGAAGACGGTGTGCAGCATGGCATCATACCAGGGTCCGGCGGTGAGCCGATCCGGCCGCAACAGCCACAGCCCGCCGGAGACGGCCAGCCAGGCGTAGCCCGCCAGCAGGCACACGGCGATGAAGCGCGGCAGCCCCGTCTGCCGCAAGGTGAGCCGAGCGACATCGAAGCGTAATAACCAGACGGCCAACCCCAGCCAGCCCAAACCGGTGAGGCGGATGGCGGCCTGCCTCCCGGCTGGCGCCAAAGGCGTGAAGGCCGTCGTGAGGACCAATCCGGCCAGGACGACGGCGGCGGCGGCCAGAAATCCGGGCAGCGCCGCTCGGGCCCGCATCCAGACGCGCGCCAGTTCTAGCCGCTCGCCCGCGATGGTGAAGACCAGGAACGCCACCCACCACGCCACCGCCTCGAAGAGCGGGCGCTGGCGCCACCACAGGGCATTCCCGATGAGCCACGCCAGGGCGCCCAGGCCCATCACGACATGCGCCCAGGATGGCTGCCGGCGGTTGATGAACACGAACACGGCCAGCAGTCCCAGGCTGCCGAGGGCCATCAGGCCGCGGCCCACGGCAGCGGGCAGGCCCAGCAGCAGCGCCGCCGAACCGGCTGCGGCCAGCACCGGCGCCGCAAAGGCCCAGGGCCAGCGCGTGTGCGGGAGGAGGGCGATGGCGCGCTCCAGGCTCACCAGGATGCCCAGGAACCCCGAGATCATCAGCGGGCCATGCAGGGGCGCCCAATTGACGGGCAAGGGACCAGGCGGCCAGCCCAGCCGCGCCAGCCCAGCCCACACCCCCGCGGCCAGGCTTAACCCGGCCAGCGCCAACAAGGGCCAGCGGCTCATAGACTATAATCGCTTCGTCTGGTCATCACTGCCATGCCAACTACCACGGCTGTCCTTTCAACGCAATCCCTCCTGGCGCAATTGCCCCTGTTGACCGGGCTGCCGGAGCGGGAAATCGCCGGCCTCGCCGCCGGCAGCCGCACTGACTCGTTCGTGCTCAACGCCGTCATCTTCAATCAGGGCGACCCGTGTGATCGGGTATGGGTGCTGTGGGAGGGCCAGGTCAAGATCGTTCACGAAGGCGAGGAGGGGCGCGAAACAATCCTGGAGATCATCTCGCCCGGCGAGCCGTTTGGGGGCGGCGTGATCCTGCTGCCCGCCCACCCGGCCACGGCCCGCGCCATGACCGCGGCGCAGACCGTCAGCTTTTCCGTCGAGAACTATCGCCGCCTGCTGACCGACCAGCCGCAGGTGGCGCACAAGCTCATCCGCCTGCTGGCCGGCCGGCTGCAATCCCTGATGGCCCTCACCATCCTCACCGGCGAGCGCGTAGAGCGCCGGCTGGCGCACATCCTGGTGAAGCTAGCGGACCGCACCGGCCGGCCCGATCCAGAGGGCACCCTCATCACCATCCCCCTCACACGACAGGACCTGGCCGATATGGCTGGCACCACCCTGGAAACCGCCATCCGCACCGCCTCGCGCTTTCGCGCTCAGGGCTGGCTGCGGACGCGGCGCGGCGGCTATCTCGTCATCACCGATCTGGCGGAACTCCAGGCTCACGCCGCGCCTGGGGTCCCGCGCTTGCAGAACGGATAAGTGCCGCAGCCCGGCGGCGGCGCGTGCGGGAAGGTGTGCCCGCAGTTGTGACAACGGGCCTCCGTCTGATAGCAGAACACTTCCACTTCCGCCTCGCCGCACGCTGGGCAGGTGAGGTACTCGGGAAACGGGTCCGGCAAGGTCAGCCCCGTGGCCGGATCGATGCGGCTGGGGTCTGGCCGCTTCGTTTCGCTGGTCGTCATGTCCCTTTGCCCCTTCGTTGGCCGCCCAATCGGATGCCCCCGCTGGGCGTCTATTGGTGAATGCTGCGGATGTAGGCCACGATGTCGTTCAGGTCGTCGTCGGTGAGGGCCGGGTTGCCGCCGCGGGGGGGCATGTCCACGCCGGTGGTGTTGAGCGGGTCGCCAGTGGGCCGGCCGGTCTTGATGAAGTCCACCAGTTCGGCGTCGGTCTTCTCGGCCACAAAGGTGCTGGTCGTCAGGTCCTTGCCCAACCCCACGACGCCCTTGGCATCGACCCCATGGCAGGCCGAACAGGTGCCGGCGAACAAGGTCTGCCCGTTGGCGGCGTCGCCGGATGGGGCGGTGGTGGCGCTGACCTCACCGCCGCCGCCGCAGGCCGCCAGGCTGGCTGCCAGCACGCCGCTAGCCAGGATGATCCCCCAACGCTTCCATTGTCTGTGCATCGTCAATTCTCCTTAAGAACAGTCGCTTAGTGATGTGAGTGGTCCATCGCCGCCAGGGCGGCGCGGGCCTCGTCAAAGCTGAAAACCTCCGCCCCAACGGCCTGGGCCAGGGCCGCGGCGCTGGCCTCGTCGGCAAAGGCCGCTATCCCGTGGCCCATGGGCGTGTTCACTTCCGGCCCGAAGACAAACCAGGCCGCCTCGGCGCGCAGCCAGGCTTCGCTATCGAAGTCGTGCACAAACCACGCCCGCGCTTGCTCGGTGGGGTGGTCGGCGTGATAGCGCACCATGTCGCCAATGTCGTCGAACTTGTGGGCCGTGCCATCGAGGGTCACCGTCGCCGCCGCGTGGCGCGGATCGTCAATCAGCATCCCGCATGCCTCGCACAGGTCATACCCGTATTGAATCTCCGGCGGCTGGTCGTCGCCCGAGGGCGCTCCGGCGCAGGCGGCCAGCATCAGTATCGCACAGATGGCGGCCAGGACGAAGAGGCCGCGCAGGTGCGGTCCACCGGCCCAGGCCGGTCGCAGCGCTCGTCTGGAGGGGGTGTTCATGCGTCACCTCGTCGTGAGAACAGCAGCCAGGCCGCCCCGAAACTCGCCGCGCACCAGGCGGCCAGCACCCCGATGAGCAGGGCTGGCAGGCTGTCGCCGAACCGGTAGACCGCATACTGCCCGGCAGGGCCAAGGGTATCCAGGGTGGCGTGCAGGCTGTAGATGGCGCCCAGCTTAAAGGTCTGGAGCGGATTAATGAGCACCCAGGCCAGCAGGCCGGAGGGCGGGGGCCGCAGGGCCAGGGTGGCGCCCACCAACCCCAGATCGGCAAAGAACACCAGCCCCAGCCAGGCGATGAGGGCAGCGCCCGCGGCGGTGGCGGCCTTGCGCGTGATGGCGCTCAGGGCCAGGCCCAGCCCCAGCGCGGTCAGGGCGAGCAGCAAGGTGTAGCCGGCCAATGCCAGATAGATGCCGGCGCTGCCGCCGCCGGCCGCGGCCAGGGCCAGCCCGGCCGCGCCAAAGCCCAGCGCCAGGGCCGCCAGCAGTGCCAGCGCCGCGCCCAGGGCCTTGCCCCAAAACACCTCCGCGCGGCTGACGGGCTGAGCCAGCAGGTAGAGCAGGGTGCCCCGTTCCCGGTCGCCGGCCAGGGCGGCTGCGCCCACGCTGAGTCCCATCAGCGGCACGAACAGCAGGAGGGCATTGATGAGGCTGGCGGCGGTGCGGCCAAAGCCGCCCAGCCCGCTGTAGCCGGCAGCCGACAGCCCGGCCCGCGAGAGGGCCAGCGCCAGCGCGGCAAAACCCGCCGCATACAGCCACAGCCATTTGTTGCGCAGCGCCTCGCGCAGTTCGCGCCGCGCGATGGTCCACAGCAGTCTCAGTTCCATGCGCCACCTCGCGCCAGTTCAAAGTCGTCCACTGCGATGCCGCGCGCCTGCAGGGCCTGGAAGGGCTGGGCCTTGTGCTCGGCCCGCACGCGCACTACCACCGTGCCGCGCCCGTTGGCATGCGCCGACCAGCCCGCGCCCGTCAAGGCATTCACCGCCGCCAGCCGCTGGTCGGCCGGGACCCACAAGGTCAGTTCAACTTCCGGCAGCACGCGCGCCAGCAGGTCCGCCGGAGTCAGGATCGACACCAGTTCACCCTGTTCCAGCAGCAGCACCCGGTCGGCCAGGGCTTCCACTTCCTCCAATCGGTGGGAGGCAAACAGGATGGTCTTGCCTTCGCGGCTGCGCAAGTCGGCCAGCAGCCGCAGATAGTCCTGTTGGGCGGCGGCGTCCAGGTTAGCGGTGGGCTCATCGAGCAGCAGCACGGGCGGGTCGGCCAGCAGGGCCACCGCCAGGGCCAGCCGCTGCCGCAGCCCGCCGGAGAGGGCCGCCACGGCGGCTTCGGCGTGCCCGGCCAGGCCCAGCCGGTCAATCAGTTCCTCCACGCGCGCCGCGCCCACGCCCTTAAGTTGGGCATAAAAGGTCAAAGTGGCCCGCACCCGCTCATCGTAGAACGCCATTTCCTGCGGCACATAGCCAACCAGGCGGCGGACCGCTTTGCCGGCGCGCCGGACGTTCTGCCCGCCGATGGCGATCTCGCCCTGGCACTGGACCAGGCCGAGCATGGCCTTGAGCAGGGTGCTCTTGCCCGCGCCGTTGGCCCCCCACAGCGCCACGGCCTCGCCGCCGTGGGCGGCGAAGGTGACGCCGCGCAGGGCCAGCCGCCTGCCATAGCGCTTGCTGACGCTCTCGACGCGCACGGTTTCGGCGCGGGTGTCCGCCAGGGGCTGGCCCGGATGTGCACTTACTGTCCCAGTCGTCATGCGTCCTGCTCCTTGCGCCCATGCCCAACACGCGGCGCACACGGCCAGCAGCCCCAGAGCCGCGGCGGCAACCTGGCCGCCAGCCGGCGCCGGCGGCACGGACCAAGCGGGCAGGGCGGCCGGCGTCATGCGCGGCGCCGCGTCCACCAGCTTGGGCTGCGGGCGGATGAGGGGAAACGCGGCGCCGGCGGCCTCGATGGTCTGGACGGTTGGGCTGTGCAGCAGCACGCGCAGCAGCGGCTCGCGCCCCATCAGTCCTTCGAACACCCGCTCGGCGCGGTAGGGCGTATCGCCGGTGCCGTCGCCCGCCGCATCGTAGCCGGCGTAGTCGCTCCAATAGTTGCCGGTCCAATCATTGCTGCCCAATTGCCCGCCGCCCTGCACCGCTACCTGCTGATCGTTCTCCCAAAAGGTGTTGGCGGTAAAGACATTCGTGCTCACCGCGGGCAGCAGGATGATGCCAATGTCGTTGAAGGCCAGGATGTTGCCGGTAAAGATGCCCACACCATCCGGGCTGAAGGGGGTGCTGTCGAGGTACACACCCGCGTGATTGTCCACCAGAACATTGCCCTCGATGTGGATGTCGTCGGCATCTTTGAAGCCCAACGCATAGCCGCTGGGGCCGCGCTGGCCGCGGATGAGATTGTGCTGGATCGTGACGAGGCGGGAGTACATCGTGTACACCCCCACCGAGTTGTTGTCAAAAGTGTTGTCCTCGATGAGCGCGCCGTCGCAGTACATCAGGTGAATGCTGTAGCGGCCGTTCTCGATGACGTTGCCGCGCAGGGTGAGGCCTTCGCCATACCAGGCCACCACGTCGCGCGTCGCGTAGACGTGGTTGCTCTCCACCAGCACCTCCCGGCTGTACCACAGCCGGATGCCGTCGCCCTTGCGGCCCAGGTCAAACTCGGGCTTACCGGTGATGGTGTTGCCGCGCACGATGGCGCGGTCGGCCTGAGCCACGAAGATGCCCACTAGCACATCCGCCAGGCGGTTGTTCTCCACCACCTGGTCCTCGGCCAACAAGGTGATGCCGCCGTCGTTCCGGTCCGGCTCGATGCCGCTGCCGCGCACTTCAAATCCGCGCAGGGTGAGGCCGGGGGCGGCCAGGCTCACCACCGTCCCCTCGCCGCCGCCGTCGATGACGGGCCAATCCACACCCTCCAGGGTCACATCCGGCATATTCACGACCACTGGCCCCGGATGCACGCCGCCGCGCACCTCGATGATGTCGCCGGGCTGGGCCGCCTCCAGCGCCGCCGCCAGGGTCACATATGGACCCTCAGGCGCGACCACCAGGGTGCGGGCCGCCTGCCCGCCTGCAGCGGTCGGGCTGCTTGCCGATGCCGCCTGGCCCAGCGCCAGCGCGGCCAACAGCGCGGCCAGCACGGCGCGGTGAAGGAGGTGAAGCCTGGGGAAGTGCTGGAGGCGAGACATAGCCGGCGAAAATCAGGCAGTTTGGGCCTTGGCGGGCGCCCGGTTCGCGGCGCGGCGGCGGGCATCCACAATGGGCTTGTAAGCGGCGCGATGGAACCACAGGCCCGCCAGGACGACCACGACCGCCGCGGCTGCCAGCCACAGTCCCAATTCGGGCCGCGCCGTAGTGGCGAACTGGCCGATGGTGCCGGTGCCAAACAGGGGCGGCGTGAACGGGTCGATGGCGCCGCCCAGGGCGGCCTGCGGGTCGATGCTGTGCCCATAGGTGTAGAGGATGAACCACAGGTCGGCCAGGAAGATGACGGGGTAGAGCAGGGCAGGCAGAGCCAGCACCCCCGCCCACTGGTTGTGGACGAAGACGCCTCCGATGAGCAGCAGCCCGAGCGTCACCAGGGCCAGGACTGAGACCGAACGCTCCAGCCGGCCGCCTTCGTCCAGGGGCGGCATGCCCAGATAGTGGTTCAGCGCGTCAATCTCCTGGACGTCGCCTTCCAGCCGGTTGACGTACACCTCCACGCGCAGGCCCTTGGGGTATTGCGGGGCCAGCATGGTCATGCTCCAGTAGGGCGTGAAGATGGAGACGACCAGGAGCATGGCTGCCAGCATCAGCAGCGCGCTGGGCAGCAGGTAGTCCAGGAGCCGGCGGGTGCTTCCGTCGGGCAGGAGGACTTTGACATCAGGATCAAACAGATATTTCATCGTGACACTCTTCCAGGTAGGGAGGTGTGGGGGTGTGGGGGCATGGCCGCCCACACCCCCACACCCCAAGCTGCGTTAGGGCTCGACCAGCATGTAGCCCAACATCTCCAGGTGCAGGGCCGAGCAGAACTCGGTGCAGAAGAAGTTGAAGGTGCCGGCCATGTGAGCGTCGAACTCGATGGTCTGGGTCTCGCCCGGTTCCAGACTCAGGTTGATGTTGTAGCCGGAGAGGGCAAAGCCGTGCGTGGCATCGCGGGTGCGCTCGAGGTTGGTCAGGTGCCAGGTGACGTGGTCGCCCTGCTTCAACTCCACCCACTCCGGCGTGTAGTGCGACCGGATGACCGTCATCCAGATTTCCACGTTGCTGCCGTCGCGCTCCACGCGGGCCTGCTCGGGGCTGGTGATGGCGTTCGGGTCCACTGCCATCGTCTCCGGGTTCCAGCCCACCTCGGGGTACACCTCAAAGGCGTTGAGCTTGTCGGCCTTGATGATCTGGGCGTAGTGCGGCTCGGCCATGCCGATGGGCAGGTCGTACAGCAGCCGCATCTGGTCGCCGGGCTGCGACGAGTCGATCAACTGGAAGTTCTGCGGCAGCAGCGGGCCGACGTTGGCGAAGCGGTCGATGCTCCACTTGTTCAGGGCCACCACGTAGTTGCCGTCGGGCGAGGCGGTGTCGCCTTCCGCTGCGGCGATGTGGCCGATGTTGTACTGCACCGGCAGCTTCTGCACCAGGGTCCAGGGTTCATCGGCGTTCAGTTCATCGTACGGCCCGCCCAGCGTCCAGCGCGCCACGGCCGAGTCCAGGAACAGGGAGGTATAGGCATAGCCCTTATCGTCGAAGACGGTGTGCAGCGGCCCCAGGCCCAGCTCCACCTGCGCCTCCATGCTGGCATCCAGCGGGATGACGGGCACGCCGTACTGGTCGGTGTCCAGCCCGCCGGCGTTGATGGCGGCCTCGATCTTGGCGAACGAGTAGATCGTCACGTGCGGGTCGAGCTTGCCGCCGACCACGATGAACTCGCCGCCGGGGGTCACGTCGGAGCCGTGCGGGCTCTTGGGCTCAGGGGTGAAGTACAGCAGGCCCTCGGCGATGGCGGTCTCCAGGCTGATGACGGCCATGCCGTTGATGGTGTCGTAGTTGCCGGCCTGGAAGACGGCCTCGGCCTTGCGCCAGTTGAAGATGTGCAGGTAGTCGGTTTCGTTGCGGGCGGTGCCGGCCTCGAACGACGGGTTGCCGTCTTCCACGCCGCCGGTGGCCAGTTCGGTGTTGAAGGAATTGCAGAAGACCCAGCCGTCGCTGATGCCCTTGCCGGCGTCGCACAGGTCCTGCCAGTACGGGGGCAGTTCAATCTGGAAGGAGCGGGCCGGGTCCACGCGGCCGGTGGCGCGGTCGAACTTCCAGAAGGTGATCAGGCCGCGATAGACCTCTTCATACTGGTCCCGAGGGGCATATTCCCAGCCAATGGGCGCGGCATACTGCGGCCCTTCCACCACGTAGTCGGTGTTGGGTGTGACGAAGGTGCCGCCGTGGTCGATCATCGAGTTGGGGTTCTTGACGATCTGCTTGGTCTCGAAGTCGCGCAGGTCAATGACGGCCAGCCGCGCGTTGGCCTTGTCATTGATGAAGGCATACTGGCCGTCATACTCGCCGTTGGTCTCCGATAGGCCGGGGTGGTGGGTGTCGCCCCAGCGGATCTCCTGTTCGGGCAGGTCGCCCTGGGCCAGCACCGCGTCGCTGCTGCCCCCCAGGCCATAGCCCTGCCAGGGTTCGGGCGTGAAGACGCCGATGACCTTGAGGATGCGCATGGAGGGCACGCCGATGACCAGCACCTGCCCGCCCTGGCCGCCGGAGGCGATCATGATGTACGGGTCGAGCTCGCCGGAGGGGGTATAGGTCTTGAGGGCGGCATAGACGTCGTCGGGCGTAAGGCCGCGCTCAGCGGCGATGGCTGCGGCATCATCGGGCAACCCATCGCCAAGGGTGGGGGTGCTGGTGGCCCGGCTGCCGCAACTGGCAGCCAGCAGTCCCAAGATCAACAGCACGGCTAGTATTTTCGGGCGCATCGTGTCCTCCTCAGATGGTGGATTAAGGGCCAGATTGGCCTGGCCCGGTCGATTTAGACCTTTATTGTTCAGATTGTCACACAGTGGAGCGGCCGAATCTATGACCGGTGTCATATCTCAACGGTTCGGGCTGGGGCACAGACGAGGCCAGCGATGCTTGGACCAGTGTCACGCTTGGGGCCTGACGATTGTCACAAGTAACTATAATTATGGTACAAACTATTGATATATTGCTCCGTTTGTCCTATAGTATTGTTCATCCGGACGCTTGGATCATCGAGCCAAAGTGGATTGTGCGAGCGTGGGCAAGGCGCAGCGCGCGGGCGGCCCGGCTGAGGCATTGAAGGAGACCTGCACATGGCGAAGCCAACCCCATCCCAGTCTCAGGCGTACGACCCGGCCGGCCGGCGCCACATGGAGGCCGGCGGCGATGGCGCCGCGCCGGCAGCGGTGAACGTGGGCGAGCGGCTGCGCGCACTGCGCAACCGGCAGCGCCTGTCGCTGCGCGCCCTGGCGGAGAAGAGCGGGCTGAACGCCAACACGCTTAGCCTGATCGAGAACGACAAATCGTCGCCCAGCGTGGCGACCTTGCAGCAGGCGGCCGCCGCGTTGGGCGTCCCGGTCACGGCCTTCTTCGAGACCAGCGCCGACACGCAGCGCGTAGCCTTTCATCCCGCCGGGCAGCCAATGGGCGTGCCCTTTGCGCACGGGCGGCTGCACGATCTGGGCGCCGGCCTGGCGCGGCGCGGCATCGAGCCGCTGCTGCTGGTGCTGGAACCGCAGGCCGGCAGCGGGCGGAACCCCATCGTGCACACCGGCCGCGAGTTCGTGTACTGCCTGGAAGGGCGGCTGGCGTACACCATCGAAGACGACACGTATGTGCTCGGGCCGGGCGACAGCCTGCTGTTTGAAGCCTATCTGCCGCACCGCTGGCAAAATGCCGGCGACGGACCGTCTCGGTCGCTGCTGATCCTATGCCCGGCGGACGAGCGCGATGCGCCGACTGAGCGCCACTTTCTGGACGCGTGGCGCGGGCAGTGACTCGGCCGCCGCCGGGGCCGAAAGGAGGCCAAGCATGTCTCGCCGTTTCTACTTGATCGTGACGGCAATGGGGCTCATGGGAGTGGCGTTGTGGCTGGGCACGCCGGCGGCGCAGGCCCAGGAGAACCCGCCGGAAGGCGGCGACGCCACCTGCATCAACTGCCATGCGGATCTGTATTACCTCCACGACACCGGCAAGTGGCACTGCCTGTGCGATGCCACGCCGAGTTGCCTGCATTGCCACGGCGGCCAGCCGAACACCGCCGCCGCAGACGAGGCGCACGCGGGCATGATCGCCAATCCATTGCAGGAGAATGCGGCGGTCTGCCAGCAGTGCCATTGCACCGACTGCGAGGAGCGGGTGGCCGAGTTCTTGGCTGTGGCGGGCGGGACGGTCACCGATGGTCAAGGCCGGGTTTTCCCGACCTCCGGCCCGGAACCGACCCCGCCGCTCACCGGCTGGCAGGCGTATACCCTGCCCAGCCGCTTGAGCGAGCCCTGGCGCCAGAGCGGGTTGGCGCTGGCGGCCGTCGGTATGGCTGCGTTGGGCGGCTACGGTGTGTATTGTGTCTGGTCGGACCGCCGGTCTGAACGCCCAACTTAGCGGCCGTTGACACTCCGGCGGGGGGCTGGACCCGGAATGAGAGTATCCATGAACCTCAAGCGAAACGTCGGACGCACCGAATGCTGGCTGCGGTTTGCCGCTGGGCTGCTCTTGATCCTGCTCGGCCTGTTCTCCGAGCCGATCGGGATGCTGCTGTATCTGCTGGGCGGCCTGTCGCTGCTGACCAGCATAATTGGTTTCTGTCCCTTATACGCGTTGCGGGATGACCTTCGACGGCAGTGACCGGTCCCGCGGCCGGGCGGCCTGGCCGCGCGGTGCGTTGGGGGCCCTGCTCCTGGCGTGCGCCTGGCTGCTGATCGCGGCGCGGGCCGGCTGGGCCGGCACGGGGCAGGTGCGGGCCGTCCTGTTCTACTCGCCCACCTGCCCCCATTGCCATCTGGTCATCCAGGAGACGCTGCTGCCGCTGTTGGAAGACTATGGCGAGCAGCTAGAGATCGTGGGGATTGACGTCACGCAGGCCGCAGGGCAGGCGCTGTACCAGGCGGCCATCGAGCGCTTCGCCATCCCTGACGACCGCCTTGGCGTGCCGACCCTGGTGGTGGGCGAAACGGTGCTGGTCGGGTCGGTGGAGATTCCCGAGCAATTCCCTGGCCTGATAGAACAATTGCTGGCGGCCGGCGGCGTGGACTGGCCCGATATCGCCGGCCTGAGCGGCGTGGTGGCCCCGCAGCAGCCCACACCCAGCGTCACACCGCCGGAGGCTGCCCCGACCCTCGCCGTCTCGGCGGCGCCCCCAAGCCCGATCGCAACCCAAGCGCCGACGGCCACCAGCACCCTGTCGCAGCGAACGCCAGCCGCCGTGGTTGCACTTGGACTGGATGAAGTGCAAGCGGGGGGCCCGCCAGACGGCGTGCTGGAGCGGGTGGCGCGCGATCCGGCCGGCAACGGGCTGGCCATCCTGGTGCTGGGCGGCATGGTCCTGGCGGTGGGGTGGGTGGGCGCCCGCTGGCTGAGTCCGGTGGGGCCGCGCCCGATGGCGCAGGCGTGGCCGGGGTGGCTGCTGCCGGGGCTGGCGGCGCTCGGGCTGATCGTCGCCGGCTATCTCACGTTCGTGGAGGTGACGAACACCGAGGCGGTGTGCGGGCCGGTTGGCGACTGCAATACTGTCCAGCAAAGCCCGTATGCGCGGCTGTTCGGCGTTCTGCCTATTGGGATGGCCGGGCTGGCTGGCTACGCGGCGATCCTGGCGCTGTGGCTGCTGGCGAACTATGGCCGCGGCCGCTGGGCAGACCTGGCGAGAGTGGGGTTGGGGGCGCTGGCGCTGGGCGGGACGTTGTTCTCGATTTACCTGACGTTTTTGGAGCCGTTCGTCATTGGGGCGACCTGCGCGTGGTGCCTCGCCTCCGCGATCTTGATGACAGGCCTGCTGTGGATCACGGCTGAACCGGCCCAGGCGGCAGCAGCGCGGCTCACCACAACTCCGGCGTGGCGCAGGTGAAATCGCACGTGCGGGACAGCCCCTACGGTTGGCGCAGCAAGGATCGGACCAATGCCGGCGTCTGGCTGGCATCCGCGGCGTAACCGTCGGCGCCCACCTGGCGCGCATACTGCTCGGTAACCGGCGCGCCGCCCACGATGACCTTGACCTGACCGCGCAGTCCGGCGGCTTGCAGAGCCTCGACAGTGCGCCTCATTCCGGGGATGGTGGTGGACAGCAGCGCCGACATCGCCAGCACGTCCGGCGGGCCGGCGCGGACGGCCTCGACAAACCGCTCCGGCGCGACGTCCACCCCCAGATCGGTGACCGGATAGCCAGCCCCTTCCAGCATCATGACGACCAGGTTCTTGCCGATCTCGTGCAGATCGCCCTGGACCGTGCCGATTACCACCCTGCCCGCCGGTTGGACGTTGGCCTGCTGGAGCAGGGGGCGCAGGAGGTCCAGGCCGGCCTGCATGGCGCGGGCGGCGAGCAGCATGTCGGGCACGAAGTAATCGCCGCACTCGAAGCGTTCCCCGACGGCGGTCATGCCGGCGATGAGACCCTGGGAGAGGATCCGATCCACGGGCGCGCCGCCCGCCAGCGCGTCCCGCACCGCCTCAGCCGCAGCGGTTTTGTCACCGGCGACGACGGCTTCGAAAACGGCGTTGATCTCAGCACTCATCGCTTCGCTCCCTGGGCGCAAAGTTAGCCCTGCTCGGCGGCCCGTATCCGGCGGGCGGCCTCGATCATCGCCAGATACCCCTCCACCGGCACAAATTCGGGGATCGAGTTGCCGGAGCCCAGCGCATAGCCCCGCGCCAGCGCCCGGTAGCGGCGCCCGCGCTCGATGACCAGGGCCGTGATCTCGGCCGGCGGCTTCTGGCACAGGATGTCCACGTCGATGCCGCCCAGCAGCGCGATGCGGTCGGAGTACAGCTCAATCCAGCGCTCGAAGGGGGCGATGGTGTCCTCGTTCGAGTGCTTGGCGTTGATGCCCAGCGCGATCACGTCGTCCATGACGCTGAAGATCTTGCCGCACGAATGCCACAGGAAGGGCTTGCCCGCCGCTTGGATCAGGCCGATGACGCGCCGGTACTGCGGGATGACGTGGGCGCGGATGGTGCGGGGCGACACCAGGGTGCTGGTCTTGAACCCCAGGTCGTCCCCAAAGCGGCAAATGGCAAACACCTCGGCGTAGCGCTGCAAGAAGGTTGTCCACAGGGACACCATCAGGTCGCCGATATGCTCGTATATCTCCGCAAACAAGTCCGGATCGTCGGCCTGCATGTAAGCCAGCGGCTGAAACCCGACCAGGTCCTCGCTGATCTCAAATACGCCGTTGCCGATGCCGCCCACGGCGCGCATGCCGGGCGGCATGGCGGCGGCCAGGGCGTCGAATTGGGGACCGGCCGCCCGCCAGTAACGCGCGGGCAATTCGTCCCAGGGGTAGCGCGCGAAGTCGGCCCGGTTCTGGATTGGCCCCTTCTTGCCGCCCAGGATGGCCCCGTGGTCGGGCAGCAGGTCGGTGATAGTCACTTCAAACGAGACCGTATCGTAGGTCATCGTCTGGTAGAAGCGGCAGTAGTGCTCGAAGAAGCGCGCCACGTCCGCCGGGCCGCCCTGCACATCCTCAGCGAATTTCTGACCCAGCACGGCCTCCATGAAGGGCGGATTGATGAGGTGTTCGTAAATCGGCAGGCGCGCGGGCCGGCGGTTGGCCAGCACTTCGAGCATGTACCGGTAGTCGTTGGTGAAGGTCATCGGATGCACCCTAGGCCGCCGTGCCCGCAGCCTGGCGCCATCCTAGCGCGGCGCGGCGGCGCATGACAAGTGATGGTTGTCATGAGATCAGTCTGTTTTTGGCCATGTCGGCCGGAAATGTCCCAGTTGCCCGAGGGGCGAGGCCGCGTGAGGTGACACTTTGCGGCCCGGCGATTGACTTTGCTCCGATGCGCCCGCCCGAGGCGGAGGTTTATGCTATTAGCGGCTGGCTGGCGGCCCGCCGCGCCTCGGAACCGCTGCCCACATTGATACGCCACCCACCGGCAGGGGCAAGGCTGCCCAGACGAAAGGCGTTTCCAATGATCAATCAGGCTACCCGTACCAGCGTTGCCACACTCGGCGTCATACTCGCGGTATCCGGCTTCAATCACGGCCTCTTTGAGGTCCTGCAAGGCAGCACGCCGACGCCCGGACTGATCATCCAGGCCATCGGCGATGCGCACCAGATGTGGCTCTACGGCACGGAAGAGGCGTTCACGATCGTTCCGAACTTCCTCGTCTCCGGCCTGCTGGCCATGCTGGCGAGCGCGGCGCTCGCGGCCTGGTCGGTGGGCTTTGTTCACACTCCCCGCGGCGCGCTGGTCTTCTTCCTGCTGTTTGCCCTGCTGTTTCTGGTGGGCGGCGGCATCGCGCAGGTCGTCTTCTTCATCCCTGCCTGGCTGGCCGCCCGGCGTATCCGCCGGCCCCTCACCTGGTGGCAGACGGTTCTGCCAGAGCGTGTGCGCCCGGCGCTGGCCCGGGTCTGGCCGGCTGCGTTGACGGCGGGTGCGCTGTCGCTGCTCTTCGCACTCGCCATCGCCGTATTTGGCTATGTGCCTGGTGTAAGCGCGAGCAACCCCGACCTCATTCTTGCCCTCTGCTGGTTGTTCTTGTTCGCGGCCCTGGGTCTGTTTCTCTTCAGCTTTGTGGCGGGCTTCGCGCACGATCTCCAGTCCAGGGCTCAAGCGGCGGTCGTCTCGTAGGCGCCGCGCCGAAAGGATCATCCCTCATGTCCCACGCGATCTTGGTGACTTATGCCACGCGCGCCGGCTCCACAGCTGGCGTGGCCGAGGCCATTGCCAACACCCTGGTCGAGGGCGGCCTGCCGGTCGAAGTCCGCCCGATGCAGGCGGTGACAGACCTGACCCCCTTTGCGGCCGTCGTGGCGGGGAGCGCCATCCAGAACCGGCAGTGGCTGCCGGAGGCCATGCAATTTGTGGACGCGCATGGCCCCGCGCTGATCCGCCGGCCGGCGGGCATCTTTGCTGTGTGCATGACCTTGGCGATGCGCAACGGCGAGGCTTACCGCGGGGCGGTGGAGGCGTGGTTGGGACCGGTGCGGGCGCGGGTGCGTCCAGTGAGCGTGGGGCTGTTTGCCGGGGTGCTGGATATTGGCAAGATCCCGTCGTTCGCCGACCGGCTCAAGTTCCGACTCAGCGCCATGCTGGGCGTCTGGTCGGAGGGCGACCACCGCGATTGGGCCGCCATTCGCCGCTGGGCTGCCGAGCTGCGCCCGCTGCTGCTGCACGAACGATTTTACTCGGTGGGCGGCGCCCTGCTGGCCGAGGCGACATCAGGCCGATGATATGGGACTCGCCGCACACTACATGCTCTCCGGCCTGATTTTCCTGCTCACGCTGGGGGTCTGGCGCCTGGGTGGGCCGGGCGGGCTGGCCTGTGGCGATGAGGAAGGTTCACATGAATGCTGAATCACTGCGCGTCGCGGCCGTCCAGGTGTGCAGCCGGGCCGGTCAGGTGGGGGCGAACCTGCGGCATGCCACGCCCTTCGTGGAGCGGGCGGCCGCCGAGGGCGCCCAAATCGTCCTGCTGCCCGAACTCATGCCCACCGGCTATTGCCTGACGGAGGAGATTTGGAATGGCGCGGAGCCGCACGGCGGGCAGACGGTTCAGTGGCTGACTGAGCTGGGCGCGCGTCTGCGCATCTATGTGGGAACCAGTTTCCTGGAGGTGGACGGCGAAGACTTCTACAACACCTTTGTGCTGGCCTCGCCCGACGGCCGGGTGGCGGGCCGCGTACGCAAGACGCCGCCGGCTTCCCTGGAAGCCTGCTTCTATCGCGCCGGCGCCGGTCCGCACTTCATTGATACGCCGCTCGGGCGCATCGGCGTGGGCATCTGCTACGAAAACTTGCTCTGTGAGCGATTGATGTCCCTGTATGACGCATCCATTGATCTGCTCCTCCAACCGGCCGCCGCCGGCCGGCCCAAGCCGATGGTCACTGGCGACATCCAACGGTTTGACAACATGGTGCGGCGGATCGCCCCTTACCATGCCCGCGCCCTGGGTGTGCCCGTCATCCTGGCCGATCAGGCTGGGCCGCTGGTCACGCCGCTGCCCTTCGGGTTCGGTGAGTTGAACAGCAGCTTTCCGGGGCTGTCGGTCATTGTGGATGCGCAGGGCCATGCCAGGGCCCGGCTGGCCGAGGCCGAGGGTGTCATCGTCGCGGACGTTGAGCTTGATCCGGGCTTGAAGGCCCGGCGCCCGCCACGCGATCACGGGCAGATGTGGGCGATACCGGTGCCGTGGTTCGCCCACATGTGGCCGGAAACCCAGCAGATGGGCGAGGCGGCGTACGCGCAGGACAGCCGCCGAAAGGAGCGCGCCCGCGCGATCAGCGCGGAGGCACTTACCCCGATTGCGGCTTGAGGAAAGCTTCCAGGTCCAGCGACCGGTATAGACGCTCGCGCGTGCCCGTGGGAAGGACCGGCTGCGGAAGCTCATGGTAGAGCTTCACTGTCTGGCGGAGCGTGTCGACGACCACGCGGCAGTTCTCGCAGTCCGCCAGGTGTCGCTCGATCTCGGCGCACAGGGCGGCGGACGCGTCGCCGTCCGCAAAGTCGGATAGGGCTTCGAGCAGGTGGTGGCAGTTGTGGCTGTACATCTCAATTCCCTGCGTGCGCCTGGGCCAGTTCGCTAAAGTAGCCCGAGAGCCGCTCGCGCAGCCAGAGGCGGGCGCGGTGCAGCCGGGTCTTAACCGCCTCGGGCGACAGGCCCAGCGCTTCGGCCGCGGCCTCGGTGGAGAGGCCCTCCAATTCGCGCAGCACGAACACCGCACGCAGCCGCTCCGGCAGGTCCTGGATGGCGCGCTCCAACTCCTGGCGGGCCTCGGCCGTGTCAAAGTCCTGTTCGGGCAGGCAGCACCAGTCGAAGAGCTGGCGCGGCACCGGCTGTCCCTCGCCGCTTAATGCCGGGTCATCCACCGGCACGGTCTCCGGCTCGGCGCGGCGCAGGCGCATCAGCGCGGCATTGTAAGCGATGCGGTACAGCCAGGTATTCAACCCGGACCGGCTCTCAAACCGGCTGATGGCCTTGAAGGCGCTGAGGAAAGTCTCCTGCATCACGTCCTCGGCTTCGGCTTCGCTGCCCATGAGCCGCAGCGCCACGCGGTAGACGCCCGGCCCGTGCCGTTCGATGCATTCCGCGCAGGCCGCCTTGTCGCCAGCTTGCAGGCGGGCGATCAGGTCGCGGTCACCATTCAATCCTTCGAGCGAGGGTTCCATGCCACACCGTGAGTTGTCCCCGGTCATTATAAAGCATGGCCCGCCAGCATTGGCAGGCCATGCCGCTCACGGTGTGCAAGGCAGGCGGCGTCAGGCCGGTTCGGGCGCCGCGACCGTGGTGCTGATCTCGAAGACCGGCGCGTGCTCGAAGTGTTTCTTCACGGCGCATTGCTCGGCAGAGCGGATGACCGCGGCCTTGTACTTCTCGGGAAACTCGGGCGGCACCTGGATATCGAGCAGCACCTTGGCGACCCGGCCCGTGAGCCGGTCCACCTCGAGGTTCTGGATCAGGCGCAGGCCCTCGGTGGGGATGCCGCGCTGGCGGCAGAAGCCCAGCACGTAGATGCCGGCGCAGGTGCCAATCGAGGCCAGGAAGGTGGCAAAGGGCGTGGGCGCCGAGCCGTCGCCGCCGCCGGAGGGGGGCTGGTCGGTGCGGACGGTGTAGGGTCCAAAGTGGGCGTCCACGCGGGCGCCGCCGGGGAAGTCAATAGTCATTTCCATGCGATAGACCTTTCAATTTAGGTTCAGGTTACGGGCCGCTGACAGTGGGATGGCCCAGCGACTGCCATTGGTTCATCCCGCCGGCCATGCTGCTCACCTGGCTGAAGCCGGCCTCCAGCAGAATGTCGCGGCCGGTTTGGCTGCGGTTGCCCGACCGGCAGACGACGACGATTTCTTGATCGCGCGGCAGTTCGCTCACGCGCGCCGCCAGTTCGCCGAGCGGGATGAAGGAGGCGCCAGGGATGTGCCCGGCTGCCCACTCATCCGCCTCGCGCACGTCCAGGATGAAGGCCCCAGCGTCGCGCCGGGCGGCCGCTTCGGCGACTGAGATTTCCAGTGGAACGGCCTCGGCTGCCGTTGGCTCGGCCGATGGCCAGAAGGCGAAGGCGGCCGCCGCGGCGGCCAGCAGCAGCAGGCCCAACAGCCACACGGGCTTCGGCGCGCGCTGCTGCGTTCGGCGGGATGATTTGGTGCGGCTCATGCGTGATGTCCTTGAATCGGCTTTGGTATGTCCGGCGCACGGCCGGCGCTAACGGCTGATCCCTCAAAGTCCGCCGGGAGCGCAGGCCGCGGCTGAGGCTCGGGTACTGTTTCCGCCGCTGTTGATATTCGCGGCGAAGGTCGAGAGCTTCTTCTTGACCTGGGTGCTGCCGCAGTCGGGGCAGGTTACGTCGTTGAGCCGGCTGGCGCTGAGCACCAATTCCTCAAACGGCTCGCCGCAATCCTGGCAATCAAACTCATAGAGTGGCATGGGTCAGGCCTCCAGCGCCTGGGCCACGCGCTCCAGGCGTTCGCGGGCCGCCTGCGCCACCGGCTCAAGCTGTGGGCGGCCGGCGATGCCGAGCATGACGAGCGGATCCACCAGGGCCACATCCACCACGCCTGGGGCAACGTCGTCCACCACCACGTTACACGGCAGCAGCAGCCCGGCCTCCGGGTCGAGGCTGAGGGCCTGGTGCGCCAGGGGTGGGTTGCAGGCGCCGAGGATCCGGTATTGGCGGAAGTCCGCCAGTTTCTGCTTCAGGGTCCCCTGGACATCGATCTCGGTCAGCACGCCAAAGCCTTCGGCCTTCAGGCCGGCGGTGACGCGGTCGACCGCGGCGGCGAAGTCCATCTTGAGCTGGACGTGGAAGCCAAGGCGGGTTGGGGTTTGTTCCATCAAGCAACTCCTTCAATTGGCTGTGAATTGGCCCGCGCATGCCGGATGCGCCGCGCGGGCATGGGCTACCTTTACTTAGATGCGGCGGGCGGGCAAAGGTTACAAGTGAAGCGGGCAAGAAGCGCCTGTTCCAGATATACTTTGTCGGGATATAGGGGGCGACGTATTCGTCAATCACAGGTCTGAGGCCAATGAAGGTTCACCTGGTAGATGGCACCTACGAGCTGTTCCGCAATCACTTTGGCGCGCCGCCCCGGCAGGCGCCAGATGGCCGGCAGGTGGGCGCGACGCTGGGGCTGGCGCGCAGCCTGTTAATGCTGGTCTCGACGCCCGGCGTCACGCATGTCGCCTGTGCCTTCGATCACGTCATCGAATCGTTCCGCAACGATTTGTATGCCGGCTACAAGACCGGCGCGGGGGTGGACCCGGACTTGCTGGCCCAGTTTTCGCTGGCCGAGGAGGTGGTGGCGGCGCTGGGGGTGGTGGTCTGGCCGATGCTGGAGTTCGAGGCCGATGATGCGCTGGCGACGGCCGTGAAGCGCTATGGAAAGAACAAATCGGTCGAGCAAGTCGTGCTGTGCTCGCCCGACAAGGACCTGGCGCAGTTGATCTTCGGCCGCCGGGTGGTCGCGTGGGACCGGCGGCGCGACATCGTGCTGGACGAGGACGGCGTCGTCGAGAAGTTCGGGGTTCGGCCGCAGTCAATCCCGGACTGGCTGGCGCTGGTAGGCGACTCGGCCGACGGTTATCCGGGCCTGCCAGGGTGGGGGGCCAAGTCGGCGTCGGCGGTGCTGCTGCGCTTTGAACGTCTGGAAGCCATCCCCGATGATGCGGGCCGGTGGGGAGTGAAGGACATTGCCCCGGGCCGCGCTGCCCGCCTCGCCGAAACCCTGGCCCAGCGGCGCGACGAGGCCGGACTGTACCGGCGTCTCGCCACCCTGCGGCAGGACGTGCCGCTCCAGGAAAAGCTGGCAGACCTAAAGTGGCAGGGCGCGCACGGCCGGCTGAGGCCGTTGGCCCAGTCCTTGGGCGATGAGCGCCTGGCGGACCGCGTGACCCGCTGGCGGAAGGGCTAGCGCCCTGTCTGATGACTTCGCCGGAATGCTTGTAGGCGCGGCCTTTATGGCCGCGGGCCGGCCCGCAATGGGCCAGACTACGCCATCCCGAGCAGGTCGCCAGTTCTGGCACTAGGCGCGGCGGCTGAAGACTCCCCGGCGCTCGTAAGCCTCGGCCGCTTCCTCGATGAGGCGGGCGGTTGCCTCCGCGCCGTGGGCGCGGCGCACTCGCTCGGCCGTGGCGCGCAGCTCGGCGGCGCTGCGGGCCCTGCCAGGCCGCAACTGCTCGTAGATAGCGAGCAACTCGTCGTCGGGGATGGCGACTAGCTCCGCGCCGCGGCGCAGGTTCTTGGCCAGGTGCGGCCGGCCGGCCCGCGCGGCGACCTCGGCTTGCAGGCGCAGGCTCTCGGCGGTGATGCCGAAGTCGGCCATGGTCAATTGCCCGCCAAGCACTTGCTCCAGGGTGAGGTCGGCCAGGGGGCGGCCGGTGCGCGTCTGTACGCGCTCGGGCTGCTTTTCGCCCACCGGGTAGCCGGGGTGCGGGTCAGCGGGCGGTTGGGCGGGGGTCATCGAACTCCACCTCCAGGCTATCGGGGTTACGCCCCGGTTCCACAAGATCGGTTTCAATCGCATACAACAGCGCGGTCTGCACGTGGTAACGCGCGCCCAGCGCCTGGCCGCGATAGAGGCTGGGCAGCGGGGCCGGGTTTTGGCCCAGCGCATAGCGCGCGGCGTTGCGGCCCACCGCCCAATAATCCTCGACCGTCATCAGCGGCGCCTGCGAGAACAACTCCAGGTTCATATGCGGGGCCTGGTCGGCGCGGTGGATGACGGCCGTGCCCTTACCCTGAATGCCAATGCCCACGCCCGAGCGCGCCAGCCGTGCCGCCGTCAGCCCCAGGTAGGAGGTGTCCGCGGTGTGATACACCCGCACCACGCGCGCCACTCCGCCGCCCTCGCGGATGCCGCCCATCAACGCTCTCAGCACCCGGTCCAGCGACACGCCGCCCGTCGTCCGGTGCACCTTCAGCCCAAAGCCGGGGCTGAGGCCAATCACCACCTCGCGCGGGTCGTCGCCGCGCTGGGCCTCGCCCCTGGCCGGCGCGCGCCAACGGCGGCCTTCCTGCTGGGCGGTCGCCTCCTGGCCGGCGATGACCTCGGCGCGGGAAAGCTCGCGGCGCATCTGGCCGATGGCCTTTTGGCGCTCGGGCGTCATCACGTAGCCCGTGCCCGGCCCCGCGTAGCGGTTCGGGTCGTTGACGGCACTGACCACGCGCCCGTCGCGGATGATGGCGGACGTCTGGAGGTAGTCGCCAGTGACGCGCTGGCGGGCCATGGTCACCAGCCGGTCCGCCTCCACGCCAAACCCGCGCGCCGCTAGCGCCCGCACCACCTCCACCAGGGTGAGGCCCCTCTCGCCGATGAGGGCGTTCATGCGGGCCACCTCGGCCGGGCGGAAGGTGTTGGTCTCGTCCGAGCCATGGGCGTAGAGCACGCTCTGTTTCTGCGCGGCGCTAATCTGGCCCAACTCCAGTTCTTCCAGCACGGCGGTGACGGCCTCGATGGCGCGCGCGCGGGCGGCCAGCACCGCGTCCTCGGGCACGTGCTGCAAGCCGCCTTCCACGTGGTACTCGCGCTGGAGGGCCAGGAAGTCTTCTAACTCCTCGGCGTTGAAGAGCGACACATTGAACGAGTTGTCGTATCGCGCCACCGAGCCGAAACCCGAACAGATGAAGTCGGTGCCGGCCATGAGGGTCGGCATGATGCGCGCGCCGATGCGAATGAGCGACTCGGAGTGGCGCGTGTCGTTGCCGGAGGCGCATTCCAGGTCGAGCAGGGCGGCCAGCACGTTTTCGGCCTGGAGCGCCCAGCCGCCGCGCGTCACCGAGGCGGTGAGGGGCGCGCCGTCGATGCCGCCGTTCTGCGTGCCCTGCACGCCCATGGCGCGCTGCAAGCACACACAGCGGGCCTCCAGGTACAGCATGGACTGGCCGCCGTGAAAGCCCATCAGCAGTTCGGAACTGCCGCCCGACGTGCAGCGCGCCTTCAGGCCGCGCGAGGCATAAACCGCCGTGAGGAACGCCTTGGACCAGGGCGTGTCGTCGCCATCCAGAAACGCACCCTCCGTGCCATAGACCGACATGGTCTCGGTGTAGGAGGTGAACCCGGCCAACGCCAGCCGCAATTCTTCGGCCTCCTCCAGTGAGCATTGGACAAGCACGCCTTCGCGCGCCACCGCCGCTCCCACCGCGCACGCCAGCGCGTTCGTGCGGCCGTTGCGGGCCACGCGCACGGTGGTCTCGATCTCGTCGAAGCCATAGAGGGCGGCCGTGGCAGCGTCGGCCGCCATCTGCACCGGGTCGTCCTTGGCATTGGTGACGTGCGCCTGGTTGCTGGGCTGGCGGCGCGCGCGCAGCTTGCTGTTGGCAAAGGCCAGCTCCAGGGTGCTCAGGTGCCCCATCACCTCGGCCAGCTTGGCGGGTGTCATTCCGGCGGACAGGCGCACCAGTTCCTCGCGCGGCCAGTTCACGTCCACCAGGCGGCGCGCGAACTCGCGGCTGTCCAGCGCCATGGCCTCCTCGGCCACGCTCAGGTCGAAGTAGTGGTTGGCGATAAACTCGTCCAGCAGGTCGAAGTCTGCCGCAGCCACCCCGTCCATTTCTGTGATCCGCCCGTGTTCGATAACCAGGGAGGGGCGCGGGTCGCGCGGGCTGTCGATGGCCCGGAATCCGTTCTCGGGGTCGTCCACCGCGAACCGGTCCAGGCTCAACTGGCTCTCGTCCCACAAGTCGTAGCGCGCCCAGCGGCGCGCGTGCGGTTCGGTCATGGATCAAGTCTCCTGGCTGTCTCGGCTGGGCAGGCTGCGCCCGCACGGACGGACAATATCGGCCCAGTGTAGTCCAGTTCCGGCTGGGCCGGGGCCAGGCGGGTGACATTCGGCAGGCGCGCGCGGCCTAACGTCCACATGCCAGGCGGGCGGCGGCGTGGTATAGTAAGGGTGTCATGACGCAGTGCGTTGTGCCGCCGGCCGGCAGCGGAGCCGGCCCAGAAAGCCATCCTATGTCCGAGACCCCCGAATCCCCTGAGAAACCTAATACCCTTGGTCTGCTGGGCGCGATGAGCCGGTTGAGGCACCAGGACGTGGACAGCGCCGGGCTGGACCCGCGGCTGGCGAAGCTGCGCGCCTGGCAGGCGCGGCGGCTGGCGCACAGCTACGCCGACCTGCTGGCCCATGAGCGCTATGCGCCGGCCTGCCAGTTCTTCCTCGACGACCTGTACGCCGCCCGCGACTTTTCCCAGCGCGACCACGACATGCTGCAAATGCACGCCTTGCTTAAGCGCTACGTGCCCAAAGTTCTGCTGGAGCCGCTCACCCTGACCGTCACCGTCCATGCCCTCACCGAACAGCTCGACCAGGCTATGTGCGCGATGCTGTTTGACGAAATGCGTGTGACGGGCAGCCTCACGAGCGCCCTGTATTCGCAGGCCTACCGCCGCTGCGACAACTACGCCGAACGATTGGAGCAAATTGACCTGATTTACCGTGTGGGCCAGTTGCTGGAGGGCGTGGTCAAGCAGCCGCTCACGGGCGCCTCACTGGCCCTGTTGGCGGTCCCTGCCCGGCGCGCCGGGTGGGACGACCTGACCGGCTTTCTGGAGCGCGGCTTCAAGGCCTACAAGCATCTGCGCGGCGCGCGCCCGTTCCTGGAGCTGGTGCGCCGCCGCGAGACCGAGTATCTGGACCGGATCTATGCCGGCGACGAGGACCCGTACGAAATGCTGGGCACCGCCGCCAGCCAGGCGTGACGGCGGGGGTGCCGCCGCGCATCGCGCAACATCGAGCAGAGGATAGGCGCATGAACAAAGGCGCAAGCAGCAAGACCGCGCTGGTGCTGGCCGGGGGCGGGCTCACCGGCGCCGTATACGAGATTGGGGCGCTGCGGGCGGTGGACGACCTGCTGGTGGGCCGCACCGTCAACGACTTCGACATCTACGTGGGCACCAGCGCGGGCGCGCTGGTCACTTCCCTGCTGGCCAACGGCCTCAGCCCAGAGGAGATGCTGCGTTCGATTGCCCACGACCATCCGACCATTCCGCCCATCACCCGCGATGAACTATTCCACTTCAACGTGCGCGACCTGCTGCGCTTCGGCACCAAGGTGCCGCGCACGCTGATCGGCGCCTGGGCCCACTTCCTGCGCAACCGGGAGGACATGACCTGGTTCGACCTGCTGTGGTCGCTGTCGGAGTCCTTACCGTCCGGCGCGTATGACAACCTGGCCCTGGAGCGCTACGTGCGCCGGGTGCTCACCAGCGGCGGGCGCCACAATGACTTCCACCGGCTGCGGCGCGACCTGCACATCATCGCCACCGACCTCGACAGCGGCGAGCGGGCGGTGTTTGGTCACGACCGCCAGAGCGAGGTGCCCATCTCGCTGGCGGTGGCGGCCTCTACCGCGCTGCCGGTCCTGTATAAGCCGGTGCGCATCGCCGGGCACGACTACGTGGACGGCGGCCTGCGCGGCAACGCCAGCCTCGACCTGGCCATCGAGCATGGCGCCAAGCTGGTGCTGTGCATCAACCCCATCGTGCCGTTCGACAACAGCGACCTGAGCGCGATCCCGTTCCTGGGGCCGGACGGCGGCCACCTGAGCGAGAAAGGCTTCACCGCCATCGCGTCGCAGGTGGGGCGCATCGGCTCGCACGCCGGGCTGCACTACCACATCAAGCAGTTGCGGCGCGCCCACCCGGAGGTGGATATCATCCTGATCGAGCCGGCCCCGTCCGACTACGCCATGTTCTTCTACAACATCATGCGCTACTCGGCGCAGATGATTGTGGCGCGGCACGGCTTCGAAAGCGTCACCCTGCGCCTGGCCGAGGACTATCCGCACTACAAGGACCTGCTGGCCCGCCACGGCATCCAGATCACACGCCGGCTGGTGATCGAGGAGTTGGAGGAGATTCAGCGTTCGGGCTACCGGCCCACGGTCATTCGCCGCATCCTGGAGACGCGGGCCGCGGACGAGGAGCGCCGCCAGCGGCCAGCCGCCCGGTTGGCCAGCACCCTCGGGGAACTCGAGACTCTGCTAGACAACCTGTGAGGTCGCGCCGCCGCAAGGGCCGCAAACTGTAGAGACGGCTCGGTGAGCCGTCTGCCGCGCGAGATGCGCCAGCCCGAGACGCGGCACCGCCGCGGCTCTACGTGTGCCGCGGCCGCCTCGCGGCTGGCCTACGCCTTGATGCCAACGAGATTCGGGTAGAACCGCCGTCCGGCCTTGATGATGTCAATCAGCACCGACAGCTTCCAGGCCGGGCCGTGCACGCGGATTTGGCGGTTGGCCATCGCCTTCTTGATTGACAGCTCATCCAGCAGCATCAGGTGCAGGTGATCGGCGGCGATCTCGGCTTCCAGGTCAGCGCGTTCTGGCGCGGGCCCAAAGCTCACCTGGAGCGGCGGCTTCCGGCCGTTGAGCAGCACCTCCGTGGCTGGCTGGGTGGTCTTCAGCCGGATGCTGAGCCGGGCGTGTAGCAGTCCCCGGAAGGCTTCGGGCGTCTGGGCTTGCACTTGCTCGAACATGGGCCGGAGCACCGCGTACAGCGCCTCCGGCCGCGCGAAGACGGGCATATCTGCCTCCTAGCCGAACAGCACCGAGCGGCGCTGGGCCAGCCGTTTGTAGATCATCTCCTGCACCACATTACGCACCTGGTCGGTGAGTTGGGAAACGCGCACCAGGTCGGCGGCCGCGGCCGGCCCATCGCCGTCGGTGGGGATCGGTTCGCCGATGTCGATGTACCATTTGGTGGGGATGGGGATGAAGCCCAGCAGCCCCAGCCACGGCCAGGTGGGCGAGATGGGGAAGAAGGGGAACCCGGTGAGCTTGGCCATCAGGGATGACTTGCCCAGGGAGATGTACGTCTCCTCGGCGCCCACTACCGCCACGGGCAGCATGGGCGCGCTGGTCTTCAGGGCCATGCGCACGAAGCCGCCGCGGCCAAAGCGCGCCAGGCGATAGCGGTCCTTGAATAGCTTGCCCACACCCTTGTAGCCCTCGGGATAGACGGCCACTAACTCATCCTGTTCCAGCAGCCGCAGGCCATTGTCTTCGGTCGCCAGCACCTGGCCGCACTTCACGAAGATGTCGGAAATGATGGGCAAGGTGGGGAACCAGGTGGCGTACAAGGTGCGCACCAGCCGCTGCGCCGGGTGGTTGCGCAGGATGCCGGTGCCCACCATCGACCCGTCCCACGGCAGTTGGCCGGAATGGTTGACGACCAGCAGCGCCCGCCCGCTGTCGGGGATGTTTTCCAGGCCGCTCATCTCCACCCGCCAGTAGCGCTTGTACATGAAATCGAAGAACGGCAAAACCGCGTTGAGGAACTCGCGGTCGAGGCCCCACTCATCGGTCTCATATTCGCCCGTCAGACGGCGCTTCACTACGTCCGTCTGGTACTCCAGCGAGTAGTTGAGCATGGTCCACATGCCCTTCCAGGTGTCGGCGTCGAACATATCCTCGCCGATGGTCTGGCGCAGCTTGTCGAGCATGCCCATCACCATGTCGGGCGGGAACTTGTCCATGTTCTGCTCGATGAGCTCCAGCAGGCCGCGCGGCGAGAAGGGCGGGGGGTTGTAGCCGGGAGCGAGCGACCGCAGCCGCCGGATCAGTCCGTCCAACTCGCCCAGCAGTTCACCGCGCAGCGAGTCGGCTTCGGGCGCCTGCACCTGTTCTTCGCCGATGGTCGGCTGCTCGGCCACGGGAGGCGCGGCGCGCCGGGAGGCGCGGCGCGGACGGCGGGCGGGCCGGCGCCCCGGGGCCGGCGTCGCATCCAGTTTGGCGTGGGCGATGGCCGCCTCGGCTTCGGCGTGGCGGGGGCTGGCGCCGTTGGCGGCGCGGCGGGCGGGCCGGGCGGTTTTCTTAGCCATTGATACCTTCTTCCTGATCGGTGACGGGGATCATCTCAGCGGGTTGCTTGGGCGGCGGTGCGGCCTTGCGCCTGGCCTGGGTTCGCTTCGACTCTCTTGGCTGGCTCCGCTTTGGGCGCGGCCGTCCATTTACGCGTTCGGCCAACTCCTTCGCGCGCTTTCGCCGCTCAAGGGTGTCGCGCAGCCGGTCCTCGTCATAGGCCCGCACGGCCGACTCGGGCAGATAACTGCGCAGCCGCTGCTGGGCGGCGAACTCGCGCAGGGCCTCCTCGGCGGTGTATTGGGGCACAAAGCCAAGCTGCTCGCGCATCAGCCGCAAGTCGGCCACGCACGGGTAGCGCAGATAGTCCAGGTCGATGGGGGCGAAGCGCGGCCCGAAGAGCGAGACGCTGAGGTAAGCCAGCGGGTGCAGCACCGGGGCGGCCACCTTTCCGGCCAACCCCATCAGCCGCCACAAGGGCAGCACCCCGCTGGCGGCCACGTTGAAGACGCCCGGCACTTCGTGGAGCACGGCGTGCACCAGCGCGCCCACGGCGTCGGCCTCGTGGATGACCTGCATCATCGGGTCGAAGCCCACCAGCGCCACGGCTTCCTCCTCGCGCAGGAAGCGGGTCAGGGGTGTGTCGCACCGGGGGCCCACTACATGCGCCAGCCGCAGGATGGTGAGGTGCACATCCGGGTGCTGGGCGCGGAAGCCATTGCAAAAGGCCTCCATCTCCACCAGGTCGCGCACGTAGCCGTAGCCGCGGCTGCCGTGCAGAGCGTGGTCTTCGCGCAGGAAGGCGCTGTTGCCGGCCTGCGCCCCATACACCAGGGTGGCGCTGCGGAGCACCACCCGGCGCACGCCGGCCGCCCCGCAGGCGGCCAGGATCTGCATGCCGCCCATCACGTTGACGTCGAAGGCTTGCTCGCTGGGCCGGATGCTTTCCACAAAGGCCAGGTGGCAGACGGTGTCCACCTCTTCCTGGCGCAGCAAATCGCCCAACAGAGGGTTGCGCAGATCGGCCTGGATGAAGTCCAGGCCCTTGATCTCCTCCCGGGGCGGCTCGCTGTCGAGGCCAATGACGTGCAGACCAGGCTCGGCGATGAGCCGGGCGGCCACCGCGCCCCCCCAATAGCCGGCGGCGCCGGTCACCAGAATCACGCGTTTGTTCGGCATGTTGTTCTCCTCGCCGCCGGCCCGCGCCGGGCGGACCAGTGTCACGATGGCGCAGTGCGCGCGGCGTGGCGGGCCAGCCGCCAGGGCCGCCACAGCAGCAGGCCCATCACCCCCAACCCCACGGCCGCCCAGGCCAACCGCCGCTGACCGGCAGGCGCGACCACGCCCTTGGACATAGCCGGGATGGCGACTAGCCGCTCGGCGGCGATTTGTTGTTCGCGCCGGAACCGCGCCGGGTCATGGCGCAGGATTTCGGCCAGTTCGCGCTTGTGGGCCAGGTCGGTGTCCGTCAGGTAGCGCCCGTGCGAGCGCAGCCCCGCCAGTTGGAAGCCGTGCTTCTTGAAGAGGTGATAGATCTCCTTCACCCGCTCGATCTCGATGTTGCGGCCCAGGGTGTAGTCCTCAAAGCGCCCTTCCATCGCCAGCAGGGCGGTCTCGGCCAGGCAGGCGTAGGAAGTCTTGGGCGGCAGACCAATGTCATAGCCAAAGTCCACCTCGCCGGGGATGAGCACTTCGCCGCTTTCCACCACCAGCACGTCCGGGCGCAGCGCCGCTTCCGCCTCGCCGATGTCCGGCGGGCGGGCCACATCGCAGATCACGGCACCGGGCTTGCAGCGGGTGATATCCACCACGCGCTGGCCAAAGGCCGAGGTGGCCGTGACCACCAGGTCGCACTCGCCCAGCAGGTCACCGGCGCGCGTGGCAATGGTCACACGCGCGCCCGGCGTCTCGGCCTGGATGCGGCGCTTTAACTCAATCAACTTCTCCGGTTCAATCGACACCAGCACCACGTCGTAGATCGCCTGCGCCAGCAGCCGCGCGCACACCGACCCGATCGAGCCGGTGGCCCCCACCACCATGGCCTTGCCGCGGGTCAGGTCGTCCTTGCCCATGCGGATGACGGCCTGTTTGGCCGCTTCCAGCGTGGCCGCCACGGTCAGGCTGTTGCCGCTGGTGATGGCGATATCGGCCTCGTGGGCCACCGTGATGCCGGCATCACCCACCACGCTGGTGAAAGCCCCCAGGCCCATCAGCCGCGCCCCCAACCGCTCGGCCAGGCGCGCCGCCTGGTTGAGACGCTGGTAGGTAAAGCGTTCGCCGCGCGACATCATCTGGCGCGGCGTGGCCCCCAGCGAGATGAGGTACCCCTCGATACGCTGGCCGGTGGCGGGCGACTGCGCGCCGGTGATGCGCGACAGGTACAGCGGCGGGATAAAGGCGGCGGTGGTCTCCACCAGGGAGTCCGGCAGGAAGCGGGTCCAGCGGAACCAGCGATGCTGATGAATGAACTTCACGCTCAGCGGGTGGATGACAAAGGCGAACTTGTTCAGCCCGGCTTCGTCGGCGCGCAGGTAGCGCACGTGCGGGGTCCAGTCAATATCCGCAATCAGGTCGAGATAGGTGTTTTCATCCAGGGCCAGGGTGGGGGTGGCGCGCAGCGAGACCAGCACCGCTTCCACCACTGCCGCGGGCCAGCGGCCCAGCCCGCCGCGCGGCCCCAGCGCCGGCATCAGCGACACGACGATGCCGGCCCCGCGCTGGCGCAAGTCGGCCACGTCTTCTTCAGTGGCGCTCTCAACCACGATGGTTTTGTGATCCAGTTTGGGCGGCGCATAGCGCCGGATGGCACCGATGTCGCCGGCCAGCACGTCGGCGGTGTCGAAGGCGCCGGCCGCCCGCGCCACCTTGGGCTGGCCGGGCTGCGGGTGCAGCCGCCGGAAGGGAAAGCCCTGAAGCTGTTCCAGGGTCGGCGCGGCGGCCTGCTCCAGGGTGCCGCGCGCGCCCACGCCGGGCAGGTCGGGCAGGGCGAAGTAAACCAGTGGATCGGCGTAGCGCAGCTGCGAGCCGCGCCGCGCCAGCGCCTGGGCCAACCCGCCGTGATTTAGGCCCGGCACGATCAGGATGCGCTTCTCGGCGAAGATGCCGGGCTGGGCGCGGTCGGCCAGGATGACGGCCCAGCGCTCCAGCCCGTCGCGGATGCCGCTGCCATCCACCACCGGCGTGGTGGCCGCCGCTGCTAGTTCCGCGCCCACAGCGTGGGGCCGGGCCGCGCCGCCCAGGCGCAACTGCGCGGGCAGACCGTCCAGCGCGATGGCGTCCACCTGCCCGTCGTGCGCGGCGATCAGTTCGCGCGCGCGAGCCGGGTCGCCGCCGCAGCCGATGCGCTTGATCTCAATGGTCTGTCCAAGAAAAGGGACCGATTCGGTCTGGTTGTCCGCGCCAAGGTCAATGGCCAGGATGCGTTTCATGGCCGCCTCTCACTTCAGCACCAGCCGGTCGAGGCCTTTTTCACGCAGCAGCACGGGGTACTGTTTGTAGAGCGGTTCCACAGCCGGCAGCAGCTTGAGGATCTTGGGGATGGGGCCGGCGGCGATGATTTCACGTTTGGCGAGGGCGGCCACCAGGTTGACGCGGCCATGCCAGAAGGCGTGCGAGGTATCGGCCTTCATGGTCATGGTCACGTCCGGCTTGAGCGGGGTGGGGCCGTGGACCACATCCACAAACGCCCCCGGCTGCGTGGGCGCCTGGCGCGCGTTGATGGTGGTGACGGCCTCGGGGTCGGTGTAGCGAAACTGGATAATGATGCCCGACTTGGCGATCTTCGGGCCAACGGCGGGGTCGCACTTGGCGCGGTCCATCAATGCGCCGACGCAGGCATAGAACTGAGCACTGTCTTGGAAAACTGTCATGGGGGCCTCGTTGCGGCCAGCCGCGACCGGCCAGGTTCCGCTCACCGGGCTGGGAGGCAATCAACGCGAACCGGGCAGTTCTGGCGCTGGGTTTCCATCCGGCAGCCGCTCTCCTATTCTCCTGGCTGGCCCGGCTGCCACCTAGTGATGTTCGGCGCAATTCGAGGTGCTATCCATCCCCGAATGGGGCGCGAACCGTTGACTCGCGGCGCGCGGTGTGTTATAACGTTTATGACGCACTGCGTCGTAAACTGATCGTCGAACGACAACCGTCGTTAGTGTCCTGACCTGGAGGTCACCATGCCGAAGAGAACCAAGCTGGCCGAGATTGCAGAGATGGAGGAAATGGAAGAAAAGAACAAACTGTTTGAATTGGCGCGCAAGGTGGTGCTGGCTGCCGTCGGCGCCGCGGCCCTGGCGCAGGATGAGCTCGAAGACTTCGTCAACCGGCTCGTGGAGCGCGGCGAGATCGCCGAGAAGGACGCCCGCAAGCTGATCCGCGAAGTGAGCGACAAGCGCAAGAAGAGAGTGGAGAAGGAGCTCGACAAGCGCCTGGAGACCCTGCTCGACCACATGGACGTGCCCTCCAAGGCCGACATTGATCAGTTGGGCCACAAGATCGAGACCCTGACCCACAAGGTGGCGGAACTGAAGAAGACGCCCGCCTGAGCCACACAGGCCGCGCCCCAGCGCGCGGTCGTCCGCCCCCTTTCTCTGCCGCCCGCAAGCGGATGGGGAAGGGGGCATTGTCTATTGGAAGGGCTGATTCGCAGGAGGGAACCCTGGCATGCCGGTGATCAAACGCTACGCTAATCGCAAGCTGTACGACACGGATGCCAAGCGCTACATCACCCTGCAGGGCATCGCCGACCTGATCCGCCAGGGCCAGGACGTGCGCGTCATCGACCACGAGAGCGGCGCCGACATCACCCTCCAGGTCCAGGCACAGATCATCTTTGAGGAAGAGAAGAAGACCTCCCGCGGCCTGCCCGGCGCGGTGCTCACCGGCCTCATCCAGGCCGGCAGCAGCACCTTCCAGCACCTGCGCCACGCCATCCTGCCCAACGGGCACGAGTGGCGGGCCGAGGTGGAGGCCGACATTGAGCGCCGCCTGCTCGCGCTGGCGGAGGCCGGCGTCATCTCTCTCGCCGAAGCCGAGCGGTTGGGGCAGCTCCTGGCCGGCGCCCGCGACCTGGTGGACAACCCCGACTGGCCCAGCGAGGCCGAACTGCGCGCCGCCCTGGAGCAGCGCGGCCTGCCCACCAGGGCGCAGCTTCGCAAGCTCGCCGCCGAGATTGACCGCTTGGCGGCTGAGATCGAGTCATTGTCGGACGGGGATTAGCGCGGCCGCAGCCATCGCGGCGGCTGCGGCCTCGTCCCTAGACTGACGGTACCACCTGCCTCAGCGCGGCGCGGATGGCCGGCAGCGCCGCCTGGGTAGCCGCCGCACCCAACGCGATCAACGCCTCCCGTTTGTTGAAGCGGAAGTAACCGGCCCCGGCCAGTTCCGGGCAGATAAGGATATCAGCCGCCTCCAGCCCGCCGCCCGATCGGCGCACCATGTGCTCCAAGGCGGCGGCGCCAAAGCCCAGCGCCCCCCAGCTCAGCCTCAACTTGGGACGAAACAGGTCCACCCCCGCTACCACCTCCGCGCCCAGCGCCCGCGCCGCCTTCACCGGCAGGTTGTTGGAGATGCCCCCATCTCCCAGCCAGCGCCCATCCCACTGCACTGGCTCCACCCAGCCCGGCACCGCGCAACTGGCGTGTACGGCGCGGGCCACCGGCCCCTCGCGCAGGATCACAGGCTCGCCGGTCTCCAGGTCCGTGGCCACAATCGCCAAAGGCAAGGGCAGATCGGCAAAGGTGAGCGGGCCAATCAGGCTGGTGAGCCAATCCTCCAAGCGGGCAAAGCTCATCAGTCCGCGGCGCGGCCACACCGGCCGGGCGATACGCCACCAGTTGAAGGTTGCCAGGTCTGCTTCGACCTCTGCCAGGCTGGCCCCGGCGCAGTAGATCGCGCCCGCGATGGCCCCGGCGCTGGAACCCGAGACGCAGGCGACGGGCACCTCCGCGGCGTGCAGGGCTTTGAGCACGCCCAGGTGGGCGGTCCCGCGGGCCACGCCGCCGCTGAGGGCCAGCCCCAGCCGGACCGGCGGATCAGAAGTCAACATCCCGGCCATCATACGCGCACTCGAACAGCGCCCGCAACTCATCGCTGCTGGGCAGGCGCGGGCTGGTCACCAGGTCGGTGTCGGCCTCGGCCAGGGCCACCAGGGCGGGCAGCACGTCGGCGAAATCACTCGCGGGCACGGGCAGGCCGGCAATGGTGGCCGGCTGGCCCACACTACGCCGCAGGTCCTGCACGGCCCAAACCAGGCTGGCCGCGCCGATCTGCTCATTGTCCGCTGGCAGGTTTAGAAACCGGGCCAATTCGCTATAGCGGCTCTCGCCCGCGTTGGCGATGAATTGAATGGTGGTAGGCAGACACAGGCTGACGGCGCGGCCATGCGGCGTGCCGAAGCGCGCGCCCAGGGCGTGGCCCATAGCGTGCGCCAATCCCGTCATCGAGTTGCCAAAGCCCAGCCCCGCGATGGTGGCGGCGTTGTGCAGATGCAGCCGGGCTTCGGCGTCGCCGCCGCGTTCGCAGGCGCGCGGCAGATGCTCAAAGATTAACTGCGCGGCCTTCAGGCACAGCCCATCGGAGAAGTCGTTGCGCCAGGTGCTGGTGTAGCCCTCAATCGCATGGGTCAGGGCATCCAGGCCGGTGTCGGCCGTCTGCGCGGGGGGCAGGGTGGCCGTCAGCGCCGGGTCCACAATTGCCAGGTCGGGCAGCAGTTCGCGCGCGGCCAGCGCCAACTTGCGCCCGGCGGCGGTGTCGGTGAGCACCACCGCCCAGGTGGCTTCGGACCCGGTGCCGGAGGTGGTGGGGATGCAGATCAGCCGGGCTTTGGCGCGCAGGCCAAAGGTGTCGAAGGGGTTGATGCCGGCCGGGTCCACGTCTGGGCGCTCGTAGAGCAGCCAGGCGGCCTTGGCGGCATCCAGGCACGAGCCGCCGCCCAACCCAATGACCCAGTCTGGCCCGGCGGCCTGCATGGCTGCGGCACAGCGCCGCACCGTGTCCAGGCTGGGGTCGGGCTCGACCTCGGCAAAGACCTCGGCGGCTAGCCCGGCCTGGGCCAACTGTGCCCGGACCGCCTCCACCGCGCCGAGGCGCAGCATGTTTTGGTCCGTGACAATGAAGGCCAGACGCCCCGACAGCGTTGCCAGGTGCGTCAGGGCGTCTTCACCGAAGACAATCTGGGGACTGTTGAAGTACCACACTAGCGCGGTGCCCGCTTTGACATACGCTCTCGTAGCGCGGGTGGTTTATCCCCCGCGATGGCGGCCGTACTTGCCGCCGAGCCCGGCCGGGCCTGGCTGGCGTACGTCATCTAGGAACTCTCCCTAATATACAAACCTGCCTGGCACGGTCGAAGCATTTGCCGGCCTCGACAGCAAAGGGCCGCGGCACCCTGCAAATGCTTCGCCCCTACGCCAGCGCTGGCTCAGGCCACTCGGTCTCCACCTGGCCGCAGCAGCGCACCAGTTCGGCGGCGGCGCGCGGGGCCCGCATCACCTTGACGAGGTTGCCCTTGAGCTTAAGCTGCCGCGTCACCAGGGCCTGGATGGGGTCGAGCCGCCCATTGAGCACCTTGCGCCAGAAACTCAGGGGCGCCTCAATGACGAACTCGGGCGTGCGCGCCGCCGGGTCCAGCACTTCGTGGGCGTCGCGGCACTCGCCATGCCACAGGTCCATGTACAGGGTGACGGGGCTGCCGCCTGGCAAATCGGGCGCGACGATGAAGTAGAAGTCGCCTTCCCAATCGCGCGCGGCGGCGCGATAGGCTTCGCTGGCGTTCAGCGCCTGCCTCAGCGCCTTGATCCAGGCATCGGATGGAAACGGGATCGGCATGGGTTCTCCTACACTTTGGCCTTCTCAGCCTCCGGCTGAGCGGCGGGCGTCATCAACTGCCGCCGCAGAATCTTGCCCACGGTGGTCTTGGGCAGCTCGGGCCGGAACTCCACGTACTTGGGCACCTTGAACGGCGCGAGGTTTTCACGGCAGAAGGCGATGATCTGCTCCTCGGTGGCGGTCTTGCCGGGCTTAAGCTGGATGAACACCTTGATGCGCTCGCCCAATGCGCCCTCCGGCACGCCGATGGCCGCCGCCTCCAGCACTGCCGGATGCTGATACAGCACGTCCTCGATCTCGCGCGGGTACACATTGAAGCCGCCCGCGCTCAGGATCATGTCCTTCTTGCGGTCCACGATCTGGAAGTAGCCATCGGCGTCCATCACAGCCACGTCGCCAGTGAACAGCCACGGCGGCCCATCCGGGTCGGCCGGGTCGGGGCGCAGCGCGCGGGAGGTCTCCGCGGGCATGTTCCAGTAACCCTGCATCACCTGCGGCCCGCGGACGCACAGTTCGCCGCGCTCGCCGAGGGGCAGTTCCTTTTCGCCCGTTTCCACGTCCACGATCTTTGCGTCAGTGTCGGGCCACGGCAGGCCGATGGTGCCGATGCGGTTCTCGCCGAAGATGGGGTTGGCGTGCGTCACGGGCGAGGCCTCGCTCAGGCCGTAGCCTTCCACCAGACTCGCGCCGGTCAGGTCCTGGAAGCGCTTCTGCACCTCCACCGGCAGCCCAGCCGCGCCGCTGATGCAGGCCCGGATCGAGTTGAGGCGGTACTTGGCGATGTCGGGGTAGTTGTTGATGGCGTTGTAGATGGCGGGCACGCCCGGATACAGGGTGGGCTTAGCGCGGAACAGGGTGTGCACCACGTCGTCCAGGTCGCGCGGGTCGGGCACCAGCACCATGGTGTTCGCCGCGATCACGCTCAGGTTCAGGCAGGTGGTCATGCCGTAGCAGTGGAACAGGGGCACCTGGGTCATCGTGATGTCCTGGCCCAGGGGCTCATTCAGCCACAGCTTGCACTGGAAGGCATTCACCAGGATGTTGCGGTGGGTGAGCATGGCGGCCTTGGAGACGCCGGTGGTGCCACCGGTGTACATCAGCACTGCCAGATCGTCCGGCCGGACGATGACGGGCTGCGGGCGGGCCGGCGCGGCTTCCAGCACCCGCGTGAACCAGTAGGTGTTGGAGTCGCCCGCGATGCTCACCCGGTGCCCGCGAGACTCTTCCATGAACAGGCCGAAGATCAGCCGCACAATTGGGGGAAAGTAGGTCTTAATTTGCGCCACGATCACGTGCTGGAGTTGGGTCTGGGCGCGAATGCCCTTGACCAGCGGGTAGAAGGCACTCAACGTCACCAGCACGCGCGCGCCGCTGTCGTTCAGTTGGTGGACCATCTCGCGCGCCTGGTAGAGCGGGTTGCATGGCACCACCACCCCGCCGATGCGCAGGATGGCATAGTACGCGATTGGGTATTGGGGGCAGTTGGGCAGATGGACGGCCACCCGGTCGCCGGGACGCACGTCCAGGCGCTGCAGGGCGGCGGCAAAGCGGTCGACGGCGAGGTTGAACTCGCGAAACGTCAGCCGCGCCCCCTTAAAGATCATGGCGGCCCGGTGGCCATAGGCCTCGGCCGTCTCCGCTAATACATCGGGGAGCACCTTGTCGGGATACTCGCCGTACTCGGGCACATGCGGCTCGTAGTGGGCCAGCCAGGGTTTGGTTCTCATCGCGCCTCCGCTTCACGGTTTTGACTCTTTCAGTCTACGGCGCTGACGCGGCGCGTTATAGTGAAGAATGTCCGTGAGAAGATGGCGTTTGTCATCACCCGGCGGGCGCGAACTGCGCTACACTGGCCTTTATGACTCACGACTACGTCATCATTGGTTCCGGGTTCGGCGGCAGCGTCTCCGCGATGCGGTTGGCGGAGAAGGGCTATGCGGTGTTGGTGCTGGAGCGCGGCAAGCGCTACCGCGACGAAGACTTTGCGCAGACGACCTGGAATATCTGGCGTTATCTGTGGCTGCCGGCGGCGCGCTGTTTCGGAATATTACAAATCAGCCCCTTTAGGGATGTGATGGCGCTGCACGGCTCGGGCGTGGGCGGCGGCAGCCTGGGCTATGCCAACGTCCTCATGGCCCCCGGCGACGAGCTGTTCGCTGCCCCCACCTGGCGGCACCTGGCTGATTGGAAGACCGTGCTCGAACCGCACTACGCCACCGCCCGCCGGATGCTGGGCGTGGCCTGCAACCCCCGCCTGTGGCCGGCGGATGCGCTGCTGAAGGATATCGCCGGCGAGTTGGGCCAGGACAGTACCTTCCAGCCGGTGCCGGTGGGGACCTTCTTTGGCGCGCCCGGCCAAGAGGGGCAGGAGGTGCCCGACCCGTACTTTGGGGGCGAGGGACCGGCCCGGCGCGGCTGCACCCACTGCGGCGCGTGCATGGTGGGCTGCCGTCACAACGCCAAGAACACCCTGGTCAAGAACTACCTGTACTTCGCCGAGAAGTGGGGGGTTCAGGTGCAGCCCGAGTCCACGGTCAGTGACATCGTGCCCTTGCCCGCCGGCCAGCCCGATGGCGCGCGCTACGAGGTGATCTACCGCCGCACTACGGCCTGGCTGCCGGCCCGCCCGCGCCGGGTGCGCGCGCGCAACGTCATCGTAGCGGCCGGCACGCTGGGCACCCTGCGACTGCTGTTCCGATGCCGCGACATGACGCGCTCGCTGCCGCGCCTTTCGCCCCGCCTGGGCGAACTGGTGCGCACCAACAACGAGGCCCTGCTGGGCGTCATGGAGCGCCGCAACGATACGGACTTCTCGCAAGGCATCGCCATCACCTCCATCTTCAACGCCGATGCGTTGACCACGGTGGAGCCGGTGCGCTACCCGTCCGGCTCGGACCTGATGCGTTTCCTGCAAGGGCCGATCATCCAGGGCGGCTCACTGGCCCAGCGGCTGGGCCGGTCGGTGCGCGACATCTTTGGCCGGCCGCGCGACTTCTACACCACGCATCTGCGGCCGGGCTGGGCACGGCGCACCACGATCCTGCTGGTGATGCAAACCCAGGAGAGCCGGGTGCGCATGCGCTTTGGCCGCAGCCTCTTCACCCTGTGGCGGCGCAACCTGGTTTCCGCTCCCGACGCGGAGAAGTCTATCCCCACTCAGAATACGCTCGGCCACCGCATTGCGCGGCGCTTCGCGGACAAGATCGGCGGCATCCCGGCCGCCACCCTCAACGAAGCCGTGCTCAACATCCCCATGACGGCCCACATCCTCAGCGGCTGCCCGTTTGGCCGCGACGCGGACGAAGGCGTCATTGACCTGGACTGCCAGGTGCACAACTATCCCGGTTTGTATGTGGTGGATGGCTCGATTGTGCCCGGCAACCCGGGCGTGAACCCCAGCCTCACCATCGCGGCCCTGGCCGAGTACGCCATGAGCCGCGTGCCAGCGGTGGCCGGGAAGGCGCGCGCGCCGCTAAGTTAGTGGCAAGAAGTCCCCCAACGGCCGTTGGGCCCGCCAGGGCCGGCGAAAGGCCCCTTCACGTTGTTCCGGGGTGCTGCGCTAAATTCGCGCCTAAAGGCGGCGCGGTGAACCTGCGCTTGCGGCCGCCGCGTCCCCAGCCCGTTGGGCCGCCATGGTCTACAGGGACGCAGGACGCTTCACCAACCCGCCAGCGGTATGCATGCGGTGGGGCGAACCGGTCGCCGAATAGGTGTGTGCGCGACCAGCCGGGCGTGCAGCTCCCAGGGGCACGGGCGGAAGCATTGCCAGCGTTGCCAGAGCGAATGAATTCGCTACTACGGGCACGGCGCCGGGCATTGTCGGCATTGCCAGCGTTGCCAGAGCGAATGAATTCGCTACTACGGGCGCGGCGCCGGGCGTTGCCAGCGTGGCCAGCGTTGCCAGAGCGAATGAATTCGCTACTACGGGCACGGCGCCGGGCATTGTCGGCATTGCCAGCGTTGCCAGAGCGAATGAATTCGCTACTACGGGCGCGGCGCCGGGCGTTGCCAGCGTGGCCAGCGTTGCCAGAGCGAATGAATTCGCTACTACGGGCACGGCGCCGGGCATTG
>CAZCEC010000011.1:65606-116967 GCA_964497615.1 uncultured Anaerolineales bacterium | reverse complement strand
CGGCCTGGGTCATCCCCGGTGAGCGGCTTCACACCGTCCTGGCGGCAGACCCGGCGCTGGCGCTCGGCGTCATTCAGGCGCTGGCCCGGCGCATCCGGCACTTGGTGCTGCAAGTCGAGGATCTGGCGCTGCGGCCGGTCACCGCGCGGCTGGCGCGCTTCATCCTGGAACAGGCGGAGAACCCGGCGCTCGCCAGCCCGGCCGTGACCCGCGCCCTGATTGCCAGCCACCTGGCCACCACCCCCGAGACCGTCAGCCGCGCGCTGCGCGTCCTGGAGCAAGCCGGGGCCATCCGCTTCGACCGGCACCGCGTCCTGATCACCAAGGCCGATGTACTGCGTGACCTGGCGCTGATCTGAGGTGCTGCCCGAGGCTGGTGGCGGGGCGAGGGAATGCTCTCCAGTCCGTTGGGCCAAAGGAGCCCGGCGGCAAGGGGCACCGGCTGGCAGGCGATCGCGTTGGCCAGCGCTTCGAACGCCGCCAGGAGGTGTGGCGGCTTCGCGCCGCGCAATCGACTCGCCCGCGGCCACACCCTGCTCGGCTTCCGGCAGCGGCCCCGGTTATGCCGGGCGGCTTGCGGCGGTGTGCGCTAGCGCCTGCTCAAACAGGGTGCGCGTCGCCTGGTCACAACCCGCCCCGCAACATGGCGCGGGACTGACGCCGACGATGCGCCCGTTCTGAATGTCCGGGTATGCCAGGGCGTGAGACAGTTTCTGGCCGGTCTCGGTCATCGCTGTCGGGGTCCCGCGTACGCCAAATCTCGCCTGGCCCAGGCGCCCTTCCGCCAGCACTGCGGGGCGGGCCGCACCGCTGCCGAACAGGCGATTGAACAGATCCAGATCCAAACCAGCCTCGGCGGCGAGTTCGATCATCACCTCGCGCCGGCCGATATTGCGGCCCTCGGCGAAAAAAGCGCGGCGAAGACGCAGGTCGTAGTCGTGACCGGCCGCCTCACCCTGCTGACTGGCACACCAGGCCGCCTCAAAGGCCGGCAGCGTGGTCGTGGGCCAGTCGCTTCCCTGAAAGGCTGTGAACGCGGCTTCCGGCTCTTGCACCGCCGCCAGCCACATCTCCAGTTCGAGTTCGCGTCGATCCGGCGGCCCCCCGCCATACACTTCCAGCGGGAAGGCACGTTCACGCAGCCTGACCCGTCCCTGATATTCGGGCCTGATCCGGTTCAGGCGCACCGCCGCCACATAGCACCACGGGCAGTAAAACTCAGCCCAGTGCCACAGTTCGGGAACGCTAGTCATTTCCACTGGTTGTGTTACTCCTCTCGCCGGCCACAGCCGGCAGGCCGAGACACTGCGGTTCAATCAGCCGGCGGCCGGTTGTGCGGAAAGCTCCCCTTTGGTCAACCCATCTGAGCCAAGGCGACCGCTGCTGCCGCGTGTTGACCATGATCTGAGTCATGTCTGGGAGCGGCCACCCAGGCGCCGGTTTCTCGCCGGGACGACCGGCCGCGGCTGACTTGATCTCCATCAAGGACGCCGCCGCACCCGTGGGCTATATTAGCGGCTGAGCCGCAAACCGGCCATCCAGTGCGCCGCGTCGGTCTTCACCATTCCGCCCTAGGAGGCTTCCCCAATGTCTGCAACCACCAACCTGGACACGGTTGATGTCCGTCCCCTTCCCCCCGCCGAACGGCACCCGTTGATCTTTGGCCGCTTCAATGCCCTGCCGGTTGGCGACGCCTTTGTGCTCGTCAACGATCACGACCCTAAGCCGCTGTTCTACCAGTTCAAATTCGAACACACAGACCAGTTCAGCTGGGATTACCTCGAGCAGGGTCCCAAGGTGTGGCGCGTGCGGATCGGCCGCGTGGCGGCGGCGCGCTAGCGTGTGAATCGCCTGCCCAGCCTGGCGGCAGTCGCGGCGCTCCTGACCGGAAACTGGGCCGGATTGGGCCGCTTGGGCTGCGCGCTGCCGCCGTGGAGGCCGGGTGGGCCTCGGGCCATAGCCCGCTGATGATCTCGGGCTTCCTGGGCGCCATGTGCGCCCGGGCGGCGCCAAATGGGGCGGCCTGCTCATTGCGGCCGCCCTGGTGCTCTTTCTCTGAGTCAGCGGAGCGTCCGTCCTCCGCGGCCAGCGTCCCTGGCTCCAAGTGAGGTCAAATGCCCCCCACCCCAGTGGCCCCCAAAGCGGCAGTCTGGCAGGCGCTGCAGTCGGCTCGCTTTGATGAGCTCCCGCTGACCAACGTGCCGCTCTTCGATACCGAGGCGTTCTCTGCCTGTCTGCTGGGCTTCCTGCCGGGCCAGGTGCTGCCGCGCCATCGCCATGCGCACGAGCACGAGGTGTTCGACGTGGTATCCGGCACGGGCACGCTCTGGCTCGACGGCCAGATGGTAACGGCTGGCCCGGGCACCAGTGTGTTTGTGCCGGCCGGGGTGGAGCACGGCTTTGAGAATACCGGCCCCGAGCCGTGGGTGGTGCGGGCGACGATTCACCAGCGGACCTACCTGCGGCAGGCGCTCAAGCGCGCCATCCTTAAGCGGCTGGGGCGCGCCGCCTGGTAGGCGGGGGCCGAAGCTGGCCCATCTGACCGCTGGCACCTCAAGCCGTACCCCCCGATGTTCCTCCGGCGCCCGCCATCAGCCTCTGTCAAGCGGGGTGCGTGGGACGAGCAGGTTCCCGCGAGCGCCCAACCTGCCCCACGGGCACGGCCGCGGCCAGTTCGGGCTGGGGCCGAACCACCAGCACCGAGCACGGGGCGAATTTCGCCACCGCTGTGGCCACGCTCGCCTGCGCCTCGTCACCGCTGGCGGGGGCGGCCCCGCTCCCCACAATGACCAGGTCTGCCTCGGCAGCCTGGGCCAGCCGGACGAGCTCCGCGCGTGGCTCGCCCCGGGGATATACGTTCCGAACCGTCTGGCCGCGCGCCTGGAGCGCCTCAGCCAGTTCCAGGGTGCTGATCGCGGCGGCTTCGGCTGCGCCCGCCCGCTCGCTCGCGCTGCCATCCAATGCGTCATCCGCAGCGGCCAGTTTGGCCAGGGTGATGTCAGCGTCGCCAGGCAGCAGCGCGACCGGCCAGGCGTCGGCGTGAAGCCAATCGAGCAGGCCATCCACTGCCAGGACGATGCGCGCCGGGCGCGGGCCGCGCCCTGGCCGCGCAATGAGCACGGAAGCCTGGGCCGCGTGGAGCACCTGCCAGGCGGCCGATCCCAGCCGGGGAGCGGCGAAGGGGCTGTACCCTTGGGCGCCGAGCGCGATCAAGTCGGCCTGCAGCTCGGCTGCCAGCGCCACGATGGCCTCGCCCGGCTCCCCCTCGCGCACCGTGGCCACCGCGGCGAGGCCGGCCTGCCTCAAGGCAGCCACCGCTGGCCGGGCCACCGCTTCGGCCGCCTCCACCGCGACGCGCTGCAGACGGTGCAGTGTGTCCTGCACCTGGGCAGGCCCATCAAGTCCCAGCCCCAACAACGACCACTTCTGGCGCACCACGCCGAGCACGGTCGCTGACGATCCTGGCGGCCAGCGCAGCCCGGCCACGAGCGCCTCGGCGGCGCGCGCGTGCGCGGATCCGTCAAAGGGCAGCAGCACTTTCATAGGCTCTGGTTCTCTCATCTCAAGCTCCTTCGGCCGGGCGGTCTGGATCGATGCGCCTGGCACCTGCTGGCCTACTCGCCGCGGCTACTCCTCCTGGCGCTGCCAAAGCTGGACCGGCGGCGGCAGCCGCACGGAAAGCAGGCGCGCCATGCCCACCCCCAGCCGGACGTCCTGCTCAGTCACGACGTTGATGTCCAGCGGCGGTCCGGCATGGCTGAAGTGCGTCCGGGGAAGGGCGGCCAGACTGGCGTCTAAAGCCCGATTCAGTGAGGCCACAAATGCTTCCAGAGCCGCCGACGGGGCCGTCACGACCACGAGCAGATGAGCCAATGCGCCCCAGCGGTCATGCGCTTCAGCGCCCTGAGCCGGCGTCGTCTCACAGGCGTACACCGCTAACACGCGCCGGTCGTTGGCGGCCAGGGCCTGCGCGACCCCAACCGCCAGCGCCCGCAGGAAGTGGCGCCTGAAGTCCGGCCGCTGCGCCGGGTCCTCCGGTTCGGTCACCTGCCGCTCTGCACGAAGCTGAGCCCGCGCCGCCGCCGCCGCCTGGTCGCGTATCCGCTGGGCCATCTCGTCCAGACGTGAGACCCCGTCTGTCTCGGCAAGCCATTGGTCCGGGCGATCCAGCTCGCGAACGGTCATATCGGACCGGCCACTGTCACATTTCACTGGACCACCAGGACCGAGCCGCGGGCCTGCTGCACGAGGCGCCTGGACACACTGCCCAGCAGCCAGCCGCGCACCGCACCCAGGCCGCGAGCGCCCACAACGGTCAGGTCAATCTTGTGGGTGCGTGTGTAACGCAGAATGACGTCGGCGGCGTCTCCGCAAGCGATCCAGCTCCGGGCGCGCACCCCAGCGGACGACAGGGCTTGCAACGGCGCAGTCACGATGGACTGGGCCTGCTGGGCCCGCTCGGCCTTCTGGCGCCTGTCCCACTCGGCGATGCCGGCCAGGGATGGCCCCGGCGGGATCAAGCGCGCGCCGGTGGGCCATCCGGGGGCCGTGAGCGCCGCCATGGGCTCGGGCGCCGCAACGTGCAGCACTCGCACCTCGGCGTCGGCCGGGAGGGCAAAGCCGGCCAGGAATTCGACGGCTGCCTGGCTGCCTGGGGAGCCATCCACCGCCAGCAGGACGCGCCTCAGCCCGCGGAAGGGCGCGCGCGCGATTAGGGCCGGCCAACGCGCGTGTTCGATCACCTGGTGAGCGATGCCTCGCCCGGGCCCGCCGACGGCCGGCCGCCGGCCGTGCGCGCCGATCACAACCAGGTTCGGGTCCAGGGCCTCGGCCACCCTCCGCCACTGCCTGGCGGCCTGGCCCGGCATGACCCGGCTCGTCACCCGCAGCCCGCGCTGCTTCAGGACCGTGCGCGCCTGGTCCTGCGCGGCCAACGCCAAAGGGTGCTCAGGCTGAAGCGCCTGGCTGCCGGCCGCCACCAGCACGACCTCGCTGCCCGCGGGCAGCGGCAGTGCCGCCATCAGCTCTACCGCGGCGGCTGAATGGACCGAGCCATCGACAAACTGCAGGATCGTCTGGGGAACCACGCTCATCGGCCTCCAGGCATACTGTAGCCTGTGGCGCCTCGATTCCGCATGGAAGGCATTGATCCGGGGATGAAAACCATGTGAAAACGCGGCCGGCTGCCGCTGGGCCGGGCCGCCCTCCGCGCGGGCTTACCCGGACACTTGACCTGGATCAAGGCGGGCGGCCCTGGTCCGGGCTATAGTCGGAGCATGGCCCGCCGGGCGGGCCCCAACCAGGAGAACCGCCACATGCAGATCATCCAACTCATGGAGCACGTGGAGTTCCGGGCGCCAAATCCGTATGCCCAGCCGTTGCACGTCTCCGAGAGCGGGCGTGTCCTGCGTTTCATGCTCAAGCCTGGCCAAAGCATCCGGGAACACAACGCCCCGCATTCGCCCTTCTTTGCCGTCATCCTGGCCGGGGAGGGCATGTTCGCTGGCGGTGAGGGGCAAGAACAGCGCGTTGGGCCAGGCTCGCTGCTCATCTTCGCGCCCGGCGAAAGCCACAGCGTGCGCGCCCTGGAGGCTGAGCTCGTCTTTGTCGGCTTCCTGCACGGCATACCGCCGGAGCTGCGGGGATGAAGCCGGCGATCCGGCTGCGGCGCGTCTATGATTCGCCCGGCAGCCAGGACGGCCGGCTGTTTCTGGTCGAGCGCCTGTGGCCGCGCGGCGTTCGGAAGGAGGCGTTGGGGTTGGCAGCCTGGGTCAAGGAGGCGGCGCCCAGCACCGCGCTCCGCCGCTGGTACGGTCACGATCCGGCCAGGTGGCAGGCGTTTCAGCGCCGCTACCGGCTGGAGCTGGCCGCCAACGCGGCCGCCTGGCAGCCGCTGCTGGCCGCAGCGCGCCAGGGGCCGATTACGCTGCTTTACAGTGCGCGCGATACCGGGCGCAATAGCGCCCTGGTGCTCAAATCCGTCCTAGACGCTCAATTGGCTGAGCACCGCTGAGGATCGGGCCGGCAAGTCTGTCATGCCGGGCGCCCCCCGCCGAGCCGCCGGTGGCGCGCCGCGGCGGCCAGGCCGCTATCCAGCGCCGGCCTGCGGCACCGCGTCGTCGGCAGTGGGCTGCGCCGGAGCCCCTGCGCGCCGGTCCGATTCCTGCTCCAGGCGCGCGGCGCAGTCGCAGGGCCGCCCGGCGAAACACGCCGCGCAGCAGTAGTGGAGCTGAGCCTTAGGCTCGGGCGCCCAGGTGATCTCGACCCCGCAGCCGTCACACCACACGGTGTCCTGATAGCGCATCGCCACCTCCGATCGGCGCCGTTTCAGGAAAAGTCGCCAGCGGCTTCCGGCTGATACCAAAGCGCCGTGATCTTCAGCCGCTGCGTGCCCCCAGGCACAGCGCCAGTAATGACATCGCCCACGCGGTGCCCCAGCATGGCCAGGCCCACCGGCGACAACACCGAGATCTTAAGCTGGCCGATGTCGGCTGCGGAGGGCAGGACGAGCGTGCAGCTATACGTTTCACCCGTGTCCAATTCCAGGAGCTGCACCCGCGAGTTGAGGGTGATCACATCCGGCGGCACCTCGTCCGAGGGCAGCCGTGTCCGGCGCTCGAGCTCGGCTTCCAGCCGCTCGATGTCGGCCGGCTGCCGCTGAGGCCGCCAATGCGCTTCGTCGACCAGCGCGCTCAGGTGTTTCAGGTCATGCTCCGTCACGTACACGGTTGGCTTGTTCATGCGTTCAGGCGCTCCAGTCTGCTTCACGCGGGCTTGCCTTGACTATACGCCGCGGGCGATGAAAAACGCATGGAACGCGGCCCGGACCACGTGAAAACGGGATGAAAAAACACCCGCCGCCAGGTAAGGGCGCAGGTGTTGGGTGGATGCCGAGAAGGCGCAGGCCGTCAGGTGCCGGAGTCAGGGCATACCAGCATATACCCGACGCCGGGCAGCGTCACGATCAGCTGGGGGTCGGCCGGTTCCGCCTCCAGTTTGCGGCGCAGGAAGCGCACGTAGGCGCGCAGGTAGTCGAGGTCATTGCGATACTCGGCGCCCCAGACGGCGGTCAGCAGCTGATCGTGCAGCATAACGTTGTTGGCGTGAGTGGCCAGTTCGCGCAGCAGGTTGTATTCGGTGCGGGTCAGGCGGACCTCGGCCCCGCCCAGCACGACCCGCCGCCGCGCCAGATCGAGCCGCAGCGCGCCGCACACGATCTCCACCTCGGGCGCGGCGGCCGCCTCGCGCCGGGTACGCTTGAGCACCGCCCGCACCCGGGCCAGCAGCTCGCGCGCGCTGAAGGGCTTGGTCAGGTAGTCGTCAGCGCCGGCCTCGTAGCCGCGCAGCAGGTCGGACTCGCGCGCCCTGGCGGTCAGCATCACGATCGGTACATCAGAGAACTCGCGCACCCGGCGGGCGACGGTGTACCCGTCCATTTCGCCGGCCAGCACCAGATCGAGCAGAATCAGATCCGGCTGTTCCAGCGCGGCCATTTCGACCGCGTTCTCGCCTTGGCCGGTCGCGACGACCTCGAAGTGGGTGGCCGTCAGCACGCGCCGCAGCAACTGTACCAGCTTCGGCTCGTCTTCCACGACCAGGATCTTGCCCGCACTGATGCGCTCACTCATCCGCCCGCCTTGCGCTTGCCCGCCAACGCTATGCTCCGTCGAGCAGCTCGCGGCCGGCGCGCGGGAGCGAGAAGTGGAACGTGGTGCCCTGCCCCAGCTTGCTTTCCGCCCAGATCCGGCCGCCATGCGCCTCGACGATGGCGCGCGTGACGGGCAGTCCCAGCCCCGTGCCGGGCACATGCCCGCCGGTCGAAGATTTAACCCGGAAGAATTTGTCGAAGAGCGGGATCAGGTCCTCCGGCGCAATGCCCACGCCCTGATCGGCCACGCTGATCACGACGTCGGCCGGGCGCGCTTCCCCGCGGATGACGATCAACCCGCCGCCGGGCGAGTACTTGACCGCGTTGTCGAGGAGATTGCGCAGGACCTGCCGCAGGCGGCGCGGGTCGGCCATGAGCAGCGGGAAGCCGGCTGGAAAGTCATCCACCAGCCGATGGCGCTTGGTCTGGCGCTGGACTTCGTCGGCCACTTCGTGCGCCAGGTGCGGCAGGCGCACCGGCTCCGGCTCGATGCCCAGGTGGCCGGCGTCAATCAGGGCCGAATCCAACACCTCCCCGATCATGGCCTGGAGCGTATCACACTCGCGATCGATCAACGTCAGAAACTCGCGCTGCGCCTCGGCCGGCCAGTCCGCCTCTTCGAGCAGCAGCGCCGTCGCATATCCCTTGATCGTGGCCAGCGGCGTGCGCAGTTCGTGTGACAGGGTGGCCAGCGCCTCAGACCGGACCAGGCCGGCCTGCCGGTCGGGGCCGGGTGGCGCCGCCGGGGTCACCCGCTGCGCCCGGTCCAGGGCCAGCCCGATCAGGGCACCCAGTTGCCGCAGCAGCGGGATATCGGCGCCGGAAAAGGCCCGCTGCCCCTGCGTCGCCCCAACCCACAGGGCGCCGAGCGTACGCTCCGGGACGCGCAGCGGCACCACCGCCAGGCTGCGGAGTCCGGCCTCCCCCGGCCAGCCGCCCGCGAGGCTGGCCTGCGTCTCTGGCCTCAACGCGCCCAGCGCCGCGGCGACGGATTCGGCTGTGGCATACAGGCCGGGCGCCCCGGCCTCGTCACACCCAGGCAGCGCTTCGCAGGGCTGCAGCTCGAGATCGCGCCCGAGCGGCAGGTCAAAACCAATCGCGGCGCTTATCCGATACCGCCCGCTGGCCTCATCCTTGAGCGCGAGCCAGCCCGCTTCGGCCGGTCCGAGCGTACGGTGGAGCGACGCCAGCACGGCGGCTGGGAGAGCCTCCAGCCCGGCCACCGTGGTGACCACACTCACCAGGTCGCTGAGCACCACCGCCGCAGGTGCGTTGGGCGGCGAATCGACGCGGTCGAGGGGAGCAGGCTGGCCAGCCACACGATCACTGTAACGAGAACACTCGGACGTGTCAAACCACGGGCATAGCCTGGGCGCGCTGCCAGGCCCGCTCACTCAGGCCGCGGGTTGCCGTGTAACAGCCGTCTCCGTAGCCCGGGAGCGGGTCGGCCGGCAGGCTGTGCCCCGCCTCCACATGCGGATAGGCCCAGGGCGGGCGGTGCTTATCGGCCTCCGCTGTCAACAGCCTCGGCGTCGCGCGCACCCGACGGTGCTCGAGGCCCAAGCGCCCTTCTTCGAGCACAGTCTGGCAGGGGTCGTCACTTGGGCACGGTCATCTGGCCTGGGGCGCGGCCGGCGCGGTGACGCAGGCGAAGAGCCTCATTCGTCGTCCTCCGGCTTCCCAGGCAGTTTCTCATTCACGCGCGGACCAAAGCGTAACAGACCAAACACCAGCAGCACGGTGACCAGGGCCAGCAGGACCAGCCCTGATCCGACCGCCAGCCCGACCGCGGCGGTCAACCATAACCCGGCCGCGGTCGTGAGGCCCTGAACGCCTCCAGCCTGCCGGAGGATTGCGCCGGCGCCCAGAAAGCCAATGCCTGTGACCACCTGCGCCGCGACGCGCGCCGGGTCCGCGGCGCCGCCAAACGCGTTCAGGGACACGATCGTGAACAAGGCCGCTCCCAGGCTGACCATGCCGTAGGTCCGCATGCCGGCGGGCTTGCCGGCGCGCGCCCGTTCATAGCCCACGATGGAGCCAAGCACCACGGCCACGAGCAGGCGCAGCACGAGTTGTATCCAGGCGGGCCAACCGAGTTGAAATAGGTCCATGCGTACTCCCGGCTCGTCCAGCCGCTGTGTGTTGGCACGGGCCCACCCCCACCGGGTGCACCCGTCTTCATAGATACCCGGCGGCTGCGGGCGCTCCGGCGGGTCTACTCACACACTGAGCCCAGAGCTGACTGCCCAATGAGCAGGGGGCGTGACGCCTGCCCAGCAGCCAACGGTGGCACGCCCCAGACCGCCCGTGTCGGCGCCCACCAGGCTGGCCCGATTGACCCTCGCCTCGTTCAGGATCGCGGCAGGCTTATCGCCGGAAGCCAGGCGTGCACGGACGGCCAGGCCGGCCCCCTCTAGCTGGGCCGTCCTGACCGGGTATGCTCCGGCGCCACGCGTGCAGCGCGTGTGGACCTTAGCGTGTGCCGAATAGCAGATTTGTATGCCCACCAGCTTCCCGGCCCGAAATCCGCCCGCCGTTCCAGGACGACCACGACCGCGGCCTTCGGCCGCCACCGTCTCTCCCAGCGCGTCACGGATGAGTTCGCGACACCCGCGACCAAGACAGCCAGGGCCGATGGTTCCGCCGCTCTGCCCGGCGATGACGTTCGCTTTGGTTCGAGGCACGGCTCCGTCCGCGCGCCGGGCGGCGGTAGGCGCGCCTCGCGGACGGTCGGCGCCTCAGCTATTCGTCACCCTCGGTAGATGTCTCGCGGCCTACCCCGAGAATCGGCGTCACCAGCCACTCGGAGAGGTGCTGCACGTCGGACGAATTGGCCAGCAGGTGCGCCTCCGGACAAGCTGCGCGGCTGAGGCGGAGGAGACCGTCGATGGCCTCCTCCACCACGACACAGACCAGCGGCTGGCCGCCAGCAATGACGACCAGGTCGCCCGGCCGAAAGTGAGGCAGCGCCGGATCAAGCCGAACGGAGCATGCAGCCAGGTCGGGTGTCTTCGTCGCCATCGTCATGGAGTGCCTACCTGGCTCAACTCTAGGCCATGACCAATCGAAATCGCATCGAGCACATGGCCGTCCGCATGAAAACGGCATGAAATTCCCATCGCCCGCACTGGCCAGCCGGCGCGGGCGGTGGCGGGAAAGAGCCGAGGTCGTATCGGCTGCCCTCAAGGTCGCCGGCGGAAACCTGAAGCTGCGTTGGGCCGAACCCAAACGCCGCTGGCCATTCCAACTGCTGCTGAAACGCTGAATCGGTCCTGGGTCGACTCGGGCGGCCAGGCGCGAGCCATCACTGCCGCCCCGAGGATTTGATAGATAAGAAACGCCAGGGCCGCGCGACCTATTACTCCTGCAATCACTGCCGGGTCGGTCTTTGTCCCACTGGATCAGCAACGGCGGGTGGCGGGGGAACGCTGGAGTGAAGGCTTACGGAAGCTGGCGGTCTGGCTGGATGGGTTGCTGACCCTCGAGCAGGCCGAAAGCGTGCTGGCCCAGGTCGGGCAGGCAAGCTTGTCCGCCACCACCGCCTGGCGGCAAGCACAAATCTGTGGGGCTCAGGCGCAGGCCCTGGAAAGCGCCCAGCGGGCCGCCGCCACCGCCGCGCCCGACCGGCAACAGATCGTGCCTGGCCAGCGCCGTCCGGCGAACGGTTGGCGGTGGCTATGGACGGGGGCATGCCGAACGTGCGCGGCGAAGGCTGGAAAGGGTTGAGAGTCGGCGGGTTGGGCCGGATCGCCCGGCCGTCGGCACGCAATCCCGTCACAGGCGACGTGCTCGACCTGGCGCGGACGGGGGCGAACAGCCATGGGGCGCATTTGGGTGGGCCGGCCATCTTTGGGCAGCCAGTGTGGGCGCTGGCCAAGGCACGGCGCCGGAGCCAGGCGGCCGACACGGTCGTGCTGGGAGATGGCGCCGCCTGCCCAACGGTCCTGGACCCTTGGGTCCGGGAGATTTGGAGCCTGGCGCGCGATCCTTTCTCCGACTGCGTCCGGATGGTGGATTGGTATCAGGCCAAGCAGCATCGCGCCCCAGTGGCCAGCCCGCGCCATGGGAAGGCACGCCCGCCGCCAAACAATGGGTCCAAGACCACGCAGCCACCTTGCTTGGAGACCACGCCGAGCGGGTGGCGGGCCGGATCGATCGTCACGCCCAAGGCAAACGCAAGACCGCCAAAGCGCTGTCTACCCAGGCCAGTTCCTTTCGTGACCACCAACGCCGAATGCAGTACCTCGAACGCCGCGTAGACGACTATCTTATCGGCAGTGGCCTGGCCGAGAGCGGCTGTCAGCAGTTCCGCGCGCGCTTTATCGGCTCCGGCATGCGCTGCCCCTGTACTGATACTGCTGGCGAATTGGCAAGGCGTCCTGCGTCCCTGGAGACGCGTAGCGCGCGGTGGCCGCAGGCCCTTAGGCGCGAATATTGCGAAGCACCCCGGAACGAAGTGTAGGGGCCATTCGCCAGCCCTGGCTAAAATGCGCCCAAGCGCCTCAGCGGGTCTCGGCGCTCGCTCCGCGCCGCACCGTGCGGCGCTTGAGATCGAGCACTTCGGCTTCGGAATGCTCTGGTAACTCCGCCGTCTATGTGATGCCCAACGCCTGCTCCTGCGCCGCGCGCCAGCGAGCCAGCCGGTCCTTGACGCTGGCTTCCTAGCCTTCTTCGGAGGGCGCATGGAAGCGGGTGTCTGATAAGGCGGTGGGCAGGTACGGCTGCGGGGCGTGGTGGCCCGGTTCGCTGTGGGGATAGACGTAGCCCAATCCGCGGCGTTAGGTCGTTTTTTTCGGCCCGTCTCGCCTTAGACAGGCAGGCAATGGGCACCGCCGACTTGGGAGATGGTGATCTGGCCGGCAGTACGGCTGGCCGCGTCACTTGTGGTTCAAGGGCGGTAATAGGCGCCAGGCAGCCTTTGGGCACAATCCCTCAGGGCCGGAATACGGCCGGCAAGTAGGTTGTCTCAGGGGGTGGATTGACGTTGATGGCGCGCGCCCAGTCGTCGAAGCTCAGTCCGACGAAGTCCTGCAGGTTGTTGTACTTCGCCAGTTCCGCTTGGATGGCGCCGGCCAAGGCAGGGCTCCCGGCTGCTGCCAGGCGCTGCCAGATGTCCAGCGCATCGTCGACCATCGCTTGCGTCACCATGACCTCGTCACCGCGGCCGGTGACAAGCGCTTCGAGCCCGGGCAGGAAATTCTGGAGCGTCCCGGACGCGTCCCAGAGCAGCCCGGGGTCGTCCAGACCGAGGCGCCCCATTTCCGCGCCGTGCTGCCAGTAAAGGTCAATATAAGCCTGGCCGTTCGGCGTGGCGGCGAACAGCCCATGCAGGCCGCCAAAGATGGCCTCATCGCCCAGGGTGGCCGCCTGGTTCAGAGTGACGGCCGCCGACGGCGCCGCCGAGTTGGCTTGTCGCAGCAGGCCACTGCCGCCCAGGGAGGAGCGCACGTCACCGCAGGGGTCCAGCGGGTTATAGTCGCCGCCCGTCGGGGTGGGCGGGGCCGCCGGATTAGCGGCGCTCCAATTCAAGGTGGCGCTCCGAAAGGCGTAGTGTAAGCCGCCGGCAGCGTGAAGATAGGCCAGGTGAGGGCGGTCGTCCAGCGCCGACGCGACCTCGCTGAGCGCAGCGCCGGCCCCGCTGGCGACCACCTCGATTTTCCACGCGCCCTGGCTCAGGGTGGCTACGTTCAGCGAGCCCGAGGCCGTGGTGTAAGCGATGCGGGCGTGCTGCCTCGAATCCAGCCCCAGCTCCAGGGATAGGCCGGTCACCTCTTCCTCGTCCGTCCCCGGCACCGGCTGCGAATGCCACACGCCTCCCAGCTTGTAGGCCCAACGGAGCTCGCCCTGGCCGAGGTAGGCGAGTACCGGTGCGCCGTCCGTCCAGTCGGTTTGCAGGGCATTCAGGGCGCCCACATCGGCCGCGGCCCCGTCGACTCGCTCGTCGCTCCAGGTGCCGGTCTGCGGGTGCCAGACCGCCAGCCGCAGGTCACCGTTCACCGCGTCGTAGTAGGCCACGCCGAAGTCGCCGCCCGGCATCGCGGCGGCCGAGAGCCGTCCGCTTTGCGCATCGAGGGCCGGCCCGGCGTTGTTAGGGTAGATGTTCCAGAAAGCGACGTCTGGATTGGGGCGGGCCAGCTTGACCCGCAGGCTGGTCGCATCCCAGTAGGCGATGCGCGGCGTACCGTCATTGTTGCCCGGCAGCACGAGATCGTTATAGCGTCCCACGTCCCCGGCCTCGTCGACGACCTCCGGGTTCCAAGCCGTGCCGTTCCAATAGGCGTACATCAGGCGTTGGTTGTCGGCGTCATAGTAGCTGACGTGCTCAAATTGATGGCCGGCGGCGACGGCCAGGTCGGTGACCGGGCTGCTGACGAAGTCAAGCGGATTCAGGGTCCAGGGCTCGTCCCAACTGGCGAGCTTCACCTGGCCGCCGGTCTGGCTGTAGTAGCCGACCTGAGGGGCGGCGCCATCGAGCCTTCTGCGGACGGCGATGTCCGGACTGCGCAGGGTGCCAGCCTCCGGAATCGTGCGGATCTGCCAGTTGGGCGCCCAGGTAACATAGCGCAGGTCTTCGTGGTCAGTATCGTAATAGCTGGCGTGCAGGTTGCCGGCTGAGTCCAGGGCCATGGCGACAAGCTGGTCCCGGAACAACGTCGTTGTCTCGCCGCCGCCCAGCGTAGCGGCCTGCCACGCGCCGTCATTCCAATATTGATACTGGATCCAATAGCCGCCGTCCAGAGGGTCAGACAGGTAGTAAACGAGATGCGGTTGGGCCGCAGCGTTCAGGTCCAGCGCTACGTCTGTGATCTTGTGGTCGGGATCAATCGTGACGACCGGCTGTATGGTCCAACCGGCACCCTCGCGCTGGGCGTATTTGAGAACGTCGCCGCTGGTGAAGTCATCCAGGACGTAGCCCAGGTGGGGGCTGCCCCCGGCATCCAGGGCCAGCGCCGCCAGAAACACGCCCCCATCCGGCACAGCGTCGCCATCGAGCACCTCCGTCAGCCATCCGGCGCCATCCCAGACGGCATACTTGACCACGTACGTATCGAATTCCTGCCGGAAGGCATAGCCAACGTGCGGGACGCCGGCGGCATCGAGCGCGAGCGCGCTGTCGTAGACCAGCCCCGTATCGACTGTTTGAATCTGCCAGGCGGCGCCGTCCCAGTGGGCGTACTTCAAAAGCTCGGGGGCCGGCGAGCTATTGCTAAAGGTGTTGTAAACGATGTGCGGGAAACCGTTAGAATCCAGGCGTAGGGCGCCCAGCGCCAGCGTTTGTGGGAAAGGCAAACTATCCACGGTCTGCACCTGCCAGGCCTGACCGTTCCAGCCGGCGTACATCAACTGCGTACCAGCGCCATTTGAGAAAGCAATCTGGGGTTCGCCGGCGGCATCCACGGCCAGCGCCGTGTCCGAGACGCTGTTGCCGACCACCTCCCTGTGCCAGCGAACCCCATCCCAGCGGGCATACATGAGATACGAGATAACGTCGTCCGGGTCTTGGAACAGCCGGCCGTAACTGATGTGCGGGTAACCATTCGCATCCAGGGCCAGCGACGAGGCGTAGCCCGCGTCTCCGCGCGTGTCCAGGAGTTGGACCTGCCAGCCCGGCTCGTTGGGAATGACCACCAGCCCGGCGGCGTTGAACCAGACGCGGTCTTCGGCGGTGGTGACCTCAAACAGGTCGGGTGAGCCGTCGGCATTCAGGTCGGCCAGGCCCAGCCCCCGCGCCCAATACAGGCCGGTCTCATCGCCGAACTCTTGCGTGACCGTGAACACCCGCCCGCCCAGGTTGTGCCACAGGCGGTTCGGGGCCGCGCTGATGTTGCCGACCACGGCGTCAGGCAACTCATCGCCGTCGACGTCGGCCAGGGCCACGGCCCAGCTGCTGTCGTCCACGGGCAGAGGCCCCGTGGTGCTGAAATCGCGGATGCCCTCGTTCCAGTAGATCTGGTCTGGGCCGGAGCCAGCCAGAAAGATATCGAGCTGCTCGTCGTCGTCCAGGTCGGCGGTGGCTAGGCCGACCATGAGGGCCGTGGTGGGCAAGGCATCCCCGAGGGTGAAGCTGCCTGGGCCGGGAGTCCAGTTGCCGTCGTTCCACCAAACTCGTGTATTGGATCCGGCGGCGCTGTCGGCGATGATGGCGTCTAGAAAGCTGTCGCCGTCCAGGTCGGCCAGCCCGGCGGCCTCGCTGTACTGGAACGGAAAGGCCGGCCCCGCGGAATAGGCGGCGCTGCCGTTGTTGAGCCAAATCTGATTGCTGGTGCCGACCACCAGCGCGTCGAGGTCAGCATCGTTGTCCACATCGCCGAGCGCCACGCCATAGCTGGTGTAGGTGCCGAAGGAAACGCCCGCCGCAAAGGTCCCCTCCGAGCCGCCTTGCGCGCCGCCCTGATTGAGCCAGACTTCGTTTGGTGGGGCGGCGGAGACACTGGCCGGCGCAAGGGACTGGCTGGGCGTGGCATACCCGACGACCAGGGCATCCAGGTCGCCGTCGCCGTCGAGGTCTCCAAGAGCGACCGCATAGCCGTCATCCGTTCCCAGGACCGGGCCGCTGTCGAAGAAGCCGTCGCCACGGTTGAGCCAGACATGGTTGGCCTCGCTGCCGATGGCGCTGTAGTCGTTGGCCACAAACGCATCCAGGTCGCCATCGCCGTCAAGATCGCCCAGCGCGACGCCGTTGCCGGTTTCGCCGCCGAGGGACTGAGCGCTCGGGACGAATTCGTCAGCGCCGGCCTGCGCCGGGCCGGCTGGCCCCGGCGCCCGGGCTGCGCCGAGGCCGGGTTGCAGGGGGACCATGAGGGACATGAGAGCGAGCACGGCGCGGAGGTACGGCAGTGAGCGCAACATAGGCGTCTCCGTCACAGGCATGAGCCCCCCGGATCGAGAGCCAGGCCGATCGGTGCAGCCGGTTGGCCCGCGCCGCGCTGGGTTCTAGGCGCGGCCGCGCCTGGCGCGAGCCAGGTGCACGTGGAAGGGCAGCATCACGTAACCGTCCTGCGTGACCTCGCGCAGCGGCGCCTGCATCTCGTCGCGAATGAGGGCCGTGACCGCCTGGCGCGCCTGCGCGTCGAGATGCTGCATGGAGGGGACCGCGGCCGTGTCGACGGCGATTTCCCCGGCCAGGAAGCCCTCCGGGTCGGGAAAGCACGCTACCCTGGATACCGGCTCGATCTCCACCGCCTCAAAACCCGCCTGTGTCAGCAGTGCCTGCAACTGGCGGGCGTCGCCCAGCGCGAAGATGTCTTGCACGCCCGACAGGCCCAGCCGCCGCTGGATCACGCCGTCGAGGGTCTGATAGAAGGGGTGCTGAGGCAGGCCCTGGAACACACTGAGCGCCAACCGGCCGGCCGGCATCAGCACCCGGTGCATCTCCGCCAGCGCGGCGCGCCGGTTGGCGAAGAACATAAGCGCGAACTGGCACAGCACCAGGTCAAAGCTGCCAGAGGGGAAAGGCAGCCTCTCCGCCTGGCCCTCGCGCCACTCGACGGCCACGCCTTCCCGTTCGGCGGCTGCCCGCGCCACCGCGAGCATGTCGGGACTGAGATCCAGACCAGTGACCTGCCCGGTCGGTCCCACGCCGGCCGCGACCTGCCGGGCCACAATCCCCGTTCCGGTCGCCACGTCGAGCACGCGCTCGCCAGGCTGCGGGCCGGCAACCCCAGCCAAATGAGCCGCCCACGGGGCGAAAAGGGTGGGCACCATGTAGCTTTCGTACGTCTCGGCCGGGTTGCTCATGGGGCGGCTCTCTTCTGCGGGTTGCTTCATCCCGGCCACTATAGACCAGCGCGTGGCCCCTGTCGTCCGTGAAAACCCTGCATTTGCGGTTGACGGCCGAGAACTATCGCCTGGGGAAATACTTCACGATCTGGCCGAGGGTTGCGCGCCCGCCACGCCCCGTTCGACGGCCCAGACCGCGATCTGTGCTCGTGACGAGAAACCAAGCTTGCCGAGGATGCGGCTGACGTGCGCTTCGACGGTCTTGACCCCAACCACCAGTGCAGCGGCGATCTCGCGGTTGGACCGTCCCTGAGCCACCAGGGCGGCCACCTCGCGTTCGCGCCTGGTCAGCCCGCCGAATCTTTCCTGCTCCATCTGGCGGGCCGTCAAGCGGCCGCCGCGCCGGTGCTGCCCGGAAAACGACAACGCCTCGGCGATGGTCTGGTCTACCGGCCGGGCCCAGCCGGTCTGCCGCTCGGCTTCAAACGCCGTTTCGCCCAGCCGGGCGCGCGCGGCCGCGCGGCCGCTGTCATACTCCACCTGGTCAATGGGGGCCAGGTTCTCGCCGGCACGCTCGAGGAGCGCCTCGGCCGAGCCAAGCCAGCGGGCGGCCAAGGGCGCCGGGCCGCCCGCCGCCGCTGCCCCGGCCAAGGCGATGAGGCAGGCGGCCACGCCGCGCTGGCTGCGCAGGGCCAGGTTGAGCCGCAGGCTCTCCTGAAACAGCGCGGCGGCCGCCGCCGGCTGGCCCTCGCGCAGTTCCACTTGGCCCAGCCGGCGCAGGGCATACGCCAGGTAATTGGTATCGCCCGACGCCCGGAACAGCCCAATGCTCTCGAGCAGCAGGTGGCGGGCTTCAGGGTTGTCGCCCTGCATCAGGGCCGCCCCGCCCAGGGACATGATCGTCCAGGCCAGCCCCTCCTGGCCGGCGGGGGCGAGCGTGCGCCAGTGGTCGACGCTCTCGGCCAGCAGCCGCCGCGCGGCCGCGTAGTCGCCTCGGCTCACCGCCACCGAGCCGAGGTTGCGCAGCGACTCGGCCACGACGGCCGCATCTCCGAGCGCGCGCCCCAGCGCCAAGGCCTGTTCCACCAGTGCCTGGGCGTCGTCGCTCTGCCCCTGACTCCAGCGCAGCATGGCCGCCACGCCGAGCGCACGGGCACGCACGGGGGCCGCCTCGGACTGGCGCGCTTCGGGCCGCTCGAGGAGGCGCCGCAGCCACTCCGCGCCCTCGCTGTTGTAGCCGCGCGAGTCCCAGAAGATCAACAAGGCCTTGGCCAGGTGGAGCCCGGCCATCACCCGCGGCGCGCCGCCGGCCGCGGCCGGTCCCAACGACCACTCCAGGGCCGCGCGCAGGTTGTCGTGCTCCACCTCCAGCCGGTCGAACCACTCGATCTGATCGGCGCGCCAGAGATGCGGCTCGGCGCGCTCGGCCAGGCGCTGGCAGTACTCGAGCTGGCGATCGCGCGCCTGGTTGGCTTCGCCGGCTTCGACCAGCCGGTCGAAGGCATACTGCCGGATGGTATTGAGCAGGTGGTAGCGCGTCTCGCCGCGCCGCGCCTGGACCGTCACCAGAGATTTATCTACCAGCTTAAGCAGCACCTGCAACACCTCGCGCGGAGCCAGGCGGTCGGAGCATACCGCCTCCGCGGCCTCGAGACTCCAGCCGCCCCGAAAAGTCGCCAGCCACCGAAAGACCGCGCGCTCCACCTCGGCGAGCAGCTCGTAGCTCCAATCGAGGGTGCCCTGCAGGGTCTGATGCCGCGCCGGCGCGGAGCGGCTGCCGCCCGCCAGCAATTGCCAGCGGTCACGTCCCTGCAGGCGAGCCGCAATCTGCTCCACACTTAGCGCCCGCGCCAAGGCCGCCGCGAGCTCAATCGCCAGCGGGAGGCCGTCGAGCTGCCAGCAGATCTGGGCTATGAGGGGCGAGTTGTGGGCGGTGAGCGAGAAGTCGGGCAGCGCGGCAGCGGCGCGTTCCACGAACAACTGCACGGCCTCCGCCTGCAGCATGGCGGGCAGTCCGGCCAGGCCGCGGCCGGCCGGCCGCGGATCCGGCACCGATAGTGGCGGGACCCGCCACACCACCTCCCCGGGCACAGCCAGCACCTCCCGGCTGGTGGTTAAGAGGCGCAGGCGCGGGCACGCCCGCAGCAGCGCCTCGCACAGCCCGGCGCAGGCGGTGGCCAGGTGCTCGCAGTTGTCGAGGATGAGCAGCGCCGCCCGGTGCTCCAGGTGAGCCGCGAGAGTGGCGCCCACCGCCTGGCCTGGGCGCTCCCGCACGCTGAGGGCCGCAGCGACGGCATGCGGAACGAGGGCCGGATCGGAGAGCGCGTCCAGCTCCACCAGCCACGTGCCATCGGCAAACTCGCCCGCCAGCTCGCCGGCAGCTTGCAGGGCCAGGCGCGTCTTGCCACAGCCGCCCGGGCCGGTCAGGGTCAGCAGCCGTGCCGCCGCCAGCAGGCGTTTGACCTGGGTGATCTCGCGCGTCCGCCCGACGAAACTGCTGAGCGATTGGGGCAGCTTGCCGGCCGACGTTCCGCGCTCAATCAGGCGCAACCCGGAGGCCAAGGCCTCGGATGGGCCAGCGATCGGGTGCCCTTCCGGGCCTGGAGCGGTCGCTTTGCGACGGGAGGCAGCGCTGCGGTTTGGCATCCAGTGATTCTCGTGCCAGTATCTTCGCGGGCCGTGTCGCTCGATTCTAGCAGAGCCCCTCGGCCGGGCAGGTTTTCGGGGCAAGCGGTGACGGAGACGCCCAGGCCGCGCACGCCTATACCCTGTTCCAGGCTGTGACTTCCCAGACGTTCGGGGCGGCCGCTGGGCCGGCGCTGACGGGCGACCTGCGGTTTGTGAACCCCGCCGCCGGCGACGATCACCTCGGCGCGGGCAGTACCACACGCAACCCGGGCGCCCTCACCTCGGTCGGGTCGGATTTCGCGGCCGAGCCGCGCCCGCCGCGCCGCTTCGTGGACCTGGGCTTCGACCAGGGCGTTAGGGTCGGCCGATTGCTGCCGCAACGGTCAGGGTGTTGAGTGTCGGGAAACTGTCCTTCAGGTCGAGCGTCACCACGTGAGCAAGCCGTTACTTCACGAAGTATAGGTCGATTGGCATTGGCCGCAATGGGGTGGCGCAGATGAATGGGTCATGGCTTCGGTGGTGTACACAGGTCCGCCCCGCCCACCAACGCCCGCACCGCCAGCCCATGCGCAAGCCGGCTATTGAAGGGGAAGGCTTGGAGCAGGGTCAGGCCGGCCGCCAGCCCGCCGGGCGTGTAGGCGGCGAGCTGCGCCAGGGGGCCGCCGAACACTTGCAGCACAGGCAGGGCGATGCCCTCAACCAGCAGCGCGTAACCCAGAGCCTGGCTGAGGGCGGCGATGGCCGAACGCGTCAGCACGGCTAGCCTCCGCGTCACGCACAGATAGGGCAGCGGGCTCACCGCTGTGGCCGCGGTCCGCGCCGCGAGTGGGCCTACGTCGCGCAGTGCCCAATCGAGCCGGCCGCCCATGGCCAGGGTGCTGAGGCCGGTGACGGCAATGCCAGCCAGGAGCGCCGTCACCGTGAAGAGCACGGCCACGGCCAGCAGCGCCACGCCCCGGGCGGCCGCCAGCGCGAGCCGCCGCACACCGTGGCTGACGGCCAGGTGCAGCGTGCGCCAAGTGTAGCCCTACCCGGCCACAGCCGCGGCCAGCATGATCAGCAGCAGCCCGCCCAGGCTGTTGCCGCCTGCCACGCCCAGCGCCGTGCGCGGGTCCTCGGCGCCGCGGAGTGGAGGGCGGCCAGCACGTAGCTCCAGAACAGGGGCGGGTCATTGTCGCCCGCGTCGAGCGCCACCCAGGCCAGCGCCACAGCACCAGCCCTGGGCGCCAGCCAGGCGCTCAGCAGGGTGGTCTTGCCGAAGCCGGCCGGGGCGGCAACGAGGGTAACGCGCAGCTTGCCCCTCAAGCCGGCGTCGAGCGCCTCCATCAGGCGCGGCCGGGCCACCCATTGGGCGCCGGCGCCGCCCTCCAGCGCTTGGTGGCCGGGTCAGCGCCCTCGATCGAGAGCTCGAGGCTGGGCAGTGGCGGCCAGGGGGCTCAGGCTCCCAGCCAGCTCATTTCCGATAAGGGCGCTGGCTTGACTTCGGACAAGGGCGTCGGCCTGGCCAATGCCACTGGCAGCCGCATCTTCTCGGACAATGGCCTGGGCGTGATCGGCCCGGCGAGCGGCAACGCGATTGCGGCCGGCGCGGGCAATCTGCTCATCGGCGGTCGAACCCGCGTCAATGCGGCGGGGGGCGGCAACCTCCTTTCTGATAACGGCCTCAGTCTCATCGGCCTGGCCGGCGGGAACTTGATCGGGGTCGGAGGCGGCAACTGAACCGGTTGTGTGGCTCTGGCGTTAGTTTCGTGCCTGACCAGCCTGATCAACGATCTCAGCGGGTTTCCGACCCCCTTCGCGCTGGTCCGGGACGATTGCCACGTCATCGCGGCCCGGCCCATCCAGGAGGCGCTCACCTTCTTCCTCGACCATCAGCCGCCACCGATGCGCCTGAGCCTCCTGACTCGCGCCGGACCTCACGGTCTCGGGCGCGCCCGGTGGGTGGTCGGAGATGCAGTTCGTCAACACCCTGCGGACCGGCGTAACGCCCACGGGCAAGGTCCTCGACCCGGAACACATGCCGTGGGAGTACTACCGGCACATGACCGATGAGGAACTGGGGGCCATCTGGCGCTACTAGCAGTCGCTGCCTGCGCGCCAGACGGCGGCGGAGTAACCCGGGCAACGGCGGTCGCAGTGCTGTGGCATGACGAACGACAATCGAGTGGGGGCTTCAGGCTGGGCGTGGGTCAACTGACTCTGGCCGCAGCCCCAGCCAGGCCCCACCCTCGCGCACGGGACTTCGTCCCGGTTCAATTGGGCACAGTTCCTAGACAGCCGCAGCCAGCTTCCCGCCTCGAATTGAGGCATCTGCTTCATGACGACCCGCCGCCCCAGGCAGTAAGCTGAATCCCAGTTCAGGAGGAAGTCGCCCATGTCCTTTCAGCGCACGGCCGCCACCTTCATCGCGAATAGGCTGTTCTGGACGGCTGAACGGACAGCGGGCGGCCTATTGCTGGGCAGTCTGCTGATCGGTTTGCTGGCCGTGCCGATCATGATCCTCAGCGGCGCGCTGCCGGGTTTTTCGGCCGCGCTGCAAAACGCGCTGGCCGACCTGGCGCCCTATGCCGCCACCTTTCGGCTCCTCAACCTGCTGTACACGCTGGCTTGGATCGTTCAATGGATGGGCTTTGGGCTGCTCACGCACCGCCTGGCGCGCGCCGGAGCCGAGCAGCCCGCCATCCTGGCTCTTGCCCTCCTGTTCGTCGCGACGATCACGGGCATCGCCCAGGGGACGTTTCACCTGAGCGTCCAGACGTGGGCGGCGGAGGCTGCGGCCCGAACGGGAAGCGCCCCCGAGGGCTACGCGGCCCTGGAAGTGTGGGTAAGCAGTGCCTTCCGATTGGGCTACCGCGCGCACCTGCTGGCGGTGGCGGGTTTCGGCTGGGCCATCGTGCGGGCGAGACTGCTGCCGCCGCCGTGGGGCTGGGCCGCCATTGGCGTGAGCCTGCTGTTAGCCGTGGGCGCCCTGGCCGGCGTGGGCGCGCCCGGTCTGCTTTTCATCCTGCCGGCCGTCATCGGCAGCGCCCTGCTGCTGCGCCGTTGAGCGCCCATCGCCCGCCTGAACTGCGGAGGAGTCAAGAGATGACCGCCACAAAGAGCACACCGCGAGCTGCAGCGGCGCGTTGGGGATGGGGCTTGTTGCTCGCCGTCAGCGCCCTGCTAATGGTGAACGGCGCCGCCTGGTACGTTTTTGGCCCGCAGCGAGTGGCTGTGGACTTCGGGCCGGTAGACCAAAGTGCTGTCCAGCTCATGGCGAAGACGCGCCAGCAGGTGGCCATCTGGTACCTGTCGTTTGGGCTGCTGGCGCTGCTCGTCGCGCTGGAGGGTTTTCGGCACGGTTCGCGCTGGGCCTGGAACGCCATGTGGGTGGTGGTGGGCGCAACGGCTGCTGTGGGCGTTCTCTACACACAGGGCTTCGGCGTCTTTATGCTCGGCGCGGCCGCCATCGCGGTCGTCGGGCTGGTGCTGGCGCGCACAGGGCGGGCCGGTTGAACTGGCTGCCTGGACATTAGGGAGCTATACCATGAACGATCAAAACTACTTCAGGCGTCTCGCCGCCCTCTCGGCCATCCTCTCTGCGCCCGTAGGCCTGACAGCGTGGGTCTTGCTCCCGCTGGCGATTGGACCAAACGCCGATGCGGTGGCCAGCCTGGCGGACGCGCTCACGCTGGGCGAGCCGGCGGCGAGTTACCTTCACTTGGCCTGGGCCGTCTCCGACGCGTTCGCCCTGCTGCTCCTGGCGCCCGCGGCGCTCTACCTCCGGCACTGGCTCAGGCCGCACAACCCATACCTGGTCACGCTGCCAACCGTGTTCGGCTTTGGCTACATGCTCACGGGCGCAACCGTGGTCGCGCTCATCAGCGGCCTGGCCCCACCCATGATGCGGGCCTATGCGGCGGCTGATGGACCGCAGCGCGAGATGCTGGTCGTCGTCTTCCAATCCGTGTTCGACATGCTCTTCTATGGCGCGGGTCCGCTGGCCTTCCTCCTGGGCGGCGTCTGGTGGGTCGGCATCGGACTCATCCTGAGAAAAGAACGGCGCTTCCTGGGGCTGCTGACCCTCGGCCTGGGCGTCCTGGCGTTCGGCGTCTGGTTCGAGCAGGCGTTCCGCGTCGCGCCGCTGGCCTTCATCGAGGTCCCCTTCCTGCTGCTCATCCATGTCTGGGCCGTGTGGCTTGGCGTCGTGATCTGGCGCCGGCAGAAGCCGGTGAGCGTCCTGTCGGTTGAGCCGGCCCCGGCATGAGCCTCCGCCTTGCCCGCCGTCTGGCCTGGTCCATCGTCGCTGCCTACTTTGGCCTGGCAGCGGCCGGCGTGGCGCTCCAGGCGCTGGCCGGCCGAACGTATGCGGGCTTCCCGCTCCCGTTGACCGCCACGGTGTTGCTGCTGATGGGCATGTGGCCCGTCACCGGCGCGCTCATCATCTCCCGGCATCCGCGGCATCCGGTCGGCTGGCTGCTGTGCGCCGGCCTGGCACTCACCGGGCTGGACCAGTTCGCCGTGGGCTATGCGTTCTACGATCTCGAAATCTATGCGGAGTCGCTGCCTGGTTTCATCGCCGCGGTCATGTGGAGCAAGTCAACCGGTTATCCCGCTATCGCGGCTTTCGCAGTCACACTGCTGGTTTTTCCAGATGGACGGCTGCCCTCGCCGGCCTGGCGTAAGGTGGTGTGGATGACGGTGGCGGCGGTGCCGGCCGTTCTGATCGTACAGTCTCTCGCGCCAGGCCCGCTCGATCCATTCGGCGGCGTCATGACCACGAACCCCATCGGCGTGAGCGCCGCGGCCTGGGCTGTGCTCCAGCCCGTGCTGTGGGTTGCCTTCGCCGCCCTGGGGCTGGCCAATGCAGCCGGGATCGTCTCACTGGTGGTCCGGCTGCGGCGCGGGCGTGGAGAAGAACATCAGCAGGTGAAGTGGCTGCTGGTCCCGGCCGCCTTGAATGCCGTCGCCATCCCAAGCCTGCTGCTGACCCTCGAACTGCGCCAGACGCTGCTGGCCTATGTCGCCGCCGGCCTGGCACTGGCGGCCTTCACCGGCATGGTCGTCGCCGTGGCCTTCGCCGTCTTCAAGTACCGGCTGTATGACGTGGACCTGATCCTCAACCGCGCCCTGGTCTACGGTTCGTTGACCGGCGTGCTGGCGCTGACCTATTTGGGCAGCGTGGTGTTGTTGCAGAGCTTGCTGCGCACCCTGACCGGACAGGCCCAGGCGGAATGGATCACGGCGCTCTCCACGTTGGCGACGGCGGCCCTGTTTGCGCCAGCGCGCCGCCGCATTCAGCGCTTCATTGACCGGCGCTTCTACCGCGCCCGCTACGACGCTGCCAAAACCCTGTCGCAGTTCGGCGCCTCGTGCCAGCGTGAAGTGGACCTTGAGGCCGTGGAGAGCCGCCTGCTGGCCGTGGTGGATGAGACGATGCGGCCGGCGCACCTTTCGCTTTGGCTGCCCGGATTGTCGCCCCTGTCCAATGCGCGGGTTGGGCGTGGGCCAAGCGACTGACCGCGCCCTTGAAGGAGACGTGCCATGTTGGGCAACTTGATCACCCTACTCGTCCTGACCGCCATCATCATCGGCTTCGGCTGGCTGGCGTGGCGCGTTTGGCACGCGCGGCACGCGCTGATTAGGTGGCCCGGCGCCGCGCTGGCTGGGCTGGGCGCGCTGCTGGTGGGACTGGTAGCCGGGCTGGGCTGGGTGGGCTTCTTCCGCCTGTACTTGCCGCGCAACATACCCGCCGCCGCGGTACAGGCGGCCGGCACTCCCGAGCAAGTTGCGCGCGGCCAGCACCTGGCCTACGCGATGTGCGCCGAGTGCCACTCGATCGACAGTGAACTGCCGCTGAGCGGCGGCTGGGACCTGAGCGAATACACCGGCATGCCCCTTGGCGCCGTGCGCTCGGCCAACCTGACCCCCGCCGGCCGCATCAGCCAGTGGTCCGACGGCGACATCCTGCGCGTGCTGCGCGAGGGGCGCGACCCGAACGGCATGCCCCTGCTCATCATGCGCACCGGCTCGACCTTCTACCGCCACATGAGCGACGAGGACGCCCTGGCCCTGATCGCCTATCTGCGCAGCCAGCCGGCCGTGCCCAACGACATCCCGCCGGAGCAACCGTCGCTGCTGGCGCTGATCTTCGTCGGCGCAGGAATTTTCGCGGGCCCGCCCGCCGACCCGGTGGCCGGGCCGATCGTGGCGCCGCCGAAGGCAGCGACCGCCGACTATGGCCGTTACGTGGCCGACATCAACGCCTGCCGCGCCTGCCGCGACTGCCACGGCGCCGACCTGGACGGCGGGCCGGGCGGCATTATCCCGGCCGGGCCGAACCTGCGCGCCATCGTGCCCCACTGGACGGCGGGGCAGTTCATCACGACGCTGCGCACCGGCGTCAATCCCGCGGGCCGCCCACTCCCCAACGAGATGCCGTGGCGCTTTATGGGCCGCCTGGACGACGTGGAGTTGGCCGCGCTGCATGCGTACCTGAGCACCCTGGCGCCGCTGGAAGCGCAGTAACTATGAAGCTTCCACGCTTCTTTAACATGTCAAGGCTGGCCGGCCTTCTGCTTCTGTTCAGCGTGGCGGTCCTGCTCAGCGGCGTCGCCCTCATTGCAACCGAAGGCCGGCTGGACGGGATGGACGCGGCCTTTCGCGGTGTCGCCCCGGGCCGAGGCGATGCGTCGGGCCTGCGTGCCATCTGGCGCTATGCTCTGCCCTTCCTCCTTCTACAACTTGCGGGCTTCGCCCTGTTCGCCGCGCGGCTGCGCGCGGCTGGCGACGAGGGCCTGGCTCTGGCCGCGCTGGCCCTGCTGGTGCTCGCGCTGGGTGTTGGCGTGCTTGAAGGCTCGTTTCACGCCCATGTGACGGTCTGGGCGGCACAGATAGCCCCCTCTGGCGCTGTGCCCGAGTTCTACGAACCGCTGCGGCGCTGGCTCAATCGCGATGTTCAGATTATCCACGTGAGCGCGTTTCTGTCGGCGATGTTCTTATATAGCCTGTCCGCCTTGAGCACGCGCCTGGTGCCGGTATGGGTGGGTTGGGCGGCGCTTGCCACGACGCTGCTGTCCGCCTGGCATTACTTCTTCGTCCTGGGCGCGCCAGCGGTCATCTTCTTGACCCCGCTGCTGTTCGGCGTGGGCCTGCTTTGGCGCCGCAATCTGCTGGAGGAACGACAAACATGACCCGCCTGCGCCACCTGGCCCTCTTGGTCCCCGATGTGCGAGCGGCCGAGAGTTACTACCAGCCATTGTTCGAGCTGCAGTTGATCGGCCGAGAGGCACGATTGGACGACGGCTTGTGGTACACCCTGCCATTCGACAAGGGTTGGGAGGATGCCGACGCGGCCGGCATCGCGCTGAGCTTCGTCGCGCTGCGCCGAGGCGCCTTCGTGCTGGCCTTGGTCAAGGGCGACGCGCCTCCCGGCCAGGTGATAGCCATCGGGCTCACGATGTCGCAGGAGGAGATCGCCGGTATGCGCGCCCGCCTGCCGCCGGATGCCGACGTGACGGACGACCGCCCTGATGTTCTTGCCTTTCGTGACCGCTACCTGATTGCCTGGCAGCTCTCGCTCCCGGGCGACGAGTTCAGCACGGCCGGGGTCTTTGCCAGCCGTTGGATTGACCTGTGACGCTTGATGGCCTATGCGAAGTCAGTCGCCAATAGCGGGCGGATTTGTACTATTATGATAGTGGTGGCAGTCTTCGGCGGCCCGTGGGGTAAGAAGCGCCCATGTGCGGTCCTCGCAAAGTGACTACATGACTCCCCGGCTCGCCCGGTGGATGGCCTGGTCTCTCGTGGGCATGTTTGTCCTCCTGGCGGGGACTGGGATAACCCTCCAGGGATTATCCCGCGTGCCTTTTGGGCAGTCAGCACTGCCTGTCGCCATCGCCTTGGTGAGCTTGGTGGCCGTTTGGATTGTCACCGGGGCCCTGATCATCTCACGCCACCCGCGGCATCCCGTGGGCTGGCTGCTGTGCGCCGGTTTGTTTTCCCCCGCGCTCGACATGTTCTCCGCCGGTTACGCCGCCTATGCCGCCTTTGGCGATGCTGGTTCCTTGCCGGGCGTGGCGCTGGTGCTCATCTGGCTCAAGCTCGCCGACCTGGCCCCCCTTGGATTGGTCGCCTTCACCCTGATCGTGCTGTTGTTCCCGGATGGGGGGTTTGTGTCGCCCGGCTGGCGCAAAGTGGCCTCGACAACCGTCGGAACCCTGTGCGTCTTTCTTCCGCTGCAGGCCGTCGAGCCGGGGCCCGTAACGTGGGGGTTCCTGCTGTTTGGCGCCAATCCGCTGGCGGTCAGCCCATCCCTGTGGGTCTTTCTACAGCCGTTCATGTGGACGGCCTACTTTATCTTGGTGGGGTGTTATGGATCCGCGCTCGTCTCGCTCGTCATCCGCCTGCGGCGGTCCAGCGGCGATGCCCGGCAGCAAGTCAAGTGGCTGCTTCCTCCGGCCGGCCTGTATGGGCTCTTTGTGCTGTTGTTCTTGATTGGCCTGGCTGCGGGCGATGATGCCATCGTAGGGATCAGCATCGCCGTGGGCCAACTCGCCGCCGCCGGCATCGTCATTGCTATCGCCTTCGCCATTTTCCGCTACCGCCTGTACGACATTGACCTGATCATCAACCGCACCCTGGTCTACAGCACTCTCACGCTCTGTGTCGTGGCATTCTACGTGTTGATTGTGGGTGCGCTCGGCGTGCTCGTCCAGGCCCAGGGTAATCTGGTCATCACCCTGCTGGCCACCGGCCTGGTCGCGGTGCTCTTCCAGCCCCTGCGCGAGCGCCTCCAGCGGGCCGTGAACCGGCTGACCTACGGCAGCCGCGACGACCCCGGCGCGGTCTTTGCGCGCTTGGGCCAACTGCTGCAAGCCACGGCCAGCCCGGAGCAGATGCTGCCCGGCCTGGTGCGCACCATCGCCGAGACTTTGCGCCTGCCCTATGCCGCCGTCGAACTGGGCCAGGCGGGCGAGCGTGTTGTGGTGGCGGCCTTCGGCCAACCGGGCGCCGCTGCCCTCGCACGCTTCCCGCTCACTTACCAGCAAGAGGCGATCGGCAGCCTGGTGGCCGCCCCCCGCACCGGCAGCGCCGAGTTTGGCCCGGCCGACCGCGACTTGTTGGAGAACATCGCCAGCCAGGCCAGCGCGGTCGCCCACGCCGTCCAGCTCACCCAGGCGCTGCTGCGCTCGCGCGCGCGCCTGGTGACCGCCCGCGAGGAGGAGCGCCGCCGGCTGCGCCGCGACCTGCACGACGAGCTTGGCCCCCAACTCGCCAGCCAGACGCTGCTCGTCCAGGCGTTGGAGCGGCGCCTGGGCGAGGTCCCCCCCAGTGCGGCGCCCATCCTGGCCGAGCTGCAAACCCAGGCCCGCCAGGCGGTGACTGACATCCGCCGCATCGTCTACGACCTGCGCCCGCCGGCGCTGGACGAACTCGGGCTGACGGGCGCCCTGCGCCTGGCGTTGACGCCCTTCCAGCGCGGCGGCCCGCGGCTCACGCTGGAAGGGCCAGAAACCCTCCCGCCCCTGCCCGCGGCCGTGGAAGTGGCCGCTTACCGCATTGTGCAGGAAGCGGTCGCCAATGTTTTTCGTCACGCGCGAGCGACCTACTGCCGCGTGCAGCTGGAGTATCAAGACGAGCACGAGCCGGCCGAGCTTCGCCTGGCGGTGGAAGATGATGGCTCGGGCCTGGCCGTGGATCGCCCGGCCGGCGTGGGGCTCCGGTCGATGCACGAGCGGGCGGCCGAGTTGGGTGGGAGTCTAGTGGTACAACCCCGTCTGGGCGGCGGTACACAACTGCGGGCGCGCCTGCCAATCGTGGAAGCCGCAGCGTGACCACCATCCGCATTCTGATCGCCGACGATCATCCGGTCTTCCGCTTTGGCTTGCGGATGCTCCTGGAGTCAGAGAATGACCTGGAAGTTGTGGGCGAGGCGGGGAGTGGCGAAGAGGCGCTGGCTCAGTCCGAGGCGCTCCAGCCCGACGTGGTCTTAATGGACATCAACCTGCCAGGGATGAACGGCGTCGAAGCAACACATCGGATCATGCAGGCCCGGCCGCAGACCGGCGTGCTGATGGTGACCATGCTGGACGACAATTCGCTCCTGGCCGCCCTGCGCGCCGGGGCCCGCGGCTACCTGCTCAAGGGCGCCGCTGCCGAGGAGACCCTACGAGCCATCCGCGCCGTGGCGCATGGTGAGGCCATATTTAGCCCCGCCATCGCCCAGCGGCTAGCCGAAGCCGTGGCGATGACACCCGCGGCTGACACAGCGTTGCCCTTTCCGGAACTGACGGCGCGCGAGCGCGAAGTCCTGGCCTACATTGCCCGCGGGGTCTCGAATGCCGCCATCGCCGAGCAGTTGAGCCTGAGCCTGAAGACCGTGCGCAACCACGTCTCCAGCATCCTGGGCAAATTGCAGGTGTCCGACCGGCTGCAGGCTGGCCTGCGGGCGCGCGAGGCTGGCCTGGGCGGCCCAGACCCGGCCCGCCCCGGCGCCTCCTGACCAGTACCGCCCTGGGCGGTGCCGGCCGGGAGCCATTGACCCGTGCTGATCAGGGGCCCGGTCCCCTGTGCGGTAGCGGCCCGCTGTTTCTCGGCTATAATCCTCGCGCAGGAGGCACGTTGCCACGCGAGCTCCGCGCCGAGTTGTTGGGCGGCCTGGCCCTATCGTGGATCGAAACAGAGGGGCAGGCCCCGCGTGCCTTGCCCAAGCTCCCCACCGCCAGGTCCCAATCCCTGCTGGCCTTCCTCCTGCTCCACCGCGCCCAAACACATACCCGCGAGCAGCTCATGGCCATGCTTTGGCCCGACCGCCCCGCGCCGCGCGCGCGCCGTTCGCTCTCCACGGCGCTCTGGCACATCCGCCGCTGTCTGCCCGACCCAGACGCCCTTCAGGCTGGCAGCCAGGACGTCCGGTTCGCGCCCGCCGATCCGGTGTGGGTAGACGTCGAGGCGCTGGCGGCGTGGTCGGCCCGCCCGGACTTTGAGGCGCTGGAAGCCGCCCGCGACCTGTATCGCGGCGAACTGCTGGAGGGCCTGTACGACGACTGGATCATTGACGAGCGCTATCAGGCCCAGGCGCTGCACCTCAATACCCTCAGCCGCCTCATGACCCTGTACGCCGAGCAGGGCCGCCCAGCCGCCTCGCTCGACGCCGCCCAGCGCTTGCTGCGCGCCGATCCCTTGCGCGAGGACGCCCACCGCGCGGCGATGCTGGCCTACGCCCGGCTGGGCCAGCGCGCCGCCGCCCTCGAGCAGTATGAGCTTTGCCGCCGCCACCTCCGCGCTGAGTTGCGCGTATCGCCCGCGCCAGAGACCGACGCCTTGTGGCAGGCCATCCTGGGCGGGCAAGTTGCGCCCGCTGACACCCCTGCGCCTGCGTCACTCCAACCGGCCCCGCCCGGCCGCCCCGGGCAGCGCCCAGCCGCGGCCGGTCTGCCCGGCCCGCTGACCGGCCGTGCCGCGGAGTTGGAGCGGCTGGAGGCCGCCTGGGCGGCCGCGCGCGCCGGGCAGGGAAGCCTGGTGTTTGTGCATGGCGAGACTGGCATCGGCAAGACCCGCCTGGTCGAGGCGCTGGCTGAGGCGGCCCGGCTGACGGGCAGCCGCGTGCTGTGGGGCCGCTGCTTCGAATTCGAGCGCATGCTGCCCTACCAGCCGGTGGCCGAGGCCCTGCGCCCCATCGTGGCCGATTATGGCGCAGACGACTGGCAGCATCTCCCGCCCTGGGCGGCCGCCAGCCTGGCTCGCCTGTTCCCTAATCTGGCCCAACCAGCGACTCCCGATAAGCCTTCCACAGACGCCGGCCTGGAAGCCACCCGCCTCTTCGAGGCCGTGTCCCAGTGCCTCGCGCAAGCCGCCAGCCGCTGGCCCATCTTGCTGGTGCTCGAAGACCTGCACTGGGCCTCCGACTCTACCCTACAGCTATTGCACTACCTGGCCCGCGGGCTGGCGGGCAGGCGGGTGCTCGCGCTGGGCACCTATCGGCGCGATGCCGGTGGCCGCCGCCCTGCCCTGCCGGCCCTCGTGCGCCAGATCGAACACGAGCAGTTGGGCCAGCGCCTCACCCTGGAGCGGCTGCCGCGGGAGGCGGTGGAGGCCTGGGTCCGGCTCCAGTCCGGTCTGGACGACGAGGCGCCCTTCGCCGGCTGGCTGTTCCAGGAGACGGAGGGCAATCCGTTCTTCATGGTCGAGATGGTGACCTCGCTCTTCGAGACCGGCAGGCTGCGCCTGGAACGCGGCGTTTGGGCTGGCGATCTGAGCCGCATCAGCGCTGGCGGCAGCTCCCTGCCCGACCGCATCCGCGCCGCCGTGCAGGAGCGGGCCGACCGGCTGGATCGGGAAGCGCAGGCCGCCGTGCGGCTGGCGGCCGTGCTGGGCCGCGAGTTCGACTTTGACGCCTTCGAAGCGGCGTGGGCCAAGGGTCCCGACGCGGCGCTGGAGGTGCTGGAGGCCCTCACCCGCCACGGTCTCATCGAAGAGGGCCGCGGCCAGTCCGGCCGTGACTATGCCTTTACGCACCACAAGATCCAGGAAAGCATCTACCAGGGAACGCCGCGCCGCAAGCGTCAGCGTCTGCACGCCCAGGCCGCCGTGGTCCTGGAGGCGCTGTCGGCCAACAACCTTGACGAAGCCGCGCCGGAGCTGGCCCACCACTTCGACCACGCCCGCCGCCTCGACCCTGCGCTGCTGGGCAAGGCCGTGGCCTATTGGCGCCGGGCAGGCGAAGCCGCCGCGGGCCGGTTCGCCAACTCGGAGGCCGCCGCTTACTTTCAGCGTGCGCTCGAACTCGCCCCGGCCGGCGATGCCGAATTGCGTTTTGCCCTGTTAAGCGCGCGGGAAGCCCTGTGGCACCTTCAGGGCGACCGTCCAGCGCAGGCCCGCGACCTCTCAGCCCTGGAAGCCGTCGCGCCGGCAGCCGGCGTCGAGGCCCAGGCAGAAGCCGCGCTCCGGCGTGCCGCCTACGAGACCGTCATCGCTAACTATCGCGCCGCCATCGCGGCCGCCCAGGCGGCCCTCCAGCATGCCGAGACGGCCGGCGTGGCCGCCCTGCGCGTGCGGGCTCACCACCAATGGGCCATGGCCTGTTTCCACGCCGGGGACTTTGCCGCCGCGCGCGCCCAATTCAGCGCTGGGCTGGCGCTGGCGGAGGCGGCCTCCCTGCCGCGCCTGGAGGCCGACACCGGGCTGGGCCTGAGCCTGGTGGCCTGGCGGCAGGGCCAATACGCTGAAGTGACGCGGCATGCGCTCCGGGCGCGGGCGCTGTATCAGCAGATCGGCTACACGCGCGGGGAGGGCAATGTCCTGCAGCAGTTGGGCATCGCGGCCCGCTACCTCGACCAGTACCAGTCGGCGCGCGAGTATTTCCAGGCCAGCCTCAACCTCTGGCAGCAGATCGGCGAGCGGCGCGGCGAGGGCCTCGCCCTCATCAACCTGGGCGTGGTTGCCCTGGACCTGTCCCAATTCCAGGCCGCCCGGGAGTACTTCGGGCAAGCCCTGCGAATCTGGCAGGCGATCAACAACCCCGATGGGGAGAACACCGTGCTCGGCAACTTGGCCGCCGTTGCGCTGCGGCAGGGCGACTATCACGCCGCCCAGGACTTCGCCCGCCTGGCGCTCGCCATCTGCGGCCGGATCGCCAACCGCCACGGCGAGGGAGTTAACCAATACCTGCTGGGCTATGCGCTGGCTGAGTGCGGCGCGCCCGGCGAGGCGCGCGCGCAGGTGGAGGCCGCGCTCCAGATCGCCCTGGAGTTGAAAGACCAGCGCTACGAGGCGCTGGCCCACGACGGGCTGGGCCGAGTCGCTCTGTTCCAGCGGAATTACCCTTCTGCCCGAGGCCACTTCCAACAGGCGGCTGAGATGGCCCAGGCCCTTGGCGAGCGCGCCAACGAAAGCGAGTTCCGGCTCATGCTTGGGCTGGCGGCGGCCCGCCAGGGTGACTACGAACATTCGCACGCCCAGCTTGAACAGGCCCAGGCACTCGCGGCCGAGGTTGGCGACCCGCTCCGCTTGGCCGCCATCGAGGCGGCCCAGGCGGAGCTGGCCCAGCGCCAGGGCCATCCTGCCCGTGCGCTGGAAAGCGCCCGGCGCGCGCTCGAGACCGCCGCCCGCCTCGGCGCGCGCGCCCTGCAGGCCGAAACGCTCCTGCTCATCGGCCACGCCCACGCCGGGCAGCAGGCCTGGGTCGAGGCCCGCGACGCCTATGTCGAGGCACAGGGACTGTTCCAACTCCTTCGTCTCGAGCACCGCCGGACGGAGGCCGCCCAAGGCGCGGCCCGCGCCGCTGCCCAACTCGCGGCGGCCGCCTCCTGAAACGTCCCCCCCCCGGCCAAATTTGAGACTTATTTGACAGCCAGCCTTTACCTTTGGCCTGAGCGGCGCCATCCGGGCCGCCAGGCCAAAGGTGAACCATGCATCGTCGTCCGGCTGTCCTGTCAGCCGCCACACCCACAGCGGAACCCACCGCGTCGCTCGGAATGGCGCTGCGGGGGCGGGAACCGTGACCAACCAGCCATCGAACATACCGGTCAGCACCTTTGTGGTGCGCCTATGGCCCGAGTGGTCCGCCCACGGCCCAGCCTGGCGCGGGCAGGTGGTGCACCTGCAAACCGGAAAGGCGCTGGGCTTTCAGGACCCGGCGGCCGTGCTGGATTTTATCGGCCAGATAGTGGATTTAGGGGCGGAAGACACTCGGTCTGTGCCGCCTCCGTCTGGGGCGGGATAGGAAGGTGCCAAGATGCGCGGGCTGTTTCGATTCGTGTTCGCCGGTGCCGTTATGCTGTCCCTGGCGGCGCCCGCCCTCGTCCTGGCGGTGCCTCAGGCCGGCGCCTATGTGGTCACCGACAACGGCAGCGCCGCCGACATTGCCCCGGGTGACGGCCTGTGCCTGACGGCCGCCGCCAAGTGCACCCTGCGCGCCGCCATCCAGGAGGCCAACGCGGACGGCGTCGCCTCGACCATCACCTTCGCCGCGGCCATGGACCTTAGCTTTCCGTCCCTGCCGCCCCTGACCGAAGACGGGACGACGATTGACGCCAGCAGCCAGTGGGTTGGCGCCTGGCCGGCCGGTGAGCCGGGCGTCACTATTTTCGGCGGCGATCCGCTGCTCACCATCCAGTCGGATGGGAATGTCATCCGCGGACTGGAGTTCTCCGGCGCCAGCGACCAGGTGCTGATCGAAGGGAGCGCGGGCGCCAACACGATTGGCGGCCTGGCCGCCGGCCAGCGCAACGTCTTCCTCGGCGGGGTGGGCGTCAAGATTCAGAGCGCCGATTTCGGCAACCACCTCCTCGGCAACTACTTCGGCACGCGCGACGGCCTGACCGGGATTGCCAGCAGCATTGGCCTCTATCTGTTGTCGGACGGCAGCCTGGCGGAGCACAACCTGATCGCCAGCCACACCACCGCCGGCATCTTCATCTGGGGCGGGGCCTCCAACTTCATCCAGCACGGCAACAACATCGGCGGCAACCGGCTCAAGAGCGGCGCGCTGCCCAACGCCGTCGGCATTCGCCTAGTTCAAGCCAACAGCAACACGATTTGGGACAACTTCATCGCCGGCAACACCAGCCACGGCATCGAATTGGAGCACGCCTTCTACAACGCTCTCATCCAGAATACCCTTGGCGACAGCCTGGCCGGCGGCAACGGCGGCGACGGCCTCCACGCTTTCGACTCCAGCTTCAACCTGATCGGCGGCGCCCAGTACGGCAACCTCATCGCCTATAGCGGCGGGCACGGACTCTGGCTGAACGGCGACGACAATCTCATCCTGGGCAACACCCTGTTGGGCAATGACCTGGATGGCCTCCGCCTGGACTACGGCCAGCGCAATCAAATAGGCGGGGCCTCTGCCGCCCAGCGCAACGTCATCAACGGCAGCGGCGGCAACGGCATCTTCTTCGCGGGCAGCGCCCTCAGCAACACCGTCCAGGGCAACTGGATTGGCCTGGCGGATGGCGCCTTCGACGCGGGCAATGGCGGCCACGGCATCTTCCTGGCCAATGGCGCCTCACATAACCGTCTCGGCGGACTTGATCCCGGCGCGGGCAACTGGATTGCCTGGAATGCCTACAGCGGCCTGTACCTGACGGGGAGCGGCACGGAGGGCAACGTCATCGAGGGCAACGTCATCGGCGCGCCCATCCACTGGGCCTTCCCCGCTCCCAACGGCCACCACGGCATCAGCGTCTACGACGGCGCGCACTATAACTGGATCGGCTGGAACAATACGGTCCTCGCCAGCACCTGGTCCGGCGTTGCCGTCGTCAACGCAGACGACAACGTCATCTGGCTCAACCAGGTTGGGACGCGCCCAAACGATACCGCCTGGGGCAACCGCTACTTCGGCGTCGTCGTCGTCAATGGCCAGAGCAACCTGATCTTCGGCAACGAGATCGGCTTCAATGGTGCCAACGCGGGCGAGGCCGGCGTGCGCATTGACGGGGGGCTGGCCGGCAACCCCATCAGCGCCAACAGCATCCACAGCAACGGCGGCCCCGGCATCGAGCTTCTGAACGGCGGCAACTTCGAGTTGGGCGCGCCCGCCCTCACCCAGGCCAGTTGCGCCGCCCAGCCCCAGGGCCAGGCCGAGGTGCAGGGCCTGACCTGCCCCAACTGCACCATCGAGATCTTCTCCGACCCGGCCAATGAGGGCCAGGTCTTCGAAGGTTCGGTCGTGGCCAACGGCTCCGGCGCCTTCACCTGGATCGGCACCCTGCATGGCCCCAATGTCACCGCCACCGCCACCCTGCCGGCCGGCGCCACCTCGTCGTTTTCGTCGCCCTATCCGGTCGGCGCTTGCGTAGTGCCACGGTTGTTTCTGCCAAGTCTGGTGCGCTGAGCCCCGCTGGCAGGGCCGCAGCGAGTAATCAGTGACCGGTCAGCGAAAGGAGCAAGCCATGCGCAGGTTCGTCAAATGGGCGGGCATTGGTTTGGCCGGGTTGGTGGGGCTGTTGGCGCTTGCGGTGGCAGTCCTATACATTGCCGGCGGAGCGCGCCTCAACCGAAGTTACGACATCCAGGTTGAAGCCATCAGTATCCCGTCTGGTGAGGCGGCCCTCGCCCGCGGCCGGCATCTCGTCGAAGCCGTGACCTTTTGCCAGGCCTGCCACGGCGAGGACCTGGGAGGCACCGTCCTGGAGGCCGAACCGGGCATCTTTACCCTTGCCCCTTCCAATCTAACGGCCGGCCGCGGCGGCGTCGGGGCGACCTACACCGACGCCGATTACGTGCGGGCCATCCGCCACGGCGTCAACCCCGAGGGCCGGGGACTGCTCATTATGCACTCAGACTACTACCACAACCTCAGCGCGCCTGACCTGGGCGCCATCATCGCCTATATCAGGTCTCTGACGCCGGTGGATAACAGCGAGGCCCGGACCCAGGTCGCGCCACTCGGCAGAATCATGATTGCCCTCGGCCTGTTCGACATGGAGTCGATGCCCTTGATCCCGGCAGAGCTCATCGACCACAGCGCGCCCTTCGCGGTACCGCCCCCGCCGGGGATGACGGACGGCTACGGGCAGTACTTGGTGTCGATTGCCCTGTGCTCGCTATGCCACGGGCCCAGCCTGACCGGCGCGCCCCCAATTGAGCCGGGCCTGCCAGCCGGTCCGGACCTCACGATCTCGGGCGCACCCGGCGGCTGGTCGGAAGCGCAGTTTGTCAGCACCCTCCGGACCGGCGTGACGCCCACAGGCAGGGCGCTCGACCCGGAACACATGCCATGGGAGTATTACCGTAACATGACGGATGATGAACTGGAGGCCATCTGGCGGTATCTACAGTCGCTCCCCGCGCGCCAGACGGCGACAGAGTGACCGGAGCCACGGCGTGCTGCTCCCACTTTCCAGCCTTGGCATCTTGTTCGCCGGGTCAGACGACGGTACACCCAGGAAGGAGGTGGCCAGGATGCGCAGCAGTCTAATGTGGACAGGCATCGGCCTCGGGACACGGGCCACATTGCGTGGACGGCCATCTGCAAGACCGGGGGGCGGCTCAAGGGCCGTCATGCAACTGCTTGCACTTCTGGCCCTGGCACTGGTTGGCTGCACCGGGGAGCCAGCGGCAGCAGACCTGGGAGCAGCATCGCCAACCGCGATCGCAAGCACTCTCACGGAAGCGCCCAGCCCGACCGCAGGGCCGCCGCCCACCGCACAAGCCGAGCCGCTCCTTGCCCCCACGGCGACAATGCCGCCCCGCTTGGGCGAGTTGCTGTGGGCATTCAAGCCAGGCATGGCGGCCGAGCCGCCATTCTGGGTATCCCCGCTTACGGCGGCGACGGCCAGCAATGGCGTCATCTACGTCGGTGCGTCTGATAGTGATGTGGACTGCTTCGGTTCGGCCCCCTCCTCGCCGGCCGCCGGTGACGGCGCCGTGTTCATCGCCGGTGCTGATCAAGTACTGCGCGCCATTGACATCAAGACTGGCACCCTGCGGTGGGAGCACGCCGTGGGCAGGCAGGTCTTCGGGTCTCCCCAGGCGGCAGACGGTGCGGTCTATGTGGGCAGGCTGGACCGCACCCTGCTGGCGCTCAACACGGCCGATGGCAGCCTGCTCTGGTCCTATCGGGCGCCGGGAAGCCGACAGTGACCACCGGAAGGTGGACGTCTGCCGTCTGGTCCACCACCACCAGGGTGACGTCGTTGGCGCTGTAGACCGCCTGGAGCGTCCGCCCGTCGCCCAGGTCGAGGCTGTCGTTGGAGAAGGCGCCGCTCACCCCGCCGCTGGCGGTCAGGATCACGAAACTGTCGCCGTCAGCCGGGACGAAGCCGTTGATCAGGCTCAGATCTAGGCTGCCATCCAGCACCGCCGCGCCCTCCACCACGAGCTGGTCGTGCTCGGCGCCAGGCGCCAGGCCGCCGACTTCGATTGTTAGGGTTGCCGTCTGCGCCGGGCTGAAGCCGCCCGTCCAGGTCAACACACCCGGGGAGAATCCCGGCCTTATCTCGCCGCCGCTCCGCTGGCTCAGCGCCTCCCAGATGACGTTGCCGGTTCCCTCGATCTGGCTCGGCGGCTCGAGGCTGGCATCTACGAACCGTACCGAACCGTCTGCCAGCAGGGTGAGCACGGCGCCATCGTGTAACCTGGCGAAAGCGTCGAAGGCGAGCAGGCCAAGCTGTACTTCCACGCGCCCGCCGGCCTGGTCCACCGGGACGCCGATGCTGGCCGTGCCCGTGCCCTCGCTCTTGCGCAGCAAGCCGGCATTGTAGATCGACCCGTCGCAACACGCGTTGTAGTCGCCTTGAAAGTCTACGAGCCCAGACTCATCGATCAGAAACGTGCTTGCAGTGCCATCGGCAGCCGGCTCGAACTGGAGGTGGCTGCCAACGCGCGTGGTACCCCGATTGTCGTAGCGCGCCCCTTGGAACAAGTGGTTGTAAAGGGTGTCCTGGTCGAGATAGGGCAGAAGATTGACCAGCCACAGGTTAGTCCAGGACCCGCCAGCCCAGGTAGCGCCGTGGATCTGCAGCCCTGTCCCACCGACGTTGAGGGTTGCGCCTCCCGCGCCGGCCTGGAGCCGACTGCGGCCGGCAATAACAACGGCGCCTAGCGGCTCGCCGTTGACCTCGATCGTCGCTCCTGGCCCACCCAGGCGCAGCTCCGCGCCCGGGTCGGCATACACATTGGTTTGCTCCAGATACGGCCACGGGATCCGGAATACGCCGCCCCACGCCTCCACCTGGCCGCCAATGTTCTCGAAGGGCACGCACATGCACCCCTCGCCAGCGCCGAACTTCCGCAGACGGCCATAGTTCTGCACGGTGCCGTTGCCATGGATGGAGCCTGAGCCGAGCATGTTAAGAAGGTTGAAGTATTGCAGGAAGGCGCCTGCGAATCTCAGCTGCGCCTCGGCGTTGAGCGCCAGTTCCCCGGTCTCGGGCTGAATGACAAAGTTGGTCCCGATCAGCTCGTTGTTTGAGCCTGTCATCAAGAACAAGGTCCCCCCCAGGCCGAAACTGCCGCCAATAAATGTGACGCCCTCCGCCTCCAGCCCGGCACCGCCCACGTTGAGATGGGCGCCGGCCTCATCGGCCTCGAGGGTGGTGCCGGCCACAAACCGCGCCGGCCCGTCAGTCGTGCCCCCGAGCGCTCCGGCGACCTCGACCGTCTGCCCCAGGCCGCCCAGGAACAGCGCCGTGGCGGGGCCGGTCTGGATCGCGGCGTTCGCGAGCAGCACGTAGTTCGCCAGGCTCAGCGTGCCCCCCTGAACGTCCAGGCTGCCACCGACCGTCTCGACCGCGACATCGATCGTGGCCGCGCCATCGCCGGTCTTTTGCAGCACCGCCTGGTTGTGCAAGCTGCCCTGACCCGCCACGCGGGCGTCGCCCTGCAGCTCGAAAGTGCCATGATTGGCAATCAAGCCGAGCAGCAGGTCAAGTTCGCCCTGCAGCACCGTCGTCCCAAAGTTCGTGAAGGCTGGCAGCTGCTGAAAACGGCTGGTGTGGTTGTGCGCCGCCAGGCCCAGGCGCTTCAGGTTTACCAACGGTCCTCCATGAAATTCTGCGCCTTGGACCTGCAGTCCGGTCAGGTCCATGGCCACCGTCGCGCCCAGCGCGTCAAGCGCGACAGTGCTGCCCGCCGCGAGGATCACATCGCCGGCTGCGTCGCCGTGAAAGTCACCGGCGAGCAGCACCGTCCGCCCTGGGCCGCCCAGGTGCAGCGCGGCGCCAGCCGCCACATCGGCTTGAGTATCAGTCAGGCGCGGATGGAAAATGTCGAACACGCCGCTGTGAACCGCGAGCCGCCCGCCCGTGCTTTCGAAGGCCACGCCATCGCCGAGGGTCGTCGTGCCGGTGCCGCCCGACCTGTCCATCTCGCCTGTATTGGCAATCACGTTCGGCCCCGTGCCGGTGCCCTGCGCCGTGATGTCGGTCGCGAGATGCCATGTGCCCTGGTTTTCGATCCTGGCGCCATCCTCAAGCTGGATGTCCGCCGGCACAAAGTCAACCGGGTCCCCAACGCGCCACGTGCCCTGGTTCATGACGTGAGCGCCGCGATTGAGCCGATACACGATGCCACCCCAATCCATGCTGGCCGAGGCGGCGTTACTGAGTTCGGCCCCATCGAAGGTGATGCCAGCCGTGTCGGCCACCAGGGTTAACATCCCAACGTTATTGAAGTTGCCCACCAATGTGGCGTCGACGACGGTCAGGCCGTGGCCGCTGAAGCTGAGGTCCACCACGGGGCTGGCCGCGACGACGGTCGTCCCCGGCTCAATCGCCACCTGCCCCGCGACGGCGCCGGACAGCCCGCCGCTGAGGATGGCCGTGGCGCCCGGCCCGCCGATCCGGACGATCCCGCCAACGCCGGCGCCAAAGAAGGCGCTAGTTTGCGTTGAGTCGCCCTGGAAATGAAGGCGGCCATCCTGGACGTCTACATTGCCCTCGTTGACGACTTCCAGGCCGTCGCCGTTTAGGTACACTTCATCCAGGCCGATGATGCTCATCACCCCGCCGGGCGCATTCCGGAAACTTGCGCCGCTGCCGGTCCCGCTAACGGTAACCTGATCGCCGTCGCCGGGCGCCGTGGTCAGCTGGCCATAGTTGATGAGATGCGCGAAATTCAAGTCGATATTCTCGTGGACCTCCATATCACCAATATTGCTGATGGTGATCGAAGTCACCAGGATGTTTTGAAGGCGGGCTTTCAAGAATTCGATGGTCTCGCCGCCGCCGGTCAGGGTATTGTCGGTCAGCGTCACCCCATTCCCGCTCACCGCCACAGCCACCACCGGGCTGCCAGCCACCATCGTTGTGCCCGCTTCGAAGGCAGCCTCGCCCAGCGCCGCGCCGGTCAGCGCGCCTGCCAGCGTGGCCGTCCGGCCGACCCCGCCGATGGTCAGCCTCGCGCTCCCCTGCACGGCCAGCGCGGCGTTCTCCAGCCGCGAGTCGTTCGTCAGTCTCAAGGTGCCGCCGTCAACCGCGAGGCTGCCCCCCAGCGCCTCCACCGGCACGTTCACGCTGGCCGTCCCGGCGCCGCTCTTCACCAGCGTGCCGGCCACGCCCAGCGCGCTGGTCGCAGCGTCGCCGTCCATGGCCAGGTTGCCAGCGGTAACCACCGCCAGGGTGCCGCCGTTGGCCACGTCGAGGCTGGCCCCGTTGCCCAACACCAGGTTGCTGGCCACCACCAAGGTGCCGCCGTCGTTCACGGTGACCCCGCCCGCTTCCAGCGTAGTCCCGGCGCCGTCCGAGCCAGCCGCCAGTGTCACCTGGCCCCCGACGGCGATGAGGGCGCCGTTGCCGCTGACCGTGCTGCCGCGCAGTTCCAGGCCGTTACCAGACACGTTGAGGCTGGTGCCGGCCTGGCCCATAAGCCCGGCGCCATCGCCAAAGCGAAAAACGCCGTCCACGTTGCCGCTCAACGTGTTGTTCACCACGACCACGCCGCCGGCCGCGCCCACCACCAATTCGCTGCCGGCGCCCACGTCCAAAGTGGTGTTGCCGAGCATGGGATTGCCGCGGATCTGCAGGCTACCGCCCGTCACCGCCAGCGTGCCGCCGTCGTTGTCAAACTGCACGCTGGCGTCAACCACCACCGTGCCGGCGCCGCTCTTCTCAAAGTCGCCCTGGTTGGTCCAGGTGGTAACACCCGCCACGCCGGACCAGATGGCGTCATCGTCCAGCGAGTTCCACTCGGCGGCCAGCCGGCCGCCAGGCGAGATGATGGAATAGCCGTCAAGATGGACGGTCCCGCCACCGGTCCACTTCAGTGCGCCGCCCGATTGGACGACCAGCCCGCCGCCCTGCACGGTCACCGGCGCGCCGCCCGCCGGGTTGAGCTCCAGCACGCCGGCCACAGATAGAGGCTCCACCGGATCGAGTTGCAAGCTGGCGCCGCCGCGCACCACCAGCCCGTTGCCGCCCACCCCCAGGGTCACCGGGCCGGTGGCCGATGCCTGGGCACCGGCCAGAAGTTCGAGTGTGCCAGCCGAATTCCCGCTGATGAGGTTCGCCAGGGTCACGTCGCCGGCCAGCGACAGCGTGGCCCCCGCGCTCGTGTTCAGCGTGGCGCCTTCCACGATCACAGGGATGTTGAGGGTCAGTTGGCCGGTCTCGGCCTCCAGCAAACCAAAGTTGATCAAGACCCCGTTGGAACCATTGACACTCGACGCGCCCGCGCCGCCCTGCTTCGACACGCTACCGCCCGCGTGGGTCGTCAGGGGTGCGCTGTTGATTGTCAGCAGGTTCAGGTCGTTGTCATCCAGGAAGATCACGCCGCCAAAGTTATTGATGAAGCCATTGGCGACGATGTTCAGGTCGGCGGTGCCGTTCAGTTCGATCGTGGCGCCGGCCTGATTGGTGACCTGGAGGCTCAGGGTGTTGGTGGCGTCGCCGGTGCTGATTAACTTGCCCTGGTTGGTCAGTCCCGCGCTGCTGCTGCCGACCAGGGCGCCCCCGTTCAACTCGACCACGCCGCTGGCCCCAACGGCGCCGCCCAGCCCCGCCACCAGCGTCTGACCGGTGGGGATGACGAGCGTCTGCGTTCCGGTGCCGGGCGAAGCACCGACTGTGAGCGACCTGACCGTTCGGTTGGTGTCGATGACCACCGCGTAAGTGGCGCCGTCCGGCAGCACGATGTCGTCGCTGGGCGCGGGCAGCACATCGCCGCTCCAGTTGAGCGGGTTGCTAAACAGGTTATCGCCGCCGCCGCCGTCCCAACTGATGGTGGCGGCCTGGGACGGCACCGGCAGGGCCAGTGCGGCCAGCAGGGCGGCCAGGAACGACAGGGTCAAGCGCACGGTCAGGGCCAGCCGACGTGTGTTCATGGCACTTCCTCCATAGGTGAATACTCAGACCGCTCCACTTCCGCCAGCTGCGTCTCGATATAGTCGAAAAGGACCGCCCGGTCGGCGAAGTGCGCCACCCGCCCGGCCTGCACATGGGCCACCTCCGCGCGCCACTCGCCCGGCGGCGTGTCGCGCTCGCGCCACAGCCGCAGAATGAACGTCGCGCGGATTTCGGGGTTGGCCAACGGCGTGCCTCCGGCGGACCCTGGCTGCAATCCGCCACAGTCTAGCCGGGTGTTCTGAATTGGAACTGAATTTCAGCGGGGGTTGAGCAGTTTTTCGACCGTCTTGAGGAGGGGGTGGGCGCGCGAACGCCGGAACAGGCGGCGGGCCTCCAGCAGCCAGGGTTGACAGGCGACCGCAGGGTCCCCGGCGGCGCGCGTCATTTCGGCGCGGGCGAACAGAGTCTGGCCGAGCTCGATTTCCGCCCCGGCCTGGCGGAAGATGCCCTCGGCCGTGTCCAGGTGGGCCTGGGCGGATTCGAACGCCTCGCGCGCTGCCGCGACCCGGGCCAACAGCCGCTCGGCCCGGCCCACCGACAAGACCTGCCGGGCGGCGCTGGCGATCGACCGGGCCTCTTGCGCTGCGGCCTCCGCAGCGGCGGTGTCCCCTTCGGCTAAGAGAACCGCGCCCAACAGCAGGCTGCCCTCGCGCCGGGTGAAGTTGTCGCCCCGCGGCTCGCCAATCGCCAACGCGGCGGCGGCGTGCGCCCGTGCGCCGGCCGCATCACCCCGCGGCCAGCACAGATACTGGGCATAGTGCAAACGGGCGTGGGCTTCGACCACGCGCGCCGAGGTCGCGCTGGCCGTGGCGAGCGCTGCCTCCAGCGCCTCCCGCGCCGCGTCCCACCGGCCGCGCAGCGCCAGGGCCTTGCCCAAGTTGTGCTGGGCCAGCGCGAGCGTGAAGGGTGCCCCCACCTCTTCGGCCACCGCGATCGCGTGGCGCAGCCAGGCCTCCGCCCGGTCCAGACTGCCCCGGTCCAGCGCCACAAGTCCGGCGTTGGCGTAGGCCACGCACAACTCGCGCCGGTGGCCCAGCCGGGTAAACGCCTCCATCGCCCGCTCGTGCGCGGCCTGGGCCTCGGCCAGGCGGCCAAGGGCGGTCAGCCCGTTGCCCAAGTTCACCTCGGCAATGGCTGTTCCGCGCAGGTTGCCGGCGGCCTGGCACAGCGCCAACACACGGTCATACAGCGCCAGGGCCTCGTCGAGCTGGCCCAGCTTCTGCAGGTTGATCGCAAGCACTTGCAGCGCCCTGACTTCGAGCGCCGTTCCGGCGGTTTCGCCCACGGCCAGGCGCGCGTGCCGGACTCCGGAGGCCGAGTCGCCCCGGCCATAGTCGAGGCCGGCCCACACCAGGTGCATTTCGCCGCGCAAGCGCGGTTCATCCAGACCCGTGCCCGCGAGAACGGCTTCCACCGCTTGCAGCGCGGCCAGGGCGCGGTCATACTCGCCGGCATCGCGCTCATACACGTTCGCCTGTGCCAGCAGCAAGCGCGCCCGGTCGCGTGGCGCCGTGGCATGGGCCAGCGCCCGTTCAAGCGCTTGCGCCGCCGCCCGCGGCTGCCCGGTGTGCGCCAGCTTTCGGCCCAGGCCTTCGTGCACTGCCTGCGCGAGGGCCGTCCACTCGTCGGACTCGGGCAGTTGCGTGAGCTGGGCCTGCGCCAGCGCGAAGCAGCGCTCAGCTTGCTGGTAGTCTGACTGATCCAGCGCCCATTGGCCAGCGGCCACCGCCCAACGCGCCAATGTGGCTGGCTCGGTCGTGGCCAATTCCAGGTGGCCCACCACCGCCAGGGCCGCCGCAGCCGGCGCCAGAGGCGTGGCCGCGATCAGCGCGCCCGCCGCGAGCCGGTGCAGCAGACTCCGGTGCGAGCGCGACAGCTCGACGTACAGCACTTCACCGATCAGGTGATGTCCAAAGGCCAACTCGCCGCCCGGCGTGGAGACCAGCAGCCGGCGGTTATCCAGGTTCTCCAGGGCCGCGGCGAGGCGCCCCTCACCCGCGCCGAGCATGGCCGACAGGAGCGCCACGCCGCAGTGCGGTCGCAGCACGGCCGCCGCCTCCAACACCTCGCGCTCGAAGGGCGCCAGCCGCGCGGCGCGGGCCAGCACCGCCTCGCGCAGCGTGGCTGTCAGCGGCAGGTCATTCAGGTCGTCCGGAACGTTAGCATGGCCGGCGCCGTGTTCGTCGGCAAACAGCCATCCGCTCTCCACCAGGCCGCGCAGGGTTTCAGCCAGAAAAAGCGGATGGCCACCGGTAACGGCGTACAGGCGCTGGCTGAAAGGCCGAGGGTCGGGCAGCACGGTCACCGCCTGCACCACAGCCAACACGTCCGTACTGCTCAGCGGGCCAAGCGCCAGCTCCAGGGGCGGCTTGGCCTTGGCGCGCTGGTCGACCAGCCAGCCAGCCAGAGCGCTGCCGGGTGCCATTTCCTCGACGCGGTAGGCGCACACCAGCGTCGCGCCGGCTGGCTGGCGCAGCAGATCAGCCAACAACACCAGCGAAGCCTCGTCGGCCCAGTGCAGGTCGTCCAGCACGAAAAGCGGGCGGCTGCTAGCCGGATCAGCCGGCTGGGCGGCCAGGCGCAGCGCCGCCAGCACGGCCTGGTGCAGACGCTGCTGCTCTGCTTCGGGCGTCAGGGCCACATACGGCGGACACGCCGTCCAGAGTTGCCGCACGGCGGGCAGGCGCTGCGCGAGCGGCGGGCCAAGGGATCCCAAGGCCGCCAGCCGGCTGGCCGGCGGCGCCTGCGCCAAGAACGCCTCGACGAGAGCCAGCACCGCGGACAGCGGCGGCGCGCCAGGGTAGGCCTGACCACCCATCGCGGCTTCGGGCGCGCTGCGAGCAAATTCGGTCAGCAGGCGAGACTTGCCCATGCCTGCCTCGCCAGCGAGCAAGACCAGGCCGGCCCCGTTCCGCACAGCTTCGCGCAGCCGGGCCAGCGTTGCCTCCCGCCCGGCGAGCGGCAAGTCCAGGCCCTGCGGCGCGGAAGTCACGCTGGCTCGGCCGCCCGGCAGCGTGCCCGATTGGATGTCATCACGCAAACGCTGGGTCTCGGGCGAAGGGGGCTTACCCAGCTCCGAGCTCAACAGCCGCTGGTAGCCGTCGAAGGCGGCCAGCGCTTCGGCCGCCTGGCCGCGCGCGGCGTTGCTCTGCATCAGCAGGCGGACGAAGGTCTCGCGCAGCGGATCGATAGCCAGGGCCTGGCGGCCGACGACGTCCGCAGCGTCGAGTTGGCCCTGGCGCAGGTAGACCAGGCCCAGCGCTTCGAGCACCTTCAGGTGGGCCTCGCGCAGCCTCTCACGCATGGGGAAGGCCCACTCGGCGTAGGGCAAGTCGGCCAGCAATTCGCCGCGGTAGAGCTGGCGGGCCCGCTCCAACGCTGGCCGCGCTGACGCCAGGTCGCCCGCCCGCAGCGCTGCCTGCCCCCGCTGGGCTGCCTGTGCGAACTCGTCTATATCAAGCGGGTTGGCTTCGCCCCACAGGCGATAGCCACCGCCCTCGGTGAGCAGGTATTGTGAGTCACGTCCACGCCGCAGACCCGGCTCCAGCCAGTGGCGCAGCTTGCGAACGGTTACCTGGAGGTTGTTGGCAGCGGCCGAGGGGCCGAGTTCGGGCCAGAAGGCCTCCATCAGCCGCTCGGCGGGCACGAAGCGGTCGTGCTCCAGCAAGAGCAGCGCCAGCAGTTCCCTGGTCAATCGGCCGGGGAGGGACGAATCGACGCGGACTTCGCCACGCCAGACTTGCAGCGGACCCAGGAGCCGGAAGTGAAGATCGGCCACGGACTCATCCTTGCAGGGCGGCGTGATACCCATTATAGCGTCCGGACCATCTCCAATCCAGCCGGCCCGATGGGCCGGGCGCACGCCATGCCACGAGGACGCCGCCTCAGGCAACGCTGGGGGCCGGACCCGAACCTGCTGGACGGCGCTTTGACCGGTCGAGTCTATCTGACCCATGCACGATCACTTATCTTGTGCCGTCAGACCCGCACCGCAACCGCCCAGTAGCGTTCCACAACCTCGCCCCCCAAAAACTGCCTGCCAGCCGCCTGGGGCCCAAAGAATCGCCTTGTGCCGCATAGCCTATCCCACAACAGCAGGCACCTTCGCTGCGCACCGTTTTCAACCCGTGTCTTGATTGAGCGCGTAACTGATCGCCTGGGCCAGGGTCACAAGTCGTCCGTCTTTCACGGCGCTCATGACGGCGGCGTCATCCAGCGCAGCGCGGCCGGCTGCGACGACGCTCTCGTAGACCGCTTCATCCTCCGCTGGCCGGGTCCCGATACTGATGGAGGCTTTTTTCGCCGCCGCATATGGGCGGGCAGCCCGCGACCATCGGCCTCCAGCCCCGTCCCCTCCCCGCCAGCCGCCGCCCCCAAACTGGTATAATGACCGTTACAGGTCCGCGCGCCGTCCACTGGCGCCAGCCGCCGGCCGGCTGCGGACAACGCCTTACTACTGCGTAACTACTGCGTACAACTAAAAAAAGGCGGTCAGAGCGGTCGCAGTGGACGGGAGAACAGAGGTTCGCCAACCGAAAAGTGCCAAAAACACGGCAGAATCGACAAGTTGGACACATTACAAAATTGCCCTCGTAGCTCAACTGGACAGAGCACTTGACTTCGGATCAAGGGGTTGTGGGTTCAAGTCCTGCCGAGGGCACTGGCCAGCCAGGTGGCGCCGACAATTGCACCGGCCTCGGGTGAAGGGCGCGTTTCCCTCCAGCGCGCCGGCACACGTCACCGATTGCCAAGCCATAACCCGGCGGCCCGCCCATCAGCGGGCCGGCGGCTCATTCGTCCGTATGCGGTTGGATTCTTTGTCATGCGTCGCTCGCGCGCTTTGCTCTTCAGCACCGATACGCAGAAGCTTGAGCTTCTGCTCACGCCTCTCAACCGGCTCGGCCTGACCCTCGACGCTTGCCCGCTCAAGGAAGCCGTCCGCATCGTCCGCGCCGATATGAAGCGCGTCGGCCTCAACAAGCTCCAGCCGCACTTCTACCTCTCCACCGGCTACGGCACCGTCGCCGGCACCACCAGCATCGCCCTCGGCTTCTACGACTGCCACCCCCTGCTCAACGACCTCAACGCCGAGTTCCGCGGCTTCCGCTATTCCTTCGACGATGTCGTCAACATCCTGCGGCACGAAGTCGGCCACGCCTTCTCCTATGCCTACAAGCTCTACCGCCGCAAGGACTTCCGCGTCATGTTCAACGTCAAGGGCAACTACTTCAACACCTACCCCGTCACCGACCGCTACGTCCAGCGCGCCAACCCCTGGAGCCGCGACTACGTCAACCCCAACGGCGACTACTACGCCCAGAAGCACCCCGACGACGACTTCGCCGAGACCTTCGGCGTCTGGCTTCAGCCGCGCACCAACTGGCGCCGCATCTATAAGCGCTACCCCGGCGCCCTGCGCAAGCTCCACTTCGTCGAGCAGATCGTCCACGAACTGCGCCGCACCGACCCCGTCATCGACCAGCGCCCCATGCCGTGGGACCCGCTCGAAGAATACTCCGAGACCGTGGCGCAATTCTTCCGCGCGCGCAGCCTCCGCAAGTACCGCCGCAAGGCCACCGGCTTTATTGATCCCGATCTATTGGAGCTGTTCTGGCAGACGCCCGCCCCGCGCGACAACCGCCGCCGCGAGCGCGACTATGTGCACGCCGACAACTTCATCCGCAAGCACAAGCGCGATATCGTGCTCCAGGTCAGCCGCTGGGTGAGCACCGACGAGCTGGTCGTCAAGGACCTGCTCGACAAGTGCGGCGCCCGCGCCCGCGGCCTCGACCTGTGGGTGCGCAAGGACGAGCGCGAGAAGAAGCTGGTTGAGTTCACATCTTACGTTTCGTACCGCTGCGCCCTCTTCGCCCTCAACGACTCCTACTTCAACGGCGCCCGCGCCCACTAGCCCCCCGACTAATGTCATTCCGAGGCCTTCCTTGGGCCGAGGAATCTGACCCTCACTCGCCGTCCTGGCCCGTCCCGCCTTAATGTCATTCCGAGGCCTTCCTTGGGCCGAGGAATCTTGCCGGCAGTCGCCGCCCCTAACCCGTCCCGTTCGCCCGCTTGCTCTCCAGCACCTCCCGGTACACCGCCTGGATCCGCTCGGCGATGATCGGCCAGCCGTATCCCCGCGCATGCTCGGCCGCGGCCTCCCCCAGCCGCCGCCGCAGGTCCGCATCTGTCAGCAGCGCGCAGATCCGGTCCGCCAGCAGGCTCGGGTCCCTGTCTGGCACGTGAAACCCGGTCTCGCCGTCGCGCACCAGATAGGCCAGCCCGCCCACCTCCGACGCGATCACCGGCGTCCCGCACGCCATCGCCTCCAGCGCCACCATCCCAAACGACTCGTAATACGACGGCATGATCACCGCCTCGGCCGCGGCGTAATACTCCGGCAGCGCGTCCTGGTCCTGCGCCCCCAGGAACGTCACCATGTCGGCGATGTTCAGCCGCTCGCGCAGCGCCTTGAGCCGCGCCATCTCCGCGTTCTCGTCCGCCGGCACATCCCGCGCGTCGCCCCCGATGATCGCCAGCACCACGTGCCGGCACTCGCACGCCCCCCGCTCGCGCAGCAGCGCCACCGCCTCGAACAGGGTCTCGATCCCCTTCAGCGGCTCGATCCGCCCCACGAACAGCAGCAGCTTGTGCTTCGGCTCGATGCCCAGGCGGTTCTTCAGCGCCTCGGCCGGCCGCGGATAGAAGTGCGCCAGGTCCACCCCCGGCGGGATGACCGTCACCTTGCTCACGTCGGCCCGGTACAGCCATTGGAGCTGCGCCAGCTCGGCCGGCGTGGCGGCGATGATCTGGTCCGCCTCGCGCATCAACTCCGTCTCCGTCCGGATGCGCAGGTCGCCTTCCCGCTCAGCCGGCGACTGCGCCACCCGGTTCTTCATGTGGCCCAGCGTGTGGAACATCTGAATGAACGGCACGTCCCACGCCGCCCGCAGGCTGCGCGCCGCCACCCCCGATAGCCAGTAGTGGCTGTGGATCAGGTCGTAGGCCGTCCCCTGCACCCGCGCAAACTCCCGCACCCCGCCCACGAACTCCGGCACATGCTGTAAGAGGACATCCCGCGGCTGTGGCACCTCCCGCCCCGCCGGAATGTGGATCACCCGGTTGCCATATCCCAGGTCTTCCTTCACATGCGGCTGGTGCTCGTCTTGGCTGCGCGTGAACACATCCAGCCCCACCCCCTGCCGCCCCAATTCCCGCGACAGGTCCCGCACATACACATTCATGCCGCCCGTGTCTTTGCCGCCCAGCGTCGCCAGCGGACACGTGTGATAGCTCACCATCGCAATGCGCATGCCGCGATTATAGCGCCATCCCCAGCGACCCACGTGGGTTTCCGGCCCTCGCCCGCCCTGCCAGACCGCCCAGCTCCTCGCCTCCGCCCGTGTAGGAGCGCCCCAGCCCTGGAACGGGGTTGCAGGCGCGATGGCCCGCCCTGCCCACCCACCAAAGTTGGTGGCGAGAAGCAGTTACATGGCTGCTGCCAGCGGCCGGGAAGGTGCCAGGGGTGCAAGTGGGAAGGACTGCCAGCGTTGCCAGCGTTGCCAGCGTTGCCAGCGTTGCCAGCGTTGCCAGCGTT
>CAZCEC010000011.1:56990-65506 GCA_964497615.1 uncultured Anaerolineales bacterium | reverse complement strand
GCGTTGCCAGCGTTGCCAGCGTTGCCAGCGTTGCCAGCGTTGCCAGCGTTGCCAGGATTGCCAGCGTTGCCAGGATTGCCAGCGTTGCCAGCTCGCCTTGATTTCGAGTCGAGTTTTGGCCTGGCAGGGGAAGTAGGCGCTGCCAGCTGGGCCAGGGCTGCCAGCCAGTTGGGGCCGTCTGGCTCCGGCGTTGGGCAGGAGGCGTGCGGGTAGGCAGCCGTGAGCGGGTTCACGGGATTATTGTACGAACATTAGTTCTATTCGTCAAGCGGGAAATTGATCCGGCCTGTTGACAGCCTCGTCTATGCTATTGCCATGGACCTTAACAACTGAATCCGAGCCCGCTGCGACCGCCCCTGCCGCTGGACCGGGCCTCTCATCCCCCCGTCGTCCGGCCTCGCTCGTCACCTGCGGCACCCTGGGCGCCGTGGTCTCGCGCCAGCGCTATCACCCCTACGGCACGGTGCGGTATGTCAGCGGGTCAATGCCGACCGACTTTGGCTTCACCGGCCAGCGGCGTGACGACACGGGGCTGATGTTTTACAACGCCCGTTATTACGACGCCGCGCTGGGGCGGTTCGTGAGTGCAGATACGATTGTGCCCGAGCCGGACAATCCGCACGCGCTCAACCGGTACAGTTATGTCTTGGGCAACCCACTCAAGTATACCGATCCTTCGGGCCATCGGGAAGATGATGGGTGTCTAACTGAAGGGTGCGTTGTTGCCTCAGACAATGAGTCAAGCAACTCCGATTACTCAGGCGATCCGGCCAATTCCAGTGATGAGGGCACCACGATTGGTCCCGGGCCGACAACTATAGTAACAGGTGGTAGCCATATCGGGGGTGGCGACAGTTTCGCTCCAGATTACTACAGTGATTACATCAGACCCCAGTACCGCGGTAAACCCCTTGACGGTGGTCCGCCGGACACAGCGTGGGCAAATTTGCCGGGCGTGGCGGTTACCCTGGCTTGGATTTTTGCGCCTCACCACACCAGCACGGATCCGAACTTCTTCCAGTCGCTAATACTCAGGAGTTCATCGGCTTCATGGACCGAGCTGGATTCAATAGTGTTCACAAACCGCACTGACAGCTTGGTCGCCGTGCAAGACCTTAGCATTAGCCCTTCACACCCAGATGGCATTAACCCAACTTACATATTGAACCCAGGGATCACGCTCAGTCCAAACGAGTCCGGAGCTGCATATATCGGGCAGGGCATGAGGAATGTGACTGAACTGGAAATCATAACCAGTGTACGATGCTGGACTTGTGAGGCGGCTAATGCAGTAACATACGCTTTGATTATTCACCTGCCCGTGCGCTAGGAGTATTAGGCTATGCCAAACGTTATTCGACTCGCCGGCTGGTTCTGTCTCATACTAGGCGGCGTGGCTGCATGCAGTCAGCCTGCAACAGCAACCTTGAGCTCGATACCAGATGGGACGATGGCCAATGCAGAAGCGCTGTTTAGCCGTCTCGTAGGCATCGAAAGTTTCAACCTGCTCGTTGGCCTAGAGCAACATTCTGCGTTGCCCACCAGTGCGGCAGGATACCACTTGCGCATTTTCAACAAGACAGGCAACAGCCTCACCTTTCCGCCGGACTTTGGGCTCAGGGTTTTCGCTTATTCGGCCCAGGACGGACAATGGGTGGAATTAGAGGACAATACCCAAAGCTTAAATACAGCGCCGATCATACTTGATCCGAAGGGTGGCTTCTTGCCAGACAATTACACGGTCACCTCACCGAAACTGCCGCCCAATCACGACAGTAGCCTCATTCGAGTCTTAGTAGTCGGCCAAGTTATTGAGGAGGGCACGCCAACACCAACCGTTGCTGCCGCGTACCTAGACATTCCTCTCGCGCCGTGACCATGATAACGAGTATTCTCGCGCCGCCCCTCTATCGACGTTCGGTGCGCAGCCCACGATTCAGCATCAAATTAGGCCACTCCAAGCCGAGTTTTGCGGTTCTGCCAGCTTCCATTCGGTGGATTTGCCTCAACCTCGCTGCCTTACTTCCATCAACTCTTGACAATGCCCTCTCGGAAGTTCACCATGGACCCGTGTACACGGATTTCTTTGGCCTAGCCGAGCTCCCCTTTCGCATGACCCCCGATCCGCGCTTCCTGTGGCACTCGCACACACACCGCGAAGCCAAAGCCAAAATCCTGCACCACCTCCAGACCCGCAAGGGGCCGGTCTACCTGTTCGCCGACGTCGGCACGGGCAAGACCAGCCTCGCCAAGCGCATCCACGATGAGCTGCGCGAGGACCAGTCCAAGCAGGTCGTCTTCGCCTTTGCCCCCAACCTCAAGACCAGCAACCTCTTCTTGCGCTTCGTCATGGAGCAGTTCGGCGTCAAGACCGACCGCAACCACGCCGCCTCGCTCATGCACTTCGAGCAGTCCTGGAACATCCCGGAGACCGGACGTACATCCGCCGAAATTGTAGACGACCCGGCGGAATGGTACGCCATCCGTTACATCCGTTACCTAATCCGCTGCCAAATTGCCGGCAAAATCCAGCCGAATCGTCTACCAAGCAATTTGCGACCGGTTCTCAAAAACTTTCCCTTGACACTAGAACAAACTTTCTATACAATCTCCTCACCTGAGCCGCCCGGCCGCGCTGTACGCAGCGCCTATCTCGCTCTGGCCCGGTCGCCCTTAACAACTCAACACGCTTGCCGCCCCCGGCCTTCATCTGCGCCCATCGGCGTCACGGACCAAGCTCCCCTATGGGTCTGTGGATGTGCCGCCGCTTTCCCCCGTCCGCCCCCTCCCCGCGACACTTCGCGACAGATCGCGCCCGCCGCTGCTGCTGCTGTAACTAACTTCGCCGCACAATTCCCATCCTGCGGCGCCCGCCGCCGTTGCTTCTCCCGCACTCCCCTCTACCCACGTTTTCCACCGATGGACTCTCGAGTCCCGCCCACCCGAGGCTCTCGAGTCCCTCGAGTCCCTCGAGTCCCCTAATGTCCTTTGTGCCCCTTGCGCCCCTTATGCCCCTTGTTCCCTTCCCGCCCCGTCACATTTCCCCCATTTCCTCGCCCTCTGCTACACTCGCCTCAATGCCTCCCCCGCAGCCCAACTACCCCCTCCTCCTTCGGCGCATGGAGCGCCTCATGGAGATCAGCCACACCCTGGTCTCCACCCTCGACCTCGCCCACCTGCTCCGCGAAATCGTCGAAGCCGCCTGCGAGCTCACCGAATCCGACGCCGCCTCCATCCTGCTCCTCGACCCCCAATCCGGCGAACTGCGCTTCGAAGCCACCTCCAATCTGCCCCCGGGCGAAGTCAAGAGCCTGGCCCTGCCCCTGGATGCCAGCATCGCCGGCTGGGTCGCCACCAACGCCCAACCCCTGCTCGTCCCCGACACCCGCACCGATCAGCGCTGGAACCCCGCCGTGGACGAGTTGACCGCCTACACCACCCGTTCCGTCCTCGGCGTGCCCCTCATTGCCCGCGAGCAGACCATCGGCGTGCTGGAAGCCATCAACAAGCGCGGCGGCGCCTTCACCCCGGAAGACATCAGCACCCTCCAATGGCTCGCCGCCCAGGCCGCCGTCGCCATCGTCAACGCCCGCCTCTTCCTCCAGTCCGACCTCATCGCCGAGATGGTCCACGAACTGCGCACCCCGCTGCAAGCCCTCCTGGCCGGCAGCCAGTTGCTGGCCCGCCCCGGCCTCCCCGAAGCCCAGCGCCAGGAAGTCGTCGCCACGCTTCAGAGCGAAACGGCCCGCCTCTCCCAGCTCACCACCGACTTCCTCGACATGGCCCGCCTCGAGTCCGGCCGGGCGCGCTTCACCCTCACCCAATTTGACCTGGCCGCCCTGATTGCCGAAGCCTTGGACGTCATCGAGCCCCAAGCCGCCCAGCGCGGCGTGCGGCTGCTGGCCGACCCTGCGCCCGCCCTGCCCCCCATCGAAAGCGACCGCGCCAAGCTCAAGCAGGTCCTTCTCAACCTGCTCACCAACGCCGTCAAGTACAACCACCCCGATGGCGCCATCACCGTCCGCGCCGATCAGGCCGGCGGCTACTTCCGCATCTACGTGGACGACACCGGCCCCGGCATCCCGCCCGAAGTGCTCCCCCGCCTCTTCGACAAGTTCTTTCGCGCGCCCGCCAGCGAAGCTAGCGCGGAAGGCACCGGCCTCGGCCTGCCCATCGCCCGCCGCATCGTGCAGGCCCTCGGCGGCGAGCTGCGCGTCCAGTCCACCGTCGGCCAGGGCAGCACCTTCTACTTCACCCTGCCCCCCACCCCACGCAAGACCCAGCCCCTCTCGGGCACCCTTCCGGGAACCAATCCATGAACGTTCTGCTCATCGGCACCGGCGGCGTCGGCGAGGCCATCGCCGTCATCGCCCAGCACCGCCCGTGGCTCAAGAAGCTGGTCCTGGCTGATTACAACCTCAAGCGCGCCCGGCAGGTCCGCGCCCGCCTAAGCCAGCCGCGCCGCTTCCCCGCCGTCCAGGTGGACGCTCGCGACAAGCGCCAGATCATCGCCCTCGCCCGCCAGCACCAGGCCGACGTCATCGTCAACGCCGTGGACCCCCTCTTCAACGAGGCCATCTTCGACGCCGCCTACACCGCCGGCTGCCACTATCTCGATATGGCGATGACCCTCTCCCAGCCGCATCCCACGCACCCATACGAGCAGTGCGGCGTCAAGCTGGGCGACTATCAGTTTGAGCGCGCGGCCAAGTGGGAAAAGAAGGGCCTGCTGGCTCTCGTCGGCATGGGCGTCGAGCCTGGCCTGGCCGATGTCTTCGCCCGTTACGCTGAAAAGCACTTGTTCGACGCCATTGACGAGATCGGCGTCCGCGATGGCGCGAACCTGGAAGTGCGCGGCTACGCCTTCGCCCCCACCTTCTCCATCTGGACCACCATCGAGGAGTGCCTCAATCCGCCCATCATCTGGGAACGGGCGCGCGGCTGGTTCACCACCCCGCCCTTCTCCGAGCCGGAAGTCTTCGACTTCCCCGGCGGCATCGGCCCGCAGGAGTGCGTCAACGTGGAGCACGAAGAGGTCTTGCTCGTGCCGCGCTGGGTCAAGTGCAACCGAGTCACGTTCAAGTACGGCCTTGGCGACGAGTTCATTGGCGTGCTCAAGACCCTGGCCCTGCTCGGTTTGGACAAGAAGGAGCCGATCAACGTCAAGGGCGTGCAGGTCGCCCCGCGCGATGTCGTCGCCGCCTGCCTGCCCGACCCGGCCAAGCTGGGCGACCACATGTTTGGCAAAACCTGCGCCGGCACCTGGGTCACCGGCACGAAGGACGGCCGCCCGCGCGAGGTCTATCTCTACCAGGTTGCGGACAACGAAGCTTGCATGCGCGACTACGGCGTCCAGGCCGTCGTCTGGCAAACCGCCGTCAATCCTGTCATTGCGCTTGAGTTGCTGTCGGAGGGGATATGGCAAGGCCGCGGCGTCCTCGGCCCCGAAGCCTTCGACCCCGACCCGTTCATGGAGCGGATGAAAGCCTACGACTTCCCTTACGGCCTGCGCGACTCCTGGACGAGCGAACGCGCATCACCCTCGTAACGACGGCGCGGCCTGCCGTCTCGCGGCGCACACGCGGCGCCGGTCCATGTCCATGCCGGCAGCGGTCGCTCTCGCCGGATGGTCCGGACGCCCCAGCGTGTATTGGTGGAGACGGCGCGGTGCGCCGTCTCGCGCCTACGACGTGCCACCCAGGCAGGTGCTCACTCCACCAACGCGATCAAACCTAGCAGGTACGACCGCCACCCAAATCCCCGGATCACCCCCTTGCACACCGGCGCCAGCAGCGACTTGTGCCGGAACTCCTCCCGCGCCTCGGTGTTCGACAAATGCACCTCGATCACCGGAATCCCAATCGCCGCCACGGCATCCCGCAGCGCCACCGACGTATGCGTGTACCCGCCCGGATTGAAGATCACGCCCGCCGCCCAGTTGCGCGCCTCGTGCAGCGCGTCAATCAGCGCGCCCTCGTGGTTCGACTGAAAGGTGCGTACCTCAACCCCACGCCCTGCTCCCGCCTCGACCAGCCGCGCATCAATCTCTGCCAGCGTTATTGCGCCGTAGATCTCCGGCTCGCGCGTGCCCAGCAGGTTCAGATTGGGGCCATGCAACACCAGGATCGCCCGCCTGCTCGACTCCACTGCGTGCGTCCACTCAGATGCCGCCATTCATCACCTCCCGCAGCACCGTGGCCAGGTCGTCTTCTTCGACCTCGATGCCCCATTCCACCTCACCCACGCGGCGCGGCAACGCAAACTTCAGCTTGCCGTGCGCCTTCTTCTTGTCGCTGTTCATCAACCGCCGCACAGCCTCCACATCCATCCCTGGCGCGCGCACCGGCAGCCCCGCGCCCTTCAAACAGGCGACGATCTCATCCGCCAGCCCCGCCTCGGCCAACCCCATTCGCTCCGCCAGCCTCGCCTCTGCCGCCATCCCGATCGCCACCGCCTCGCCGTGCTTCAGCTCATATCCCGACGCCGCCTCCACCCCATGTCCAATCGTATGCCCCAGGTTGAGTGTCGCCCGCTCGCCCCGCTCAAACGGATCCGCATTCACGATCCCGGCCTTCACTGCCGCCGCCCGGCGTATGCCCTCTTCCAGGCTCATATCGCCCCGCCGCATCCTCTCAAACAACACCGCATCCCCAATGACGCCGCTCTTGATGATTTCCGCCAGCCCGCACCGCACCTCCACCTCCGGCAGCGTCCTCAGCACATCGAAATCAGCCGCCACCACCCTCGGCGGGTGAAACGCGCCCACCAGGTTCTTGCCCTCCGGCAGGTCAACCCCCACCTTCCCGCCCAGCGCCGAGTCGGCCATTGCCAACACCGTCGTCGGCACATTCGCCCAGGCCACCCCGCGCATGAATGTCGCGGCCACAAAGCCCGCCACGTCGCCCGTCACCCCGCCCCCCACCGCCACAATCGTGCCGTTGCGGTCCAGCCCCTGCGCCAGGCACGCCTGATACAGGTGCCGCACCGTATCCAGGTTCTTGCTGATCTCGCCACTCGGCACCGCCACGACAACTCCCCCCAGCGCCTTCGCCGCCGCCGCGCCATGCGTCGCCGCAATCTCACCATCCGCCAGCACCACGAACGGCTCTTGCAGCCCGCTCTCAGCCAGCAGCCCACGCAGCCCCGCGGTCAGCCCGCGCGCGTAGATCGCCCGGGTCTCGCCCACTGTTAGCCGCATGGCGCCGCCGCCTTGGGCAAATCGGGCCAACACCGCCTCGACGGCCGCCTCGACTCCCCGCTCGCCCGTATGCACCCGCCACTGAAACGAATCGTAATGCGCCTGCCGCTCGCGCAGCAGCCCCGCCAACCTCGTCCGCGCGTCACCGGCCACCAGGGGCCGCACCGGGCCGCCCGCCTCCAGCCGCGCCGCCAGCACGTCTGCCGGGGCCTCCAGGCACACGATGACCCCGCTCCGCTCCAACCTCGCGCGGCTCTTGGGATTCAGCAGTGCCCCACCGCCCGCCGCCACCACCAGACCATCACGCTCGGCCAGCCCCCGATACACCTCCGCCTCCCGCTCGCGGAACAGCACCTCCTCGCCGGCGGCAAAATAGTCCGGGATTGTCCGCCCCCACCGGACCTCCAGCAGCGCATCCCCATCCACAAACTCGCGGCCTGACGCGCCCGCCACCATAGCACCGATCGTGCTCTTCCCCGCCCCCGGCGGCCCTGCCAGAATCAAGTTCAACTCCAAAACACCTGCCCCTCCCCCCTCATCACCAAGTCCTCCAGCCGTGCTTGCCGCAGCGCCTCAAACCTTGGCCGCATCTCCGCAATCGAATCGCCGCCCAGTTTTTCCAGCAGCGCATCCGCCAGCACCAGGCACACCATCGCCTCTCCCACCACCACCGCCCGCGGCACCGCGCAAAAGTCCGACCGCTCGTAATCCGTCGGCGAAGCCTGGCCCGATGCAAGGTCCACCGATTGCAGCGGCGTCAGCGTGGTCGAAATCGGCTTCATCGCCACCCGCATCACCAGCGGCTGCCCGGTGGTGATGCCGCCCTCCAGCCCGCCCGCGCGGTTGGTCCGCCGCGTGAGGTTCCCAGCTTCATCACGCACAATCTCATCGTGCACCTGGGTGCCGGGCAGCCGCGCATTGGCAAACGCCTCGCCGATCTCCACCCCTTTCATGGCGTGGATGCTCAACAGCGCCCCCGCCAGCCGGCCCGTCAGCCGCCGGTCCCAGTGGACGTGACTCCCGAGTCCCGGCGGCACGCCCAGCGCCACAATCTCGAACACGCCTCCCAGCGTGTCCTTCGTGGTCATGATCGCCTGCACGCGGGCACGCATGGCCGCAGTGCCTTCGACGATCGGGCACGCCATCTCGCTTTGCAGCGCCCCCTGTACCCGCGCCTCCAGCGGCACGCCGGCCAAGTCAGCCGCCACGCCCCCAATATCGGTAACGTACCCTCCCACCCGAACGCCAAACTCGCCCAGCAACTTCCGGCACACAGCGCCCGCCCTCCACGCAGCCCAATGACCGCGCTTCCCACAGA
>CAZCEC010000011.1:0-56980 GCA_964497615.1 uncultured Anaerolineales bacterium | reverse complement strand
CCGCCGCTACCCGCGCCGCCGTCTCTCGCGCCGAGGCCCGTTCGAGGCTGCGTCGCAGGTCGTCGTACCCATACTTGATCGCGCCCGTCAGATCGGCGTGCCCCGGCCGTGGCACCGTCATCGGTGCCACTGTCTTCCCCTTCCACTTTGCATGGTCCAGGTTCTGGATTTGTAACGCAATCGGCGCGCCCAATGTCACGCCGCCCATCACGCCGCCCAGGATTTGCGCCTCGTCGCGCTCGATCTTCATGCGGGGGCTGGCGCCGGGGTACGGCTTCCCGCCCCCCATCAGCCCTTGCCGCCGCGCCAAGTCGGGGTTGATGTCCTCCGGCCCCAGCGGCAACCCCGCCGGCACCCCTTCCAGGATCGCGCCCACCACCGCCCCATGCGACTCGCCCGCGGTTAACAATCTCAATGGCATGTCTTCTCGCTCATCTCCAGCCGGCTTCCGTCTTGCCGTTGGCGCCTCGGACGGTTATCGTCCTTCGTCTTTCGTGGGTGACCTACTGCCGTCCGCTTACTGCGTCCTCCGCCGCCCGTCGCATCGCCCCGCGCGGGGCCGCCCGCCCGGTCCACTTCTCAAATGCCAATGCCCCCTGTTCCACCAGCATGCCCAGGCCCGTATCCGCCCCTAGTCCGGCCGCCCGCGCCTGCTGCACCAGCCTCGTCTCGGGGGGGTTATACACGAGGTCGTAGACAAACGCGTCTGGGGGAAATGGTGTGCCCTCCACCCACGGCGATCCCTCGACCCGTGGGGCCATGCCAAGCGGAGTCGTGTTGACGATCACCGCGCAGCCATCGCTGGCCCGCAACAGCCCCAACTCGGTCCACTCGAAGATCACCACCGGCCCCAGCGTTTGCAGGCCCACGGCGGCTTCTGGTCGCCGCGCCAGCACCCGTGGCCGCGCGCCCACGCTGGTGCATGCCGCCACTACCGCCCGCGCGCTCCCGCCCGCCCCCAGGATCAGCACATTGCGTCCACTCAACGCCACCCCATGACCGGCCAGGTCGGCCAGGAACCCCGCTGCATCCGTATTATGGCCGATCAGCCGGCCTTCCTGCTTGACGATGGTGTTCACAGCGCCGATGGCCTCGGCCACGGGCGTCAGACCGTCCAGATGCGCCATGACAGCCGCCTTGTGCGGCACAGTCACATTGGCGCCCGCAAACTCCGGCCCCCGCAGTAGGCGCACCGCCTCCTCCACCTCAGCCGGCGAAACGGGCCGCGCTTCATACGTCCAGTCCGCCAGCCCCGCCTCCCTCAGCGCCGCCGCATGCATGGCCGGCGACACGCTGTGGCCCAGTGGATAACCCAGCAGCACCAGGCGCATCGCGTTAGGTCAGCCCGCCCAGCACCTCAAAGAAGCGCGGGAACGTCTTCGCCACACAGCCCGGATTGGTGATGCGGACACCCGGCACACGCAGGCCGACCAATGCAAACGCCATCGCCATCCGGTGATCATCGTAGGTCTCAATCGCTGCCGGCGCAATCTTGTCCGCGGGATAGATGGTCAGCCCATCGGCGTGTTCTTCCACCCGCACGCCCAGCCGCCTCAGCTCCGTGCTCATCGCCCGCACGCGGTCCGTCTCCTTCACGCGGGCCGAAGCGATTCCGCGAATGATCGTCGGTGAGCGGCCAAAGGGCGCTACCGCCGCCAGCGTCATGGCAGTGTCCGGGATATGCCGCATGTCAACGTCCACGCCGCGCAGTTGGCCGTCCGGCGGCCCAGTCACTGTGATGCCGTCCTGCGCATCTTCCACGCCGCATCCCATTCTGACCAGCACGTCCACGAAGGCAACATCCCCTTGCCGCGTCTGGCGCGTGACGTTGCCGACGCGCACGCTGCCACCCCGGATAGCGGGCGCGGCGAAGAAGTACGAGGCCGCAGAGGCATCACCTTCGATGTCATACGCCCCTTGCCCCTGGTACGTCTGCGGCTGCACCCGGAACCGCATCAGGCCGTCGTGCTCAACCGCAACACCGAAGTCTTCCATCACCGCCAGCGTCAGGCTCACGTACGGCGCCGAGCTAAGCTCGCCCGTCACTCCTAGTTCCACCGGCCCGCGCGCATAGGGCGCCACTTGCAGCAGCGCGCTCAGGTACTGGCTGCTGGTGTCCCCGGCCACCCGCGCCCGCCCGCCTGCCAGCCCGCTTGCCTGCACCCGCACCGGCGGGCATCCGCTGGGCGCGCTCACCTCCGCGCCTAGTTGGGTTAGGCCATCCAGCAGGTCAGCCAGCGGCCGCTCGCGCATCCGGGCGCTGCCGTCCACCACATACTCACCTTCGCCCAGGGTTAGCATGGCCGTCAGAAACCGCGCTGTCGTGCCGCTGTTCCCAATGAAAAGTTCCGCGTGTGGGGCCGGGATGCGGCCGCCCAGCCCCGCCACCGTCATGGTCTCGGCGGCCTCGTCCAGCCTCACCTCAAAGCCCAAGCGCACCAGGGCTTCGGCGCAATAGCGCGAGTCGTCCGAAAAGAGAGCACCCCGCAATTGCGTGGCGCCCTCGGCCAGCGCCGCCACGATCAGCGCGCGGTTGGTGTGGCTCTTCGACCCCGGCACGCGCACCGTCGCGTTCAGCGGCTGTGATCCGGCAGCAATCTCGATTCCGTCAGGATACACGTTTGAACCGGGCTACTTACGCGCCCACAGGGGCAGGCTGCGGCGCGCTTTGGCCGCCTGGAGAAATGCGCGCAGGCCATTCACGTCGCCGCCTTCCAGCAGCGCCATCAGTGCGTCCAGCTCCGCGCGGTAGCGGCCCAATCCGTCCAGGATCGCAGGCCGGTTGGTCAACACAATGTCGAGCATCATCGTCACATCGCTGGCTGCCAGCCGCGAGGTGTCCCGAAAGCCGGAGGCCGCCATCTCCCAAATACCATCGTCATTGGCCGCCTCCGCCGCGCGCACCAGCAGCGCCGCCGCCAGGTACGGCAGATGGCTGGCCGTGGCCGCCAGGGCATCATGGTGTTCAGCGCTGAGCCGCAAGGGCCGCGCGCCAATTACCCCAACCAGCTCATAGGCCAGCACCAGCGCCTCCGGCGAGGTGCGCGCCAGTGGCGCCAGCACGAACACCTTGTCCTGAAACAGCGTCCCCTCGGCGTGGGCCAGCCCGCTCACTTCCTTACCGCACATGGGATGCCCGCCCAGCGGATCCCACGCCGCCGGCAGTGCCGCCATGGCTCCTACAATGTCGGTTTTGGTCGAACCCAGATCGATAAGGACCGTTCGCCGCGCCGGCCCGGGCAGCCCCGCCAGCTGCTTGATTTGTCCCAGGATGGCACGCACGGGCGCGGCCAGGATCAGCACGTCCGTGGTGGCCGCAGCGGTCTCCAGGTCCACCATGCGGTCAACTACCCCGCGTGCCATTGCCAGCGCCGCCGTCTCTTCGTTTGTGTCCACCCCCACAAGCTCACGGCAGTGGCCTCTCAGCGCCAGCGCCAGAGACCCCCCCATCAATCCCAGGCCCGCCACCGTCACGCGCGCTGGTTTCAGCCCGGCAAACCCATCCTCATCCATCAGCAGCGCCCCACCGCCTCCGCGATGCGCCGGACCTCGACCACCATCTGCCGGAACTTCTCCGGCCGCAGCGATTGCGCCCCATCCGAAAATGCTTCGTCCGGGTGCGGATGCACCTCCACAATAAGCCCGTCCGCGCCCGCCGCAATCCCCGCCCGCGCCACCGCCGTCACATACTCCCACTTTCCCGTGCCATGGCTGGGGTCCAATATGACGGGCAGGTGCGTCATCTGCTTCAATACCGGCACGGCATTGATGTCGGTGGTGTTGCGCGTGTACTTCTCGAACGTGCGGATGCCGCGCTCGCACAGGATCACTCGCCCGTTGCCCTGGGCCATGATGTACTCCGCCGACATCAGCAGTTCCTCGATGGTCGACATCATCCCGCGTTTGAGCAGCACGGTGCGCCCCGCCTCGCCGGCCGCGTTAAGCAGCGCGTAGTTCTGCATATTGCGTGCGCCAATCTGGATCACATCGGCATAGCGCGCCACCAGCGGCACCTGCTCCGGCGACATGGCCTCCGTCACGATCGGCAGCCCGGTCGCCTCGCGCGCCTCCGCCAGCAATTCCAACCCTTTCTCACCCATTCCCTGAAAGCTGTACGGCGAAGTGCGCGGCTTGAAGGCGCCCCCCCGCAGTGCCACCGCGCCGGCTTCCTTCACCGCGAACGCCGACTCCAAGATTTGCTCCCGGCTCTCCACCGAGCACGGCCCGGCGATGATGGCCACCTGCGGCCCGCCCACCTTCATGCCGTCCAGCGGCACCAGCGTATCGGCTGGGTGCATATCGCGCGATGCCAGCTTAAACGGCTTAAGGATCGGAACGGTCTTTTCCACCCCATCGAACACCTCAAACTGAGCGCGATCAACCGGCCGGTCGTCGCCAATGACGCCGATGATGGTGCGCTCCTCGCCGCGGGAGATGTTCACCCGCATCCCGCGCGATTCGACTTTCGCAACGACATCGGCGATCTGCTTGGCAGTGGCATCGTGACGCATGACGATAATCATGGCAGACTCTTCCTTGAGGGGACTTGGCCGGCGCTCAGCCTGCGGCGTGCCGGCCATTGGCGGCGCTGGCACGGTCGGGGCGGAGGCTGGCGGCGGCGTGAAGGTAGACATGGTGAACCTGACTCGAAGGCAAGTCGGTGTTCCAGTGGATCAGCACCCGGATGCAGCGCTCCGGTGCGCCTGGGACGGCCATTTCGGCCAGGCACAGCATCGCGGCCTCGTCCCAGCCCAGGTCGCGGGCGGCACGCGCTGGCGCTTCCGCGCTCAGATCGGGAGTAACGCTAAAGAAGGCGCTGGCAATGTCGTTCGGCTCCAGCCCGTTGGCATCAATCAGCGCCAGCAGCAGCTCGCGCGTGGCCACCCGGATGGCTTCGGCCGTGTTCGCCTGGGCCACGGTGGCGCCGCGGATTCCTCGGATGGCCATGCGCTTTCCTCCCATTAACGAAAAAACCGCGGGGCCGTCGGCCTCGCGGTTCCTGAGTGTCTGCTGGGGGCGTCTACTCAAACGCAAGCCACGGCTGCTGCGGTGCGGCGGCCGTAAAAGTAGAACGCATAAAAGAAGACGCCCATGCGGCTTGACATCGTGTGGGGAGATTAGCACAGATTCTGGCGGAAAGTCAAGCGATTAGCGGGATTAAGTGCACAATAGACCGGCGGCCCTTTTGGGGTGTTGACGCTCCTGGGGCCGCGTGTTAGACTGCCCGCGTGTCAGCGATGCGCGCTGTCCTGAGCCGTCGGCCCACTACCGCCACCACCACTGGCAAGCCCCGTTGAGGGTGTGTCGGCCACGCCTATCTGTCGCCTGAACAGTCGGCCCCGGCATACCCGCCGGGGCTTTTTTTCGCCAAGCGCAAGAGGTTAGCATGTCACCCTCCACCGACACTCCCGTCTACGCCGTCCCCGACTCTGCCTTGATCCCGGTCGGCGACTACCTGGGCGCCCTCACACCCATCCCCCCCTCGCGCATGTTCCTCATCAACAAGAGCCTGGCGGTCTACCGTCAGGCCCATCCCAGCCAGGCCACTTTTGATGCCTCCCAGGGCGACGGCGGGGCCAGCCTCCCTGGTGTGCCCGCTGAAGTCCTGGATCGCGCGCACGCCCTGCAGCGCGAGCACGGCACGGCCTACGACATGCCTTTCGGCACCGAAGCCTACCGGCGCTCGGTTGTGGAGCAGTATTGGAAGCTGGAGGCCGCCAGCGGCCTCGGTCCCGCCAACGTCCTCGGCACCCAAGGCGGGCGCGATGCCCTGGTGAAGGCCTACACCGCCATGCTGGCCCTCGGCCACGGCCGCGTCGGCGATCCCGTCATCGTCTCGCGCGTGCCCTGGATATCCTACAACTGGGGCCCTTATGGGGTGGGCGCCAACGTCTTGCGCGCCCCAGGTGATCCCGCCCAGGCCTGGGCTTACTCCGAGGACGGACTTGAGGCCTGCGTCGAATTCGCCGCCCGCACCGGCCGCAAGATCGCGGGCCTGGTCATCACCAACCCGGACAACCCCACCGGCGCCACCATCACGGAGGAGCGCCAGGTGGCTCTCGCCAAGGCCGCCCTGCGTGCGGGTGTGGCCTTCGTGCTGTTCGACTGGATGTATCACTACGTCACCGACGAACAGCCGATGGATCTGAACCGCTTCGTCCAGCACTTCGATGCCAAGGAGCGCCCGCGGCTTATGTTCCTGGATGGCCTCACCAAGTCGCTCGGCGGCAGTAACATTCGCAACTGCCATCTCATCGCCTCCGAGAAGATCATCCAGTTCACCACCGCCCGCGCCTCGCATGCCGTCATCCCCAGTTTCTACTCGCTGGCGGTGGCGATGGCTGCCTACGAGTTAGGCTACGACAAGGTCACCCGCGGCATCGTCGAGCCGACCAACCTCAGCCGCTCGGTCCTCAAGGACTTCCTGGACGAGCACAGCTTCCGCTATATCCTCGGCAAAGGCTACTACGCCTTCATCCACGTTGGACAGTGGCTGCGGGCCAAGGGCTGGGCCGACACTGAGGCCCTCGGGCAGTACCTGGCCGAGCAGCACGGCGTCGCCGTTGTCCCCGGCATCTACTTCTCCGAAGACGGCGCGGAGTGGATCCGCTTTTCCTACGCCACCCCGCCCGAGAAGACCCTTGGCGCCGCCCAACGGCTGGCTGAGGGCCTCAATGCGCTTGTCTAGACGATGGCTGGCGCCGGCGACCCGCCCGCATTGACCAAGCCTATGGCATCCACCAGGCTTCGCCTCTGGGCGGGCGTGGTGGCGATCCTGCTTCTGGCGGCCGGCGTGCGGCTGTGGCGGATCGGCAGCATTCCGGCCGGGCTCTATTACGACGAGGCCGGTCACTTGCTGGCCGCGCAGTCCATTGGCCAGGATGGGCACTGGCCCGTGTACTTTGGCTTTGGCGAGGGGAATGATCCGTTGTTCGCCTATCTTGCCCGTGTGAACCTGGCGATATTGGGCCGGGTGCCTTGGGCGGGCCGGCTAGTAAGCGCCTGTGCGGGAATTGTGGGTGTGGCCGTCATTATTCGGGCCGGGCAGGCGCTCTATCCACGCCGCGCCGTTGGGCCAGCGGCGGGGTTGCTGGCAGCCACGTTGTTCTGGCATCTCGATCTCAGCCGCTATGGCACCCAGCCAATGCTGGCCGCCACGCTGACCACCGGCGCGGTCGTCGCCTTGTGGCTAGCGATGCGCCGCACACACGGCGGCTGGCGCAGGTACGTGATGGGCGGGCTGCTGACTGGTTTGGGTCTGCTCACTTATGTTGCCGCGCGGCTGATGGTCGCGGTGCCGCTCGCCGTACTTGTCGGCGGGTTGCTGGCAAAAAATCGCCGTTCGGTGGTGCGGGGTTTCGCGCTTTCAGGCGTGGTGTGCGGGCTTGTAATCTTGCCCCAGGCTTTCTATTTTGTGAAGAACCCGGAGGCCTTCACCGACCGCTTTCGCGTGACGACAGGCAGCACCCTGTTCGGCGGCAGCCCGCTGCGCGCGCTGGCCGGCAACATCGGGCTTGTGCTCGGCGGCCTGGTGACGGCTGGCCCAACCGACCAGCGCCAAAACATTCCAGGCCGGCCAGCGCTCGATGCAGTCCAAGTAGCGCTGCTAATGGCAGGCTTCGTGGCCCTTGCGCTCGGGCGCCGTACACAGGCTTCAGCGGCGGCCCTGACCGGCTGGTGGCTCTTCATCGGCCTGCTCCCGGCCATGATCACCGAAAACCCGCCTAACTTTCAGCGGACCGTCTTTGCGATTCCGCCCCTGACCCTCCTGCTGGCGGCTGGCATTGAATTTGTGTGGCGGCAGACGCCGTGGCCGCTCATCAGCCGCCCGGCCCTCGCAGCGCTGCTGGGCCTCTCAGCGGCGGGCCACCTGCACGCCTTCATGGTGCGCTGGGCCAGCGACCCTGCGACCAGCCGGGCCTTCGACGAAGGCTTGTACTGGATCACACAGCAGTTGCGGTCCGCGCCTCAAGGCATGGCATTGTACGAAACCCCCATTGGCCGCGAGTGGCTGACCTTCGAATTCGGCCTGGGGCCAGAACGCTATGACGGCTTCCGAGATTTCAACGGCCGCGAGTGCCTGGTGCTGCCGGCGGTCGCGGCGCGCGGCGCCCGCTATGCCGTGGTGACTGAAGAGGATCGAGAGACCCTGCCCGCGCTGCGCGCGGCGTTTCCTGCCGGGCAACTGCTGGCTGAGCACGCCCTCGGCGGCGCACCGTATGCCAGCATCTTTGAAGTGCCAGCCGGCACGCCAGCCATCGTCGCGCCAGCGCGACGTGCGGTCGTCCGCTTCGCGGATCAGATTGAGTTGGTAGGGTACACCCTGGAAGCCATCGAAGTGCCTGCCGGCGCAGCCGTGAACGTCGACGTTTACTGGCTGATGCTAAGCGCTGCGACCTCGGAGCTCAAAACATTCACGCACATTCTCGGGACCGCCAAGCCGGACGGGTCGCCCGTTTATGCTCAGCGTGACGCGCAGCCCTGCGACAACGCCTATCCCACCTGGCAATGGCCAGCAGGCGAAGTGCTCATCGACCGCCTCTCGCTGGCCGTGCCGCCTGAAACTCCAACCGGCACCTATCAACTCAATGTGGGCTGGTATGATGCCGCCACCCTGCAGCGGCTGGAGGCCTTTGACGCATCTGGCGCGGCACTGGGCAATTCGGTTGAACTGCAAATGCTTGAGATCACATCTCCATGAAGCACAAGGTTCTCATCTACCTTCTCCGACCCGCCGCCGGCCCGCCCGAAGTGCTCGTCTTTGAGCATCGCGACTATCCCGATGCCGGGTTGCAGGTGCCGGCTGGCACCGTCGAGCCAGGCGAGGCGGTGCCTGCCGCCGCCAATCGCGAAGTCCTTGAGGAGAGCGGCCTCGGCCCCGCGCAGGTGCGCCTCGTCCGGAAGTTGACCGACTTCCCCGAGCCTGAGTGGGATCAACACCGTCACGTCTTCCTCTTCGAGCCCCTCGTCGCCCTGCCCGCCGCCTGGTCGCACACCGTCCACGGCCACGGCGGAGATGAGGGCATGATCTTCAACTTCTACTGGCTGCCCGCCACGCCTGCCCTGGCGCTCGCTGGCGGCCAACACGTCTGCCTGCCCCTTGCCCTTGAGGCATTTGTGGAACACCTGAGTCCCTAATCCTTTGACGCTCGTCGGTCGTCGGTTGTCCGTCGTCGCCATTTCTGGAGCCTTCATGACCTTCACTCCCGCCAAGTTCGCCGAAAAGTTCCTGCTAGCCCGCGAGGCCGGCCAGGCCGCCAACCCCAAGGGCGGAGCTGCCGGTTTCGAGCTGGAGTGGAACATGTACGACTCCGAGTTCAAGCCCGTGCTCACCGTCGGCACGGGCCCGGACCAGCAGAGCTTCGTGGACTACCTGCGCCAGCAGGCAATCCCGGCCTGGCTGGCCGACCGGCACCAGCTTGAGGTCTTCCATTGGATGATCGAGTGGGTCACCCGGCCTTACTTCAATGGCCTGGGTGCCATCTACGAAGGCCGGCTGCTGGAGGCCTTCCTTTATAACGCCCTCGCCAAGTCCAGCCGCGCGTTCGGCGAGCGTCTCTACGCCTATCCCGGCATCCTGCTCTATCCCGCCCAGGTCGGTCATGCCTCCATCCCCGGCGGCTGGCACCTTGCCAAGCGCCGCTACCTCGAGCGCTGCGTCGATATCTACGGCGCCTCCCTTGCCACCGCCGGCATCCACGCCAACCTGTCGCTCCCCGAGCCACTGCTAAGTTGGGATTTCATGCATCTCTCGCCCGCCGAGCGCGGCGACGTGGCCAACGGCGCCGGCGCTGGGACGCACGCCCACTTGGACGACTACAAGAACCGGGTCTATGTAGAAGCCACACGCCTCATGCGCGCCTTCGGGGCGCTGTTCATCGCGACCTCCGCCGCCACGCCACTGCGCGCCGAATTGGTCGACGGCCGCCCCGTCGTGCGCCTCACTGAGGTCGATTCCAACCGCAATTACACCTTCCCCAATCCTGAAACCCTGGACGTCCCTAATCTATATCGCTCCCACCCTGACTATTTGCGCGCCTCCTATGATCTGGTGCAGCGCGGCGTGCGCTTCGGCAACAACAACTGGACCCCGGTCCGCGCCCGCTCCTTCGCCGAGCCAGTCGAGCGCCTGATCCTCACCACCTCCGACCAGCTTCACGCCATCTACCACCGTGGCCTATACGCTGCGGGCGAGTCCGCCACCGCCGAGGTCATGGCCCAGCAAATCGAGCGCGAAAACCTCCTGGCGCGCATCAACATCCCCATGGCCCGGGTTGAGGTCCGCACTGATGAAGGCGGCCATCCCCTGGAAGTGGACATTGCCAATCTGGCGCTCAAGGAACTCCTCCTCATCCAGTTCTACGCCGACCCTGCCTTTGCGCGCGCTTTCCGCTACGACCACGAAGATGTCGCCCGCGCCCGCCGCAACGAGGCCGCCGCCAGCCGCCTGGGCCTGCGCGCGGAGATGGAGAATCCATTCACCGGCAAGCCGGTTGGCGTCCGCGACTTCCTGCGCTGGACCCTGGAGCAGTTGCGCCCCCTGGCTGAGGCCCTGGATATGTGGGGCCGCCTGGCGCCCGTCATCGAGATGGCCTCCGGCGCACCCAACACCGCCGAGCGCACGCGCGCCCGTCTCCGCCAACTGCTCGACGATGCCTCCGCCCCCGAACCGGAAGTGCCCGTGGAACTGCTCAAAACGCTGGCCCTGGAGCGCGAAGCCGAAGTCGCCCGCGACGTGGAGCAGATTGCTGGCAACGCTGCTGCCCTCGGCGCTGAAGCTGCCAAGCTGCGCGACCTGCTCCAGCGCGCCCGCGACGATGTCCGTCAGGACCCGGCCGCCCCCATCCGCTTCCGCCCGCGCATCGGCGCCAGCACTCTCACCGCCTACCCGGACAAGACCAGCGAAATCGTCGACCTCGCCCAGCAACTGATCCACATTCCATCCGTCACCAACTGCGCCGACGAGCGCCTGGACGAAGTTCACCGCGCCGGCACCTTGATCTTCGATTACCTGCGCGACGCTGGTCTCGAAGTCCAATACTTCGACCGCAACAAGTATCCGGCGGTCGTGGCTGGCTTCCCGGGCACCCTGGCCGCGCCCGTCATGCTCTCCGGCCACTTCGACGTCGTCCAACCCGAGCCAGACGACAGCCAGTTCGAAACACGCCTGGAAGGCGACTACCTCTGGGGCCGTGGCGCCGCAGACATGAAGACCGTCGTGGCCACCTACCTCGTGTACCTGAAGGATGCGCTCAAGGCCGGCCCGCCCTATCCCGCCCTCAACCTGTGCCTGGTGGGCAACGAGGAGAACGGCGAGTATGAGCCCATGGGCACGCCGCATGTGCTCAAGGAACTGGCTGCCACGTTCGAAGGCTATGCGCCACAGCTCGTGATCGCGGGCGAGCGCACCGGTGAGAAGGGCACCGAACTGCTGGGCGAAGTCTGCGTTGAGAATCGCGGCGTCATGCGCTTCGAGGTCATCGCCCGTGGCGCCCGCGCCCACAGCGCCCTGACCGGCCTCAGCGCCGATCTCGGTGAACGCCTTCTTCGCGCCCGCTCGGCCCTGGTGGAGTTGTTCGAGGAAGGCCTTACCCTGCGCGGTGAGGGCGGCTGGCAGTCGCAGTACCGCTTCCCATTCGTCAACGTCGGCCTGCCCGGCGTCTACAACATCACCGCCGACTACGGCGTGCTGGGTGTCGAGGTCCGCTCCATCCCGCAGGACGATCTGGCCGCCCTCGTTCAGCGCGTCCAGCAATACTGCGCCGACATGGGGCTCGAATTGAGCGTCAAGGTCCGCGAGGAGGGCATCGTCTGCGACCCGGACAACGCCTACCTGGGAAAGCTCATCGCCGCGGTGGAGGCCGTGGGCGGCCAGCCCGCCCGCCTCGCCCGCAAGCTTCCCGGCACCAGCGCCCGCTTCGCCCCGCGCGGACAGGGTGTCGTCTGGGGCCAGTCCGGCATCGGCCCCCACGCCCGCGACGAGCGCCACTACGTGCCCAGCATCGCGCCGTATTATCGGGCGCTGGAGGAGTTTGGGCGGCGACTGAGAAATGGCGCCACATGACTGACCTCTCACCCTCGACCCTTGACACTCCCTAACATGGCCCTCACCCGCTTTCCCCTCGCCTCCAACTTCCTCGCCGCCGCCGAGCCCTTTCTCACCGAACACGAGGTTGAGAACTGCCTCCCCCTCGGCATCGCCAACCAGCTCATCGAGCGCCCCGACCGCATCAGCACCCCGCCCTACCTCGCGGCGGTCGAGGCAAAAGGCCAGGTCGTCGCCGCGGCGCTCATGACCATCCCCGGCCGGCTCATCGTCGCCCACACAGCCGCGCTCGATGCGCTCCATCCCATCGCCGCCGATTTCCTGACCTTCGGCACCCCGCTCACGCGGGTCATGGGCAGTACCCCCGTTTCAACCGCCTTCGTGGAGCACTGGCGCGCGCTCACGGGCACTGCCGCCCAGCCAGGCATGTCCGAGCGTCTCTATCAGCTTACCCGCGTCAACCATCCTGCTGGTGTGCCTGGCCTCGCCCGCCGCGCCACCCCCGCCGACCGCGACCTGCTTATCGAATGGCTCGAAGCCTTTGAGCGCGAAGCCTTCGGCGTCGTCTCCGATGATCCCGCTGGGTGGGTGGACAACATTTTGGCAATACCTTCCCGCGGCATTTGCCTGTGGGAGGATCAGGGCGAAGTGGTATCGCTGGCCGGCTTCGGCGGCCGCACCCCCCACGGAATCCGCATCGGCCCGGTCTATACGCCGCCCGCCCGCCGCGGCCGTGGCTACGCCAGCGCCTGCGTCGCGCGCCTCAGCCAGGACCACCTCGACCTCGGCCGCCGCTTCTGCTGCCTGTACACCGACCTCGCCAACCCCACCTCTAACCACATCTACCAGGCCATCGGCTACCAACCCGTCTGCGACGTACAGGAATACCGCCTCGCGCCCTCTGGCTGATCCACCCTGCGTTTGCCGCTGGCTGCGCGCCCCACGCTCCATCGCCCCACGCCCCATTTCACACTTGACCATCTCGCTTTCTCCCGCTAAGATAGCCGCCAATGCCCACCCAGCCTCGCGTACGTCGTAGCAGCCGTCGTCTCCACCCCGCCCGTTTCGGGGAGGCCGCCGCGCGCACGCGCTGGGCGTAGGGTTGAGGCGCTTTCGCCGCTCCCCGCTCACCCTGGCCCTCCGACCGGAGGGCCTTTTTATTTCTCGCCAGGAGGCCTGAAGATGTCCAAGTTTCAACCCAAGAAGATCGTGCTCGCCTACTCCGGCGGGCTAGACACCAGCGTGATCGTGCCGTGGCTCAAGGAGAACTATGCCGGCGCGGAGGTCATCTGTTATGTCGCCAACATCGGCCAAAACGATGACCTGACCGGCATCGAAGAGAAGGCCCGCGCCTCGGGCGCCTCCAAGTGCATCGTCATGGACCTGCGCGAGGAGTTCGCCCGCGACTATCTCTTCAAGATGGTGCAAGCCGGCGCCATCTACGAGCGCCGCTACCTGCTGGGCACTTCCATCGCCCGCCCGCTCATCGCCACCCATCAGGTGCGCTTGGCCGAGGCCGAGGGCGCCGATGCCGTCGCCCACGGCTGCACCGGCAAGGGCAATGACCAGGTGCGCTTCGAGCTGACCTTTACCGCCCTCAACCCGCGCCTCAAGGTCATCGCCCCCTGGCGCGAATGGCACATCCGCTCCCGCGAGGACGCCATTGAGTATGCCCGCCTCCACAACGTGCCCGTCAGCGCGACCCTGAAGTCAATCTACTCGCGCGACAGCAACATGTGGCACCTCTCGCACGAAGGGGGTGGGCTGGAGAACCCCGCCTCCGAGCCGGACGAGGCAATGTTCATGCTCTCCACCTCCCCCGAGGCAGCGCCCGACCAGCCCGAATACGTGGAAATCCAGTTCGAGCAGGGCGAACCCGTCGCCGTCAACGGCCAGACCCTCTCCCCCGCCAGCATCGTCGCGGCCCTCAACGAGATCGGCGGCCGCCACGCCATCGGCCGCGTGGACCTGGTGGAGAACCGGCTCGTCGGCATGAAGTCGCGGGGCGTCTATGAGACCCCCGGCGGCGCCCTTCTCGTCGCCGCCCACGAGAACCTCGAGTCGCTCTGCCTGGACCGTGACACCCTACACTACAAGGACGTCGTCGCCCAGCGCTACGCCGAACTGGTCTACAACGGCCAGTGGTACACTCCCCTGCGCGTTGCCCTGCAAGCCTTCGTCGATCAGACCCAGCTTCACGTCACCGGCTCCGTGCGCCTTAAGCTGTACAAGGGCAACATCATCGTTGCCGGCCGCACCAGCCCCTTCAGCCTCTACCGCGAGGACTTCGCCACTTTCGGCCAGGAGGATGTCTACGACCAGTCGCACGCTGAAGGCTTCATCACCCTCTTCGGCCTGCCGATGAAGGTCAACGCCCTGCTCGACATCGCCGGCCCCAACCGCTACAAGGCGCCGGACTACTCCAAATTCAAGCGGGACTGAAACCACTCAACCGGTCAACTGGTTACCTCTTCAACCAGTTGACCATTTGGCACGTTGCCCTACTCACGAGGTGCCCATGCTCTGGGGTGGCCGCTTCTCCGAAAAGTCCGACGACCTTGCCTTCCGCTTCAACGCCTCCCTGCCGTTCGACCAGCGCCTGTGGGCGCAGGACATCCGCGGCAGCATCGCCTGGGTGCACGCCCTCGCCCGCGCCCATGTGCTCACGGCTGAGGAGGCCGAGACGATAGCCGGCGGCTTGGCGCAGGTCCACGCCGAGTTTGCGGAGAACCGCTTCGCCTTCGCCCCGGCCGATGAGGACATCCATACCGCCGTCGAGCGCCGCCTGGGCGAAATCGTTGGCCCAGTGGGCGGCAAGCTCCACACGGGCCGCAGCCGCAACGACCAGGTGGCCACCGACTTCCGCCTGTGGGTCATGGAGGCCGTTGACCTAATCACCACCCACCTGCGCGGCCTCCAGCACGCCCTCGTCATGCGCGCCGATGACCACGCCGCCACCCTGCTCCCCGGCTACACCCACGTCCAGCGCGCCCAGCCCATCACCTTCGGCCATTGGCTCCTCAGTCACTTCTGGGCGCTGGAGCGCGATGTCCAGCGTTTCCGCCAAACCCGCGCCAGCGCCGCCGTTTGTCCCCTCGGCAGCGCCGCCCTGGCCGGCACCGCCTACCCGATCGACCGCGCCGCCCTGGCCGCCGACCTCGGATTCGACCGGCCCGCCGAGAACAGCCTCGACGCCGTCTCCGACCGCGACTTCGCCGCCGAGTTTCTCTTCAGCGCCGCCCTGCTCGGCACCCACCTCAGCCGCCTGGCGGAAGCCCTGGTGCTCTACTCGTCGTCCGAGTTTGGCTTCGTCACCCTCGCCGACGCCTACAGTACCGGCTCCAGCCTGATGCCGCAGAAGAAAAACCCCGACGTGCTCGAACTCACGCGGGGTAAGGCCGGCACCCTGCTGGGCCACCTGACCGGCCTGCTGGCCACCCTCAAGGGTCTGGCCTCCGCCTACGACAAGGACTTGCAGGAGGACAAGCCCGGCGTCTTCGCCGCCTTCGACACGCTCGGCGTCATGCTGCCCGTCGTGGCCGGCGCGCTCTCAACCATGACCATCCACACCGACCGCATGGCCGCCGCCCTCGACGCATCCCTGCTCGCCACCGAGCTCGCCGACTACCTGGTCAAGAAGGGCGTGCCCTTCCGCGAGGCCCATCACCTCGTGGGCCAGGCCATCCGCCTGGGGCCCCTCAACACCCTGCCTCTCGAAACCCTCCAGGCCCTCAGCCCCCACTTCACTGCCGACGTCGCCGCTGTGTGGGACTTTGCCGAGGCCGCTAACCGCCGCGCTGCCTTGGGCGGCACTGCCGTCTCATCGGTCCAGCATCAACTTGCCCAGGCCCGTTCAATCCTTGCCGAAACGCCATGACGCAGCCGGCGGAGGTCTGCCCATGTCCCCCTCGCCCATCCCCATCTTTTTCGAAATCGGCTCCAAGCGCGCCATCTCTGGTTCCATTGACTGGCCCGGCTGGTGCCGCATTGCCCGCGACGAGGAGACCGCGCTCGCCGCGCTCCTCGCCTACGGCCCTCGCTACGCCGCTGCTATGCGCGCCGCGCGCCTCGGGTTCCGAGCACCTCGGTCGGTGCAGGAATTTGATATCGTCGAGCGCGTCAAGGGCAACGCCACCACCGACTTTGGCGCGCCCGATGCCGCCCTCGCCGCCGACGCCGAGCCGTTCGACCCCACCGCCCTGTATCGTTTCACCGCGATCCTGAGAGCCGCCTGGAAGGCGTTCGATGACGCCGTCGCGGCGGCCGAGGGCGTGGAGCTAAGAAAAGGCCCGCGCGGCGGCGGGCGAAACCTCGACAAGATCGTTGAGCACGCCTGGGGAGGTGAGGCCGCCTACGTGGGTGCACTTGGGTGGAAGGTGAAGGTCGAGGCGGGCACGCCGCCGCCAGAAGCCCTGGAGCAAGTCCACCAGGCTTTGCTCGATGGACTAGCCGCCGGCGCCCGGGGCGAACTGCCGGAGCGCGGCCCGCGCGGCGGCACGCTGTGGTCGCCGCGCCGGGCGGTGCGCCGCGCCGCCTGGCATGTGTTGGATCATGCGTGGGAGATTGAGGATCGTGCGAAAGGCGGAGAGGGCGGGATTTGAACCCGCGATGGTGTGACCCATACGCGCTTTCCAGACGCGCGCCATAGACCAGACTAGGCGACCTCTCCAGTGTCGGTCGCAATTATACCAAACGCCCTGCTACGTTCGCACCTTCCACTTACTTACCTTCACGCCGCGGCTACCCCTCACCCCGGGAACATCCCCGCCAGCAGTTCCGGCGCGTACCGCCCCACCAGATCCGACGACAGCGCCCCCGCACGCGCCACCTCGGCATACAGATGCGCCGATGGCCGCGCCGTGCGCGCCTGCGTTTCCGTGTCCAGCGCGTACAGCCCAAACCGGTGCGACCAGCCCCGCTCCCACTCGAAGTTGTCCACCAGCGTCCAATGGAAATAGCCGCGCACGTCCCAGTTGAAGTTCACCGCCCGCCACAACTGCCGCAGATGCGACAGTAGCATGCGCTGACGCAGGTCATCTTGCTCGTCCCCGATGCCGTTCTCCGTCACGAAGATTGGCAGCCCGTAGTGCCTCGCCCACCGCAGCGCCAGCATGAAGCCTGGCGGATAGGACGCATACAACCCGGCCTGGTCCGTCTCGGCCCCCGCCGGAAAGCTCCGCCGGCCAAACAATTCCCCCGGATTGCTCAGGTCGAAGCGCACCACGTCGGTGGTGTAGTATTGCAGGGCGACGAAGTCATGCGCGCCCTTCACCTCCGGTACCGCCAGCGCCGACCGCAGCGGGCGCCGCATTTTCCCAGTTGCCAGCGCATCCGTGAACAACCGGCTAAACAGGTTGAGTTGGGTCCGCGCCGCCCACCGGTCAGGCGCAAACGCTGGATTGGCCGGCAGGGTCGGCCTAAAGTGGATGGGCAGCCCCACCATCGCGCCCGGCTGGACGGCATGCAGCGCGTGATAAGCCGCTGCGTGCGCCCGCAGCAAATTCAGCGCCACCCGCAGCGCCAGCGTCAGGCTCTTTTTTCGCGGCGGCAGCACCCCCTCCGCCCACGAGCGGTACATGAAGACATTCGGCTCATTGATCGTGCACCACAGGTCAACGTGCTCGCCCAGCGCCTCCGCCACGCGCCGGGCGTACCGCTCGAACAGCCCCACGGCCTCGCCCGTCTCCCAGGCACGCTGGTCGGCCAGCCATTGCGGGCTGGCAAAGTGGTGCAGCGTCACCATGGGCGTCATCCCGCGCTCGCGCAAGCCGGCCGCCATCTGCCGATAGTGATCGAGCGCCTCGTCGTCCCAGCGCGCCGGCGTCGGCTCGATGCGGCTCCATTCCACTGACATCCGCAGAGCCGTGTGCCCATCGGCGGCCGCCCGGTCGAAGTCCTCCCGCCAGCGCCCCGCCCACCAGTCGCACGCCCGCCCCGACCGCTGACCGTCCAGCACCGCGCCCGGCTCCTGCTCCCAGGCCCAGTAATCGGCGTTCTCGCTATTCCCCTCTACCTGGTAACCCGCGGTGGCGGTGCCCCAGAGGAACTTGCGTGGAAAGTGGTGCGTTGCGTCGGCCATGGCTGGCGGGGATCGGCTTACCTACTCGCGGACTGCTTGCCCGACGTACTCAAACTGACCCGTATCCACATAGCCGACCGCCTCGGCCAGCCGGATGGAATACTCGTTGCTGCGTGACACGACGTACAGCGGCGTGCGCCCCGCCTTTAGCACCATGCCCGACAGCATGCGCACCACCGCCTTGCCCCACCCCCGCCCGCGCACCGCCGGCTCGGTGTACACATATATTTCGGCGAACCGCGGCGACTGCCAGTTGATGCCCGCCACTGCCCCCGCCCGGTCGCCGGCCCGAATCTCGCAGCGCGGCAAGCCGTCCGCACCGGTGCTGGTCATCACCAGCACGTTGATCTCGGGCACATACCGGCGCGGGTCATAGCGGTACAGGTGGTGAAGCTCCGCATCTGTGATCGACACACTGCGGTTCACCCATTCGGCGTGACTCTCCGGCACCGTCAAATACACCGGCCGGCCTGGCGGCAATCCCTGCTGCACCAGGTCATCCACCGCCCGCTGGTTGCGCGCCCGCAGCGTCACCAGCGGCCGGAACAGGTCCATGCCCGTCCGCGCGCGAACCAGAAACCCATCCGCCGCGCCCAGGCTCGCGCCCACCGGCGTCACATACAGCTCGGTGCGTTCAGCCGGGTGATGAAATGCATAGTACCCGGCCAGCGCGTCCGATGCGGCCGCCTCATCTAGCAGCGGCCGCGCCAGGGCCCGCAACTCATTCAGCGTAGAGTGTGCCATCGCACCGGCGATTTTACTATAGCCGCCCGGCTGTTCCCACGCCAGACCGGCCTACGACGCACTGGCAACCCGCATGCCCGCCCGCGCAAACAGCGCAAACGCTGCCAGCCGCAGCCCCGCGCTCACCAGCAGCGCGCCGCCCAGCCCAATGTGGTCGGCCAAGAAGGTGCCCGCCAGCGGCGCCGCCACGGCGGAGAGGTGCTGCAGGCTCTGGGAGATCGCGACAAACAGCGCGGTCCGCTCCGGCGGCACGGTCCGCATCAGCTCGTCAAAGAACACCAGGTCCAGCCCGGCCTGGAAGATGCCCGCCACCGCCGCCAGCACCACAATCACTTCCACGCGCTGTGTGGCGGCCGTCAGCGCCGGATAGAAGGCCAGGCCCAGGGTCGTCGCCAACAGCACCAGGCGCGCGCCCCGCTTGCGCGACAGCCCGGTCCACAGCCGATAGCCAATCAGCAGCGTAAACGTCTGCGCCGTGCTGATCAGCCCAATCGCCGCTTCGTTCGCCTGCGCCACGCGCACGTAGTACAGTGGAAAGAGCGGCGCCGCCAGCGCCACGCCGGATAGGAACAGGAAGCGCTTCGCATTGAAGGAGACGAATGCCGGTTGCGAACGCACCAGGGACACGGCATCTTTCAAGCGCTGGCCCGGCGGCCGGTGCGGCCCGGGCGGCGACACCACCGCGCGCGGCAATTCCAGGTGGCTCGAGAAATACAGGCTGATCAGGCCCCCAACGGACAGCCCGATAAAGACCAATTGATAGTTGATCGGGAAGCCTACACTCTCCAGCACCTGGCCGGCGGCTGCCACCGTCAATGCTGAGGTGAGCCCCAGCACCGACCAGCGGCGGCTCATCAGCTCGTACCGCATCTTCGGACCGGCCACCGCGTTCATCACGACCGAGAACGCCACGTTCACCACGATCTGCGGCCCCGTCGCCAGCGCCCAGATGGCCAGCACTGCCACCACCGCCTCGTCCGGCGGGACAAAGAACGTCACCAGCCCCGTGGCCGCGTAGGCCATCACGGCCAGAAACCGCGCGCGGCTGAACCACGGCACGATGTTGGCCTGGCGCTGCAGGAAGCGGCCCACGAAGATCGCCAGCGCCAGACCCGTCAGCGCCGGCATTGCCGTCAGCAGGCCCACCTCGAAGTTGGTGGCCCCCAGCCGCGCCAGGAACACCGGCAAAAAGGGCGCAGCCGCATTGGCCAGCCCGATGCCGATGCCGTCAATCTGGACGTAGATGAAGTTGCGGCGTTGTTGGGGCGATGCGTCGGCCGGGGCCGCGGACCAGTGCAGCCAGCTCGGCCAGTGAAAAAACCGGCGAAGTCCCATGGCGGCGCCGCCGGCTCACCGCGCCGGCCCGGCGTCCTCAGCTAGATGTACTCAAAGTGCGGCGCATCCACCACGAACACGGTGGCACGATGCTGGCCCGGCTCGGGGGCGGCGCAGGCATCGCGGATCAGGTCCAGCACCGGCTGTACCTGCTCGGGCTCCACCCCAATGAGGAGCGTAACATTGCCGCGCCGCAGGAACCCGCCCGTGCTCGCAACGCGCGTCACCCTGAAGTTGTTGGTAATCAGCTTGTCAATGACCGGGCGGTCGTCGGTGTCGCGGACGATGGCAAGGATGAGTTTCATGGGTCCTTACAGTTGTTCAAAGCGCTCCACGTTCAGCGCATACACGACGGCGCCGCCCACTTCCGCTTCGATGATAGCCGCGTGGAACAGCGACGCGCTGCCTTCCAGGTGAGCGGGGATAAAGCGCCGCTGGCGCTTGCAGACCTCGCGGATGTGGGCCAAGAGTTGGGGCTGGCGCGCCCGGTTAAAGCCGATCAGGTAGGACACCTGGAGCTCTTGCAGCAGCCCGCCGGTGCTGTTCATCTCCGTGATCTGAAAGCCGTCGCGCGTCAGGCGCTGCGAGAGTTCCGTCGCCTGTTCGCCCATCACGGTGATGATAAAGAGTTGGTCAATCGGCCCTGGTGTGTTCACCCTGGTGCCCCTAGAGGGACTCGAACCCCCACTCTTGCGCTTAGAAGGCGCCTGCTTTGTCCGCTTAAGCTATAGGGGCCGTTGCCCACCCGGATTATACCCCCACTTGGCCGCCGACCACCGGCGGAAACAGCCCCACCAGATCACCGTCGTGCAGCACGGTCTGCAGCGTGGCGGCCTGGTTGTTGACAAACGCACTCCGCACCAGTTCAGCCGGGGCGCCCAGCGTGGCGGCCAGGTGCTGGGCCAGGTCGTGCACAGTCGCACCTTCTGGCAGCTCAACCGCCAGCGCCGCCGACCGGTTGGGCCCCGGATGGTGTTTGCGCAGCAGCGCGTAAAGCCTGACCCCGACGCTAATAGACAGGCCGCAGCCCTTTATAGACGCGCGCGCCGCTCAGGGTACGCAGGATCGTGTTGGCCGTGCCCGGCCCGGGCCGGCCGATCCGGTCGGCCAGCTCCTCCGGCGAAAGCGGCTGATTGCCATTGGCGATGAACACCCGAAACACCGCGTCCACCAGCGAAGTGTGGCTGGTGATGAATTCGGGCAGGGTCGAGCAGTGCGTGCGCAGCGCGTGCTGGATGCCGTCCTCGCGCCGCACTTCGGCTGTTTCCGGGTCCACCACGTCCACAATCTCCGTCTCGGTTTGCGCTTCCATGGCCGCCTGGTGCTCGGCGCACAGGTGGCTGGTCAGGTACACCCGGAATTCGCGGCTCTCGCGCTCCCACCAATCAAAGTCAATGTGGAATTTTGTCTTTAGGGTCGGCTTGATGAGCCGATTGGCCGTAGGTGAAGCGGGTAAACTCACAGGCTACTCCGTCCAACGAGACTGGTCGAAGCGCCAATAGGCGTCGCCAACCAGGGCATAGTAGGGTTGCTTGACCAACTCATCAAAAATCGGCTCCGGCGGCGTCCGCCGGGCGACGTTGACGGCCGCATACAGCGTCTTCGCATGCACCGCGCTCTGCGGGTTGAGCTTGGCCAGTTCGCGAAACACATTCGCCACCAGCCGCCCGAATGGCAGGTGTTGGCTTTTCTCCCATACCTCGTCAATCACCGCCGGGTTGCCGCTCGCCACCATCATCAGGTCGTCGTAGTCAACGCCGATCAATTGTTTCTGCATGGAGAACGCCAAATGGCCGTCCGCGCTCGCCGCCGCCGTCCGCACCCATTCGCGCGTCGGGCGCCGTTTGGCCGCCTGCACCACCACCTGGCCGGGCGCCTCCCCCGGCCGCACCACAATGTGCCCGCCCGCCTGCACCTCATGATCACGGTACCACGCCTCCAGCCCGTACACAAAACGGGCCGGGCGCACCACCCAGCCAGGGAACGTGACACCCGTTTCGCCGTCCACGAACGTGAACCGCACCCGCGGCGACTCAAAGGCCGTCGGGAAATAGGCGGCCAGCCGCGGCGAAAGCGGGAGCGTGCCAAAGCGCCGGTGCGGGTAAATCAGCGTCACCTGCGTTTCGCCCTCGGCCGCCGGGCTGGCGCTGGCCGGGCTATACTCATCATCCAGTTCGACGACCAGGTCGGCCAGCACGTCTGGCAGTTCTGGCGTTGCCGCGCCGGCCAGCGCGGTGGATTGCAGTTGCCGCGGCGGGTTAAGCACGGGCTCGGGTTCCAGCCGCTTCAGGAACCACAGCACCTCGCCCGCGGCGCCGACCTCATCAAAACGGTTGTCTTCTTGCAGGGCAAAGTGGAGCGAGAAAGCTTGCAGGCGCGGATGAATGTTGGTCGGCAACCCTGCATCCTTCAGCAGGCTCTCTGTCGGCAGCGGCCCACCCTCGGCCACATCCAATACCGCCTCCGCCAGGTTGAGGTGGCCAATATTGACGGTGGCCAGCAGCGCTCGGGGGAACCAGCGTCCGGCCAGCCGTGCGATATCAGGATTGGCCCCCAACCGAGCGTCCAACTTGGCCGCGATAGACCGGCCATGCTCATCAAACAGCGCGCGCGGCGACTTGAGCTCGCCCAGCATGCCGCGCTGCTGTTCCTGATTGAGTTTGTGGTCCGGCAGCCGTGCCGCAAACTCGCGGCTTGGCCGTCCTTCGCCAAAGTCCACCTGGACGACATCGAAATCGCTGTAGGCGGGGTTGCGCCCCGCGCGCACCGCCGTCACCCTTCCGGCCGCGTACTCCAGCGCCGGGAAGACCAGCACCTGGCCTGCCGCGAATGTGTCCTTGGGGCGATACAGGGTCGTGCCTTCATCCCGCTGCCGGGCGGCCTGCGCCTCCCGCTCCACGCGGCGCTCGATGATGGCCAGGGCCATCTCGTCCGTGCTCAGCGGTGTTTCCTCTTCCAGCAGCAGGTTGTACAGATAATCGAGGTCATTGTCCTCGACTTCAAAGGCCTCCCCCCAAAAGGCCGCGCTTTGCGTTTCGAAATCAGTCACGTAGGGTCCTCAAATCATCGGTGGCGGGCGGAACCAGCCGCGGCGCCCAGCGATCGTCGTCAGTCAAGTTGGATGATTGACGGGTAGGCATTATACTCGTGCCGATAGGCATTGTAAACACTGGCGCCGCGGCCATCGCGGCCAATCCGACCCGAAAACTAAACTAAATGCCCCCTCGCTTCGTCGTCGCCTACACCACCGCTGGCCCCGGACAAGCTGCCATCATCAAGGAATTGCTGGCGGCCGAAGGCATTCCCGCGGTTACTTCCCAGGAAGGCGCGGGGGCGGCCTACGGCTTGACCGTCGGCCCCCTCGGCCTCGTGGACATCCTGGTCCCGGAACAGTTTGCCGCCCAGGCCGAAGCCGTCCTAGACGCCATGCGCCGCGGCGACCTGGCCGACGGTGACAGCACCCCCGCCCCTGAGGCATAACTACGGAAAGGCCGTATCTAGCCACTGCAGCGGGTCCACCGGCACTCCCCCCACCCACACCTCCCAGTGCAGGTGCGGCCCCGTCACGCGGCCCGTATTGCCGTTGAAGCCGATGACCTGACCTGTTTCTACACGGTCCCCTACCTGCACCTGAAACGATGATTGGTGCCAGTAACCTGTATACACTCCCCATCCATGGTCAATCAGCGTCGCGCGCCCCCGCACCGTCAGGAACTCGGTAAATACCACCACGCCTGGCGCCGGCGCCGTAATCGGCCGGTCTTCGCCTCCGGAGAAGTCCAACCCGGAATGATAGAAGTCGAATGGGCTGCCGTTGTATGACCGTGGCACCCCATAGTACGACCGGTACACGCCCACCGATGGCGCAATGAACAGCCCGCCCCACAGGCACCCCGGTGTCACCGGCCCCACCGCCGTGCGAATTTGCTCGTCCTCCGGCGCGGTGTTGGCCGGGTCAATCGTCTCTGGCGGCACCGAAAGCTGCTCACCTTCGCCATAGTACCCGCTGCGGATGGGCACGCGCTGGGCGAGGGTCACCACGTCGCCGTTCGCCCGTGACACTGCAATGCTCATCGGATAAAGGTCGGGGTCCGCAAACCGATGAATTCCTTGAAGCGCATACTGCACCAGCGCCCCAGGTGCGTCGGCGCTGAAATTCAGGTTCCACTCGCCCAGCATGCCCGCCAACGCCACTGGCTCGGCCGCCACCACCGTAACGCCAACTGTCTGACCTTGCGCCGCGGGCAGCGGCCCCACCCGCAGTTCCAGCACCGGATACGGCAGCGCGCGCGTGGCGTAGTCGCCGCCTGGCACTGCAACGAGGGCGCCAGGCGCAATTATCGCCGGATGTGCCAGCCGGTTGGTGGCGGCCAGCGCCCAAGGACTCTGGCCCCGCGCCGCCGCCAGCGCCAGCAGCCCGTTCGGCGCCGCGTACACCGTGCTCGTCGGGATGGCCGTAAACACCACCTCGGCCTCAGATACGACGACTGGCTCATTGATGTACAGCAGCTCCGGATTGATCAGCCGGTTCAGCCGGATCAGACTCTCAGCCGCGAGACCGTAGCGCAGGCTCAGGCTGCCAAGCGTTTCGCCTGGCTCCAGTGTGTGCAGGCTCAACGGCCCGGGCTCATTCTCAAAGCCTGGGATGAACAGCGCCTGACCAATCTGCATCGCTGCCGGGTCCACCCCCGGATTGGCCCCCAGCAGCGCCTCCAGCGTCACGCCAAACCGGATTGCGATGTCGTATAGGGTATCGCCGGCCTGGAACAGGTAAATTGGGCCGCCGGCCTGCGCCAGGGGCCGCGCCAGGACCGGCCGCGCCGCTCCCGCCAGCAGCCCCAGCGCCGCCACCCAGGCCAGCAGCGCCGTGCGGCGCCCTCGGCTAAATCGTCTCGAAAACCAGTTCATCGTCACAATTGATCTTGTCCAGGAAGGCTGGGTGCGTTTCGAGGATGTAGCGGGCCGGCGCGCGCGGCCCGTAGTAGGGCCGCCAGGACCGCGCCAGCACCTTGTCCACCACGCGCCCGGCGCTATCGATCCACACCACAGCCAGGTCGAACGGCACAAAGAACATATGGATCGTCGCGGCCGCCCGGCTGTCCGCGCGCTCCACCAGCAGCAGCGCCTCACCCGGGCCCAGGCCGCGGCGGAACATCAGCCCGCGCAGGCGGCAGACAAATGATTCACACCACTTCACGGATGGGAGAAGGGTTTCGCCGGTTGCCCGGTGGACGAGGCGAATGTTGGACGAACGGGGGCGGACACGCTTTGGCGAGTCCGCGGCGGAGTGGCTGGCTATGCTGCGGTCCTCGGAGTCACACGTCCTGGCCCTGGGGCTGCCGCGCCAGCACGCGTTCGACGCTCTCCAACAGCTCCTGTGGGCCAAAGGGTTTGGTGATGTAGTCGTCCACCTTGGCAATGTGCAGGCCCAGCACCTTGTCGATGCTTTGGGCCTTGGCCGTCACCACGATCACCGGGATGCCCTTGGTGGCGTCGTCGGCCTTCATCTTTTGGTACACTTCCCACCCGTCCATGTCGGGCATCATCAGGTCCAGCAGCACCAGGTCGGGCATCTCGCGCCCGACCGCCTCCAGCCCCTCGCGTCCGCCCATCGCGCCCACCACCTGATAGCCCTTGCGGCTCAGGATGAGCTTGACCAGATCGATCATCTCTGGCTCGTCTTCGATGCACACGACGCGCTTGCCGCTCGCCATCCGATCCTCCACGGCCCCCGAAACGCGGCAAGTGTACCACAGGGTTGGATAACGGTATAATCGCGTGTCGTTTCAACCTACTCAAGGCGGTCTTTCATGGCTCTCGCCCAGGCGGGCAGCGTCGTCCAGCTTGTTGGACGCGACAATAAGTACTTCATCTTTCGATTGACTCCCGGCCAGCGGCTGGAGACCCATCGCGGCATCTTCGCCCACGACAACCTCATCGGCCAGGAGTTAGGCGTGCAGGTCTTCAGCCACCTCGGTCACGCCTTCTTCCTCATCGAGCCGTCCACCGACGACCTAATCCGCGACATCAAGCGTACCTCCCAGATCATTTACCCGAAAGACAGCGGCTTCATCCTGATGAAGCTCTCGGTGCAGCCCGGCCAGACCGTCCTGGAAGCCGGAACCGGCAGCGGCGGCATGACCACCATCCTGGCCCGCACCGTCGGCCCCAGCGGGCGCGTCATCAGCTACGACGTGCGCGAGGACATGCAGCGCACCGCGCGCCGCAACCTCGAGCGAATGGGCCTCGCCGACCGCGTGACCTTCAAGCTGCGCGACATCGCCTTCGGCTTCGACGAAACTGAGGCCGACGCGTTCTTTCTCGATGTGCCCAATCCGTGGGATTACACCGCCCAAGTACGACAGGCCCTGAAGGGCGGCGGCTTCTTTGGCAGTATCGTACCCACCGCCAACCAGGTCTCCACCCTGCTCATCGCGCTGCACCGCGACGGTTATGAGTTCGTTGAGGTTTGCGAAGTGCTGCTGCGCTACTACAAGACCGTCCCCGAGCGCCTGCGCCCCACCGACCGCATGGTGGCCCACACGGGCTTCCTCATCTTCGGCCGCCCCGTCACCCGCCGCCCGCGCCCCGGCAGTGAGGCAGTCGAGCCGGAGTTGGAATCGGACGGCGAGCCCGACGACGAGGAAGATGCCAGCGACGAACTGTTGGGGGGCGGCTAGACCGCTACGCCTTAGGGATGTCCTTCGCCGGGTCCACGAACGGCTTGCGCACCACCGTCGCCTCCCGCTCGCCCAAGTCCGGCACGCTCACCCGCAGGGCCGTGCCCAGCGCGGCGTGCGTCGCCGGCACAAACGCATACCCAATGTTCTTCTTCAGCCGCGGCGAGTACAGCGCCGAGGTGATGTACCCCACCTGCCCCTCGCCATCGGCGACCGGCCAGCGCGTCATGTTGAATGGGATTGGGCCGCCCGCGATTTCCACGCCCACCAACTTGCGCTGCACGCCCTCTGTCTTGATCCGCTTCAGCGCCTCCCGCCCGATGAAATCCGCTGGCTTGTCGGCATCCACCAGCCAGCCGAGGCCCACTTCATAGGGGTTGTTCTCCAACGTCATATCAATGCCATAGTTCAATATCCCGGCCTCGACCCGGCGAATATCGGATGGCCCCGTGGGCTTGATGCCGTATTCTGCCCCCGCCTCCATGATTCGCTCCCACAGGTCGCTTCCGCGGCTCCCATCCCGCAGGTAGATTTCATACCCCACCTCCCCCGTCCACCCGGTGCGCGTTACCACCACCGGAATGCCGTCCAGGTCCGTTTCGGCAAAGTGGTAATACGGCATGTCCAACAGCCTATCGCCAAATAGCTTCGCGATCACGTCCTTCGACCTCGGCCCCTGCACCTGGAGCGGCGAGACATCCGGCTCCGTGATCTTGACGTTCATCCCGCTCCCCAGCGCCACGCCCTTAGCCCACAGCAGCACGTCGCTGTCTGCGAGCGCCAGCCAGAAGTGGTTCTCCCCCAGCCGGACAAGCACCGGGTCGTTGATGATGCCCCCGTCGTCGGCCGTGATAACGACGTAGCGCCCCTGCCCCACGGCGCACTGGCTCAGGTCGCGCGGCGTGATCCAATTCGTGAACTTGAAGGCATCCGGCCCGGTGATCTCCACCTGCCGCTCGACGCTCACGTCCCACAGGGTAACGCCATTGATGAGCGCCTCGTATTCGGCCTCCAGCGCGTCGAAGTTAATCGGGAAGAGCATATGGTTGTAGACCGTATAGCCCCGCGCGCCATACCGCTGCGTCGCCTCAAAGAACGGGGTCCGCCGCAGCCGCGCCCCGCGTTGAACCAGCCGCATGTCGAACGTGTGTCCCATTTTGTTCTCCTTGGACCTTCGCCCCTTGTGCCAGAGACGCTGGCTTCAGTCGCGCTGCCGTAAATCTGCCAGGACTTCGCGCGCTGCGTTATAGCCCGGCGCGCCCGTCACGCCGCCGCCTGGATGCGTGCCCGCGCCGCACAAGTACAGCCCAGCAATTGGCGTCCGGTAGCGCCCCTGCCCCGCCACCGGCCGCATAAACAGCAGTTGGTCCAGCCCCATCTCTCCGTGGTAGGGACTGCCCTCGGTCAACCCGTATGTGCGCTCGTAGTCCAGTGGCGTGATCACCTGCCGGTGCACAACGAGGTCCGCCAGGCCCGGGGCATATTCCCCCAGCAGCGCCACCACCCGGTCGGCCCACCGCTCACGCTCTGCATCCCAATCCCCCTCGTGCAGATGGTAGGGCGCCCACTGGGCGGTCACGGTCAGAATATGACGGCCCTCAGGCGCCAGGGTCGAATCGAACAGGGTAGGTATCACCAGATCCAGCACCGGCTGCGCCGATGGCCGCCCGTACTTGGCGTCGTCCGCCGCCCGCTCCGCATAGTCCAGGCTGGGACAAATCACAATGTGGCCGCTCAGCGCTTGCGCGTCATCCACGCCCGCGAACTTGGGCAGACCCACCAGCGCCAGGTTGATACGCCCCACGCCGCCCCGCATCCGCACGTTGCGGATGGCCCGCAGGTAACGCGGTTCCAGGTTCGCCGCCCCCACCAGGCCAAACAGCGTGCGCTGCGGGTCCGCGTTTGACACAATCACGCGCGCCCGCAGCACCTCGCCCCCCGCCAGCGCCACCCCCGCCGCCCGTCCATCCCCACCGTAGTCCTCCAGCACAATCCGCGCCACCTCGGCCCCCGTGCGCACCTCGGCCCCATGCGCAATGGCCGCGGCCACCAGCGCCTTCGCCAACTGCCCCATCCCCCCGCGGACAAACCGCTGCCCCCCCGCTGGTCCCAGCAGTTGATACAGCAGCATGAACGCTGTGCCGGAGGCCCGCGGCCCCCACGGCCCGCCCCGCACTGCGGTCGCCGCCAGCACGCCCTTCAGCGCCTCGCTCTCAAAGTGCTCGTCCAGCCACTCGGCCGCCGCCATCGGTAGCACGCGGATTAATTCCATCATGTCGTGCCGCCCCATCCGGCGCACCTCCAGCGCCACCCGCATCCAGTTCACCAGGTCGCCCGGCGGCATGCCAGCGAAGTTGGGCGGCGTCATCAGAGAAATGGAATCCAACGTCTTGATCAGGCGGGCGCCAAGCGCCAGGAACTCTGGATATGCCTTAGCGTCGCGGGCCGAGAATCGCGCGAGCTCTATCTGCGTCCGCGCCGCCTCCCGCCACAGGGTCAGCGCCCGGCCGGCCGGCCGCGGCGCCAGCACCACGCCCGAGCTGTCCACAAATGCGAGCCCGTGGCGCGGCAGGTCGAGCGCCTCCACGACGGCGGCCCGCAGCATATGCGCGTCGGTGGCGCCCGTATCCACTTTGTAACCGGGCCACACTGCCTCGGTGGCCGCCGCGCCCCCCAGCACCTCGCGCCGCTCCAGCACCAGCACGCGCCGGCCCGCCTTCGCCAGCAGCCCGGCCGTCACCAGCCCGTTGTGCCCCCCGCCAATCACAATTGCATCGAGTACCAGAGCCATGGTCGATGTCAGTCGCCGTTAGTCATCCTTCGCCCTTCGTCCGTCATCTTCTGCCTTGCGCGCTTCGTCCTTCGTCTGCCGTCCTTCGTCGTCCGTCGTCGGTCGTCGCGCCCCCCGCTTACCACCCTCTCAACATCTCCATCGCCGCCAGCCGCCCCGGCGCGCCCGTTATCCCGCCGCCTGGGTGCGTGCCCGAGCCGCACTGCCAGTAGTGCCGCAGCGGCGTGCGGTACTGCGCCGCGCCCGGCGCCGGCCGCAGGAAGAACAGCTGCGAAAGCGTCAGCTCGCCCTGGAAGATGTTGCCTTCGTGGATGCCGATGGTCTGCTCGATGTCCCACGGCGTCATCACCTGGCGGTGCAGGATCAGGTTCTTCAGGTTTGGCATGTATTCGGCCAGGGTATCCACCACCGCGTCGCCCAGTTCCTCGCGGCGCTCCGGCCACGTCCCCTCGCTGAGGTGGTAGGGCGCATATTGCACAAAACACGACATGACGTGCTTGCCGGGCGGCGCCATGTCCGGATCGATCACGGACGGCAGGATGCAGTCAATGTATGGCCGCTGTGCAAAGCCGCCATACTTGGCCGCGTCGTAGGCCCGCTCGATATAGTCCACGCTCGGGCTGATCGAGATCGCCCCAGCCATGTGCGGCCCCGCGCCCGGCCAGCACGCCAACTCTGGCAAGCCGTCCAGCGCCAAGTTCACCTTGGCCGACGAGCCGCGAATGTTGAACCGCCGCAAGGCGTCAACCAACTCGGCCGGCAATTGGGCCGGCTCCACCATCTTCAGAAAGGTGTGCTTGGGATCCAGGCCGGAAACGACCCGGCTGGCATACACCTCATCCCCGTTCGCCAGCGCCACCCCGGCGGCCGTGCCGTTCTTGACGATCACTCGCTCCACCGGCGCGTTGCACCTGATCTCCACCCCCGCCGCGCGGGCCGAGGCGGCAATGGCTTCCGCAATCGCGCCCGTCCCGCCCTTGGGGAACCCCCATGCCCGGAACGCGCCGTCAATCTCGCCCATGTAGTGGTGCAGCAGCACATACGCCGTGCCCGGCGAGCGCGGGCCGAGGAAGGTGCCAATAATCCCGCTGGCCGACATCGTCGCGATGAGCGGATCAAACTCGAACCACTCCTCCAGAAAGTCGGCCGAGCTCATCGTCATCAGCTTGGTCAGGAGATAAAGCTGATCCGGCCCCAGCCCCAGGAAGTGCCGTCCCAGGCCCGCCAGGCCCGCCAGGTCGCGCGGGTTGAACGAGGCCGGGTCCGGCGGCACCTGGCCCAGAATGTACTTGACCGCCTTGGCCATAAAGTACATGCTGCGGCTGTATTCATCGTAGGCCTCGGCGTCGCGCCGCGAAAAGCGAGCCAGGTGGCGCTGGGTGCGGTAGTGATCGCCGTCGCGGTACAGGTAGCGCCCGTCGGGCAGCGGCGTCAGCGTGCTCTCCAGCGGCAGCACCGTGAACCCGTAGCGCGGCAGTTCCAGTTCGCGGATGACTTCTGGCCGCAGTAAGCTCACTACATACGAGAAAACGGTGTACTTGAAGCCCGGGTACACCTCTTCGGTCACTGTCGCCCCGCCCACCAAGTGGCGCTTTTCCAGCACCAACACGCGCTTGCCGGCTCGCGCCAGGTACGCCGCCGCCACCAGGCCGTTGTGTCCCCCGCCAATCACAATCGCGTCATACTTCGGCGCCATGGCTTGCCCTAGGCCTTCTTCCACGGCGGGTCATAGAACGGCAGCTTGACCACCGTCGCCGCGACCTTGTGCCGCACATACTCGATGGTGACTTCCAGGTCCACGCGCGCCCCGATGGCCGCGTGGGCGCTCTCCAGGGTCGCCAGAGCGATGTATTGCTTTAGGATGGGTGAAAACGCGCTGCTCGTCGCCTGCCCAATCTGCGCCCCCTCGCGGTACATCGGCACGGCCGTGCGCGAGGCCCTTCCGGCCAGCCGCGGCGCCAGACCCACCGCGCCGTACAACCCTTCCAGCGCCGGCCAATCCACCACCAGCCCCACGTACTTCCACCGCGAGCCGCGGGCATGCTCGGCCCGCAGCGCCCGCCGCCCCACAAAGGGTCCCTTGTCCAGTGCCACGGTCCAGTCTAGCCCCAGGTCATAGGGCGTGGACTTTTGCGCCTCGATCAGCGCCTTGGTGGAGGAGATGTAGTCCACCTCAATCAACAACAGCCCCGCCTCAATCCGCGCCAGGTCCAGCGCCACCATCCCTGCCGGCAGCACGCCGTGGCGCTTGCCCGCCGCCATCAGCGCGTCCCACACCTTCGGCGCATCGTCCGCCGCCATCCAGACTTCGTACCCCAGGTCGCCCGTGTAGCCCGTCCGCGTCACACCAACAGGCACGCCCCCCATCTCCGCCTCGGCCATCCGGAAGTACTTCAGCCCTTCCAGCCCTTGGTCTGGCGCGGCCAGCGCCAACACCTGCCGCGCGCGCGGCCCCTGCAGCGCCACCGCCGCCAATGCCTCCGACACGTCCTCGACCGTCGCATCCAGGCCGTGACCGCAATCAGCCAGCCAGCGCCAGGTAGGGTCGGCGGCCGTCAGGCGGAAACTGTCTTCGGCCAGCCGCGTCACCGTGCCATCATCCATCACCCAGCCGTCTTCGTCGCACCACGGCGTGTACAGCACCTGCCCAACTGCTGCCCGCGCCACATCCCGCGTCACCACGCGGTTGATCAGCCGCAGCGCGTCCGGTCCAGAAATGTGATACTTGTACAGCGGGCTGACGTCGATCAGCGCCGCCGAATTCCGGATGGCGAAGTATTCGCGCTCGTGCGTGGGCTCATACAGGCTGGCCGCCAGGAACCCCGACCAGTTGCGCCACTCGTGGCTCTGGCTCAGCGGCGCGGTGCGCGGGTGCAGGGGCGATGGGATCGGCATCGGTGTCAGTTCAACTTATGAAACACGTCTTCACTATGTGAAACAGTTTAGGACCGAGCCCAACGCGTGTCAAGCCGCCTCTCCCGCCCCGCCTGGGCGATAATGGACCTCCATCTCATCCCATCCCGCCGAGGGCCACTATGCTTCCCACCGTCTATACCAACCGCCACACCCTGCATGCCACCGACAACGTAAGCTACGACGGCCATCCCTTCCTCACCGATGAGCTACCGGCCCGCGCCGATATCCTGGCCGAGGCCGTCCGCGCGGCTGGCCTTGGCCCCCAACTCCCGCCCGACGACCACGGCCTGGCCCCCATCCTCGCCATCCACCATTCCGCCTATGTGGACTTTCTCCGCGGCGTCTTTGCGGAGAGCGCCGCCTACTACCAGCGGCCCGAGCCCGTCTTCGGGTCCACCTTCTCGCCCCGCGGGGCCATGCGCCGGCCCGCAGGCTTCCTCGGCCTCACTGGCTACTATGCCTACGGCATCGGCACCCCCATCCTGGCCGGCACGTGGGAGGCCGCCTACTGGGCCGCCCAGTGCGCCCTCACCGCCGCCGCCCTCGTCCAGGCTGGCGCGCCAGCGGCCTATGCCCTATGCCGGCCCCCCGGCCACCATGCCGCCCGCGACCTCTACGGCGGCTACTGTTACCTGAATAACGCCGCCATCGCCGCCCGCTGGCTGGGCGGCCGCACCGCCATCCTGGATATTGACTACCACCATGGCAATGGCACGCAGATGATCTTCTACGAAGACCCCGCCGTGCTGTTCTGCTCGCTTCACGCACACCCCGACGAGGACTATCCGTATTACTGGGGCGATCCGTCCGAGCGCGGCGCAGGCGCTGGATTGGGCTTCAACCACAACTGGACCCTGCCGCAGGGCTGCGACGACCAAACGTACCTCGCCGCCCTCGACTCGGCCATCGCCGCCATCATGGCCTTTGGCCCCCAGCACCTCGTCATCTCTGCCGGCTGGGATACCGCCCTCGGCGACCCCGTGGGCGGCTTTGCCCTCTCTCCCGCCGGTCTCGCCGCGGTGGGCCAGCGGATACGCGCCCTTTCCCTGCCCACCATCATCGTCCAGGAGGGCGGCTACCTGCTGGAGCGCCTGGGCGAGAACGCCCTCGCCTTCCTTCAGGCCTTCGCCTGAGCTGCTTGTGGCTGGGGTACTATTGACCAGCGCGGTCCCCCGGCTTACGGTCAGGATGTTGCCCTTGCCGGCGGCTTGGTAGTACAATCGCGCCCATCGTACCGGTACCACTCACCCAGGGCCATCCCGCGGCCCGACCAAGGATCCACTACCATGCCCGGAGCTTGCCGCGATGCCATCGCCTGACCTTGCCCATCGCCCCAGCGATGTGGCCGAGGGACTTCGGCTGGTTGAGCGGCTGATACGGCTGGAGATCGCGCGTCTGCGCGCCAGCGGCGTCCCGGCCGGGCAGGACGAGTACCGCGGCCTCTACATCTCCGACGAGGAAGTTGATCAACTCCTGGGTAGCGGCCCCGAGCCGCCTCGTTCCCCAGCGCCCGAACTCGCGGGCGGCCTTGCCAGCGCCCGCCTGGCCCTCGAGGCCCTCAACCGTACAGCGTCCGGCCGCCTGGGCGTCATCATCCAGCTAGCGCGCCTCACCCCCTTCGAGCTGGGGTGCCTCCTCCTCAGCCTGGCCGTCGAGGCCGACCTGCGTTTCGAGCGCCTCTTCGCCTACGTCCAGGACGACGTCACCAAGCGCCGCCCCCGCGTGGAGCTTGCCCTGCGCCTCCTCGCCGGACTCGGCCCGGCTGCTGCCATGCGTGCCAGCCTCTCCGCCGCCGGCCGGCTGCAGAGCCTGCACCTCGTCGCCCTCCAGCCGGAGCCTGGCCAGAACCTCAGCCCCCTGCCCGCCCAGAGCCTCGTCATTAGTTCCCGCATCGCGGGGTTCCTGCTCGGCGACGATACCTTGGACGAGAGCATACGGCCCTACGCCGCGCTGCATGTGCCGGGCCTGGAGCCTGCCGCCGTTTCGTCGGAACTCAGCCAGCGGCTGGCCCAATTGGCGGCGCTCCCGCCCACGGCCCTCCAGCCGCCCGTCATTCACCTGGCCGGCCGCGACAATACCATGGCCACCACGGCAGCCGCTCAGTTGGTGTCGCAAACCGGCCTCGACCTGCTCATCGTTCACCTCGCCCCGCTGGCAGCGGCGGTCGGCTTGGACACCGCCCTCATCCTTTCCGAGCGTGAGGCTGCCCTGCGCAGTGCCGCCCTGGCCTTGCTCGATGCTCACCTCCTCCGTCCGGAGGAAATGGAATCGTTGCGCACGCGCCTCAGCGCCGCCAAAGCCGAGGCCCGCCTGGCCCCGCTCACCCTGGTCATTTCTGATGGCCGCTTCCAGTGGGCCGGCCTCACCATCCCACTGCCCGACCCCGACTACGACAGCCGCCGCTGGCTGTGGGGCCGCGCGCTTGGGGCCGAGGTGCAGGCCCTGGTCCCCCTGGAAGGTCTGGAGCGCCTCGCCGACAAGTTCCGCCTGAACGCCCGCCAGATCGCCGACGCGGCGCAAACAGCGCGCGCCACCGCCGTCTGGCGCGATCCGGCGAACCCGGTTGTCTCGCTGGACGACCTGTACGCGGCGGCCCGCACCCAATCCACGCCCATCCTCAGCAGCCTGGCCCAAAAGCTCATCCCGCACTACGCCTGGGACGACATCGTCCTGCCCCCCGACACGGTCGCGCAATTGCACGAGATTTGCTCGCACATGGAGCACCGCCACACCGTCTTTCAGCAGTGGGGCTTTGCCCGCAAGCTCTCGCTCGGCCTGGGACTCATGTCCCTCTTCGCCGGCCAGTCCGGCACCGGCAAGACCATGGCCGCCGACATCATCGCCGGAGCACTGGGCCTGGACCTGTACAAGATTGATCTCTCCGGCGTCATCAGCAAGTACATCGGCGAGACCGAGAAGAACCTCAACCGCATCTTCGCCGAGGCCGAGACCTCCAACGCCATCCTGTTCTTTGACGAAGCGGACGCCCTGTTCGGCAAGCGCTCCGAGGTCAAGGACGCCCACGACCGCTACGCCAACATCGAGACCGCCTACCTTCTCCAGAAGATGGAGGAGTATGACGGCGTGGTGATCTTGGCGACCAATCTCAAGATGAACCTGGACGAAGCCTTTCTGCGCCGCATGCACTTCGTCATCGAATTCCCCCTCCCCGACGAGACCGACCGCCGCCGCATCTGGCGCGCCACCCTGCCCGACGAGCTGCCGGTCGCGCCCGACGTGGACCTCGATTTCCTGGCCCGCAAGTTCAAGATAACTGGCGGCCACATTCGCAACATCGTCCTCTCGGCCGCCTTCCTCGCCGCCGCCGATGGCCGCACCGTCACCATGAACCACCTCATCCAGGCCACGCGCCGAGAATTCCAAAAGATCGGCCGCATGGTCACCCGCAGCGATTTTGGCGAATACTACGAGCAGGTCGAGCCATGAGCCGCCGCGCTCGCCGCTCCCTTCGTCCGCGTCAGCGTGCCCCCGGCTCCGCCCCGCTCCCAGCAGTCGCAGACCCCCTCAGCGGCGAACAGGCCGCCTTGCTCGCCCTTCAGGAGACCGCCGGCAATCGCGCCGTAAAGGCCTTGATGCGGCGCAGCGGCAACCCCCTTCCAGACGGCACGCGGACGGCCATGGAACAACGCCTGGGCGCGGACCTGGAGGATGTCAAGGTCCACACTGATCCGGCCGCCGCCCACCAGGCCGAGGCCCTGGGCGCGCATGCTTACACCGCCGGCACGGACATCGGCTTTGCGCCCGGCGCCTATGCCCCCGGCACCGCGGCGGGCGACCAACTCCTGGCCCACGAACTGGCGCACGTCGCTCAGCAGAAACGCACGGGCCTTACCGCCGACCCCGCCCGGGTGACGCCGCCTGCTCACCCCAGCGAACGCCAGGCAGCCGCGGCCGCGCGTGGCGAGCCGACGACGCTCGATGCCGCGCCCGTCGGGGTCGCCCTCTACGCTCCCGGTCCCGATCCGGACAAGGAGCCACAGCCTGGCGCGGCACCCGCGCCCGCTGCCGTGCCGCCCCTGGAGGACGAGTTCGCGGATGATGACGCCGAGGCCCGCCGCGCCGACGCCATCGCCGAGGGGATAGATGTCGCTGAGACGCGCGCTCGCACGTACCTCAACAGCGACTACAACGAAGTGCAGGATGCCGCCCGCGACTTTGCTGTCGGCACCCACAGTGAGATTGAGAAACTGCCCGGCACACCCAGCGGCTACTGGGGGCTCGCCAACTCCCTCGTTGGATTTGGCACGGGCGCCGTCACGGCCATGTTCTCTCAAATGTCCAAGGTTGCCAGGGCCATGACCATCGCCTCCGGCCTACACTCCGGTGCTCTGGCGGCCATTTCCGATCGTGTGGATGATGATCGCAAGGAGCCTAAGACCGCCGCCAAGAACGCCATGAACAGCGTGGCCAAGGTCATCAGCTACTCCACCGAGTCGTATTTCGACGCGCTGCGCGACAACCTGTACACCGCCTTGCTCAATCTGGCCAACAGCGACGACGAGGCGGCCGTGCTTCTGGAAACCGGCACCGTCAGCGCCATTGACACGGTCATCAAGGATCACCTTGGCATCCCCGACCCCGACGCGGCGGAAATGTACCGCGCCGTCCGCGAGCGCATGGAAATCGCCTTCGCGGAGTGGGCCGCCGGTCAGGAACTCTCCCGCGCACATGGGTATCTCGGTTCCATCCCCGGCTTGCGCGCCAACGAGACCACCAATCGCACCGCCCGGGCTGCCGCCCGCGCCCGCGTGGACCAGGCCGTCGCCGCCCGCACCGGCGAGCCGCCGCCTCCGTCCGGTTTTGAGGTCGCAACCGATGCCCTCGTGCATTGGGACCAGCACTTCATGAAGGGCTGGGAGATTGCCATGTCCGACCCGGCCACGTGGGAGGTCCCCGAAGAAGAAGAGGCCCAGGTGATGGACTTTACCGGCGAGGTCGAGCCGGTCGATATCGAAGCGGAAACCGGCGCTCAGCGCCGCGAACAGCGCATCGGCCGCGGCGTTACCCTGGCCGACACGCGCGCCCGCGAATTCCTAAACACGCACTACAACGATGCCCAGGATGCTGTGCGCGATTTCGTGGCCTCGGCCGAAGAGCAGATCGACGCCATGCCGGGCACCCCCAGCGGGCATTGGGGCCTCATCCATACCCTGTTTGGCGCCGCGATGGCCATCCTGGGCGCGCGCTTCCCGCCGGTGATGATCGGCAAGGTCATTGCCACCCAGGCCGCCTCGGCCGTAGCTTCGGGCATCGGCACCGCCGCCACAACCGCCGTTGACGACAGCCGCGCCGCCAAGAAGGACAATGCCCGCGAGGCCATGCAGAAGTTCGCCACGGCCACGGGCAACGCCCAGGCCGGCGTGTTTGCCAAGGCCCGCCAGGCGGTCGGTCCGAACCTGACCACCCTCGCCGCCAGCGACGACGAGGCCCGCATGCTGCTGGAGAACGCCAACACCGAAGGCTTGGATACCCTGGCCACCGCCGGCATCGGCATGCCGCATCCCGACGACGTCTCAGTCTACGCCGACGTTCGCGAAAAAATGGACGTGCCCTTTGCCGCCTGGATTCAGAAGCAGAACTGGCTGGAGGAAGGCTTGGGTTGGCTGGCTGCCAGCTTCGAGCCAAACGCGGCCCCTGCCAGGCGTCAGGTAACGCTTGAAGCCGCCGCCCGCGAGTTCACCGCCGAAACGGCGCCCGGCGAGGCGGCCGCTGATCTCGAAGTCAAATTCGAAGAAGATGAGGTTGTGTCTGGCGGTGAGCCTGCCAGCGCACTTACCGAAACCGAAACTGATCCCGAAGCCGAACTGGATCGCTTGATCCTCCGCCGCATCGTGGACGTGGATACCCGCGCCCGAACCTTCCTCAACGGTCATCACGACGCGGTCCAGGATGCGCTGCGCGACTTCATGGCCTCCGCCAACTTGCGCATCGAGGCCATCGGCAGCAAGTACGGCACCTACGCCAACGTCGGCTCGGCCCTGCTGGGCATCGTGTCCGGCGTCGCCCTGGCCAGCTTCCCGGTTGTCGGCGCTATTGTCGGCGGCGCTCTGTCCGTCGCGGGCCAGGCCATCTCTGGTTACTACGCCGACAAGACCCTGAGCGCCAAAGCCAATGCTCGCCGCCAACTGCGGTCGTTTGCGCGGGAAACGGAATTGGCCCTCATCAAGGGCTTCAAGCAGGCGCGCGCCCTGATGGGCCCCTTGCTCCTGGCGACTGCCTTTACCGATGAGGACGCCCGCGCCGCCATCGCGTTGGGCGGCCAGGACCGTTACGATTTTGTCATTGAGGAATTCCTGGGCGTGGTCAGCCCCGACCGGCTCGATCTATACGAAGAAGTTCGCAAGCCCCTGGAAGAGGAATTTGTGACCTGGCTGAGCGCCCTGCAGGAGTTGGACGAAGAAGAGACAACCGCGGCCGTGGCGGCAGCCGTCTCTGAAGCCGAAGATGACGCAGCCCTGCGCCGCGGCGGGGCTGCTCCATCCATGGATAGCAAGGGCAAACTGTGAAGCCCCGCCCATGACCGGCAAGCAGTTCCTCAAGCGCTCCCAGCCCGACGCCGCCGCTGAGAACGGGCCCGCGCCCGAATCGGCGGAGATGGGCGATCTTCCACCGGAGGCCGCGGCCCTGCTGGCCCTTCAGCGCGCCGTCGGCAACGCCGCCGTCGGCACTCTCCTGCGCCAGGGCGGCAACCGTCTCCCGGACGGCACTCGCCGTGGCATGGAGCAGCGTCTTGGGGCGGACCTGGAAGACGTGCAGGTTCACACGGATGCGGAGGCCGCCGATCAGGCCCAGCGCCTCGGTGCGCGGGCCTTCACCGCGGGCAACCGCATCGCCTTTGCCGAGGGCGCCTACGCGCCCGGCACCTCAGCCGGTGATGAGTTGCTGGCGCATGAATTGGCGCACGTTGCCCAACAGCAACAGACCGGCCATCGCACCGATCCCCGGCGCATTTCCCCTGCCAGCCACCCCAGCGAGCGCCAGGCGGCCCAGGCCGCGCGCGGCGAGCCTACCCCCCTCGACACTGCTCCCGCTGGCATTGCCCGGTACGCGCCCGGTGAGGAGCCCGCTGCGCCCGCCCCAGCGGCTGCAGCCACCCCCGCCGCCCCCGAACCCGCGGACCCGGCCGAGGTCCTCCTGCGCACCATCGGTCTTGCCGATACCATCGCCCGCGGCTACCTCGACACCCACTACAACGACATCCAGGACGCCCTGCGGGACTTTGAGGAGTCCGCAACCGACCAGATCGCCGCCATGGACGGCGCCCCCAGCGGCCTGTGGAGCCTGCTGTCCCTCGTGGACACAGTCAATACGATTGTCAGTTCGAAGTTTCCCATTGGCCGCATCGGCAAGGTCATCACCGGCGTCATATCCGAGTCCTCCCCCGTCCGCAGCGCCCTGCAGACAATCATGACCACCAAGGTCACCAACGAACGGGATGCTGCCAAGGACCGTGCGACCGAACTGGTCCGCGGCTTCGGCCAGCAGTCCGGCAGCGCCCAGGCCGCCGCCTTTAAGCGCGCCCGCGAGGCCCTGCGCGGCCAGCTTTTCGCGCTGGCCGCCGGCTCGGCCGACGAACGCGCCCTCCTGGAGACGGCCAGCGCCGAGGCCGTGGTGACTGAGCAACTGGGCATCCCCTCGCCCGACTCCACCTCCCTCTATCGCCCCATCCGCCTCCAGCTTGAGATCGAATTTGCCGACTGGCTCACCGAGCACGAACAACGCAAGTCGAATGAGTTGGCCGTGACCCTCGGCCTGCACGAATCAGTCTATGCGCCGGGCCGCAAGGCGGCGCGCGAGCGGGTGGACGCAGACGTCGAGGCGCGCGCTGGCGCCGCGCTCGGCGTCGATGCGGCCGTCGAGCAGGCTTATGAGTTTGAGGACCAGGAGGTCAACCCGGTCCTTGCCGGTCCCGAGTTCGAGACCATCGGCATTGACCCCGAGCTTGAGACCGACCTGGTCGTCATGCAGAGCGTCAAGCTGGCCGAGACCCGCGCCCGCGGCTTCATGAATACCAACTACAACGCCGTCCAGGATGCGGTGCGCGACTTCGTCGTCTCAGCCCTCAACCAGATCGAGTCGATGGAAGAAGAGCCTGGCGACTATGCCCTGGCGCATCTGCTCTTCGACACCGCCGCCACCGCCGTCAGCATCCTCTTCCCGCCCTCGGCCCTCGCCATCACCATTGGCCTGGCACTCAAGTCCGCTGTCCAGACCTTCGCCGCCGAGGCCGAAGCCGTGCAGAAGGAAAACCGCCGCGAACAGGCCATCCAGACCGTGCGCGGTTTCTCGCGCGGCATGACCAATGCGCAGGCCGCCGCCTTCGCTGAGGGCGAGCGTATCCTGGGCGCCGAGCTCGTCAGTCTCGCTTTCACCGACGAGACTGCCCGCGGACTGCTCGAGGCCGGCGATGCCGACTCCCTGGACAAGGTCATCAACGGCCAACTTGGCGTTCCCAACCCCGAAAAGGGCGGCACCTACCTCAAGATTCGCGAGCCGCTGGAGGTCAAGTTTGCCGAGTGGTACGTGCTGCAGACCGAAGTCAAGCCGCGCTACCGGCAGTACGGCGCCGCCGAGCACCTCCTCAAGCCGGCCCGCGAGGCCGCCCGCGAACGTGCCCGCATGGATGCCCAGGCCCGCAGCGCCCTTGGTTTGCAGTTTGGCGAGGAAGACGAGGCGCCGGTGCCCCCGCTCATGCCGGTGGGGCCCCTTACTCTCGAGGACTCGCGCCGCGCCTCCGCCCTCCAGCAGGCCATGACTCTGATCGACACACGCGCGCGCGGCTTCCTTAACACTCACTACGACTCCGTCCAGGATGCCATCCGCGACTTCGAAGATTCCGCTCAGGAACGCCTTGACTCGATGGATGAGCCCGCCGCTGACCTCAGTGGCCTGCAATCCACCTTGTTCAGCACCGCCGCCGGCAAGATCAGCGGCGCCTTCACTGAAGAGGCGGTCGGCAGCAAGATGAACAAGGCTCTCAGCCTCGCCAGCACCGTCGCCTCGGCCGCCCAGTCGCATTCCATGGCGGTCAGCGCCAAGGCCAGCAGCAAGAGCTCTGGCGACCTCAAATCGGCGGCCAAGAAGATGATGCAGACCTTAATGAAGGACATGAGCAACTTCCAGGCCGCGGTCTTCGAGCGCGGCCAGCAATCCGTCGGCAAGGAGCTCAACCGCCTCGTCGCCACCGATGCCGGTCTGCGCGCGCGCCTCGAAGCCTTCGCGGACCAGACCGAAAGCGGTATGCGGCTGGAAATTGACGACCTTATCACCAATCGCCTCGGCATTTCCAACCCTGACACAACCGCCATGTACCTCAAGGTGCGCACCGCCCTGGAGACCGAGTTCTTCGGCTGGGCCGCGCGCAGCCTGACTGAGGCCCGCATGTATGCCCACGACTGGTTGAAGGACTTCGATATCGACCCGCAGATCGAGGCCCGCTCGCGCGCCGCCGCCGCCGAGCGCGCCCAGGAAGCGGCCAAGCGGCGCAGCGAAGGCTGATCCGCTTGACGGCGAACTAGGATGCCCGAGAAACAGGACAAGCAGGCCGCCCCCGAGCAGAAGCCCGCCGCCAAGCCGGCGCCGCGCGTCCTCGCGCCGCCCGCAGCCGCGATCGTCCGCGAGCCGCCCCGGCCCATCGCCACGCCTGCCGAGACCCTCGCCGCCGCGGTCCCCGACGAGACCCTTGGGCTCCACGACCCGGCCGCCGCGCCCGAGCGGCAAGCCGAGCGCCTGGGCCGTGTGGATCGGCCCGTCCGCCAGGCTCTCCTTTCCCGCTGGCAGTCGCAGCGCGGCAACCTTTACGTCCAGCGTCTGCTAAAAAGCCTGCGCCCGGAGCCGGCCCAGCGCGACGACCAGGCGAAGCCAGCCGCCGCGCCGAATGTCCGGCCTAGCCCGTCTCAGCGTTCGGGCGAGCCCCAGCCGCCCGGCGCCGCCCACACAACAGACAAGCCGTCCGAGAAGCCCGCGGCGAAACCTCCCGGCCCGCCCAAGCCCGCCCCCGAGCAGCCTGCTCCCCCTGGCACTCAGCCCGACCTTGCCGAGCGCATCGCTGATGAATCGGGCAAGGGCCGGCCCCTCAGCCAGCCGGCCGCCAGCCAGATCGGCACCCGCCTCGGGGCCGACCTTAGCGACGTGCGGGTCCACACCGGCGCCGAGGCCCAGGACCTGACCCGCGCCGTGGAGGCTGTCGCCTTTACCACCGGCAAGGACATCTTCTTCAGCCCCGGCGCCTACGACCCCGACAGCCAGGATGGCCGCGAACTGATTGCCCACGAAGCCGCACACGTCATTCAACAAGCGGCCGGCCCCGTCGCCGGCACACCCGCCCCCGGCGGCATTGCCGTCAGCGACCCCAGCGACCCCTTCGAACAGGCTGCCGAGGCCGCCGCCGCCCGCCTCAAATCCGACGGCCCTCCGGCCCAGCCTGCGCTCGCCGTGCCGCCCCCTGCCCCGCGCGCCGCCGCTGCGCCTCTGCAGCGCCAGCCCGAAGGCGAATTCGATGGCCTGCCCAAGCCGCTCGACGACGACGAGGAAACTGAAACCATCACCATTGACGAGGAGGGCGTCACCCAGGCGGACTACAAGGCGCCCAACTTCGTCACCAAAGATGAGGTCATCACCCCCTCACCAGACGCCAAGCCCGGCGAGGACAAAGTGGATATCAAGGGCAAGGTCGTCGCCACCTACAAGGTCGAGACCAAGGTCACCCTGCCCACCGTGCCCGGCAACCTCACCGCCTGCCAGAAGGAGCGCGTCAAGGAAGCCATCGACAAGAAGCTCTCTCCGCACGAGGACCAGCACGTCGCCGCCATGAAGAAGTATGACGGCACCTTTGAGAAGGAGATCGAGGCCAAGGGGGTACCCAAAGCCCAGGCGCTGGCGGCCCTCACCGCCGCCGCCAAGGTCGCCGCCGACGAGGAAGGCGCCCGCCGCAAAAAGGAAGCCCAGGACGCCAGCGACGCGCTCGACAAGCCGCCCTTTGTCATCATCGTGGACCTCGACTGCGAGGACAAGAAAGAGTCCGCCACCGATGAAATGCCCATTGGTCTGGGCGAGGATGAAGAGGCCATCGCCATGAGCGTGGCGGGCGAGCCGGTGCAGATGATGGTGCAGCGCCTTCCCATCTCCGATACCGCCCTCCCCGGCAAGAAACCCCCGCCCGGCACGCCGGAAGAAATCCAGGCCGCCATTGATGCCCGCGACAAGGGCATGATCAAGGACATCCACGACTTCTCGCGCGCCACCGGCGCCCAAAAGCAGGCCATGATCAACATCCTGCTCGAAGGCTGGACCGGCCCCTTCGACGAGAACGCGCTCCAGCGCATCTGGTCCAGCTTCGGCCCCGGCATTCTCAACCTCGACGCGAACTGGGCCGCGCTCTTCGTGCGCTGCCTGGAGGCCGGCGCCGACGTGACGTACATCGCCGAAGTGGGCGGCCTTGAGGGAAAGTTCAAGAGTGACGTCAAAGGCCTCGCCATCGGCCATCTGAACAGCAACCGCAACTACCTGGCTGCCGAAGCGGAGAAGTTCGCCGCGCCCGAAGGTTACGAGCCGGGCAGCACCGGTCCCACCACCTCGGCCGCCGCCGACGCCAAAGTCGAGGAAGAGCAGGAATTTGCCCGCCTACTGCTGGAGGCCCAGAAACAGCAGCAGGACTTGCGCAAGATTCCGGTCGGGTGGCAACATATGCGCGCGGAGCAGTATGGTCAGCCGGACGAGGGCGAGGAAGACACCAGCGATTTCTACTTCTTCGACCCCACCCGCGGCCCAGACGTACCCTTTGAAGATCATCCCGGCGTCAAGATGGCCCACTGGAGCGCCGTCAAGGACCAATGGGACAAGCTCGGCGCGGCCATCGCCAAGATGACCGACGACCACCCCGCCCTCTACGGTCTGATGGTCACCGGCAAGCTCCAGGATTTCCCCAAGGCCTCGCCCGAAGAGGGCCGCAATCAGCTCCAGGAATCGCTGCTCGAAGTCGCCGAGAACATTTACGAGACCGCCCAAGCCATTTCCGAGGACGACCTCGACTTCCGCGACCTGCTCCCGATCCATGCCCAGGTCAAGGGCGGCCCCGGCGCCTCCGGCATCGACTGGTCCAAGCCCTTCCCCAACGCAATGATCGACAAGCAGATCATCGCCGACTACAAGGCAAACCAGGAACTGCTCAACGACCTGCTCGGCGGCGTGGCCTTTGTGGCCTTCATCGTGGCCGAATTCGCCTCTGGCGGACTGGCTACCCTCATCCCCCTGCTGATCGGCGTGTCGGCCAGCGCCGCGCCCGCCGCCATGAGCTGGGAGAAGTTCGCCGATCTCAACACCGCCGCCGACACCGCCGTCAAGAGCGGCACCGACATCATCTACAAGGAACAGGTTGGCGCCGCCCTGATCGAAGCCGTCATCAACACCGCCGCCGCCTTCCTCGACCTGTACGGCGCCGGCAAGACGGTGCGCACCAAGCTCATCCGGCCCAAAGACCTGCTGGAAGGCGTCGGCGCCGCCGGGCGGGCCTACGGCGGCCTCAAGGAGCTCGACCGCCTGCCGCGCGCCGAAAGCGAGAAGCTGGCCGAGCAGGCGATTGACGAGTTGGGCGTGTCCGGGGCGATGGCCAAAAGCGGCAAGAGCGCCGAGGAACTGCTCTACGTCATCCCGGCCGACTCGCCCGCCTATGCCCGCATCAAGGCTTTCCTCGCCCTCTCCAAGGAGGGCGCCAAGGAGGTCAAGGGCAAGCTCTCCACCCTCGCCCTCGACCTGGCCGAGAAGCGCATCACCCGCGACGAAGCCGATCAACTCGTCAGCCTGGCCATCGACTCGATGGGTCCAGTGGATGTTATCCAGCAGTGCGGCGGCTGGCAGAAACTCTCGCTGCTGCTCGGCAACGAGTCGGCCGCCGGCCAGCGCCTCAACGCCTGGCGCTCCGCCCTGTGGCAAGATCTGCAGGCCTACATCAACTCCCTCGACCTTGACCCCGGCGAGCTGGAAAACATCAAGCGCACTGGCTCTCAGGGCAGCTTTGGCAGCGACCTGGACATGTCCTCCCTCGGCAGCCTGTCTGCCGAGCACCGCGAGCAGGCCCGCTCCTTCATGGCCGGCCGGGTGGGTGTGGAGCCGGGCAAGCTCCACTCCGTGCTCTACGCCGACTTCTTTACCGACCCGCGCCGCATGCACCTGCTCGACCAACTCCCCCCGGAGGCCCGCGCCAAGATCGCCGCCTCCCAGGCCCGCAAAGAGCAAACCATGATGCTCAACCTGATGTATCAGGATGCCGTGAAGCACGGCGACGATGCCACCGCCAAGTCTGTCAAGGAGATGATGGATCAGGCCAAGGTGCCCGTCGTCCAGGTCGAACCCATCGGTAAAGCCGAGATCAGCGCCTTCGAGCGCGACATTGACAAGCTACAGCGCGAGCTGATCGACACCAAGGACGTCGGACGCCAGGCCAACATCATCGAAGAGATTGCCGACAAGCAGGCCAAGATCAACCACTCCGAGGGCGGCGGCTACTTCACCGGCGGCGGCGTTCGCCGCGAAGTCACCGAGCGCGAGAAGATCGGCGAGTTTGCGCCCGGCGGTGGCGCGCCCGGCATGGCTATCCCCCAGCGCCTGACCGCCATGCTCGACAACGCCCTCAAGTTGTTCCATTCCGCGCAGGGCCTCACCGCCGCCGCCACCGCCGACGAATTGGCCGGCACCCTCAAGGCCGTGGGGAAATACGGCAGCCGCTTCTCGGCCGAGTTCGGCAAGGATGGCCTGTCCGTCGCCGCCAAGATCCCCAGCCAGGCGCGCTTCGACGCCATCGCCGACAAGTTCCATACCTGGCTGTTGCAGGCCCGCGCCGACCCTGCCTCGCTGGTCAAGCTCGGCGAAAAGGCAGCCCAGGATCCGTCGGTCAAGGTCATGAGCATGCAGGCGCGCCTGGAGCTCAAGGGCGAAGGCGAGGCTCTCAAGCGCGAGCTGCAAGCCGCCATCGGCGACTTCCGGCAGGTACTTTATGACGCCCACGGCGCTTTGACTAAAGAGGCGGGTTTGGCTAAACTCTCGGCCAACTACGCGGGTACACAGTCCTACCTGCTCATCCAGGGCAAACTGCTGGTCATCGCGGATGCCGGCTCACACCTAATCACGGGCGTCATCCGCGGCCTGGACATTGACGATGCCGCCGCGGAAGCCGCATCGGAGACGCCAGGCGGCGACAAAGACAAGTCGGCCGCGCCGCCGGCCGAGAACCAACCATAAGAGGGTCATGTTTCAAGACGTTGACGAAACCCTGCGGGCCGTGCTCACCGCCGACGTGCCCGTCAAGCGCAGCGAGGTGGATATTTCGTTCGACCGCCCCACCCGCGATTGGTCCAGCCGCCTCACCCGGCCCACGCTCAATGCGTTCCTGTACGACGTCCGCGAGCGGGCCGACCTAAAAGATGACGTGGACGTCATCACCCGCGACGATCAGGGCCGGGCCGTCCGCCAGCGCCCCCCGCGCCGCATCGATCTGTACTATCTGCTCAGCGCCTGGACCACCGAGTCGGACGACGAGCACCGTATCCTGGCCCGCGTCCTGGCCTCCATGTATCGCCAGGACAAAATTGGCGTAGACTATCTCCAGGGCGACCTGAAAAGCACCAGCTACCCCATTCTGGCGCGAGTGCCCAAGCCGGAAGAAGCCAGCCGCGCCAGCGAAGTGCTCGGCGGCGTTGGCAACGATCTGCATGCCGGCCTAAACTGGGTGTGGACCGTGCCGCTGGAAGTTTTCAAGCCCGACGTGGGGCCGCTGGTGCGCACCGCCGAAATGCGCATCAGCCCCATCGGCCAGCCCGTGGACGCGGTGCTCGTGGAAGTGGGCGGTCTGATCCACCGCAAGGGCGATCCTCAGGCCGGGGTGGCGGACGTCCAGGTGCAGGTCGTCGGCACGAGACACTCCGCTGTCAGCGACGCCGAAGGCAAGTTCCGCCTGCCCAACCTGCCACCCGGCAGCTACAAGTGGCGCGTGGAACCGCCGGACGGCAAGGCGAAAGAACACAAAGTGGTCGTGCCTTCGCCCGGCTACGATATTGAGGTCTGACGAAAGGAGGCCTGCCCCAAAACAGTCAACGCGTCAATTTGTCAGTTGGTCAACTGATCAGTTCGCCCCCGCGGCTCCGGCCCTGGCGCGCCACAGTTGCCAATTGACCGATGGACCAATTGACGAATTGACCACTTGACCCACTGACCCTGCATCCATCACCCGTTTGCGCTCAGATCAAACACAGCAAAGGAGTTGTGCATGTCACCTCAATATCTGTCACCGGGGGTATACGTCGAGGAAGTCGATAAGGGCTCCAAGCCCATCGAGGGTGTCGGCACCGCGGTGGCCGGCTTTGTTGGTTTCGCCGCCATGGGGCCGGTCAACAAGCCCACCTTCATCGCCAACTGGACCCAATTCACTGGTTTGTTCGGTGGATTCGTGCCGGGCGCCTACCTGGCCCATGCCGTGTATGGCTACTTCAACAATGGCGGCGGCTCGTGCTACGTCCTGCGCCTGCCCTCCGGCGGCGAGGAAGCGCCCGCGGGCGCCAGCGCCGCCCTGCCTGCCAAGGCCGCCGGTGCGCCAACCACCCTGCGCGCCCTGGCCAAGGAAAGCGGCGCGGGCGGCGAGGGCATCGCTGTCGAAATCGCCGATGCCGGCGACGACAAGTTCAACCTCACCGTCCGCCGTGGCGCCACGGAAGAAAAGTACGAGGGCCTGAGCCTATCCACCGCCCGCGGCGCGCAGAATGCCGTCGAGACGGTCAACAAGGCCTCCAAGCTCGTGACCCTGGAAGAGGTCAAGGTGGCGGGCGCCGCGCTGGCCGAGCGCGCCCCGGCCCCCGGCACCTACGCCCTCCGCCCCGCCGAGACCCAGGCCATCACCGTCAGCAAGCAGACCCCGGACATCTACCAGGGCAATGTGGCCGACCGCAGCGGCCTCGGCGGCTTTGAGGCGATTGACGACATCACCATGATTGCCTGCCCCGACCTGTTGGGCGCCCACCAGGCCGGCGCTATCAACCGCGAGGGCGTCAAGGCCGTCCAGTTGGCCATGATTGCCCACTGCGAGAACATGAAGGATCGCGTCGCCATCCTCGACCCCCTGCCCGACCTCAACGCCCAGCAGGTCAAAGACTGGCGCATGACCGAGGCCGGTTACGACTCCAAGTACGCCGTCCTGTACTACCCCTGGATCCAGGTCGCCAACCCCACCCCTGGCGCGAACAGCACCAGCATGTTCATCCCGCCCTCGGGCCACATGGCCGGCATCTGGGCCCGCAGCGACACCGAGCGCGGTGTCCACAAGGCCCCGGCCAACGAGGTCATCCGCGGCGTGCTCGGCCTGCAGAACAACATCACCAAGTCGGAGCAGGACAGCCTCAACCCGGTCGGCGTCAACTGCATCCGCGCCTTCCCTGGCCGCGGCATCCGCGTCTGGGGCGCGCGCACCCTGTCCAGCGACCCCGCCTGGCGCTACATCAACGTCCGGCGCCTGTTCAACTTCGTCGAAGAGTCAATCATGCTCGGCACCCAGTGGGTGGTCTTCGAGCCCAACGACATGGCGCTGTGGCAGCGCGTCAAGCGCACCATCGTGGGGTTCCTCACCCGGGTCTGGCGCGACGGCGCCCTCTTCGGCCTCACACCCGAGGAAGCCTTCTACGTCAAGTGCGACGCGGAGAACAACCCGCCCGAGACCCGCGACGTGGGGCAGCTCATCGTCGAGATCGGCATCGCGCCCGTCAAGCCGGCCGAGTTCGTCATCTTCCGGATCAGCCAGTACAGCGGCGGCGGCGGCGTCGAAGAAGCCGCGGCGTAGGCCTAGTCGCTCCATAGACCAGTTAACCAGTTACTTAGGAGGTTCACATGCCAACCGGCGGTCGCAGCGATCCCCTTGTCGGGTATCACTTCCATGTCGAGATCGACGGCATCTCGCAAGCTCAGTTCCGCGAGTGCACCGGCCTCGACTCGGAAAATGAGATCATCGAGTACAAAGAGGCCGGCAAGGACGGCCAGACCATCTACCGCAAGCAGCCTGGGGCGCTCAAGTGGTCCAACATCGAGCTGAAGCGCGGCATCACCGACCTGATGGAGTTGTGGGAGTGGCGCAAGCTGGTCGAGCAGGGCAAGGTGGATGAGGCCCGCAAGAACGGCTCCATCGTGCTCTACAACCAGGCCAACACCGAGATCGCGCGCTGGAACTTCGTGGACGGCTGGCCGAGCAAAATCTCCGGCCCGCAGGCCAAGGCCGACGGCAACGAAGTCGCCGTCGAGGCCCTCACCATCGCCCACGAGGGCCTGGAGCGCGTCCAGTAGGGCGCCGGCCGTGAATCGTGACGCGTGAAACGTGAGGGTGGCCGTCCGCCGCCGCTCACGTTTCACGTTTCACGCGTCACGTTCCTAACATGAATGTCCTAAAGACCGAGTTCGAGTTCACCCTGCCTCGCGGCTACGTGGACTCCGACGGCAACTTGCACAAGACCGGCACCATGCGCTTGGCCACGGCCCTGGACGAGATCGCGCCCTTGCGCGACCCGCGCGTCAAGTCCAACCAGGCCTACCTGGTCATCATTCTGCTCTCCCGCGTCATCACCCGTCTGGGGCAGATCAGCGAGGTCACCCCCAAGCACGTCGAGGGTCTCTTCTCCAGCGACCTGGCTTTCTTGCAGCGTTTCTACCGCCAGATCAACGAGGCGGGCGACAGCCACGTCCCGGTGCAGTGTCCGCAGTGCTCCACCCAGTTTGAAGTGGACTTTGGCCACCTGGGGGGGTTGCCGGCTACCCCTTAGACACCCTCTACGAGGAGGTAGCCTACATTGCCTATCATTTTCACTGGCCGCCGGAATTCGTGCTCGAAATGGATCACTTCGAGCGCCACCGCTGGGTAGAGCAGATTGCGGCCATCAATCGGAAGCTGAACGAGTCCGTCAAGAGGCGTTGATATGCCAGCCACCGGATCGCGTACTGACCCGTACCTCGGGTCCCACTTCTTTGTCGAGATCGACGGCGTGGATCACGGCGGCTTCACCGAGGTCGCAGGCCTCCAGGCCGAAACCGAGGTCACCGAGTATGCCGAGGGCGGCAATAACGCCTTCGTCCACAAGCTGGCGGGCCGCACCAAGTACGGCAATCTCACCCTCAAGTGGGGCGTCACCGACTCCGCCGCCCTATGGGAGTGGTATCTCGATGTGACCCGCGGCAAAGTCGAGCGCAAGGACGTTTCGGTGGTGCTCTATAACAGCGTCCAAGAGGAAGTCCGGCGCTGGAACCTGCGCGAGGCCTACCCCTGCAAGTGGATCGGGCCGGCCTTCACCGCCACCGCCCCGGCCGTTGCCATCGAGACTCTCGAAATCGCGCATCATGGGTTTGAAGTGGAGTAACGTGCGTGCCGTTTAAGTTCAAGTGGCCCTTTCGCTGGCCGTGGCGCAAGGCTGCCTCCCCGGCAGGCAGCGCCCCTGAAGCGCTGCCTGCGCCCCATACACCTGGCTCGGAGCCGGAACCGCGCGCGCCCCAGACAGTCGCTCGCGCTGTGGCTGCGTCCCTGGCGCACCCGCCCCCCGAGCCCGTCCTGCGCGCCGCCTCGGCCCAGCCTGGCCCACTGCCCCGCCCCGGCACGCCCGAATTCGGCAGCGAGACTTTTGAATGGGGCGGCGAGCTGCTGGCCCGCGTGCCGCAGCTCAGCACGCCGCCCACGCTGGGCCGGCAGGGCGGCCTGCCCGCCATGGCCCAAACCCTCCCGGCCGTCGAGAAGTTCATGCAGAACCTGCCTGCACCGCCGGTGCAGCGCCTGTTGGAAACCGGCTTGGCGCAGACCGGCGATTTTGCCGCGCAGCTTCCGGCCCTGGCCAGCTTTGGCGGCCCGGCGTCCGGCACTGGCGCGCCGGCCTTCCCCGAGCAGCTCGCGCCAGGCGCGCCGCTCACCGATGTCCTGCCGCCGCTTGGCGCCTTGCCCGGCCAGCTTCCGTCCATCTCGGGCGAGGCGCCCGTGCTCACGCCCGCCGGTCCCACGCGTGAGGTCGTCCGCGTCATCACCGAGCGCGCCGCTCCTGCCCCGCCGGAAGCGGCAAGTCCCACGCCGCCTGTTGCACCGCTTGTCTCGCCGCCAGCACCAGCGCCTGATGCCCCGCATTGGCCCATGACCCAGGTACTGCCGGTCGAGAGCACTTTGGCCGGCAACGTCCTCCCCTTCCCAGAAGGCCCGCCTGTGCTGCGCACCCTCGAGCCGGGCGCCGCGGCCGGTATGCGCGAGTTGGCAGAGCCGCCAGCGGTTGGCGGCGAACGCGTTTCCCCCGAACAGCGCGCAGCCATTGAAAGCCAGCGCGGCCAGGGTGCGCCCCTCGCCCCTGAGGTCCGTCAGCGCTTCGAGCAGTCCTACGGTCAAACTCTGGCCGATGTGCGCATCCACACCGGGCAGGCGGCCCACACCACGGCCCAAAGCCTCAACGCCATCGCCTTCGCCAGCGGCGCCGACCTGTTCTTCTCCCAGAGCACCTTCCGGCCAGACAGTCCTCAGGGCTTGGGTCTCATCGGCCACGAATTGGCACATGTGGTTCAGCAGCAGTACGGTGTGCCGGGCGACGCCGATGCCCTCCGCCCCGCCAGCGACCCGCTCGAACGTCAGGCCGACCGGCTGGCCGCCGCCGCGCTTGAGACCCCCCTGGCCGAGCCTGCGTCCCGCGCCGCCCAGCCCGTCCAGCGCGCGTTGGTTGGCACACTGCCCAGCGTGGACACCGAGCCCCTGGTTGAGCCAGCCTCCGTATCCGCGGCTACCCTGGCGCGCAGCCGCGCGCCCGCTGCGGAGGAGCGGCCTCTTGGCGTGGGCGCGGCTGTTGATGAGCCCGAACCCGTCCAGCGCTTTGGCCTGGGCAGCCTGGGCGGCCTGGCTCGCCAGGCGGTACCGCAATTGCCCTCTATACCGGAAAGCTTGCCGGAAGAATTGCCTTCACTCGATAGCCTCACGGAGCGCGCCCACGGCCTCACCGATCAGCTTCCCAACCCCGGCGGCATGCTCGCCAACCTGGGCAGCCTGCCCACCTCCCTGCCCGACCTCGGCGGCCTGGCTCAGAACCTGCCTTCGTTGTCGGGGCTCGGCGGCATGCTGCCCTCCCTGCCATCCGGCCTCCCCAGCCTGGGCAACTTGCCCATGAGCCTGGGCGATGTGGGCGGGATGATTCCTGGCGCGCAGAACGCGCTCCCTGCCGTGCAGAGCGCCATCGGCGGCCTGGGCAATCTCGGCGGCGGCCTCCCTTCTCTCGGCAGCCTGACCCAGAACCTTCCGGGCGGCCTCACGGACGTGCTGCCCGCCGTGCAGGGCGGCGTGGGCGGCCTGCTGCCCGGCGGACTGCCGGAAATGCCTGAACTGCCATCCCTTGGCGGCCTTCAGTTGCCGGAGATGCCCTTGGCGGAGGGCCTGGGCGGCATCGGGCAGGCATTGGGCGGCGCCGCAGCGGCCGGGCAGGAGGCGCTTGGCACCATTACTTCGATGGCCCCCTCCCTGCCGGAGACGCCCGCCGCGCCGCCCTTGCCCAGCCTGGAGAAACTCACCGACCACGTCTGGAAGCAAGTCCAACAAAAGCTCAAGGTCGAGCGCGAACGCGCCCGAGGCTTGGCATGATGATTAGGTGCCACCATGCTCACCGGTGAACTCGTCAAAGCCACCATCACCAATCTGGACACCGAAGAATCGGTTGAGGTCATGTTCAACCCCACCGAGTACTCGTTCACGAAGAGCAACAATTGGCAGGTGCCCAAGAAGAAGGGCGCCAACGTCCCGCCCCTGGAGTTCAACGGCGGCAACCCCACCGACCTCAAGGTGCAGTTGTTGTTCGACACCTACGAGTCAGGCGACGACGTGCGCAAGAAGTACACCAACGCCCTCTGGAACCTGGCGATGGTCAACCCGCAGAAGAAGGACCCCAAGACCAAGAAAGGTCAGCCCCCCAAATGCGAGTTTCGCTGGGGCACCATGTGGTCCTTCAAGGCCGTGGTAGCCAGCATCGCCCAGAAATTCACCATGTTCCTGCCCGACGGCACCCCCGTCCGCGCCACCCTCGATGTCACCTTCAAGCAGGTCGAGGACGAGGGCCTGTATCCCAAGCAGAACCCCACTTCCGGCGGCGTGCCCGGCCACCGCACCTACACCATCAAGGAAGGCGACACCCTCGACTGGATCGCCGCCCAGGAATACGGTCAGGCCAGCCACTGGCGCTACATCGCCGAAGTCAACGGCATCGACAACCCCGCCAAGCTCCGCCCAGGCACCGTAATCAGCCTGCCGCCATTGCCCTAAGCCAATGCCCGAAAGCAACCTCCTCGCCCACTTCTACCTCAAACTCGGCGGCGCCGACGCGCCCGAAGAGTTGATGCAGGACCTGGCCAACGTCGAAGTGGACGACAGTCTCCACATCCCCGACATGTTCACCCTCCAGGTGCGCGACCCGCGCCTCACCTGGGCCGACTCCGACCTGCTCAAAATCGGCCAGGAGGTCGAGATCCTGGCCAAGGCCGCCGGCGAGAACAGCCAGCAGCCCAAGCGCCTGCTCATCGGCGAGATCACCTCCGTCGAGCCGGAGTACCCCTACGGCAGTGCCCCGCTCGTCGTCTGCCGCGGCTACGACCGCGCCCACCGCCTCCATCGCGGCAAGAAGACCCGCACCTTCTTGCAGATGACCGACAGCGACATCGTCACCAAGATCACCCGCGAGTATGGCCTCAAGCCCGACGTGGACGGCACCACCGAGGTCCACGAATACATCCTCCAGAGCAACCAGTCCGACTTCGAATTCATCATGGAGCGCGCCCGCCGCCTGGGCTTCAGCTTCCTGGTGGACGACCGCACCCTGCTCTTCAAGAAGCCCGGCAGCATCCCCAGCGAGACCGTCGAGTTGGAATACGGCACCAGCCTGCGCCAGTTTCAGCCGCGCATGACTACCGCCTCCCAGTTCAAGGAAGTCGTCGTCAAGGGCTGGGACCCCGTCAATAAGCGCGACATCATCGGACGCGCCGGCAGCAGCCTGCCCAGCCTGCCCGGCGGCAATGGCGGCGGTCCGCTGGGCGCATTGGGCGGGGCCGCCTCCAGCGCGGCCGGTGCCGCGGCCAGCGAGGCCGCTGGCGCGGCCTCCAGCAAGCTCAACAGCCTGGCGCAGGAAGCGATGGGCTATGCCGCCGAGAAGGCTGGCGGCGCGGTCTCCAAGGCCAAGAGCGAGGCCCTGGGTGCGTTGCCTGAAGAAGCCCGCGGCCCCGCCGCCGCCCTGGCCGAGGCTGGCATGCAGAAGGGGCTGGAGGCCGCCTCTGAATACCTGGGCGCCGACGCCGCCTCCGCCATTGGCGCGCTCGCCACCGGCGACTCGGCCGCCATCGCCCAGGTGGGCATGGAACTGGGCAGCAAAGTAGTTGAGAAGGCCTTTGGCGAAGCCGGCGTGCTCATGGTCACGCAGCACCCCGTCCGCTCCCAGGCCGAAGCCGACCAGCTTGCCAAGTCCATCTTCGAGGAGCTTACCAGCGGCAACCTGCAGGCCGAGGGAGTGGCCTCCGGCGATCCCAAGCTCACCGCCGGCTGCAAGGTCAAGCTCAAGGCCCTCGGCGACAAGTTCAGCGGCGAGTACTTCGTCACCCACACCCGCCACACGTACGACTCCGACGACGGCTACCTCACCGAGTTCTCCATCAGCGGCCGCAGCCCCGATACCTTCAGCGACCTGCTCGGCGGCGGCGCGGGCACCAACCCCGGCACCAATGGCAACGGCGGGCCGGAGGGCATCGTCGTCGGCATCGTCACCAACAACCAGGACCCGGAGGGCAACTTCCGTGTCAAAGTCAAGTTCCCCTGGCTCTCCGCCGACGAAGAGAGCCATTGGGCGCGCGTCGCCATGCCCATGGCCGGCAAGGATCGCGGCTTCATGGCCCTGCCCGAGGTGGACGACGAAGTCCTGGTCATGTTCGAGCATGGCGACGTCAACCACCCGTTCGTCATCGGCAGCCTGTGGAACGGCCAGGACAAGCCCCCCCTGCCCAACGACAAGGCCGTCAACGGCTCCGGCGAAGTCGTCCAGCGCATCTGGAAGTCCCGCGCCGGCCACCTCATCCTGATGGACGACTCCGACGACGCTCCCGGCATTCAGATCATTGACAAGACCGGCAAGAACAAGATCGTCATCGACTCCAAGGACAACAAGCTCACCATCGAGATCGAGGGCGATGTCAAGCTCACCACCAGGGGCAAGTTGGAGATTGAAGCCCAGCAGGATATCAAAGTCGAGACCAACGCCAATATGACCCTCAAGGCCGCCGCCAACATGGAGATCGAGGCCAGCGGCCAGGTCAAGGTCAAGGGCGCGACCATTGACCTTAACTAGGAGACGCTAGATGGGACAGCCCGCCGCTAAGCAAGGGGACCAAGTCATGGCTACCGACACCCACATCATCATGGTGCCCTCGCCCGGCGGCCCCGTGCCCACGCCCATTCCCCACCCCTTCACCGGCATCCTCGACGGCAGCCTCAGTCCGGATGTCAAGATCATGGGCATGGCCGCAGCGGTGGTCGGCTCCACCGCCACCAACACCCCACCCCACATCCCGCTGGGCGGCGGCCCCTTTCAAATACCGCCCTCCAACCGCGGCCAGATCATGATGGGCAGCATGACCGTCAAGATCAACGGCAAGCAGGCCGCCCGCAACGGTGACACCGCCAACACCTGCAACGACCCGGCCGACATGCCCGTCGGCACCGTCATGGCCGTCGGCACTGTCTTTATCGGTGGATAGCCATGAATAACCCCCTGGTTGGCCGCGGCTGGTCCTTCCCGCCCCGCACCGACGGTCGCGGCGGCATCGCCCTGTCCGGCGACGTCTCCGAGCTTGAGCAGTCCATGAACGTCATTCTCGGCACCGGCCCCGGCCAGCGCGTCATGCGCCCCGACTTCGGCTGCAAGATCCACGACCTGGCCTTCGCCCCCATCAACGCCCACACCCTCGGCCTCGTCCAGCGCTATGTCGAAGAAGCCATTGGCTGGTGGGAGCCACGCGTGGACCTGGTAGACGTGGACGTCCAGACCGACGCCTCCATGCGCGCCGTCGGCAAGCTCCTCATCCACATCCGCTACAAGATCAAGGGTACCGAGGACGAGCGCTCCCTTGTGTATCCCTTCTACACGATCGGCAATGAGTAGCTCCACAGCCATCCGTCCGCCCACCGCCAAGAACGGCACACCCGTCGTGGCTGCCTTCCATCAGCTCGTGTCGGATGAGTGGGAGTTCCGGCTCCGCGAAGACCCCCTCTTCGCCACCCAGGTCGGCGACGCGCGCTACAACGACCGCCTGCCCGCCGCTTCATCATCCGACTACGAGCGCCGCCTGGGCGTCCTGCGCCA
>CAZCEC010000010.1:38895-120563 GCA_964497615.1 uncultured Anaerolineales bacterium | reverse complement strand
GGGTGGCACGGTACTGCTGAGAACCGGTGGCTATGTTACCCCGTAAAATGACACCGGCTTAATCTCGTCGCGGCGGCCCGGCCGGCCGAGTCAGTCCACCGCGAGTGGTGGTGTTCACAACTGGCCTGCGACAGAGATCGATTTATCAAGAGCCAGTTTGATGGGCGCTCCCCGCCAGCGATCATAACGGAGGACTATCACGGGGTGTGTACGATTACGTGTCACGACACGCGCCTGCAGCAGCGCATCCTGGGATTGGCGTGGACTTACATGCGCAGCCGGGTCGGTTAAACGAACAGACCGCACACGGGCGGTCTATCTGGTGGGCAGTACAGGGCTCGAACCTGTGACCTCTGCTATGTCAAAGCAGTGCTCTAACCAACTGAGCTAACTGCCCGCGCGTGGCATCATTATATCAGGGAATCACGCGCGGCAACAAGACCATCCCCAACCCGCATGCTAGAATTGCCCCATGACCGCCTCCTCGCGCGCCCCCGGCTCTAAAACCTGGCTGGCTGTGGCTGTGGTCGCCATCCTGGTGCTTTCGCCCTGCGTGGGGCTGAGCGGCGGCGTGGCCTACCTGCTGGCGTACCGCGAAGGCACCTTCAGCCGCTGGCGCTCGCTGGGCAGCCCGCCCGCGCCGGCCATGGCCCTGTATGCCGGCGACACTACCGTCATCTACGCCGCCGCAGCGGACGGGAACGTCTATAGCTGTCCGCCCACCTCTCAGGCGCGCGAGGCCTGTTGGACCCCGGCTGCGCCGCCGTACACGGTGGACTCCCGCGCCGACTACGAGCATTCGGTCATCAGCGGCGACCCGCCCCCGCCCCCGGAGACGCCGGTGGATGTGCTGTACGTCTCGCGCTTCTACGCGGAGCTGGCGGTGGAGGCGCGCTACGCCCTGCTGCCGGACGGCACGGTGTGGGTGTGGTACCACGAGAGCGCCGGCTACCTCTCGCTGCTGGTGCTGTTGGGTTCGCCGGTGCTCGGGTTTGGGCTGGGTTTCGTGCTGGCCGTCATCCTGCTCCTCGCCCAAGGCGTGCGGCGGCGGCCCGCGCCAGCATGAACCTGCGGCTGGGGCTCCTCGCGGGTGCAGTGGCGTTGGCGGTCTGGTCTGCCGCCGCCCCACAGCCCTCTGCTGCCGCGCCGCCGCCTCAGGCCGGGATCGCGCGCTTCGACCCCGCGCCGTGCCCCTACCCCGAGAGCGTCATCCCCACCCACGAGCGCGTGGACTGCGGCTACCTGACCGTGCCGGAGGACCGCACCGCCGTTTCGGCCCGCACCATTCGGCTGGCCGTCGCCATCCTGCGCAGCCCCAACCCCAACCCCATCCGCGATCCGGTGCTGTATCTCAGCGGCGGACCCGGCTCCAGCGCCCTCGACTTCATCGGCTATTGGATGGAGCGCGCCGCCACCCTGCGCGGCAACCGCGACATCATCCTGCTGGATCAGCGCGGCACTGGCTACAGCGAGCCGAACCTGGACTGCTGGGAGTTTGACGCCCTCTTCGCCGCCACCCGCACCCAGACGCCCGACCCGGACGAATGGATCGAGCGGCAGACGGCGACGGCGGAGCAGTGCCGCGACCGGCTGCTGGCTGAGGGCGCGAACCTGTCTGCCTACAACACCGCCCAAAGCGCCGCCGATGTGAAGGACCTGCGCGTGGCGCTGGGCATCTTCGAGTGGAACCTGTATGGGCACTCCTACGGCACGCGGCTGGCCCTGACCGTGCTGCGCGACTATCCGGGCGGCGTGCGCAGCGCCGTGCTCAGTTCGCCCCTGCCACCCCAGGCCGGGTGGTGGGAGGAGGCCGCCGCCAACGCCGAGCGCGCCTTCAATCAGGTGTTCACCGGCTGCGCCCGCGACCGCGCCTGTGCCACGGCCTTCCCCGACCTTCAGCGCCGCGCCTTCGACATCGTGGACACCCTGAACGCCTCGCCCCTGATCGTCTCCGTGCCCGACCCCGCCACCGGCGCGCCCGTGCCCCAACTGGTGGACGGGCAGGGTTTTCTGGAGGGCGGCTTCTCGGCCATGTACGAGTCGGAGATCATCCCTTACCTGCCGCTGGCGGTGGCGCAGGTGTCCGCCGGCAACTATGCGGTGGTGGAGGGCTTTGCCGCCAACCTGGGCAACACGCCCATCCGCGGCATGTGGTACTCGGTGATGTGCCACGACGAGGCGCCGTTCAACGACCCCGAGGCGGTCGCGGCCAGCCAGGCCGCCCACCCGCGCTACGCCGAGTTCACCCAGTTTGAGGCCGTTCAGGCGGTGTGCGCCCTGTGGGGCGCGGGCGAGGCCGGCCCCATCGAGGACGAGCCGGTGCGCAGCGACGTGCCCACCCTGCTGCTCCACGGCGCCTATGATCCCATTCACCCGCCGGCCTGGGGGCAGATCGCGGCCAGCACCCTTCGCAACAGCACCTTCATCCTGCTGCCGGCCTCCGGGCATGGCGGCGGGCTGGGGCCGTGCGGCCAGGCGCTGGCGGCCGAGTTCATTGCCCAGCCAGGCGTGCCGCCCGCCAACGAGTGCGCCCGCGCCGCCGCGCCGGGCCCCCGCTGGGTGACTGAGGCCTACATCAACCCCGGCGTCTATCGCCTGGCCAGCGGCTTGTTGCTGCAATTGGACTGGGTGCGGGCCTTGCCGTTCGCGCTGTGCGGGGTGATGTTTGTCTCGGCGCTGCTGCTGTGGCCGGTGGACCTGGTGCAGTCGTTCTGGCGGCGGCCGGGGCGCGGCGAGTGGCTGGGGCGCTGGCTGGCGGCGCTGGTGGCGGCGCTCTATCTGTCCTTCGCGGTGTTATTGCTCATCGTCATCAACGACACCGCCAACACGCAGTATTACCTGCTGCTCTTTGGCCTGCCGCCGGAGAACGCGCCCCTGTTCATCGTGCCCTGGGTGGCCGGCGCGCTCAGCCTGGCCCTGGCCGTCCTCGCCTACTTCGCCTGGCGCGACGGCTACTGGTCGCTGGCCGGGCGCATTCACTTCACCCTGGTAACGGCGGCGGCGCTGGGATTCTTTTGGTTGTTGATAGATTGGGGGCTGGTGAACTTTTAGCCGTAGGACGCTTTGCCAGTTCTACCTGCCGGGGAAGCGCTATTGCCCGCGCAGCACCCGCTTGATGCTGGCATCCCCGGCATCCACGTCAAGCACCAGGTCCCCGCCGCGGCGGCCAAGGTAGTCCTTTGGGCCGTAGTTCACGCGCCAGTTGGGGCCGTCATCCCCCAGTTGCGTGATCGTGATCAGGCTTCGCGAAACATCCACGTTCAACTGGCGGGCGCGTTTGTTGGCGGCGGCAATGACACGCGCCAGCGACACCGCCACATCGTCATTCAACACTTCAGCGCTGAGTTGTGCGGCCATACCGGCGATTATACGCCACTTACGTCTACCTTCCGCCTTCGGTCGTCGGTCACAGGATCGCCCCGAGCCGAAGGCCCCCTGTGGGCCTGCGGGGTCCGTCGCGGGCATCAATGCGGTGTATCATGCGCCGCATGGATTCGCCCGTTTCCATCGCGCCCGCCGGCCTGCGCGACCTGCCCGCCGTCGTGGCCCTGGAGCGCGCCGCCTTTGGCCGCGACGCCTGGGGCTGGCTGGACATCATCTTCGCCCTCACCGGCCCCGCCGTGCGCCTCAAGGCCGTGGCCGATGGCCGGCTGGTCGGCTTCGTCATGGGCGACCCGCGCCCGCGCGAAGGCTTCGCCTGGATCGCCACCATCGGGGTGCTGCCCGCCTACCAGCGGCGCGGCATCGGCGCCCGGCTGCTGGCCGCCGTCGAGGAACGCCTGACCATCCCGCGCCTCAAGCTCACCGTCCGCCAGTCCAACGCGGGGGCCATTGCCCTCTACCGGCGCTTCGGCTACCGGGACGTCACCGTCTGGGAGCGCTACTATGCCGGGGGCGAGGCCGGCCTGGTCATGGAGAAGATTCGGGCCTGAACTATGCTAGAATAGGCCCTCATCCAACCAGGGCGTTGTACCCTTCGCCCGCCTAGTCTCGCACCCAGAAAGGGCTTGACCTCCATGCGTGTCTTACTGCTTAAAGACGTCTATAAACTCGGCCACGCCGGCGACGTGAAAAAGGTCGCCGACGGCTACGGGCGCAATTACCTGCTCCCGCAGCGCCTGGCCACCCTGGCCACCCCGGCGGCCATCAAGAACGCCGAGACCCTGCGCCAGAACGCGGCCATCACCCGCGCCAAGCTCAACGCCGAGCTGGCGGGGGTGGCCGATACCCTCAACGCCCTCACCCTCACCTTCGCCGTCAAGGCCGGCGAGACCGGCAAGCTCTACGGCTCGGTCACCTCGGCCCAAATCGCCGAAGAGATCAAGAAGGCTTCCGGCCTGGACGTGGAGCGCCGCAACGTGGGCAACCAGCCCCTGCGCGAACTGGGCGATTACAAGGTGCCAGTGCGCCTCACCACCGACCTGATCCCCACCGTCCGCGTCGTGGTCCACCGCGAAGGCGAGACGCTCAAGTCGCTGGCCGCCGCCGCCGAGGCTGCTGCCGCCGCCGAAGCGGAAGCCCAGGCCGCTGCTGCCGAAGCCGAAGCGCCCGTGGACGAAGCCGCCGAGACCGCCGAGGCGGAGGGCGAGGCCGGGCCGACCGAAGCCGCCGCCGAGTAGCGCGTTTGCAAGCTAGTAAGTGCGTAAGTGTGTAGGTCGACGGCTCTCCGCGCCTTACACACTTACGCAATTACACACTTCGCACCGCCTTCCGCATGACCTCCACGCTCGGCCAGACCCTCCGCGCGGCGCGCGAGGCCCAGGGCCACACCCTGGACGACGTGGAAGGCGTCACCCGCATTCGCGCCCGGCATCTGGCGGCGCTGGAAAACGACGATTACGCATCGCTGCCCTCGCTGGCCCAGGCGCGCGGCTTCCTAAAGAACTACGCCCAACACCTCGGGCTGGACCTGCAAGAGGTGCTTAGCCAGTACGAGGCCGCGCAAAAGCGGCGCGGCCCGCGCCCGCCGGCCCGGCTCAAAGCGGAGGCTGTTGCCCCCGCCCAGCGCGAGGCCCCGCCCCGCCGCGAGCGCGCCCGCCCGCCCGCGCCCATCGTCACGCCCGCGGCGCGCGCCTCGGCCCCGCCCATCCGCCGGCCGGCTGGCCCGCCCGCGCAGACCATCCGCACGCGGCGCCCGCGCCTGCTCTCGGCCGATGTGCTGGTGGCTATCGTCATCACCCTGGCGTTGGCAGCGCTGCTGGTGTGGGGCGCGTCGTGGGTCTTTCCGGGCCTGCTCGGGGGCGCCACGCCCACCGGGAGCGCGCCAGCGGCGGGCACGGCCGGGACCGGCGCGCCTGGGACGACGCCCTCGCCCGCGCCGCCCACGGCCACCCCGCCGCCGCCGACCCCGGCCCAAACGTTCTCTGGGGTCAACGTGACGGTGAGCGCCGAACAGCGCGTGTGGGTGGCGGTCAAGGTGGATGGCGCGGAGGCCTTCGCCGGGCTGATGCCGCCGGGCGAGGCGCGCGAGTTCATCGGCCAGAGCGTGGTCGAGGTGACCACCGGCAACGGCCTGGGCACGCGCGTCATCTGGAACGGCGTGGACCAGGGCGTGCTGGGCGAGTTGGGCGAAGTCGTCACCCGCCTGTGGACCTTGCAGGGGATGGTGGTGCCGACGCCGACGGTGACGCCGGAAGTGAGCGCGACGCCAGGGGGCCTGTAGAAGAGGGTATAAAGGGAATAAGGGGTTTAAGGGGCCTGGGCAGCAATCGGGATATGAATTCACTTTATGCCCTCTATACCCTTCAGACCCTTTGAATTTCATCATGCCAAAAGTCAAAACCAAGCGTTTCCACCTCGTCAGCCTCGGCTGCTCCAAGAACACCGTCGACTCGGAGGGCATGGCGCAGCTTCTGGGCGGGGCGGGGTTTCAATCCACCGCCGATGCGCGCGAGGCCGAGGTGCTGATCGTCAACACCTGCGGCTTCATCGGCCCGGCCAAGCAGGAGTCGCTCGACACGCTGAACGCGCTGGCGGAGCGCAAGCGGCGCGGCCAACTGCTCATCGCCGCCGGCTGCCTCACCCAGCGCTATGGCGCTGAAGTGGCGCGCCAGGTGCCGGGGCTGGACGGCATCCTGGGCACCCGCCGCTGGATGGACATCGTGGACCTGGTCCAGCGCCTGCGCGCCACGCCCCACCCCGAACCCATCTATCACCTGCCGGACGAGGCGGTGGTCGTCGGCTCCGACGAGCAGGGCGCCCTGCGAGCCGCCGTGCAGGGCCGCAGCGCCTATCTCAAGATCGCCGATGGCTGCCGCCGCCCGTGCGCCTTCTGCGCCATCCCCCTGATTAAGGGCACCGCCGTCTCGCGCCCCCTGCCGGTGATCCTCGACGAGGCGCGGCGGCTGGAGGCCGCGGGCGTGCGCGAGCTAATCCTCATCGCGCAGGACACCACCGACTACGGCCACGACCTGGGCGTGAAGGATGGGCTGTCGCAACTGTTGGAAGCACTGGTGAGCGCCGCCCCCGGCATTGATTGGTTGCGCGTGATGTATGCCTTCCCCGGCTACGTCACCGACCGGCAGATCGAGACCATGGCCGCGCACCGCCAAATCGTCCACTACCTGGACATGCCCCTCCAGCACGGCCACCCGCTCACCCTGCGCCGGATGCGCCGCCCGGCCAACATTGATTGGGTCCACCGCACCATCGGCAAGATGCGGGCCGCGATGCCGGATCTCGCCATCCGCTCGACCTTCATCGTCGGCTACCCCGGCGAGACCGAAGAGGAGTTTCAGGCGCTGTTGGACTTTGTGGAAGCACTGCGCTTCGACCGGCTGGGGGTGTTCACCTTCTCGTTCGAGCCGGGCACCGAAAGCGCCGCGCTGGGCGACCCCGTGCCGGACGAAGTGAAGCAGGAGCGCCGCGACCGGCTGATGGCCCTCCAGCAGCGCATCTCGCTGGAGAAGAACCAGGCGCAGATCGGCCGGACCCTGCCCGTGCTCATTGAAGGCCACGGTGATGGCCTGAGCGTGGGCCGCAGCTACCGCGACGCGCCCGAGATTGACGGCATGGTGCTGGTGGAGGGCGAGGCGCCTGTGGGCGAGATGGTGCCCGTGCGTATCACCGGCGCCATGGCCTACGACCTGTCCGGCACGGTCGAGACCCAGCCGGCGCAGGTGATCACTCTCCCCATGGTGGCATGAGCACTTTAGCTGATTTGGAAGCTACCGCGGTTGCGACTACCGTTCGCTTTGGGGCGGATCGGATGCTGGTTACTTTTACCGACGGTCGCGAAATCAGCATACCGGTAGCCTGGTATCCGCGCCTCGCCCAAGCCACGCCGGCTCAGCGCGACCATTGGAGGTTGATTGGCGACGGTGAAGGCATCCATTGGCCCGAAGTGGATGAGGATTTGCCGGTAGCCGCAATTTTGTTGGGACTCAGGTCATCAGCGTCCATGAGCCCCAAACCGAAGAACTAGCTCAGCCCGGTAAAGCCAATTGTTGTCGTAGCGAATTCATTCGCCGCCGGCCTGCTACTTCGGTCGGGCGCGAATGAATTCGTTACTACAGATTCACGCTAGATCGAGGAGTGTACTTCGTCGTCGGTCGTCGCTCTCACCCCGTCCCACTCGCGCCGCCGCCCGCCGCGCCGGCCCCTGCTGCCCCCGCCGCACCGCTACTGCTGGCGGTGGACGAGGTGGCCGCGATCATGGCCGCGAAGCCGCCCGTGTCGCCCGCTGTCAGCGGTTGGAACCAGGCCGGGATGCTGGCCTCGCCCCGCTGCTTGAAGAATCTCAGCCACGCGTCCGCCAGGCCCAGCCCAGCGGCATAAGGCAGGTAGCGCTCGAACAAGTCGGGACGCGTGACGGCCTCGCGGCCTTTGGCGACCTGTTCCAAGTACTTGCCGAACGCCTTCCAGCGCGACGCCGCCTGCCGCCCCTGGTCGGTGTAGGGCGATAGGCTCGCGCCCAGGATCAGGATCTGCACGCTCACCGCTGCCACTGCCAACGGAAGCACCAGCGCCACCCCGCCCACCAGCGGCACGCCCACCCCCACGCTGAGCACCAAAATGCCCAGGGTGACCATGAGGAGCAACATGCCGCCGCCCACCCACCGCGCCTGCTGCCGCTTGCGGGCCTCATCCAGCCAGCCCGCCTGGCGCACCTCGTCCTTCACCGGCTCCGCGAACCGCTTCCAGTGACTGAGGAGCGACCGGACCTTGTCCATCAGCGCCGCCGTCGCGCCCGAGCCAGCGTATGGGCCAAAGATTTCGTCCAGCAGCGCGGCTTCATGCGGGCGCAGCGTGGCGGGGCGTTCGCGCAGGGTCACTGTGTAGTCCGCGCGGCCCAGCCACCCCTTGCCCGGCCGCTGCTCAATTTCGACGACGCCGCGCTGCCCCAGGTCGAAGAGCGTGCCCAGCGCTGTGGCCGCGCTAGGGTCGCCGGTGCCGCTGTTTAGAGCGCCCACCAGGGCAGGGGGCAGGTCGCCGGGCGGCGAAGCGATCGGACCGGCATCGGGCACCGGTTCGGGTTGGGCGCGCCGCCACAAGACGTACACGCCGCCGCCGCCCGCCAGCACGATGAGCCCCGCCAGCGCGAGCAGATACGGGGTGTATTGTCGCGTGCGCGCGGCGCGGGCCTCGGCCTGCGCCTGCCAGTTGGGCGTGAGGGTCGTCAGGCTGCCGGGCGCGAAGCGCTGCTCCACGATCAGGGTGTCGTCCTCGCCAAGATTGCGAGCCACAATGGTGACTTGGCCCGGCTGGCTCTCGACGCTGGCCGGCACGCCCTCCGTCGTGGGCGCGCCCTGCACCTCCGCCGCCGCCGGGTAGGTGAGCGTGACGGTGCTGCTCTCAATCGCGTAGTCGTGCTCATCCGGCAGGGCCTGCCAGCGCAGGATGTCGGCGGCGGCGTTCTTCTCCACCACGCCCAGCGCCCGGTAGACCAGCGTGAACTCGTGCGTCGCATCGGACGTGGGCGCGAAGTGCCACACGATCTCGACCGGATCACCGCCGCTGATCTCCACCTGGCCGGGCTGGTCGCCTTCCGGCAGCCGCGCGCCGTTCATGTAGGCCTCAAAACCCGCCAACCCATCCGTGCGCCCGGCGGGGATAGAGCGCGTGACAAAGGTGAACGGCCCGCCGGTGTAGACGAACACCACCGTTTCAGTCACCAGCATGGATCCATCGGCCTGCGCCGCCACCGTCACATCGTAGCGCGCGGCCCGCGCGTCCTTCGCCGCCAGGGCCGGCACAGCCAGCAGCACTGCGGCCAGCAGCGCCAGCGCCACGCTCAAGCGCGCCATGTCTGAGGGCTTCATCATCGCTGCCTCCTTCCGAACAACCTAACCCCCGGCCCTTTCCCTGCCAGGGAAGGGGTGCCCGTAATCCACTATCGCGCTCAACTCTGGTCGTCCGTCGTCGGTCATCGCGTATCTCACACGCTCACCCGCCCACGCGCTCATCCGCGCTCCACCGGCATCCGCAGCACCGTCTTCAGCTTCTCCGGCGCAGTGCGGCGCGGGTCGCCCAGGTAGATTTCGTGGTGTAGACCGCGCAGCTTATAGCCCTGCGCGAACGCGTAAGCGTGCATCCGCTCGATGGTGGGCGGCTCGGCGCTGTAGGGCCCGAGGTGCATGATCTGCACGCACAGCCCCTCGCGCAGGCGCTCCAGCCGCAGTTGATCGATGGCCGGGTTATCCTTCTTCGCCTTCAGTTGGGCGCGGGCCTCGGCGAACATGGCGGCGTCGATATGATCGGGCTGCATGATCATCATGTTCCAGCGCCAGTTGTCCTTGCTGTTGTAGTCCAACTCCCCTTCCGCCCACCACTGGCCCTCCAGCCCCATGACCGTGTAGTCAATGGGGTGCTTGGCCCGCCGCTTGGACATGAATTTGAGGGTGTAGCTCGCGCCATACAGCGCCTCCAGCGCGGCGGCGTAGCTGGGCGAGGTCTCCGGGGTGTGGCCCGGCTCCATCGCGCCGGTGATCATGAGGTACTGGAACTCCGGCACGTCCACGATGACGGCGGTCTTGCTGGGCGGATTGAAAAGCGCCTTGTATTGCTTGCGCAGGTCGAGCTTGGCGGGGGTCTTGGGGGTGGGGCTCATGCTGCCTCCGGTGAACGGGCGAATCCGTGCCATTAGATTCTACGCGCCTCGCGGCCCTTGGGTCGCGGGCGCGCCCCTTGCTATACTGCGCGTAGCCGCAGCGACCCTGAAACCAGGGCGCTCGGGGCGGTGTATCAATAGTATCTTATGTCCAAACGCCCGCTGGAACCTGAAGTTGAGTGGACGGTTGACCAGGCACCCGAAGACGCCGAAGTCAGCCCTCCGTCAGCCGCGCTGCACTCCCCACCGCGCCGTTCTCGCTTGTCCCGCCGCCATTTCGCTTGGGCCACTGGCTTGCTGGCGCTCGTGCTCCTGGCCGCCCTCGGCCTGTGGGCCTTCACCCGCGCCGGCTGGAACCGCTTGCGGGCGCAGGTGGCCGCCGAAGTCGCCTACGAGGATGAGCAGTCCCTGGCGCGCCAGCCGGACCTGGTGCGCGGGCTGCAATCCCCCGAAAACGAAACCTGGCTGGACGTGCGCGGCGCCGAGGCCGCCCTGGGCCTGCCTGCGCCCCGGCCCGCTCCGCACCTCGCGCCCGGCGCCGAACCCGCGCAAATACTGGACTTCGAGGCCGCCGGCCAGGACCGCTTTGAAGTCAGCGTGGTGCGCGCCTACGCCGAACCAGCCGGTCAAGTCTATCGCTTCACCCTGCGACAGCATTACCGCACCCTCGGCCCCGGCCTGTGGGAGCGCCTGCCGCCCGACGAGGCCGCGCTGATCGCTACGACGGGGTGGCAGGGCGCGCGGCTGGCCGCCACCCTGCCCGCCGCCGACCAGGCGCTGCTGTCCGTGGTCCTGCCCGCCGTGGACGACTATGCCGAGCGGGCCTGCGCCGATTGGGGCTGCCCCGCCGAGTTGAGCGTGCCCCTGGTGTTGACGGGCTGGCTGGCAGAATTGCCCCTGCCTGGCCCGACCATCACCGCACCCCACCCCATCGCCTTCGATCTGGCGCTGCAGCCGAACCCCGAACCGCGCCGGCTGGTCGTGGGCGCGCCGTCGCTTACCGGCTACCCGCTGGACGAGGCCGCCCGCACGGCCTACACCAACGGCCTGAGCGCCGCCGTGCTGGCCTTCATCGCCGGGGAACTCACGGGCACCGGCCGCCGCCCCGCCGACTATTACCTGGATGCCCTGATTGCGCGCGAGGAGCGCCGGTTGGGACTCTCGTCGTTTCCTATACCCAGCCTATCGCCCGCTACTTACTCCTCGCCCGAGGTGTTGTGGGGCATCACCGAGTGGCTGGCCGATGCCCCGCCCGAGGGTGAGACCGCGCGCCGCTGGGCGGCGTTGGCCTTCGTTGATTTTGTCCTCAAGGACCAGGCGGTGGAGTTCGAGCGCGAGTTGCTGGTCAACCTGCACCGCCGCCGCAACGTGGACGAATGGCTTTCCGGGCCGTTCGGCATCGGGGCCGGCGAGATTCTCGCAGACTGGGATACACGCCTGGCAATTCAGTTCGGCGGCCAATCGTCCATACCATTGTCGGCGCTCGACGGCCTGGCCTATCAGTGCCCGGACCAAACCGTCTTGCACGACGGCGGGGACACCGCCCGAGCGCCCGTTTGGCCCATCGGCGACCGCCAGGAGTTGTTTGCCCTGCACCCGCTGGCGCTGTCGCCCGATGGCCGGCATCTGGCTACCGTCGGCTGGACGGCCAACGGCCGGCTGCGCCTAAGCGTGTGGGACCGCACACAACAAACATGGACGCACGCCGCCGAGGGCGACAATCTATTGCTGGTGGGGTGGACTGGTGACGGCGAGCTACTCTATTCGGCCCGCAGCGATCAAGGGGCGATCAACCTGATGGCCTTCAGTCCGGGCGAAGCCGCGCCGGAGCGATTGTCGGATGCGCCGCTCTGGCCTGACTGGCCCAGCCTGGACTCGCTGTGGTCGGCCGATCACCGTACAATGGCGCTAACCCTGGTCACTGAGAATGCGCCGCGGCCGGCCGTCTGGCGCGCCGCCGCGCCCGGCCAGATTCAGACGGTAGCCGCGCATGCGGGCCTGTACAGCACCCTGTCGCCTGACGGCCGGCGGCTGGTGTATGTGCCCTGGGCCGCCGGGCCGGACGATCAGCCTTTCGCGAGTTCAATTCGGCTGGTGGACTTGGCGCAAGGGGCCGACACGGTGTTGTTGACTCGGGACGCCATCAGCCGCGGCGCCAGCGCGCCAGCCTTCTTCTCGTTATTACACTGGGCGCCCGACAGCCGCACCCTGGCTTTCCTGGCGGTCAGCATGAGCGGCAGCGCCACGCTGCATACCCTCGACCTCGTTTCCGGCCAACTCACCACCGTCGCGGGCGGCCCAGGCCATTCGATCAGCCCGGTCGGGTTCTCCGCCGATGGGCGCTTCCTGGCGTACCTCGACAACCTCGGCAACACCGATGCCATTCAGGTGATGGTCTTCGATATCCAGTCCGGTGCATCCATGCACCTCACGACCCTGACCTTCGATCACATGCGCCGCACCCAATCCGGGCTGCTGCCAGCCTATCCTACCGGCGTGGCGGCCTGGGCACCCGACGGACATCTGCTGGCCCTCAGCACTCCTTCGGGCATTTATGTGGCCGACCCCGCCAGCGGCGAGGGCCGCTGGGTGACGTTTGAGCCATGCGGGCGAGTTGTGTGGTACTCGATAGAGTGACGAAAGTTGGCGCCCAACTTTCGTCACTCTATCTTTGTCCACAGTTCAATATTGTGGAGCTCTGAAGACGAGTTGGGGTCAAGCTGATAGCCAGTGACCGCCGGGCTCGCCGCCCCATAGCGCGGCCAGGCGAACAGCGGCACGGCAGGCAGGTCCTCGGCGAACAGGCGCTGGGCCTCGGCATGGTAGAGGGCGGATTGCGCCGGGTCGAGCGTGGCGCTGGCGCGGCGGCAGGCTTCGTCGAAGGCGGGGTTGCTGTAGCCGGCCGCATTCGCGCCGCCGGGCCTCTCGGCGGTGGGGATTTCGGCAGTGGTGAATAACTGGCACAAGGGCGTCGCACCCACCCGCCAGCCCAGCAGCGCCAGGTCGTAGCGGCGGCCAAAGATCAAGCCGTCGGCCCAATCGCCTTCCAGTTCGCCGCGCGTCAAGGGGCGCGTCTCCACCTGCAGGCTGCAGTTGTTTTGTAGCTGGCGGGCCAACTCGCCCAACAGCCACTCGCGGCCGGGGTTGCCGATGGGGCCGCCGGCCAGGGTCACGGCCAGCGGCGTTCCCGTTGCGGGGGTCCAGCCCGCGTTCGAGAGCAGCCCGCGCCCGGTCTCCGGGCTGAAGTTGTAGCGTTGAGCATCTTCGGCGTATTGCGGATGGCCCACCGGCAGGTAGACGGCGGGCACCCCCGGCTCACCGGCCAGCCACGGCGGCGGCTGGATGAGGCCGCGCTGCAAGCAGTGGGCGATGCCCGCCCGCACATCGTGGTCCTGAAACAACTCCGCGCCGCCGGGCCGGGCGTAGGCGGCATCTGGCATCAGGCCGAAGTACAGAAACTCAAGCAGGCTGCCATCCACCTGCTGCACCGCCAGCCGGCCACCCAACCCAGGGTCCACGCCCAGCACCGCGTTCAGCCCCGCGCCGGAGGGGGCCACGTCGCATCCACCCGCGCGCAGGGCATCCCCCAGCGCCGAGGGCGAGGCGAAGAAGCGATACACCAGCCGCTCGACGCGCGGCAGGCCCTCGGCGGCGCGCCAGTAGTTGGGGTTGCGGGTCAGGGTCAGCCGGTCGCCGCGCGCCCAAGACTCCACCATGAACGGCCCCCAGCCCAGCGGCGCGAACCGCGCCTCGTCGCTGTCGGCGATCTCGACCGCACTCATCCCCTCGAAGCGATGGCGGGGCAGTGGCATCCAGATATTCGTGTAATAGGTGGGATCAACGTAGCCAGGCAAACCGGCCCACAGGAGCGTCTGGTCATCAGGCGCGCTGTAGCCGGCGGTGCGCGCCATCAGGTCAGCGCGCGGGTCGTGTGCGTCCGGGCTGCGGGCCACTTCAAACGCAAAGACCGAGTCGGACGCGGTGAGCGGCGTGCCGTCGCTCCAGGTGACATTTCGCCGCAAGCGAAATGTCACCACCATCTGCGGCAGCTCGGCAAAGTCTCCGACCGTGTGAGTGTAGAGATCGCCGCCCAGCAGCGTGAGTTCTGTGCCCACCGCCAGCGGCTCGATCAGGCCGGCGCTGTTGACCACTGGCGTGCCCACCCCAACCCGTACGCTGCGCACTTCGGCGTCGCCGTTCTCCACGCTGGGCAGGCGCTCCAGCAGCACCGGCGCATAGCTGTAGTTCACCGCGTCAATCGGCCCGTCGTACAGCGCGGCCAGCACATGCGCGCGGCCCGATTCCGGCTGGGCGAACTGGTATAGGGTGGTTGGCTCCTCGGCCAGGCACAGGGTGAGCTGCGCGGCGCGGGGGGGCGTGGGGCTAGGGCCAGGGGTAAGTGGGGGTGGTGTATCCGCAGGTAAGTGTGTAGGGGTGTGGGTAGTGATCGGCGTTGGGACAGGCAGCGTAACCGTCGCGGGCGTAGGCGCGGGTGCTGTCGGAGTCGGCGCGGTGCAGGCCGCCAATCCGCCAACAACTGCCAAAAACCGGGCCGCCAGGTCTGTCCACCCGCCTGGCGGCCTATCTGTACCTACACGCTTACTCACCTACACACCGGTCTTAGGGCGTCAGCCGCAGCGTGTCCGCCGCCGCCCCCTCCACCGCCGCGCGCCCCCACAGCATGGGGTGATACTCGATGGCCGCCCACTGCTCGGCGAAGTCGATGTAGTGCGGATGGAAGGCATGCCCCGACTGCCCGGTGGTGAAGGTGGTCAGCGAGTTGTCCAGGTTGCCCAGGTCCACGATCATGCGCATGGAGGGGCCGCCGCCCACAGCGTAGGGGTCGCCGGGCGGGTCGCGGTCGTCGCGCGTCAGGTTCCAGCCATTGGCGTTGACGATGGACGAGCCGCCGCTGGTGGCATACGGCCCGCGGTTGAACAGACTCTCAATCACGCTCACGCCCGAGCGGCCCACGGTCTCGTTCTCAAAGGTGGTGGTGTGCAGTTGGCCCCAGGTCCAGCGGTCGGCGTTGCCGCCCAGGCGCGTTTCCAGGTCGGCCAGACCCGCTGCAAAGGCTTGCCGGAAGATGTCGTCGCGCCCTTCCACGCCGTCGGTCTGGGCGTTGTCCCACCACGCGGCCGTCGGGTTGGGCAGGATCTTGCGCAGGGTGAGCCAGGTGCTGCCGCCGCCGCCCGGCCAGAAGTCTTCCGGCACATCGTCGTGGAAGGTCAGCGCGATCAATTGGTTGAAAAAGCTCATGTACACCGCCGCCTCGCGCGAGGCCGCATGGAGCTGATAGTCCCAGCCGCGCAGCGCCGCCGCCTGATCCATCAGTTCCCGGTCTTCCAGATCCACCTGGAACAGCACCGGCAGCACCTCGGCCGCGCCCAGGTTCAGGTTGTCGCCCTGGATGGCGGCCATGTCCTCAATGGTCAGGCGCGGATTGGCCTCTAGCAGTTCCACAATCCGGGCGGCCCGGTAGCCCGCATCCCACTCGCGCGAGAGCAGATAGGGATAGTCCTCGCCCACCACGGCGTTGTTGGCGGTGGCGATGTAGCCTTGCGGTGGGTTGTAGGCGTAGGGCAGTTCATCAAAGGGAATGTAGCCCGTCCACTCGTATTCATCGGTCCAGCCGGGCACGGGCAGCAGTCCGTCGCCCGAGGCGCGGATGGGCACGTCACTGGGCATCTGATAGCCGATATTGCCGTCCACATCGGCATAGACGATGTTCTGCGAGGGCGCGGCGAAGTTCTGCAGCGCGGCGCGGAACTCGTCGAAGTTGCCGGCCCGGTTGAGTTCGAACACCGCCTGGAACAGCCGGTTGGGCTCCAGCGCCGTCCAGCGCAGCGCCAGGGCATATTGCTCCGCTGCCGGCAGCGCCGCGTCGGCGGCGAAGGTCTCCAGGCCATACACCTCCGTGATGATGGGGCCGTGGCGCGTGCTGCGGATGGTCAGGGTCTGGGGGTCGCCGCCCAGCACGGTGATGGTCTCTTCCCGCACGGTCATATCCACCCATTCGCCGTTGACCTCGTATTGGTTGGGGTTGGCGGGGTTGAGCTTCTCGATGAACAGGTCCTGCACGTCGGGGTCCACGTTGGTGAAGCCCCAGGCGATGCGGGCATTGTGGCCGATGATGATGGCGGGCACGCCCGCGAACGAGAAGCCGCGCACCTCGTAGGGGCAGGCGGCGCTGACTGGCTGGCAGTGCAAGCCGATCTCGTACCAGATGGCCGGGAGCGCGAAGCTCAGGTGCGGGTCGTTGGCCAGCAGGGGCATGCCGGTGGCGGTGCGGCTGCCGGCTACCACCCAGTTGTTGGAGCCGATCCCATCGAAGCGTTCGCCCATCATCTGGTCCACCTGCGCCACCTGGCCGTGCAGGGCCTCCAGTGGGGCGGCGCCCAGGGCCGGGTTCGGCAGAATGGTGGGCAGGTCTTCCCCGAACAGGGGCATATAGTCCTCGGTGCGCTGCGGTCCAATGGCCTGCATCAGCAGCGCCCGGTCAATCTCCTCGTCCAGGTTGCCGCCCAGGTTCCAGGCCATGGCCTTGCCCCAGGCCAGGGTGTCGGCCGGGTGCCAGGGCTCGGGCGTGTAGTTGCTTAGGCCGGTGAGGCCCAGCACTGCGTACTCCAGGCTGAGGTCCGCGGCTGAGCGCCCGCTGAGGTATGCGTTGACGCCCTGCGCGTACGCGTCGAGCACGGCCCGGGCGGTTTCATCCGCCAGCGCATATTCCTGCTCGGCAGTGCGCCGCCAGCCCAGGGTGCGCAAAAAGGCATCCACGTCAGCGGTTCCATCGCCGTATAGCTCGGAGAGCCGGCCCGCCGTCTGGTGCCGCCAGAAGTCCATCTGGTAGAAGCGGTCCTGGGCGTGGACGAAGCCTTGGGCGAGGAACAGGTCGTGGGCGTTGGCGGCGTAGATATGGGGGATGCCATGCTCGTCGCGGATGACTTCGACTTCTGCTTGCAGGCCGGGTACGCTGAGTGTCCCATTGGTGCGCGGAAACGACCGCCGGACAGTGTAGATGCCAAATCCCCCGGCCGCGACGACCAGGATGAGGATCACACCGCCGACAATGCCCAGGATTCTGCCGAACCGCTTCATGGACTGCCTCCTAAAAGGTTGCGTGTCAGCATTGTGCCACGAAACAATGGAACCCGCACGGCGCTGAGCGTCTCTTAATCGCATTAAATGAAGGGAAAAGGTATAATTGGGGCTTGATCATGGCTGTTGCCCGCACCTTAACAACTGACCGGATTCCCCTTGTTTTTGGCCGTTTTTGGCCCTGGCTGGCCGTCGCGGCGCTGGCCCTGCCCGCCCTGGCCCGGTGGTGGCGGCCCGACCTTCCGGCCGGGGCTGATACCGCCATCCACCTGCTCCGGGCCGTCGAAATGGACTGGGCCATCCGCCATGGCGTGCTCTTCCCACGCTGGTCGCCGGACCTGGTGTTCGGCTTTGGCTATCCCCTGTTCAACGTCCACGGGCCGGTGGCGCAGTACGTCATCGTGGCCCTCCATGCCGTCGGCCTGAACTTTCTGGCCTCCACCCTGGCGGCCTTTGCCCTGGCCGACCTGCTGGCAGCCTGGGGAGCGTTCGCCCTCGCCCGGCTGATCTGGCGCTCGGAATGGGCGGGCTTGCTTACGTCCGTGGCTTATGTCTACTCTCCGTACATCCTGGGCAGCCTCTACCGCGGCTCGCCCGCCGAGGCCCTGGCCCTGGGCCTGCTGCCCTGGCTGCTGTGGGCCTTCCTCCAGCTGATCCGCGCGCCGGGGCTGGACCGGCTGGCGCTGGCAGCGGGTCTGTATGCCCTGTTCCCGCTGCTGCACAACCCGTCCACCGTGCTGGCCTCGCTGGCGCTGGTGGCAGTCACGCTGGCGGCGGTCCTCCGCGCCGCCTGGCCGGGGCGCACTGTGGCGGGCGTGCTGGCGCGCCTCCGCGCGCCGGCCCTGGCCGTGGGCCTGGGGCTGGCGCTCTCAGGCTTCTACTGGCTGCCGGCCCTGGCGGAGATTGGCGCGATCCAGATCGAGCGCGCCTACGCGCCCAATGTCCTCAACTACCGCTTCAACTTCGTTCCCCTGGCGGAGTTGCTCTCGGCCCCGCAGCCCTTCGACCCGCTGCTGATCGGCTGGCACGCGCCGCGCAGCTACGGCTGGCCGCAGGCCGCGCTGGCGGGGCTGGCGGTGGGGCTGGCGCTTTGGGGCCGGCCGGTACGCGCGGCCTGGCCCAAGCTGGCGCTGGCGCTGTTGGGCGCGGCGGCCTGCGGCTTCCTGGCCCTGCCCGCCGCCTTGTGGGTATGGGACCACCTGCGTGGGCTCAGCCTGGTGCAGTTCCCGGCGCGGCTGCTGGGGCCGGGCAGCCTGGCGCTGGCGCTGGCGGCGGGGGCGGTGTGCCGACCCTTCGCTCCACTCAGGGCAGGCACTATCCCCCCAACCCCCATCCTGGCGCTCTCCGCCGCCGCCATCATCGTCTTCGGCCTGGCATGGACCTTTCAGCACGCTGATCTGCTGGCGCTGGCCAACCCCACGCTCACCGATCTGCACGATTGGGAGCGCCGCACGGGCAGCATCGGCACCACCACAGCGGGCGAGTATCTGCCAGTGGCCGTGAAGGAAGTTCCACCCGCCGACAAGCTGGCCGCCCGCTATGCCGTCGGTGCGCCCATCGAGCGCCTCGACCCGGCCTCCCTGCCGCCCGGCGCAACATCGAATTCAGAGTTAGCGGGCCTCACCACCCAGCGCGTGACGGTGGACAGCCCTGTTGCCTTCGAGGCGGTGTTCGATGTGTTCTACTTTCCCGGCTGGCGGGCCACCGTGGACGGCGCGCCGGTGGACATTCGCCCCACCGACCCGCACGGTCTCATCGTCGTGCCGGTGCCCGCCGGGGCGCACACAATTGAACTGCGCTTTGGCACAACGCCCCCGCGCATGGCCGGGGGCGTCATTTCCGGCGGAGGGCTGTTGGTGTGGCTGGGCATTGTCATCATCGTCGTTCGGCGGGGCTTGCCGGTTCCTCCAGTGGTGCCTGCGGTCGTCGGTCGTCGGTGGTCGGTCGTTGCGTTCGTTGGCCTCGCCCTCCTCGCCCTCCGGCTGTGGGCGGGCGCCAGCGGGACCACCTGGTATGCCCGCACCCGCTTCGACGGCGCGGCGGTGGCTGGCATAGATCAGCAGCGCGACCTGGACTTTGGCGGGCAGATGGGGCTGCTTGGTTACGACGGGGCGCAGCAAGTTGTGCCTTCGGGCACCGCAGTGGATGTGACCCTTTATTGGCGCGCGGCGCAGCCGTTGACTGAGGACTACAGCACATCGTTGGCGCTGGTGGATGAGGAGGGCTTTGTGTATGCCGAGGCCAACTCTCAGCACCCGGCCGGCCTGCCCACCTCGCGTTGGGGGGTTGAGCAGTACGGGCGCGACGTTCACCGGCTGCAATTGGCGGCAGGCACGCCCCCTGGAACGTATCACCTGGTGGCGAACGTGTTTCGGCCCAGCGATCTGGCGGCGCTGACGGCGGGGATGGCGGTTGGGACGGTGGAGGTGACGCGCGCCGCGCGACCCGCGACCCTGGAACCGCCGCAGACCATTGGCGCCAGCTTTGGCCCGATTGAACTGGCAGGGGCCGAGCTTGGGCTGGCGGAGGTGGCGGTGGGCGACGATCTGCCGTTGACCCTATATTGGCGGGCAAGCGCGCCGGCCAGCGAGGACCGGCTGGCGCTGATCGTGCTGATTGACGCGGGAGGCCAGATCGCCGCCGAGGCCAGCCTGCCGCCGGTCGGCACGCACTTTCCCCTGACCGCCTGGCGGCCGGGCGATGAGTGGCTGGCCCGCCGCGCGCTGCGGATCCCGGCCGGCGTGGCGGCAGGCGCGTACACCGTGGCCGTGTCGCTCGTTGGGCCGGCCGCTGTGCCGGCGCCGGTTGCGATTGGCCGCGTCAGTGTTACGGCGCCGGAGCGGTCCTTCACGGCCCCGCCGGTGGCAAATGCGCTGAGCGCGCGGTTCGGTGACGTGGCTGCGTTGGCGGGTTGGGAGTTGGAAGCGAACCGCCTGAAGTTGGTGTGGCGGGCGCTAAACTCGCCGGACATGCGCTATACCGTGTTTGTGCACGTGCGCGACGCGGCGGGCGAGCTATTCAGCCAGCGCGATGCGCCGCCGGGCAGCGGCTTCCGCCCCACGACGTCGTGGCTGAGGGGCGAGTACATTCAAGACGAATACCTGTTGGACCTGCCGCCTGGCACATTCTCGCTGGCGGTGGGCCTGTACGATCAGCGGACCGGCGAGCGTTTGCGCCTGCCGGACGGCGCAGATTGGGTTGAGCTGCTGCCGTAGTGCGGATGCGGCCGGGCGCGCCGCTGGAATGGTTCGCTGGTGCTGTCATTCCGAGGCGCACTTCGCCGAGGAAACTTAACTTCGGGTTGGAAAGGTAACTATGCAAGTCGGACAAGTCAAATCGGTTGATATCGAACTCGAAATGCGCGGCGCGTATCTCGACTACGCCATGAGCGTGATCGTGGCGCGTGCGCTGCCGGATGCCCGCGACGGTCTCAAGCCCGTCCACCGCCGCATCCTGTATGCCATGCACGACATGGGCCTGCGCGCCAGCGGTTCGCATAAGAAGTCGGCCCGTATCGTCGGCGAGGTGCTGGGCAAGTATCACCCCCACGGCGACGGCGCGGTGTACGACGCCATGGCCCGCATGGCGCAGGACTTTTCCATGCGCTACATGCTGGTGGACGGCCAGGGCAACTTCGGCTCCATCGACGGCGACCCGCCCGCGGCCATGCGCTACACCGAGGCCAAGTTGGCCCGCATGGCCGAGGAAATCCTGCTCGACATCGACAAGAACACCGTCAACTTCGGTGACAACTTCGATGGCTCACTGCAAGAGCCGGAAGTGCTGCCCGCCAAGCTGCCCAACCTATTGCTCAACGGCACCAGCGGCATCGCCGTGGGCATGGCCACCAACATCCCGCCCCACAACCTGGGCGAGTTGGCCGACGCCATCAACTTCCTCATCGACCGCTATGACAACGCGGACGAGGTGACAGTCGAGGAGCTAATGAAGTTCGTCAAGGGGCCGGACTTCCCCACTGGCGGCCTGATCATCGGCGCGGAGGGCATCCTCTCCGCCTATGCCACCGGCAAGGGGCGCGTGGTGATGCGCGCCGCCGCCCACATCGAGGAGATGAGCGGCAACCGCAACCGCATCGTCGTCACCGAGATTCCCTACCAGGTGAACAAGTCGGCCCTGCTGGAGCGCATCGCCGACCTGGTGCGCGAGGGCCGCCTGGACCAGATTTCCGACCTGCGCGACGAGAGCGACCGGCGCGGCATGAGCGTCATCATCGAGCTTAAGCGCGGCGCCCAGCCGCGCAAGGTGCTCAACCAGCTCTTCAAATACACCGCCCTGCAGAGCACCTACGGCGTGCAGCTCCTGGCCCTGGTGGCGGATGAAACCGGCCGCAGCGAGCCGCGGATGCTGTCGCTCAAGCGCGCCCTGCAAATCTACATCGAGCACCGGCGCGTGGTCATCACCCGCCGTACCGAGCACGACCTGGCCCGCGCCCGCGCCCGCGCCCACATCCTGGAAGGGCTGCTCATCGCCCTGGCCAATCTGGACGCCGTCATCCGTACCATCCGCGAGTCTGCCGACGCCGAGGTGGCGCGCACCAACCTGATGGCGCGCTTCAAGCTCACCGAGCTTCAAGCCCAGGCCATCCTGGATATGCAGTTGCGCCGGCTGGCCGCCCTGGAGCGCCAGAAGATCCAGGAAGAGCACGCCGAACTGCTCAAGACCATCGCCCACTACGAGGACCTCCTGGCGCACCCCAAGAAAATTCTGGCCCTCATCCAGGCGGACATGCGCGAGCTGGTGGAGAAGTACGGCGACGAGCGCCGCACCCGCATCGTGCCCGACGCCGCCGAGGACCTGCGCGACGAGGACCTGGTGCCGGACGAGGCGGTGCTCATCTCCATCACCGCCCGCGGCTACATCAAGCGCGTGGCCGCCAAGGAGTACCGCACTCAGGGCCGCGGCGGCAAGGGCGTCACCGGCCAGAGCCTGCGCACCGAGGACGAGGTGATGTACCTGCTGCCGGCCCGGTCGCTGGACACGGTGCTGTTCTTCACCGACCGGGGCAAGGTCTACTCCGAGAAGGTCTACCAGATCCCCGATGCCGGCCGGGCCGACAAGGGCATCCCGCTCACCAACATCCTGGCCATCAGTTCCGGCGAGCAGGTGACGGCCGCGCTGCCCGTGCCCAGCTTCGACGACGCGAGTTACTGCGTCATGGTCACCCGCCACGGGCGCATCAAGCGCGTAGCCATGAGCGAGTTTGCCGCTGTGCGCCCCTCCGGCCTGATTGCCACCAACCTGGAGGAAGGCGACGTGCTGGGCTGGGCCAAGCTCACCGACGGCAAGCGTGAGATCATCCTGATCACCGAGCGCGGCCAGGCCCTGCGCTACAAGGAGAGCGCGGTGCGGGCGATGGGCCGCCAGGCGGCGGGCGTCACCGCCATCCGCCTCGCCAAAGACGACTATGTGACCAGCATGGATGTGCTTTCGGAGGGCTGCGACCTGCTGGTGGTCACGCGCAATGGCTACGGCAAGCGCACCCCGCTGGCTGAGTATGCCGCCAAGGGCCGCGCCACCGGCGGCGTGGCCACCATCGCCCAGCGGTCGCTGAATGTCACCGGCCCCATCATCGCCGCCCGCGTGGTGCACCCGGACGACGACCTGACCCTGATCACCACCTTCGGCCAGGCTCTGCGCCTGAAGGTCAAGCAGGTGCGCCAGGCTGGCCGGCCCACCATGGGCACGCGCCTGATCAACCTGAAGGAAGGCGATACCCTGGCCTCGGTGGCCCGGCTGGCCGCCAAGGACTTGGCCCCTGTGATGGCTGAAGGCGGCAACGGGCAAAGCGAGCCGGAGGCGGCGGTTGTAGCGGTGGCTGCTGGCGCAAACGGTGCAGATTCAGATGGAACTGGATAATAGGAGTCGCACATGGCCGCCCAACCTGGCATGAAGTCGCTGACCGTCGCCTTGCCACCCGAGATGTACGATGTGGTGGAAGCAATTGCGCGGGACGAGCACCGCTCGCGCAGTGAGGTGATCCGCGAGGCCCTGCGCCACTACCAATTCACGCGCAACTGGCGTCTGGTGCGCCAGTGGGGGGCGGAGACGGCGATTCGGCTAAAGCTTGAAGACGATGAGGCGCTCGAAAAACATCTGGGCTGACCGTGGCTAAACGGCACCTATGCAAACCCTCCGCCCCCCCGGCCCTCTGATCGCCTACCTGCCCGACGCCGCGCCCGAGCCGCTAGCCGAGCACCTGATCGCTTTCGCCAACAGCGACGGCGGCACAATCGTGATCGGTCTGGACGAAAAGGGACGCCCGGCGGGGAACGTCTATGCCGAGGAGTTGGATGGGCTGCTGCGCGCCGCCGAGCGCCTGTGCCGCCCTGGCGTCGTCACCGGCTGGGATCAGTTCGAGGGTCCGGCCGGCCCCACCTACGCCATTACCGTGCCGCGCTCGCCAGAATTGCATTCGCTGGCCGATGGGCGCGTGTTGGTGCGCGCCGGCAGCAGCAACCGGCCGCTGGGCGGCGAAGAGATTCGGCACCTGGCCGCCACCAAGTCGTCGGGCGACTTTGAGGCCGAGGCCGTGCCCGGCGCGGCGCGGACCGACCTGGACGAGGACGTCATCGCCGAATACTTCGAGAAGCGTGAACAGCGCCAGCGCCGCCCCCTCACCCAGCCGCCCGACGAAGTGCTGCGCGAGATCGGCGCGCTGGACGAATCCGGCCGGCCCACCACCAGCGGCCTGCTGCTCTTTGGGCGGCACCCGCAGCACTACCTACCACAGTCCGGCCTGGTGTTCGTCAAGTTCGTGGGCACCGAGCCGCGCGGCGACGATGGGCTGGCGGGCTACGGCCGGCGCGAGGAGGTGAACGGCCCGCTGGCGCGCGTCATCGAGGCCGCCTGGCAGATCGTGTGGGGCGAGATGTCGGTGGGGGCGGTGGTCAAGGGGCTGGAGCGCCAGGACATCACCGAGTATCCGCCCTTTGCCGTGCGCGAGGCGCTGGTCAATGCCGTCTGCCACCGCGACTACCGGCTCAAAGGGCGGCGCATCGAGATCCGCATGTACGCGGACCGGATGGAGGTCATCTCCCCCGGCGGCTTGCCCGGCTTCATCACCGTGGACAACCTGGTGGAGGAGCACTTCTCGCGCAACCCGCGCCTGGTGGCGGGCCTGTTCCAGTGGGGCTACATCGAGGAGTTGGGGCTGGGGATCGACCGCATGATCGAGGACATGGTACAGGGCGGGCACCCGCCGCCGCGCTTCCGGGCTGCGCCCTACTCGTTCACCGTCACCCTGTTCAACGCCCGCGAGCGCCGCCCCGTGCCACGCTGGGAGACGCAGATGAACGAGCGCCAGGCCCGCGCCCTCACCTACGTGCGCGACAAGGGCAGCATCACCAACCGCGAGTACCGCGAATTGTGCCCAGACGTCACCCCCGAAACCCTGCGCCTGGACCTCAACGACCTGGTGGACCGGGGAGTGTTGCTGCGCATCGGGGCCAAGAAGGGCACCTACTACATCCTGAAGTAGCGATTTATCGTAAAGTTACTCCACTTTACGTCTAGCCAGGATTCCAGTAAGTCCCAACCTATATCCCAAGTTATCCCAAGCGGTGAGTTTGGGATATTAAGTTAAGCTGCGAGTCGGATTAAGTTAAGGCGCGCTAAGCACCAGCGACAACAACTGACTGGTGCTGCGAAAAACGACTCATTTTGAGTCGTTTTCGTTTGCCTTTGCCGGATTGATCATCAGCGTTGGGGAGGTGCGCACGCGCCGGAGCCAGCCGCCTGGCGCGACGAGGCCCCGGATTTGTCTTAAGCTTCGCCCGGAAATTGATACTCAATCACGTCGGCCGCTTCGCGGTTGAGACGCTCGGCGTTGGCGCTGATGATCGCCACATCGCGCGCACTTCGCTCATCGCGCACGCGTTGGTCCAGGTAGGCCCGCACCGCGGTCTCGACCATGGCGGAGCGATTGAGGCCAAACTGCTTCGCCCGCTGGTCAACGATCTTCAGGACGGATTCTGAGAGTGAGATAGACGTCCTGACTTTCATATTGCGGGGCGGTTACTGGGTGGCCGACTTCCGGCCGCACACGTGGTCGCAGTGCGCCGTCATCGTCACGCGCAGCGATTGCGCGTTGAAACCCAGTTCGCCCACCATGTTGCTGAGCGGGTTGGAGTCGCCGGCCTGGAGGGTCGTCAGTTGGCCGCAGTCCAGGCACAGCACCGATAGGTGCTGCTCGTCGGGCGTATGCACCTGATAGTAGCGCTCGCCGTTGGGGCCGGGCAGGGCATCCAGCCAGCCCATCTCGGTGAAGGTGGCCAGGTTGCGATAGATGGTGGACAGGTTGGCGGCCAGGCGGGCCTGGCGGGCGCGCTGGTGAATTTCCTCGGCCGTCAGGGGCGCCTCGGCGCGCAGCAGCAGGTCCACCAGCTTGCGGCGCGGCTCGGTCAGCCGGTAGCCGGCCTCGCGCAGGTCGTTGAGGATTCGGGCCTGGCTGATCTCGGCGCTCATGCGCTTACCTCGACCCGCAAGGCGCGCGCCAACTCGGTCCCGATCACTACCTCCTGGCCGTTGGCATGCAGCCGCAGCGGCCCGTTGAAGGGCGCGCGGTGCAGCACCCGCATGGGCACCCCCGGCACCAGGCCCATCTGCTCCAGATAGCGCAGTTTGTCGCTGTCGTCGGTCTTCACCCGCCGCAGCACCGCCGCCGCGCCCACCGGCGTATCGTGCAGGGGCTGATCATTCACGGGCGCGATGGCGCCGTCCTTGCTGGGGATGGGATCGCCGTGCGGGCAGTGGGTGGGGTAGCCCGAGACCGCGTCCATCCGGTCTTCAAAGGCGTCGGTGATGGTCAATTGCAGGCCGTGGGCCTGCTCGTGCACCTCGTCCCAGCCAAAGCCCATCACCTTCACCAGGAAGACTTCCAGCAGCCGGTGCCGCCGGATGGAGCGCAAGGCCTCGCGCTCGCCCGCCGGGGTAAGCTTGACGCCCTGATATGGCGTGTGCTCCACCATCCCAACTTCGTCCAGGCGGCGCAGCATGCGCGCCACCGCCGAGGGCGACACCTCCAGACGCTCGGCCAGCGCGGAGGTGCTCACACCCTCCGGGCTGCGCTCCAGCCGGTAGACCTCGCCTAGATACTCCCGTTGCAGGGGACTGACGCTCAAAGTTGACCTCGGTTAACTTTCATCTGCACGACCGTCAACCTGAAAATTGTATGCGGATATTGACGGTCGAATTTCTCGCCGCTATGATAACGCTATTGCAAATAGTTTGCAACAAATCGCAGCCCGTGCGGTTGAAGCATCTGTCCGGACGGACGCTTCAACCGCACGGGCCGCACCCTAACACCATCAGAATCATTCTCTCACCCCGCCGAGGCGGGGTGGTGCCACAGACAAGGAGTAGTCGTTGATGTCCGTTCGAAAGCTTATGCTGGCCGCGACAGCGGCCCTTAGCCTGGCCGCCTGCGCGCCTGCGGCTGTATCCACCCCGCAGGTCGTCCGTGAGACGGTCGAAGTGCCGGTCACGGTCGAAGCGCCTCAATCAGCCGACCCTGGCAAGTTAGTGATCTACTCGGGCCGCTCTGAAAGCCTGGTGGCCCCCATCATCGCGCAGTTTGCCGCCGCCACCGGCATAGATGTACAGGTGCGCTACGGCAGCACCGCCGAGATGGCGGCCACCATCCTGGAAGAAGGCGCCAACTCCCCGGCGGATGTGTTCTTTGCGCAGGACCCCGGCGGGTTGGGCGCGGTGGCTGAGGCCGGCCTGTTCGCGCCCTTGCCCGAAAGCACCCTGGCCCAGGTGGATGAGCGCTTCCGCTCGCCCGACGGGCTGTGGGTGGGCATCTCTGGCCGCGCCCGCGTGGTGGTCTACAACACCGAAGCCCTCTCGCCCGCCGACCTGCCCGCCGACATCTGGGACTTCACCGATCCCCAGTGGCAGGGACGCCTGGGCTGGGCGCCCACCAACGGTTCCTTCCAGGCCATGGTAACCGCCATGCGCGTGGCGTGGGGCGATGACCGCACCCGCGAGTGGCTCACCGGCGTGCTGGCCAACAACCCCGTGGTCTACGAAGGCAACACGCAGATCGTGGCGGGCGTGGCCGCGGGCGAAGTGGACGCCGGCTTTGTCAATCACTACTACCTGTATCGCTTCTTGGCGGAAGACGGCGAAGGCTTCCAGGCCCGCAACTTCTTCCTGCCGGGCGGCGGCCCCGGCTCGTTGGTGATGGCTGCTGGCGCCGGCCGCCTCGCGACCGGCCCCAACGAAGCCAACGCCCTGCGCTTCATTGAGTTCATGCTGTCTACCGTGGCCCAGCAATACTTCGCCGGGCAGACGTACGAGTACCCGCTGGTGCCGGGCGTGGTGACGCCCCCCGGCCTGGCCTCCCTGGTGGACCTAAACGCCCTGCCGGTGGACATGGCCGACCTGGCCGATCTGGCCGGCACCACCGCCATGCTCAGCGAAACCGGAGTGCTGCCCTGAGCCTGTCCGGCCACACGGTCAATGGATCGACCCAGCGGGGGACCTGGCTCAGCCGGGTCCCCCGCCCGCGATTCAGCGGCACAGCCCTCCTGTGGGCGGCGGCCAGCGCCATCGTGGCGGTGCTGTTATTGCCCACGCTCTATCTCGTGATCCGCGCGGTGGAAGGCGGCCCGGCGGCCTGGGCGGTGCTGCAGCGGGCGGCCACCCTCGCCACCCTGGGCCGCACCGCGCTGCTGGTCGTCTGCGTCACGGCCCTCGCGGCGGCCATCGCCATCCCCCTCGCCTGGCTCACCGTGCGCACGGATTTGCCCGGCCGGCAGCTTTGGGCGGTGCTCACGGCCCTGCCGCTGGTCATCCCCAGCTATGTGGGCGCCTATTTGATGGCCTCGGCCTTGGGGCCGCGCGGCCTGGTGCAGCAGTGGCTGGAAGAACCTCTGGGACTCGCGCGCCTGCCGGACATCTACGGCCTGCCAGGCGCCGCCATCACGCTGGCGCTGCTCACCTATCCCTACTTGCTGCTGGGGCTGCGGGCGGCCCTGCTGCGGCTGGACCCGGCCTTGGAAGAGGCCTCGCGTGGGCAGGGCCGCGGCGCCTGGCAGACCTTCTGGCGCGTGATCGTGCCCCAACTGCGCCCGGCGCTGGGCGCGGGCTGCCTGCTGATTGCCCTCTACGCCCTGCGCGACTTTGGCGCCGTGGCCATCATGCGCTACGACACCTTCACGCGGGTGATCTATGTGCAGTATCGCTCCTTCGACCGCGCGCCCGCCGCGATCCTGTCGCTGGTGCTGATCGTCTTGACCCTGGTGCTGGTTGCCCTCGAGGCTCGGCTGCATGGCCGCGGCCGCTACCACACCGCCGGGCCGGGAGTGGCGCGCCCGCCGGCCCGGCTGCCGCTCGGCGCGTGGCGGTGGCCGGCGCTGCTGTTCTGCGCGGGGGTGGTGGTCTTCAGCCTGGGACTGCCGGTGGGGGTGCTAGCCTATTGGCTCGTGCGCGGCCTGGCGGCCGGCGAGGCCCTGCCCGAGTTGGGCCTGGCCGCCTGGAACTCGGTGCTGGCTTCCGCGTTGGGGGCAGCGGCGGCCGTGCTGGCGGCGCTGCCCATTGCCCTGCTGGCCGCGCGCCGGCCCACCCGCCGCGCTCGCGCGCTCGAACGCCTCACCTATGTGCTGTTTGCGCTGCCCGGCATCGTGGTGGCGTTGGCCCTGGTGTACTTTGGCGCGAACTTCGCTCTGCCGCTTTACCAGACCCTGCCGATGCTGGTGGCCGCCTACGTGATCCTGTTCCTGCCGCAGGCGCTGGGGCCGCTGCGCGCTGCGCTGCTGCAAATCCAGCCCGCGCACGAGGAAGCTGCCCGCGGTCTGGGCCGCCGGTCGTGGCAGGTGCTGTTGACCATCATCCTGCCCTTGCTGCGCCCGGGGGTGCTGGCCGCCGCTAGCCTGGTGTTCCTCACCGCCATGAAGGAACTGCCCGCCACACTGATTCTGGCCCCCATCGGCTATCGCACCCTGGCCACCAGCGTGTGGAACGCCGTCTCGGAAGCCTTCTTTGCCCGCGCCGCCGCGCCGGCCCTGCTGCTCATCGCGGTTACGGCCGTGCCGCTGATCTTGCTGTCGCGCCGCGACGAACGCGTCGAGGCCCATTGACACCAACCGAATTGATATAATGGCCCCTCATGGTCGCCCTTGAACTTAATGCCCTCACCAAACGCTACGCGCCTGGCGCCGCGCCGGCCGTGGAGGCCGTCTCGTTGTCGGTGGTGCAGGGCGAACTGCTCAGCATCATCGGCCCCAGCGGCTGCGGCAAGACGACCTTGCTGCGTCTGATCGCCGGTTTTGAGCGGCCGGAGACGGGTGAGGTGAACATTGGCGGCCGGCGCGTGGCCGGGCCGGGCCTGTACCTCCCGCCCGAGCAGCGCCAGGTGGGCATGGTCTTTCAGAGTTACGCGCTCTTTCCGCACCTGAGCGTGGCCGAGAACGTCGGCTATGGACTGATTGGGGTGAACGGCGAGGCGCGCGGCCGGCAGATACGCCACAACCTGCGGCTGGTGGGCTTGCTGGATGAGCAGCACCGCATGCCGCATGAGCTCTCCGGCGGCCAGCAGCAGCGCGTGGCCTTGGCCCGTGCCCTGGCCCCCAATCCAGCCGTGGTGCTGCTGGACGAGCCGTTCTCCAATCTCGATGCCAGCCTGCGGCGCGCCATGCGCGACGAGGTGCGCGCCATCCTGCGCACCACCGGCGCGACGGCGGTCTTCGTCACCCACGACCAGGAAGAGGCGCTATTCATGGGCGACCGCATCGCGGTGCTGCATCAGGGCCGGCTAGAGCAGGCCGGCACGCCGGAGGAAATCTTTCACGCGCCCGCCACGCGCTTCGTGGCCGAGTTCATGGGCAACACCGATTTTCTGCCGGGAGAGGTGACACCCGATGGCATCCTCACCGAGGTCGGCCTGATTCCCCAGCGCGTGGCCTTGCCCGCGGGCGCGGCGGTGGAGCTGGCCGTGCGCGCCGACGACGTGACCCTGGCGCGCGACCGGGCTGGCCAGGGGCTGGTGCTGGCGCGGCAGTTTCTGGGCGCGCAAAACATCTACCGGGTGCGGCTGCCCTCAGGCCGGCTGCTGCACAGCCTTCAGCCGCACACCCTGCTGTGGCTGCCCGGCACCCCCGTCATCGTCCGCGCCGAGGCCGGCCATCCGCTGGCCGTCTTCCACGAGGGCCGGCGCGTGCCCGAGTCGGAGCCGGAGCCGGAGAGCGCCGGGGCCGATGCCTGAGTGCATCTTCTGCCACATCACTGCCGGCGCGGCTCCAGCCAGCCTTGTCTATCGTGACGAGCTGTGCGTGGCGTTCATGGACATCCAGCCGGTCAATCCCGGCCACCTGCTGATTGTGCCCCGGACGCACGCCGCGCAGTTGGCCGGCCTGGACGCTGCCAGCGCCGAGCGCCTAATGACCGTGGCCCAGCGCCTGGGCAGCGCCCTGCGACAATCCAGTTTGCAGTGCGAGGGGGTCAACTTGCTGCTGGCCGATGGCGAGGCCGCCGGCCAGGAGGTCTTTCACGTCCATCTGCACGTCGTCCCGCGCTTCGCGGGCGACGGCTTCGGCTTCCGCTTTGCCCCTGGGTACCATCAACGCCCGCCCCGCGCCGATCTGGATCAGGCCGCCGCCCTTATCCGCGCCGCGCTGCCTGACGCAGACGCCTAACTCTCGCTCAGGGATTCTCCGCGCCACACCGTCCCACGCACCTCGCCTGGCCCAGCCCCCAGCACCCCCACCATCCGCTCAAAGTCTTCAACTGGTCCGCTCGTGTAATACGTCACCCGATGCGATTGGCGGTTGCCTTCCGTCGTCGGTTCTCGTCTTTCGCCGTCAGTCGTCGGTCGCAGGAACGCCCCCTTGCGGGGTCGGTCGTCGGTCGTCGTGTTTCTCCCTCCAAACACCCGCACCACTTGCCGCGCCACCGCCGGAGCTGGGTCAATCACCCGCACGCTCGGGCCGCATATCTTCTCCAAGAGCGGGATGATGAAGGGGTAGTGGGTACAGCCCAGCACCAGGGTGTCCACCTGCTGGGCCAGCATCGGTTCCACCCAGCCGCGCAGCATGGCCTCGGTCTCCGGCGTGTCCAGGGCCCCTGCTTCGATCTGCTGCACCAGACCGGGGCAGGTCTGTTGGAGCACCGTCACGCCCGCGGCAAAACGCTCCATCACCGACGCATACAGCGCGCCCTGGAAGGTCGCGGGCGTCGCCAGCACGCCCACCACGCCGCTGCGGGTGGTCTCGGCGGCGGGCTTGACGGCCGGCTCCATGCCCACGAACGGCACGCCCGCGAACTCCGGCGCCTGGCGCAGGGATTGCAGTGCCGCCGCCGAGGCCGTGTTGCAGGCGACGACAACGACCCGCGCGCCGCGCGCCCGCAGAAAGCGCGTGATGCTGCGCGCGAAGCCCTGCACGTCCGCGAGCGGGCGCGGGCCGTAGGGCACATGGGCGCTGTCGGCGAAGTAGAGCAGGGGGATGCGTGGCAGCGCCGCCCGCACCTCGCGCAGCACGCTCAGCCCGCCCACGCCCGAGTCAAAAAGGCCGATCATCTTGGGTTTAGATCAATCTTCACCGCGGAGTACGCAGCGCGCGCGGAGCAAACGCAATCATTGGCCTGCCCTCGGGCGGCTGGACAGACCTTGACGCCGGGAAATCAATTTCGCGGAGTGACAAGACACTAATTCGTCTGAATTCGTGTCATTCGTGGCAAAGGTCTTTAGCCGCCTGCCTTCCGCGCCTCGGCCACCAAGGACTCGAACAGTGCCCGCATGGCGGGCTGGGCCTGGAGGTTTTCCGGGTGCCACTGCACCGCCAGCGCGAAGGGGTGGCGCGGCGCTTCGACCGCCTCGATGACGCCGTCGGGCGCGCGGCCCACGACTTCGAGCGACGGCGCCACCCGCTGCAGGGCCTGGTGGTGGCGGCTGTTCACCTCGACGATGGGCGCGCCCACCACGCGCGCCAGCAGCGAGTCTTCCTCCACCTGCACGGAGTGGGCGGGGTAGTCCAATGGGAACTGCGGCCAGCGGTAATAGTGGGGGATGGCGGCCGGCATTTCGGTGGGCAGGTCCTGGAGCAGGCTGCCGCCCGCGGCCACGTTGAGCACCTGGATGCCCCGGCAGATGCCCAGCAGCGGCTTGTCGTCGCTGAGGGCCTGCCGCGCCAGCCAGATTTCGGCCTGGTCGCGGTCGGGGTCGATGCCGTGGGTGGTGGGGTGGGGGGCAGCCTCGAAGCGCTCCGGCGCCACATCGCCCCCGCCGGGCAGGATGAGCCCGTCCAGGTGCCCGTACAGCTCGCGCAGGTCGTCGCCCTGCACCGCCAGGGGGATGAGCACCGGCAGCCCGCCTGCGCCGAGCACCGCGTCCAGGTAGGTGTGCAGTTCGCCCTGCACGCGCTGGTTGGGCTGGGTGGTGGATGACGACCAGCGCTGGGTGGTGATGCCGATCAAGGGTTTGGCCATGCGACCTCGGCCGGGCAGGCGGCCCGGCAATGCGGGAAATAAAAAAGGCGCAGGCGCCGCGCGCCTGCGCCACATAGAATACCAGTTCGGAGCCGCGGGCCTTACGCCGCCGTGCGGCGCTTCTCCTTCAGGCGGGCGGCCTTGCCGCGCAGGTCGCGCAGGTAGTAGAGCTGGGCGCGGCGCACCTTGGCGTGGCGGAAGATTTCGACCTTCTCGATGCGCGGGGAGCGCAGCAGGAAGGTGCGCTCGACGCCGACGCCGTGCGAGGCCACGCGGCGGACGGTGAAATTGGCGTCGTTGCCGCCCTTGCGCAGGCGGATGATGGTGCCTTTGAATTCCTGCACGCGCTCCTTGTTGCCTTCCACGATGCGCACGTGCACGCTGACGTTGTCGCCCGGCTTGAGTTCGGGGACGTTCTGATTGACGGGGGCCTCCACGGCCTTGAGCAAGTCGGGCATGGTCGTTGTTCCTATCGCGTTCGGAGCAAAACTTTGCCGCCCCAACTGGCTGGGCGGCAAGTAAGGGTCATTATAACAGCCCAATCCTGGATTCTGCAAGCCGTTTTCAGGCTGTTTCTACCACCTCAGCCGCCGCGCCGCCGCCAGCACCCCCACCAGGCTCTTGGCGTCCGCCAGTTCGCCCTTCTCGATCAGCCCCCACACGGCGCTCACCGGCACCTTCTCGACCGTAATCATCTCGTCCTCGTCCTGGTCCAGCGCGCTGGGGCTTAGCCCCGTCGCCAAGTACAGGTGCATCAACTCGGTGGAATAGCCGGGGGCCAGGAAGAAGGTGGCGATCTCTTCCAGCCGCTCGGCCCGCATGCCGATCTCTTCCTGCAGTTCGCGGTTGGCGCACAGCGCCGGGTCCTCGCCCGGCTCCAGGGTGCCGGCCGGCAGTTCCAGCAGGCTTTGGCCGGCGGCGTGCCGGTACTGGCGGATGAACCAGATCTGCCCGGCGTCATCCAGCGGCAGGATCGTCACCGCGCCGGTGTGCTCGATGATGTCGAGCCGGTGCGCGCGGCCGGGCGCGAATTCCACCTCGTCCACGCGCACGCTGAAGGCGCGGCCCTGGTAGCGAGTTTCCGAGTTCAAGACTTTTGGCTTCATGGCTCAAAACACAGGGCGGCGGGCACTCGGCGTTTGCCGCCGCGCGCCCGCCGCCCCGAGGCTCCTCATGGAGGGGTAACGGTTTACGGGTAGGTGAGCACTTGCCCGACGTAGATCGTGTAGGGGAAGGTGATGTTGTTGGCGGCGGCCAATTGCTCCACCGTCAGCCCGCAGTTGAAGGCCAGGCGGTAGAGCGTGTCGCCCGAGACGACGGTGTGGGTGCCGGTGCAAGCCTGGGCGGGTGGGTTGCCGCCGGGCACGGGCGTGGCGCCCGGCCCCGGCATGTTCAGCAGTTGGCCGGGCTTGAGGGCATCCGGGTTGATACCGGGATTGGCGGCAATGATGGCCGCGGCCGTCACGCCGCAGTCGCGGGCGATCTTGTAGATCCAATCGCCTTGCTTGACGGTGTAGGGGTTAGGGCAGGGCATGCCTGGCTGGGGCGCGGTGGTCGGGCCGGCGGGGATGGGCGTCGCCGTCTCAACGGCAGGCGGCTGGGTCGGCTGTACCACCTCGGGCCCCGGAGTCTCGGTCGGCGGGGCCACCACGGTCTCTTCGCCGCCGCCACCCGCGCCGCCTTCGGCCACCGCCGTCTGGGTCAGTTGGCTGGCGACCTCCGTGCTGATGGCGGCCATGGTGGCGTTCTGGCTGTCGTCGCCAAAGATCGGGCCGGTCGTGGCCGACGCGTCGCCGCCCGGCGTGTCGCTGGGGGGCAGGGTGGTGGGGTTGGCCGAGCGGGTGCAGGCGGCCAGCAGCAGCCCCGCGCACACCAGGACTGTCAACGCGATGGTCCGCCAACGCGCTCTGGATTGTGTCTGCATAGACCCCTCCTAAATGGGGCAGTCCGGTTCAATGCACCGGGCGCGGGCTGCGCCCGATGACCAGCGTTTAATCACTGTAGCACAAGCGATTCCACGCGTCAAACGGGTTTTTAACTAGACGCTGATATGAACCGCAGGGTTCCGGGTTGCAGGAAGGGTGCCAGGCTGGTGAGTTTTAGTTAGCCCGCAGGATGTGGGTGAGCACCGTGGCGCCGCTGCCGCCGATGTTCTGGGCCATGCCTAGCCGCGGCTGGCCCGGCACTTGCGTGCCCCCTGCCTCGCCGCGCAATTGTTGCACCACCTCCACGATCTGGTACATGCCGGTGGCGCCCACCGGGTGGCCGCGCGCCTTGAGCCCGCCGCGCGTGGCGATGGGCACCCGCCCCGCGGGGCCGATATGCCCGTCCAACCCCAGCCGCGGGCCCTGGCCGCGCTCCGCGAAGCCGCTGGCCTCCAGCGACAAGGCGGCCATGATCGAGAAGGCGTCGTGCAGCTCGAAGACTTGGATGTCGCTTGGTCCCACGCCCGCCTGGGCATAGGCCTTGCGCGCCGAGTCGTGCGCGGCGGCCAGCCAGAGCGGATCGTGCCGGTCGTGCACGGCCAGCGAGTCGGTGGCGGAAGCGGAGCCGGCGATGGTGACGATCCGGCGGCCGTTGCGGTGCAGGGTCTCAGCGGGCACCAGCACCACCGCCGCCGCGCCGTCGCCGATGGGCGAGGCGTCCAGCAGGTTGATGGGGTCGGCCACCATCCGCGCCCGGTTGTAATCGTTGGCCGAGATGGGGTCGCGCAGGCGGGCGAACGGGTTGTGGACGGCGTTGAGGTGGGCGTTGATGGAGAACGGGGCGAAGTCGGTGTGCTGCCAGCCGTACGCGTGCATGTAGCGCCGCATCACCAGCGCGTTGATGGCGACGAACGACAGCCCCTGCGCCGCTTCCCAGTCGGCGTCGGCGGCGGTGGCCAGGGCGGCGGTGGTCTCGGTGCCCACCGTCTCCGTCATCTTCTCCACGCCCACCACCACGGCGCAGTCCATCTCGCCGGAGGCCACGGCCATCAGTCCGGCGCGCAGGGCGGCGGCGCCCGACCCGCAGGCGGCCTCGACCTTGACGGCCTCGGTGCCGCGCAGCCCCACCCAGTCGGTGATGAGCGCGCCCAAGTTCTCCTGCCGGTTGAGCGGGCCGGAGAGCATGTTGCCCACAAACAGCCCGTCAGCCCGGTCGCGCCCGGCGTCGGCCAGGGCGGCGAAGACGGCCTCGCCCGCCAGCAGCCGCAGCGACTTTTCCCAGTGTTCGTCAATCGGCGTCTGCCCGATGCCGATTATGGCAATCTCACGCATACCTGTCCTTGTCCTTTCCGAAGGTATTGTAATTGTACCAACTGTCAGGGACTATCAGGAGGCTATCGGGCTTTCCCCATCAACCGGCGAAGACCGGCTTCGTGCTTCTGTTGCCGCGGCCCTGCACCCGACGTGTTTTGGCGGGTGTTACAGCCGCCGGGCGTGGTTGGGGCTATACTAAGGTCCACATTTGCGCCATGAATGGGATGCCTTCTGCCACTCATAGTCTGGTGCTGGCCAAGGTCAGTCAAGTCACCGTGACGGAAGATACGCTGTCAGTTGACCTTGAAGATGGCCGCACCATTGCCGTGCCCATCGGCTGGTTTCCGCGCCTCGCCCATGGCACCCCGCCGAGCGCGCCAACTTCCAGATCAGCGGCGCGGGCTACGGCATCCATTGGCCCGACCTGGATGAGGACATCGGCGTCGAAGGTCTCTTGCTGGGCAAGAAATCCGGCGAGAGCCAGGCTTCGTTCGCGCGCTGGCTCAAGGGCCGCCCTGGAGCAGCAGCGCCTTAGCCCGCGCCGAAACTCGACCTCACCCACGTTCATTACTCCCGCCGTATGACGATTCTACAGACCGGCGGCGACCTCCCCCTCGCCCGCGCCCTGGCCGCCGCCCTCTCCCCCTCGCACACCGTCCGCCTGTTTGACGCCCGGTTCACGACCCCCGTGCCGGACGGCGTCGAAGCCCTCACCGGCGACCTGCGCGACCCCGAGACCGTGGCCGAGGCCGTGCGCGGCTGCGAGGTCCTTGTCCACCTAGCCCCTATTGCGCCCGTCCACGGCGACGACACCCTGGCCCTCGACCTGGCGACGCAAGGCAGCTACATGCTCATCAACGCCGCGCGCGAGGCGGGCGTGCGCCGCGTCATCCTGGGCAGCACCCTGGGCCTGTTTGAGCAGATGCCGGCCAGTTGGCGCATCACCGAAGGCTGGCGCCCGCACCCCACGCTCGACATTGACCAATTGCGCGCCTGGTTGGCGGAAGTGGAAGTCTGCGAGAACACGCGGCGCGGCCCGCTGCCCACGCTCTGCCTGCGCTTTGGCCGGGTGGTGGACGATGCCGACATCGCCGGCCAGCCCTTCGATCCGCTCTGGCTGCACCTCGACGACGCCGTTCACGGGGTCCAGCGCGCGCTGGCCTACGCGCCGCCCGAGCCGGACGGCCCGCACTGGCGCGTCTTCCATATCACTGCCCCCGGCCCTCGCGCCCACATCCAACTCGCCGACGCCCACAGCGCCCGCCCCGAATTCGGCTACGCGCCCACGCACGACCTGGGGCAGGGCGTTCCCCCACCCGCCGCGCTGCCGCCCGACCCGCGCCCGTGGCGGGAGGTGCTCGCGCCCTCGGCCATGCCCTCGCGGCCTATCCGCAACGTCGTCGTATTTGGCGCGGGCGGCCCGCTGGGCGCGGCCACGGCGCTGGAGCTGGCCCCCGCCTACCGCCTGCGCCTGACCGATGCCCGCCCCGTCACCGAGATCATCGCCGAGGGCAAGCCGCAGATGCCGGGCGCGCCGCTGCCCACCCTGCTGGGCGAGCCGCACGAGTACCAGGTAGTGGACATCCGCGACCCGGAGCAGGTGCTGAGGGCCTGCGCGGGCATGGACGCCATCATCAACTGCGCGGTGGTGCGCTGGCTTGTGAAGGGGGCGTTTCAGGTGAACGTGCTCGGCATGTACCACATCCTAAAGGCGGCGCAGGCCCACGGCATCAAGCGCATCGTCCACACCGGCCCGTTCATGGTGGATGGCCCCCCCATCGCGCAGGCCGCCTATGCGGGCGACTACGACCTCACCGAGGCCGCGCCGCCGCGCACCTTCGACTATCTCTACCACCACTCCAAGTATCTCGGCCAGGAGGTCGCCCGCGTCTTCGCCGAGCAGCTTGGGCTGGAGGTGCCGGTGCTGCTGTTCGCCGGCCTCACCGACCCCGCCCTGCCCGGCGGCCCGGACTCCACCTTCGTCATCTCCTGGGCGGACGCCGCCCGCGCGGTGCGCCGCGCGCTGGAGATCCCCAGCCTGCCCTCGCCCCTGGAGTTGTTCCACGTCGCCGTGGACCGGCCGCACCGGCGCTTCGACGTGAGCAAGCTCAAGACCGTCCTAGGCTGGGAGCCGCAAGACGCACTCGACCACCATTGGAGGCGCTGAATGTCCCTCAAGCTGACGATCAAGGATGTCGAACGCATCACCGTGAGCGTGCCCTTCACCCCGCGCACGGCGGCGTGGAACTATCGCGAGCAGTTCCAGTGGACGATCAGCGAGGTGGTGCGCGTGACCTCCGACGCGCCGGACCTCGTGGGCTATGGTGAGACCATGCTGCACTACACCTGGGGCCGCGTCCCCGACGACGCCATCGCGCGGGTGCGAGGCCGCAACCCGGCGGACTTCCTCGGGGACGACACGCTGGGAGCCGGGCTGCAAATGGCGTTGTACGACCTCGTCGGCAAGGCGCTGGGCGTGCCCGTGCACCGGCTGTTCAACCTGCCGCAGGTGCGCGAGTGGTGCCCCATCTCCTGGTGGAATGTGGACATGTCGCCCGAGGACTGGGCGGCCGAGGCGCAGGAGGCGGTGCATAAAGGTTACACCTCCCATAAGCTCAAGGGCCGGCCCTGGTGGGACCTCTACGCCCAGGTGGAGGCCGTCAGCGCCGTGACGCCCCGCGACTACAAGATTGACATTGACTGGAACCAGATGCTCATCAACGAGAGCAACGCCGCGCCGGTGCTCACGCGGCTGGACACCTATGAGCGCGTCAGCCTGTACGAATCGCCCATCTTCCAGCGCGATGTGGAGGGCAACCGGTTATTACGCCACAAGATCAAGCACCCCATCGCTCATCATTTTGGCGACCCGCCCTTCCGCACCGCCATCCGCGACGAGGTGTGCGATGGCTTCGTGGTCGGCGGCGGCGTGGGCGGCATCCTTCAGCAGGCGGCGCAGGCGGCGGCCTTCGACAAGCCCTTCTTTCTGCAAGTGGTGGGCACCGGCATTACCACCGCGCTGTCGGTGCAGTTGGGCGCGGCGCTGGTGATGGCGCAGTGGCCGGCCGTCAACTGTCTAAACATGTACAGCGACGACCTGCTGGCGACGCCCCTCACCATCCAGGGCGGCTACGTGCGCGTGCCGGACGGCCCCGGCCTGGGCGTGGAGGTGGACGAGACCGCGCTGATGCGGCTCAAGATGGACCCGCCCTACGAACACCCCAAGCCGCCCTATCTGTTGGCCGTCGCCTGGCCCGACGGCCGCAAGCGCTATTACGCCGACATCGGGCAATGCTGGACCGACGCGCAGCGCGGCAACCTGCCCATCCACGCGCCCGGCGCGTATTTGCAGCTCGTCGCCGATGACGGCACGCCCGACTGGGCCGCGCTCCAGCAGCGCGCGCAGGGCGGCCCCGTCTTCTCGCACGCCTGATCAGGAGGCAACCATGCGCTACGGTGAACAGACTTCCAAGGACATTCCCAACCTAACCAGCAAGGTGGTGGTGCTCCCCATTGGCTCGCTGGAGCAGCACGGCCACCACCTGCCTCTGTTGACTGACTCGCTCATCAACACCGAGATCGTCCGGCGGGCAGAGGCGGAGCTAGGCGACGCCGCCCTGTTCCTGCCCCTGCTGTGGTGCGGCGCGTCCGACCATCACCTGGGGCTGCCGGGGGCGGTGAGCATCAGCAACGACGCCTACACGCGGCTGCTGATAGACATTCTCGAAAGCCTGATCACGCATGGCTTCCGCCGCATCTTCCTGCTCAACTCGCACGGCGGCAACGCCGGCCCTGGCGGCAATGCCATCTATCAGGTGAACCACCGGCACCGCGACCTACCCGGCCTGTTCCTGGTGCTGGGCTCGTGGTTCAGCCTGGCCGGCCCGCAGATCGCCGCCATCGACCTGCTGGAGCAGAAGGCCGTCACCCACGCCTGCGAGCTGGAGACCAGCATGATCCTGTGCGCCCGCCCGGAGTTGGTGAACATGGCGGCGGCGCGCGGCGCGCACTACCACTACGAGTCGGACTTCTGGGTGCCGGATTCCAGCGGCCCCAGCCGGGTGCAGGTGGCGCGCATGTTTCACCAGTACACGCAGACCGGCGCGCTGGGCCATCCGGAGAAGGCCACCGCCGAGAAGGGCGAGGCCCTGTTCACCACCGCCACGCGCGAGGTCGTCGCCTTCATCCGCGAGTTCGCCACCTGGCAGCCGCCCGAGCCGAACTAGCGCGGCGCTCGCTCTGACGTTCCCTTTCGTAGCGCGGGTCCTTTATGGCCCGCGACGGCGGCCGCATCTGCGAAGCGCCCCGAAGCGAAGCGGAGCGGGTTGCCGCCGAACCCGGCTGGACCTGGCCGGGGCAATTCGCTCAGAACCATCTCGAGCCCGGAGACTCTCTATGCCCTTCCACATCAAACAGCGCGGCAAGCTGACCTACTACTATCAAGGCGACACGCCCGTGCTGTCCAACCTCGTCACCGAAGCCCAGCCGGACGGCGACTTGAAAATCTACTTCGCCGGCCTCACCGGCGGCTATTCGGCCCAGTCCGTGCTTGGGCGCGCTGAGTTGGTGACGATGGACCCTGAGCGCGAGATCCCGCTGGTCTTCGAGTGCTGGGAGAAGTGGCTGCGCGACGCGGGCCTGTGCGCCTCCATCGCGGAGATAGACTTCATCGAGGTCCACGCCTTTGGCTGCCAGCCCAAGTCGCCCAACCGCCTGGTGGATCCGGCCGGCTATGCCGCCGAGGTGGAGCGCCTGCGCGCCGCCTACGCCCGCGCCTACGCCGCCTTCTTCCGCGAGCGCCTGCCCGGCCACGGCCTGCCCTGCCGCTTCACCGTCCACGTCGTGGACGTGCCCGACCGGGCCGCCTCGTATGAGTTCTACAGCGTGGGCCTGTTGCAGCGCGGGCTCCAACCCTGAGCCGATTTGCCTTAATCAGCCTGGCCGTCTATGCTCCCCCCATTCACGCCGCCCGGGGCGGCGTCTGTCCGGTCAAAGCGGCGTCTGCCTTCAACCGGGGCCTATGGAAACTCGACCGACCACGCTCCAGTGGGGCCGCATCTTCGCCGCCATCTTCGGCGGCTATTTCACCAGCCTTTTTCTGCTCTTCATTGTGGTGGCCGGCTACGCGCGCCTATTGCCTCTCTTGGGGCGTGGCCCACTCAGCGCCGATGAAGTCGAGGCTTTCACCACTCGCAACAGCGCCTGGGTGGCCAGCCTGACGCTCTTGATCACCGCCTTCGTGACTTCGGCCTGGGCAGTGCTTGCGGTCGCGCCCAGCGCCGCTCAGCGCCATGGCGTGATCATCGGCCTCGGGTTAGGCGTGTTGAGCCTGTTCATCGAGTACTTCTTTGGCGGCCTCGACCTGTTCGACTTGCTGATCACGGCCCTGGCGGCCGGCGCGGGCTGGATTGGGGCCCTGCTAGGCCGGCGGATTTCCGGCTACAAAGGAGGCTGAAGGAATGCGCCCCGTCCTCTTCACCATCGGCGGTCTGCCCGTCTACTCACACGGCTTCTTCCTCGTCCTCGGCTTGCTGCTAGGCGGGGTGTGGCTCACCCTCGAAGCCCGCCGCCGCCGCTGGCCCAAGGAAGAGGTCATCCCCATCACCCTGGCGGCGTTCGTGGGCGGCATGGTCGGCGCGCGGCTCTCGATGCTGTTTTTCTACGGCCTGGCCGTCGCGCCCGTCACCCTGGACTTCTTCAGCCTGTTCGACCCCCGCATTGGCCCCGGCTCCATCCTGGGCGCGGTGGCTGGGGCTTATGTCGCGGGCTACATCGCCAGCCGCGCCATCGGCAAAGCGGGGTGCGCGTGTGACGCCTTCGCGCCCGCTATGGCCCTGGCCGCCGCCGTGGGCCGCATTGGCGACTACCTGACCTTTGAGGACGGCCTGGGCAAGGTCACGACCCTGCCGTGGGGCGTCGTGGTCGAGGTCCAGCCGGGCCTGTCGCAGCTTGTCCACCCCACGCCCTTGTACGACTCGGCCTTCAACCTGCTATGGTTCGCCGCGCTCATCCTCCTGCGCGACCATCCCAAGATGCAGAATGGCAACCTGCTCAAGCTCGGGCTGGGCGGCTACGCCGTCTTCCGCTTCCTGGTGGAGTTCGTGCGCAACAATCAGGTGGTGGCGCTGGGCCTTACCGGGCAGCAGTTCTTCTGCCTGGCGCTGATCGCTGCCCTGGCCTGGTACTACGCGCGGCGGTGGCAGGCGGCGCGGCAGACGGCGGCGGCCTAATGAAGCGCACCGAGTACACCTCCACCAGCCAAAAGACCCTCCACTTCCTGGCCGGCTTCTTTGGCTGGTTCATCGTCAATGGGCTGCTGTGGTTCTTGCTGGTCGTTGCGGGCGGTACGGGTTCGGTGGCGATTCAGGGATTGCTGGTCGAGGCGGGCGTGGCCCCCGGCCTGGCCGCCGACATCTTTTTCGCGGCAAATCTGGGTTGCTCGTGCCTGGTGCTGCTGCTCAACCTGGGCACGATGATCTATTTCGCCAGGAACCGCTACTGGATCGCCCTGGGCGAACTGGCAGCCTTTGGCGTGTCGCTGCTCCTGACCCTGTGCGCGGCCCTGCTGTTTGGCGCGGCCTGCTTCGCCATCCTGGCCAGCCTGTCGGGTGGCGGCCCGTAACGCGTGACCGCGCCCACCCGCCCCGCCATCGTCAAGCAGGACCGCCCGGAGATCTTCTGGGAGTTCACCCGCAGCCTGTGCCCGGTGTGCAAGCGGGTGATTGACGCGCACATCTTGTTGCGCGACAACCAGGTCTTCATGCGCAAGCGCTGCCCCGAACATGGGCAGTTCGAGGCCCGCACGTTTGGCGACGCCCAGCTCTACACCGAGATCGCGCGCTACAACAAGCCCGGCACCCTGCCGCTGGAGTTCGCCACCGAGGTGCGCCACGGCTGCCCCCACGACTGCGGCCTGTGCCCCGATCACCAGCAGCATGCCTGCCTGGGCATCATCGAGGTCAACTCGGCCTGCAACCTGGACTGCCCGCTGTGCTTCGCCAACAGCGGCACGCCCCTCGGCCCGCACCACATCGGCGGCGGCTTCGAGCTAAGCTACGAGCAAGTGGAGTTCATCCTCGACCGCTTCGTGGCGGCGGAGGGCAACCCGGAGGTGGTGCAGTTCTCCGGCGGCGAGCCCAGCCTGCACCCGCGCATCCTGGACTTCATTGAGTTAGCGCAGGCCAAGGGCATCGGCTATGTGATGCTCAACACCAATGGCATCCGCATCGCCCGCGATGACAAGTTCCTGGCCGGGCTGGCGCGGCTCAAACCCCACATCTACTTGCAGTTCGACGGCTTCGACCCCGAGACCAACCTGCGCCTGCGCGGCCGGGCCGACCTGGTGAACGAGAAGATCAAGGCGCTCGACCGGCTGGCCGAGGCCGACGTGCGCGCGGTGCTGGTGGCGGCGGTGGAGCGCGGAGTGAACGAGCACGAGGTGGGCCGCATCGTGGAGTTTGGGCTGCGGCACCCGGCCGTCTTCGGCGTCAACTTTCAGCCCGCCTTCCGCGCCCAGCGCCACCTGGCAGACGCCGACCCGATGCAGCGCTTGAGCATCCCGGACGTGCTCAAGGGCCTGGAGGCGCAGACGGGCGGCCTGTTCAAGCTCAGCGACTTCGTGCCGGTGCCGTGCTGCATGCCCACCTGCAACTTCGTCACCTACGCCCTGCTCGACGGCGACACCGTCACGCCCATCACCCGCGTGCTGGACATTGACCAGTATCTGGACTACATCAAGAACCGCACCATGCCGGGCCTCAACGACGACCTGCTCCACACCCTGGAGCGCCTGTGGTCGTCGTCCGCCCCGGTCGGCTCCGACCGCGCCGCCGCCGATGTTGCCCGCACCCTCGCCGGACCGAACCCCCCTGGCCCCCCATCCCGGCGCTTTTCGAGCGCTGTCGGGAAGGGGGGAGATGGCGTTCACGCGCCCGCGCCTACACGCGCCGCCGACCGGTGCACGGCCTGCCAATCGCACCTGCCACTCAGCGCCCACGCCCCGCGCGACCTGGCCCGGCACGTCTTCATGGTGAACACCCGCGACTTCATGGACCCGTGGACGTTCAATGTGAAGAATGTGATGAAGTGCTGCGTGGAATTCTTGCTGCCCGACGGGCGCATGATCCCGTTTTGCGCCTACAACTCGGCGGGGTACAGGGAACAACTACTTCCTTAGCGGCTGGAAGCCTCGCCCCAGCACCTCCCGCGCGGGCGACACGATCACAAACGCGTTTGGGTCCACCGCGCTGACCAGCGCCTTAAGGCGCGCCATCTCGGTGACCGTCACCGCCACCAGCAGCACTTCGCGGTCCTGCTGGGTATACATCCCGCGCCCATGCAGGGCCGTCACCCCGCGTTTGAGCTCCTGCAGTATTTGGTCGGCCACCGCCTGCGGCTTGGTGGCGATGATGAGCGCCAGGAGCTGCTGGCGGCGGCGGGCATACGCGCCCAACCCCGCGCGCGGCTCGTCGCCGGTGTGCGTGTCGTGCGTCTCCATCGCCCCCCACAGCCCGCTCAACACCGGGAACTCGCCCCACTTGGGCAGCACCTCGCCGCTGGCCTGCGTGAGCCCGGCGGTGCCGAACCCGACCAGGAACAACACCCCGTTGTAGATTAGGCCGGCCAGCAGCATGACCCAGCCGGGCACCGGCCCCAGCGCCGAGCGCTCCAGGAACTCCGCCCAGCTCGTCGCCGCCACGGGGTGCACAAAGCTCTTGAGCGCCCAGGCCATGCCCAGGATGCCGAAGATCCAGAAGTAGTTGCGCCGGAAGCGCCGCCCAAACGCTTCCCACATGCTGATGGGGAACTCCGGGTGTAGTAGTGACTCGGCCAGGTTCTCGGCCCACTCCGGGTTGGGGGCGAAGGGCGGCACCAGCATCGCCCCAAAGAAGTCGGTCTCCATCAGCCGCACGCGCCGGCTCCACAGTTCATAGTACCGGTAGCGCCGTGCCTCGATCCACAGGAACAAAGTCACCAACAGGGTGTCGAGGATGATGACACCGTAGTGATGCAGCGGGTCCGACAGGGCAAAGGAGATGGCGGCGCCGGTGGTGACGACGGCCCAGTTGGTGGTGTTGTCCAGCCGCGTACGCCAGGTGTTGCTGCGGTCCAACTCGCCGCGGTAGAAGTGCACCATCGCGGTGGTGAATTCCGACGGGCGCAGGTTGTATCCCCGGAACTTCCACACCGGCTCGGGCGTCGGGGGCGCGGCGCCCGCGTTCGGGTCCGCGCCGCTGGTGGACTTGATGTCTTCCATGAACTGGCCTCTCAATCGCGGCTGACAAATCGATTGTAGCACCATCGCCATGCGCTACAATGGCGCGGTGCCCCGCTGGTCGCATCGCTTCTGGATCATCGTGATCCTGCTGGCCGCCGCCTGGCTGCGCGTCTATCGCCTGGACGACGTGCCCCCCGGCTGGCGCGATGACGAGGTGGTGGAGACGACCGTCCACGCCGCGCTGGCGGCTACGGGCCTGCACCTTTACTTCCCACAGGCCGAGGGCCACGAGCCGCTGTACCACTACCTCAGCGCTGGGTGGATGGCCCTCGTCGGGCGCAGCCTGTTCAGCGTGCGGCTGCTGTCTGCATTCCTCGGCCTGCTCAGCGTCGCCGCGCTGTACCGCCTGGCGCGCCGGCAGTTTGGCGCGCCGGTGGCCGTCATCGCCGCCGCTGGCCTGGCGCTCGCCTTCTGGGGGCTGATGTATTCACGCTTCAAGCTGCGGCATGTGAGCGAAGTCGTCTTGATGCTGCTCAGTCTCGACTGTTTTCTTTGTATCTTGAAGGATGGGCGAAGCCCATCCTTCAAGATACAAAGCTACGTTACTGCGGCGCTGGCCGGCCTCGCCCTCGCCGCCGCGCTCCACACCTACTACGCCGCGCGCGTGGTGCCCGTCATCCTCCTCGCCTTCGCCGCTTATCTCTGGCTCTTTCACAAAGCCTTGTTCCGCGCCCGCTGGCGTTACCTGGCGGCGGCCGGCCTCGTCGCTGCCGTGCTCACCGTGCCGCTCGCCATCGCCATCGCCTCCGCCCCCGGCGGCGAAGAGCGTCTGGGCGTCGTGGGCCAGCCCTTGCTCGATCTGCTGCGAGGTGACCCGCGCCTGGTGCTGCGCACCACCCTCGAAACCCTCGGTATGTTCGCCTTCACCGGCGATCCGGAGTTTCTCTACAACATCCCGGGCCGGCCAGTGTTCGGGTGGGGCGGGGCGCTCCTGTTCCTGGTGGGCATCCTCGTCTGCCTGCGGCGCTGGCGCGAGCCGCGCCATGCCTTCCTGCTGCTGTGGCTCCTGGGCGGGCTGGCTCCGGCCTTCCTAAGCACCCCCGCCGCCAGCCTGGGCCACACGATTGCGGCGCAGCCGGTATTTTTCATCTTGCCCGCGGTGGGCGCGGCGGCCATCGGTGGGCCTTTTAGGCCTGGCCGACCTCCCTCATCCCCCCAACCCTCTTCTTCTCCCCGCGAGGGAGGAGAAAGGGGAGGCACAGCGCAGAAGGGCGTCGAAGCGCCCCCTTCGGCTGCCGGGAAAGCGGCCGGCGGGCATGCTCGCTTCCCCCCTTCCCTTTTAGGGAGGGGGGTTAGGGGGGTAGGTTGGCTGCTCGCCCTCCTCTACCTCGCCCTCCTCGCCGCCCGCGACTTGCCGGACTATTTCATAGAATGGCCGGCGCTACCGGCGGTGCGGTATCTATATCGAGCGGACTTGCATGAGGCGGGGCCCGCGCTGCGCCTGCTGCCGCCAGGCAGCGACCTCGCGCTCACCTCGCGCACCCTGCACCCCGCCGATGCCGTGGCACTGGCCCTGGAGACGCCGATACTTGACCTGCACCCGCGCGTCTTCTCGCCGGAGCGGGCCTGGCTGTATCCCGAGCAGGAGGCGCTGGTGCTGCTGCGCGCCTCGGCTGAGCCCGCCGCCTTTGGCCCGTCCCTGGACGGAGAGCCTGCCGCTCTCAGCCTCACGCGCCTGCCGTCCGAATCCCAGCCCGCGTTCCCAATGACGGCGGACTTCGCTAATGGCTGGCGCTGCGCCGGCTACACCATCGAGCGCCATGCGGGCGAGCCGCCCAGCCTGCGCCTGATCACCTACTGGCGCATCGGCGAGGGATTCATCCCACCTGCTCCGCGCCCGGTCGAGGTCCTCTCCGGCACGCCCTTGCCGCTGAAGCTCTTCAGCCACCTGCTTAGCCCGGAGGGCGCGGTGCTGACCGGCGAAGACCGGCTCGACGTGGACCCCGCCACCCTGCGGTCCGGGGACACCTTCCTTCAGCTCTTCATCTTGCCGTTACCAGACGGCCTCGCGCTCGGCATTTACCCGCTTCAGATTGGATTGTATGATCCCATCACCGGTGCGCGGGTTCCGCTCTCCACTGGCGAAGATGCCCTGCGGCTTACGACCCTCGACCTGCCATGACACCGAACACCCGCCGCCTGCTGCTCAACCTCGCCCGCATCCTCATCTCCGCCGTGCTGCTCACGTGGGTGCTCTCGCAGGCCGGCCTGGAGCAGTTGGCCGCCACTGCCCGCCGCGCCGACCTGCGCCTGTACGGGGTGGCGGTGGCGCTGGCCTTTGCCGGCATCCTCATCCGCGCCGCGCGCTGGCACTGGCTGCTGCGGGCGGTGGGCGCGCGGGTGAGCTTTGGCCGCGCGGTCTACCTGTACTTCGTGGGCGCGTTCTTCAACACCTTTCTGCCCACCGGCTTCGGCGGAGACGTGGTGCGCGTGCTGGAGATTGGGCCGGGCGCGACCTCGCAGCAGGCCGCCGGCACCGCGCTGGTGGACCGGCTGACGGGCTTCATCATGCTCTTCGTCCTGGCGCTGGCCGTGCTGCCCTTCGCTTACCAATTGCTGCCCGCCAATCTGGCCCTGTTGATTGCCGCGCTGGCCCTCGCCGTGCTGGTGGGGAGCGGGCTGCTGTTCGAGGGCCGGCTCATTCGCCGCCTCACGCGCTGGCTGCCCGCCGCGCTCTCGCCCGCGGGCGACGCCTGGATCGGCCGCACCTATGCCGTCATCACGGCCTGCGGCGCGCGCGGGGTGGGCGGCGCGCTGCTCTGGTCGCTGGTCTTCAATTTGACGTTGATCGTGGAGAGCGTGCTGGTGTCGCGGGCGCTCGGGCTAGCTGTGCCCGTGGGCGTCTTCTTCCTGTTCGTGCCCGTCGCCGCGGCCGCACTGCTGGTGCCCATCTCTATCGCCGGGTTGGGCGTGCGCGAGGGGTTGTACGTAACCCTCTTCGGCCAAGTGGGCGTGGGCGCGGCCGAGGCCGTGGCGCTCTCGCTGGCGGTCTATTCGCTGGATGTGGTCATGGGCCTGGTGGGCGGCCTCATCTACCTGGTGGCCGGCCTCACCGGTCTCCGCGCCAAATCAGGCTAGAGCGCCTTGGCTGCCGATGGCTTCGGCCATCTTCGCCGCAGACCGCGCCACCTTCGCGGCGGCCTCATCCCCCAATCGCTCAAGCGCCGCCGCCCGCGCCAGGTGCGCCCGCGTGATGCCGGGCCAGTTCTTCAAGGGACGCAGGATGCTCAGGGCTTCGTCGGCGTCGGCCAGAGCCTGCTGAGGCGGAGTGTGGGTGTATCCCCGATTGCTCAAGTCCGCCATCACAATGTGCCACCAGCCCAGCCCCTGTCGGTGGTCGTCGTCGGGGTGATGGGCGAACATGGGTTTGGAGTCGCCCAGGAGCTTGAGGCCACGCTCGGTTTCGCCGTTGGCGATGCAGGTGGTGCCCAGCGAGAACATGGCCCGCGCGATGGAGAGGTGATCGCCCGACGCCATCGCCGCCGAGAGCTCCTTATCGGCGAGGGGCGCGGCCTCCGCGTGGCGGCCCAGGGCGCGCAGGGCATTGGCCTCGCGCAAGTACAGGTAGGCCCGCAGCCGCCGGGCGGGCTTGTGGGCCGGGTCGCCGCGCGGGATGCCCAGCCCATCCACCTCCGCGCCCGCGCCGGCATAAATCGTCAGCGCCTCCGGCCAGCGCTCCTCCTGCTCCAACGCGCCCAGCGCCGCCTCGGTGCGATCTTCGATCTCACGCAAGGCGGCGCTGTACTCCGAGTTAGCAATCTCCGGCGGCGTGTAGGTGCACTCTTCCGCGCCGGTGGGGGCGGGGGGCTGCGGGTTCGTCAACTAGCGGTCCGCGCGCCGTGGCTCACGCCGCCGGCCCTTCAGCTCGTCGCGCAACAACATGGTCAGTGCCATGCTCACCAGCGAGACGATCAGCGCGCCCCAGAACGCCGGCCAGAACCCATCCACCGTGAAGCCCACTTCGAACTGCGCGCCGATGAGGCCCGTCAGCCAGAAGAGCAGGGTGTTGATGAGCAAGGTGCCCAGCCCCAAGGTGAGGATGATCAGCGGGCAAGTAAGCAGTTCGATGACAGGCCGCACCAGGGCATTTAACAGCCCAAAGATGACGGCCAGCACCAGGATGGGCGCCCAGCCGCTAGCCATGATGTCGAGGCCGCGCCCGTCCATCAGCGAAATCGCCGCCCAAATCGCGACCGCATTGATCGCCCAGCGCAAAATAAGCCGTGTCATTTGCACCTCCTCAGGTACAGTCAAGTCCTGAAGAATTGTACGCAAAACTGTCGGGAGGGTTGTGCATCCCCTACGCCGCCACGCTCTCCGCCCCCACCGGCGCCGCGTCGTGGTCCGGCAGCAGGCCCTCCGCGTCGCGCACGGCCGGGAAGAAGTAGCCCGCCACGCCCACCAGGATGCCGCCCAGCCCGCCCAGAATGATCATCAGCGCCATGCCCGCCCCGGGGCCGGTACCCACCAGCCCGCCAAACGTCTGCGCCAGCGCCGACGACGGGGTGCTCATGGCCGGCTCCAGCCAGAAGTCCGCCATCGGGCCGGCGATGATGGGCACAATGGGCGTGGTCAGCCAGGCGATCAGGCGGCGCGCGGCGAACACACGCCCCTGCACGTCCGGCGCCACCTTGGCCTGCCAGATGGCCTGGTTGGAGCCATTGACGATGGGCACCAGGAACGCCCCCGCGAACGAGGCCAGGGCCCACAGCGCCAGTTCGGTGCCAAACCCAAACAGCATGGTGCCCACCAGGCTCGAGACGATCCACCCCAGCAGCACACCGTGCACCCGCCGCCGGAAGCCGCCCCAGGCGCTCATCGCCACGCCGCCCAGGATGCCGCCCAGCGCGCCGATGGACTGCACCGCGCCGAAGATGACCTCGTCGCTGCCGGTGCGCGCCAGCACCAGGGGGGCGCGGGCGGTCGCGGCAAACATTGCGGCGAAGTTGCCAAAGAAGAACACGAGCTGCAGGCCGAGCAGGCTGGGCCGCGCGAAAATGTAGCGGAAGCCGTACAGGCCCTCCTTGAGCAGGTTGCCGCGCCCCTTCGCGCCAGCCTCGGTGCGCGGCGGCTGCGGCACGAACACGAATAGCAGCGCGCCGACGGCCAGCACGAACGTCGCCACGTCCAATAGCATGATGCCGGTCAGGCTGATGAGGGGCAGCAGCGCCCCGGCCAGGAGCGGCGACAGCACGCCCGGCCCCATTTCCAGCAGCGACATCAACCCGTTGGCCCGGCCATACTGCGCCTTGGGCACCATCAGGCTGATGGAGGCCGAATAGGCCGGCCACTGGAAGGCCTGGAACACGCCCGTCACGGCCGCCGCCACGTACAGGTGCCACACTTCCAGTACGCCCGCCGCTTGGAGCGCCAGCAGGGCGATGGTGGCGAATCCGGCGCCCAGGTCGCTCACCATCATCATCAACTTGCGGTTGTAGCGGTCCACCATCGCCCCAGCCACCGGCGAGATAAGCAGGAAGGGCGTCATGAAGAATACGCCCTGCAAGGCCAGCGCCGTCACGCTCTGGGTCCGTTCGAACACCCAGATCGTCAGGGCGAAGTGGGTCATGTTTGTTGCCAACACCGACACCAACTGGCCGATCCAGACCACGATAAAGGCGCCGAAGCCGGTCGGGCGCGTTTTTGCCTGTGCCATGCGTCAAACTCTCCTTAAAATCTGGGGAGGAAGCCAACTATCGCGGTATCCCAATTGACTTACGCCAGCCGTGGTTCGGCGGCAAAATCGGCCGCCGCCGCGGGGGATAAACCACCCGCGCTACGAGGCGCAACTAATTGTGCAATCCGCTCGTAGCGGCGCACCGTATAGTTTACTCACAGACCCCCCGCGAGGTTGGGTCAGTGCTGTCCCAGGCTGCCCGTCCGCCGCACGCGCCGCTCCAGCCCCCGGAAGGCGCGTGCGCCAAGCGCCAACATCACTGCCAGGAAGAAGAACATCAGCCCTAGCTCCCATCCAATTGGCAGGAGCGGCTGCGAGTCCAGCAAGTAGTAGCGGACAGCGTCCAGCCCATAGGTGATGGGCAAGGCCAGGGCCAACGGGAACAGCCAGCGCGGCAGCGCCTGCACCGGAAAGCTGCTGCCAGAGAGAATCTGCACCAGGAAGCTGCTCACATCCACCAGCGTATTGGCGTCCTTCATGATGAGAACCACCGCCGCAAAGGCAATGCCAAAGCCATACAGGCCCAGCAGCATGGGCAGGGCGGTCAGGAAGGCCGCCAAGGCATCGCCAGACGGGCGGAAACCAAAAACAAGCGCCGCCGTCACCAGCATTACCACGGAGGTCACCGCTGTGGTCGCCAGGCTGGTCAGGGTACGGCCCACGAGCATGAGGATGCGCGGGATGGGGAGCAGCCAGTTGGCTTCCAGCACCCCCGTATCCATGTCGTTCTTCAAGGCGTAGCCCATGCCCCAGAACACCGCCATCACGAAGTTCGTCAGCACGGTGCCAATCAGAATGTAGCCCAGGTAGTCGGCGGTGCCGCTGAACTCGGCAAAGCCCTGCGCCTGCCCGTTGGTGCTGAACACCTGCCCCATGAAGTAGATGGGGGTCAGCCACACCAGCGGCTGAAAGGTCCACGAAATGGCTTGCAAGGGATAGCGCCAGAAGTGGAACCAGTCCTTGCGGGCGATGGCCCACAGCGCTCGCAGGTGCGAACTCACCGTTGGCTGGGAAAGAGAGTGCGGGAGCGCATTCATCAGTATTGTCCCAAGGTGCCCTTGCGCCGGGCCCGGCGTTCGGTCCAGTTGAACGTCACCACGCCGATGACAAGCCAGGCCACGCCCCAACCCAACAGGGCCAGCAGGTCAGGGGCTACGTCGGCCCAGGTGGCGGGAGTTAGCAGCGCCGTGCGAATGGCGCGAATGATGTAGGTGGGCGGCAGCCAAGCGGCCACCGCCTGCATCCACCCCGGCAGCACCGCGACGGGGTAGGTGATGCCGCAGAAGACCATGATGAAGCCGCGCACCAGAAAGACAAACGCGTTGGCCTCGCGCGCGGCCACCACCACGCTGGCGAAGGCAAAGGCCATCCCGTACGTCACGGGCAGCGCGGCGACGACAACCAGCACGGCCAGGAGCGGGTTGCCGTCAAAGCGGACGCCAAACAGCAGCACCAACTCCAGGGCCGTGATAACAAAAAACACCACCCACTGGACAGTCTGTGCCAAGCCGTTGCCGAGCAGGAGCCAGAACCGCCGCGCCGGGCTGAGCCAGTTCGTTTCGAGGGTGCCGCGCCACTGCTCCATGCGCAGCGCAAAGCCCAGGCTCCACAGCGTCATGTTCTGCCACATCCACACCGCCGTGCCGATAACGATGTAGCCCATGTAGTTGTCAGTGCCAGCCAGCCGCGCAAACAGCGCCACCCCGCTGCCATCCGGCCCGGCCAAGGCGCGCGCCGAGATGATGTAGGCCGCGGGAAAGATGACGGGCCAAATGACCAGGCTGAGCAGCCAGCTTGGGTAACGTTTGAACAAGATCCATTCGCGCCGCGCCACTGCCCACAGGGCGCGGAGTTCGGCTACGGCGCTGGGGCGGCTCTGAATGCGAGTAACTTGCATAGTTCAGTCTCTTAGGGCTTTCCCCGTCAACTGGATAAACACATCCTCCAGCGTCGGCTCGGCCACCTTCAGGTTCACGATCCGCCCGCCGCCGCTGCCCAGCCGCTCGATGATGCCCGGCAGCACCGCGCGCCCGTCGTCGGCCTGGAGGCTCACTTCCCACACCGAGTCGGTGCCCAGGTAGCGCGCCGCCACCTGCCCGGTGACGCCCGGCAGCGCCTGCAAGGGCGCGGCCAGCTCCGGCCGCCACCCGGCCACCTCCACCCGCAGGGCGTCCTGCTGGCCGATGCGCTGCTTGAGCCGGGCTGGCGTGTCCAGCGCGATGATGCGCCCCTGGTCAATGATGCCGATGCGGTCGGAGAGTTGGTCGGCCTCTTCCATGTAGTGCGTGGTCAGCAGAATGGTGTGGCCCTCGCCCTTCAGTTCCGTCACCAACTCGCGGACCTTGCGCGCGGCCTGCGGGTCCAGCCCCAGGGTCGGCTCGTCGAACAGCAGGATGGGCGGGCGGGCCAGCAGTGCGCGCGCCAGCACGATGCGCTGCTTCATGCCGGTCGAGTAAGTTTCCACCCGGTCGTTCGCCCGCGCCGTCAACTCCATGCGCTCCAGCAGTTCGTCGATCCGCTGGCGGGCCGTCTCGGGCGGCAGGTGGAACAGGGCCGCGAAGTATTCCAGGTTCTCGCGCCCGCTCAGCTTCCAATAGATGCTGCGCTCGCCGGCCAGCACCGTGCCCAGGTTCTGCCGCACCAAGTTTTCCTGGCGCACCACGTCGAACCCGGCCACCCGCGCCGTCCCGCGCGTCGGCTCCAGCAGGGTGCACAGCATGCGGATGGTGGTGGATTTGCCCGCGCCGTTGGGCCCCAGCAGTCCAAACACCTCCCCCGGCGCGATCTGAAAGCTCACCCCGGCCACGGCTGTGAACGCGCCGGCCGCCCCGTTGGCTTTGGGCTTACCAAACGGCCACAAGCTGCGCTTGCCCTTGGCCGCGTCATTGCCGCTCTCGCCATTCTCCTCCGCCGCTTTGCGGCGCGGAAAGGTCTTGACCAGTTCTTCAGCTTCAACCGCCCAGTGCGACATCATGCCCTCAATGATTCAATGTGCCCAGCGCGTCGTCCACGCTCAACTCGCCGCGCTCCACCTTCTCCAGCAGGGCCAGTCGCTCCGCCGCCGTGCGCGGCCCGGTTGGTTCCGCCATGGGGGGCGCCTCGCTCGCCGCGGCGTTCTCGGCCCCATTGGCCGACAACAGCTTGAGATTGCCCGAGATACTGTTGAATTTCACCTGCACCGCCGCGCCCGCCGCGCCGCCCGCGCCGAACTCCGCCGTCTCGTTGCCCCCGCGCACGTCGTGCCGCGTGGCCGGCAGGTCGCTCCGCAGCCGCCCGCTCAATGTGTGCAGGCTCACCAGGCAGGGCGTGCCCGCCGGCAGAATCAGGTGGGCGTCGCCGGAGACGCTCTTGATGCGGTACTGCGCGGGTGCGCCGCCGGTGGCGAGGCGCAGTTGCCCGCTGACGGTGTTGGCTTCCACGCCGGGCAGGTGGCAGCCGGTCAGGGTCACGTCGCCGGAGACGGTCGTCACGTCCAGCGGCTGGGTGAGGCGAAGCCCCGCGCCGGTGACGTTCCCGCTCACCACGTCCACCTTCAAATGGCCGGCCAGCCCTTCCACGTGCAGGGGGCCGCTCACCGCCCGCAGCTTGAACTCGCCCTCCAGACCGGCCACGCGCGCCGGCCCGCTCACGGTTGCCAGGTCCAGCACGGCGCCGGCGGCCGGCATGCGCACGGTGTAGTCCACGCGGCAGGGGTCGGTGCCGCCCAGACCCAACAGCCGGCCCACCAGGTCATCCTCGAAGCGGGTCGCGACGGTCACACTGCCGTCCTCAGCCTGGGCCATCTCGATTTCGGTCCGGTCATAGCCGCGGCCGGGATGCTTCACGGCCGTGACCTCGATCTGCCCTGCCGCGCCGGGCTGGATGTCAATCTCGCCCTTCACGTTGCGCAGTGTCAGCCGCGCCGATCCCGCCACCGCAAAGGTGCGCTGCGTGGTTGTTAATTCCTGTGCCATGGTGCCTCCTCGTCTACCGGTCCGTGGTGCGTGGTGCGGGTCGGGTGTCGGGTGTCACGTGTCGAGTGTCACGGATCACGTCTCACGCTTTGTCATTCGTGTTTCGCCATTCGTCTTTCGTCGGTCCTAGTCCGCCGCCACGGCCGCCCCGACTGCCGCCCGGTCCTCCAACGTCATCACCGACGGCAGGAACCAGCCGGCGACGCCCATCAGCGCGCAAACGGCCCCGCCGATTAAAAACCAGGACTGCACCTCCAGCGCCTCGGCCACCGGCCCGGCAATGAGCAGCCCCAGCGGGGCCATCGCGGCCGAGCCCGCCATCACCAGGGAAAACATGCGCCCCTGCATGTCCGGTGAGATGGTGGCTTGCATGATGGCCATGAGAGGACCGTTGGTCAGCGCTTGCATCACCGAGCCGATCCCCGCCGCCACCAGTGCCAGCCAGAAGGCATCGGCCGGTGTTAGGCCAAGCAGGATGAAGCCCGAGCCTAGCCCAACCAAACCCACCAGCGAGGTGTAAACCCGCCGCTTGAATCCGCCCCACACCCCCAGCAGGATGCCGCCGCCGATTACGCCGACGCCAAACACGGCGTCCAGGGTGGCGAGTTGGAACGCGCCGCCGTTGAAGTGCTCCACCACCAGTAAGGGGATGAGCGAGGCGGCCGGGGTCAGCAGAAAGTTAATCAGCAGGGCCATGCCCAGCACGGTGAGCAGCCCCGGCCACCCCGCCACGTAGCGCAGTCCCGCGCGCATCTCGCCCACAAAGGATGGTTTGACGGCTGGGGCGCCGGCCGGCGCGGCGGCCCTGGCTGGCTGCGGCACGAAGATGAACAACAGCGGGACCATGCCGACGAGGGCCGTCACCACATCCACTGCCAGCACGCCCTGAATGGGCAGGGCCGTGAGCAGCAGCGCCCCCACCGGAGGCGCCACGATGCCCATGCCGCCCTGCAGGCTCTGGTTGAAGCCGGCCACGCGGGCCAGGTGCCGGTCGGGCACCATCAGCGAGGTCGAGGCCGTCATGGCCGGGTTCTGAAACGCCCCGGCCGCGGCCCGTACCAGCAGGATGAGGTAGACGTGCCACACCTGCACCGCTTCCACCGCGAACAGGTAGGCCAGCACCAGGATGGCGCCCGCCACCACGCCGTCGGCTGCCAACATCACCAACCGGCGGTTCCAGCGGTCCACCAGCACGCCGGCCACCGGCCCCAGCAGCACGGCAGGCAGCATGGCCGCCAGGGTGGCTGTCGTCAGCACGGTGGCGGACTTGGTGGTGGAGGTGAGCCACCACACCAGCGCGAACTGCACCAGCGCGCTGCCAAAGAGCGACACTGCCTGGCCGCCCCACAGGGCGCCAAAATGCAGCTTCCAGTTTTCCGGGCGCGAGGGCGTCATGGTTCAGGCGCCCTATTCCACGAAGATTTCGACCTTCTCGCCGTCTTCTTCGTCGGTGGCCTCGACGATCTTGCCTGTCGCCCCGCTCTTGAGTGCCTCGGCGATGGCTTCCATCTGCTCGGTATCCAGCCCCGGCGCGAAGCGGGCGCCCATCTTGATGCCCACGTTTACCAACCCCATGGGGATGTTGACGTTGACCTTGACCTTGCCGGTGGCCAGGTCGGTGACGCGCACACGGAACCAGCGCGCCTCGCCGCCGGGGCCCATCATGGCCGGCGGGCTGGGTGGGCGGCGGCTCTCGCTCAGCGCCGCCAGCAGCTTCGCGCCATCCTCGGCCGAGACCTTGCCTTCCTCGACCATCTTCAAAATCTTCATGCGTTCTTCTACGGTAGCCATAGACGTGCCTCCGATCCTGTTGCGTGGTGCGTGTTCCGTTCGCGTCGAGAACATATCGCTGGAATACGCACAGGGCAACGCGGATTATCCGATATACACTTGCACCTTCTCGCCCCCCTCGCCATTGTCCACATCCACAAAGAACGGCGTCTCGGCCGAGGTATGGTCGGCCAGGGCCATCACCAATTCGTCCACGCCGGTCTTCTCCAGGTTGGGAATGAAGCGCCCAAATGTCCGCAGCGCCCAGGCCGTGAAGCGGATAGGCAGTGGGAACGAGATGGCGATATTGCGCGGCCCGTCGCCGGTGTCGCGGTCGCCGCGCCGCACGCGGATGTGAATCCACCGCGCCGACTGGCTCAGCCCGGCCAGCGCCATCAGCAGCACCCCAAACAGGAACGGGGTGGTGGCGCAGGCGAACCAGAACCCAAAGCCCCCGCTCTGGTAAGCGCCATACATCAGCAGCGCGCTGATCGACACGATGCCGATGCCCACCGCCATCGGCGCGATCCACCAGCGCCGCCAGCGCTCTATTCCCGGGTCCGGCGGGGCCGCCTGCTCCGTGCCGCTGGCGCTGGCCGCCGTGGCCGGAGCCGCCGGGGGTTCGGCCTCGGGCGTCTCCTTCAGGGCATCCAGCAGCCGCAGTCCCTCCGCGGCGCTGATGCGGCCATCCTCGATCATCTGCAAAATGTGCATGCGCTCGGCGTCTTCAGCCATCGTCGTTCTCCCGCTGCCTCCCCCAGAATTGCCAGGGCCGAATGATCACTCTTGCGGCACCAGCGACCGGATCACGTCCATGTCCATCACCGGCATCCAGGCATAGATCGCATTGCGGCCGTAGGACTTGAACCCATACCGGCTCACTACCGGCTGCGACATCGGCCCGGCCTCGATGACGGCCAACTGATAGCCCTTGGCGCGCGCATCTTCCAGCCGCCGCCGCAACAGCGTTGGGTAGATGCGCCGGCCGCGAAACGCGGGCAGCGTGGCGGCTCCGCCCAAGTGGGCCACGCCGGCCCGCAGGTTCATGTGCGCGAAGCCTACCGCTTCGCCGCCCAGCCGCGCCAGGTAGGTGAAGTCCTTGGCCCGCACGGCCGGGTTGCGCAGCCGCTCGCCGATGCCCTGGCGGCGCTCGGCGGCTTGCTCCGGCGTCATGTGAAAACCGGTAGCCATGATGCGCACCAGATCGTCCACCGCGGCCTCGTCGTCGCCCGTCACCGCCTCCACCGTGGCCGCCGGGTTTACCGGGAGGTCGAGATCATCCAGCCCCAGCCGCGCCATCTTGACGTGCTCACCGGCCAGGACAAGGCCGTGCCGCTCTAGCCGGGCGCGCAGGTCGCTGGGCCGGTCGTAGGGTGAGACGTGCCAGGTGAAGCCGAGGCCGCGCTGCCGGTGCATTTCAATATACGCTTCAATGCGGGCATCCGCCTCGGCCTCGGTCCAGCGCACATCGCCCACGCCATTGCTGCCGGGGTGGGCCAAACCGCTGCCGCCCGCGTTCTCGCGCAGGTTGAAGCGGCCCGCCAGTTGGGGCGGCAGCGGCTCGCGCAAGTCAAACGCGAACCGCTCGTTGGCGAACAGATCGTCCAGCGCCTCGGGGCTCAGGTCGGCGGGCGCGAACCACTCGCCGCGCCGGGCCGTGGGCACCGGTTCGGCGCAATACAGGTCGATCACGTTGACGCGCCCGGCCGCAGCTTGCAGCACGGCGGCGCGGTAATGGTCCACCAGCCGGCCAAAGGCCGGGTCGGTGGCCTGAATGCGGATCTCCACCGTGGCCCGGTCACCGTCGGCCATTACCGTCAGGGTCTCCAGCGCGGGCGCCTGCCAGGCCGCCCACTCGGCGCTCAAACGCTCCACGATGCGCGTCCGCGGGCGATAGCCTTCCAGCCCGTCCCAGCGGTACAGCCGCAGGGTGGCGTCCTCAGCCAGCAGCGCGGCCAGGGCGTCAAAATCACCGCCCAGGGCGGCGGCAAAGTCCTTGGCCAATTGGCGAGTTTCAGTCGTCGCGTTCATCTCAATTCAGCTCGCATCCAGCGCAACGTGCGCCCGCCCTGAAAACCCAGGTCGCGCAGCACCTGGGCGGTCGCGCCGTCCTCTGCGTCATACTCCAGCCGCGCCACCCACGGCCGGCGGCCCAGCCGCCGCAGCCCGCGCGCCAGCAGCGGCCGCTCCAGCTTCCCCCGCCAATCCGGGTGCACTAGCAATTGCAGCCGGTCCCCGTCCGCCGTCCCCGTGTTCACGGTGATGCTGCCCACGATGTCACCCCCCTCCCGAAACGGGAGGGGGACCAGGGGGGTAGGTGGGGCCTGGGCCACCCAATGCTCCACGTAGCGGCCCGTCACCAATTGATCCAGGAACGCCAGCGGCGTGGCGCGGAAGTCCGCCTCGCGCAGGGGCTTGCTCCAGGCCAAGCCTTCCGGGGTCACGCGCCGCGCCAGCGCATACTGCGCTTCCCACTCGCCTCGGCTCCGCAGCCGGATGTCCACCGGCGCGGGCTCATAGGCGGGCGGCGCCGCGTAGCCGGGCCGGGTCCAGTTCATGCGGGTTGTGACCCGCGCAAAGCCCAACTGCCGGTACAGGCTAATGGCGCCCAGGTTGTCATCGTCCACTTGCAGGATGGCCTCGGCGCCGGCCTGCCCGCGGATATGGTCCAGCGTCGCCTGCATCAATTGCCGGGCGATGCCGCGCCGCCGGTGGTCTGGGTGGACGGCCACGTTCGCCACCAGCCAGGTGCGCGAGCGCGGCGCGGCGCGTTGGGTGCTCACCGAGCCAATGACGCGGCCATCTTCCACCCACACATAGCCCAGGTTCCACGTCTGCTGGCCGGGCAGCAGGGGCAATAACCGCAGCAGCGGCCCGGCGTGGCTCAGCCATTTCATCTCGCGGATGAGGCTCCGCGCGCCGGCCTCCAATTCGTCGCCGAAGCACAGTTCGATCAACACGGCCAGGCCGCCCAGATGGCGCGCCAGGTCCACCGGCTGCAAGCCGTTCCGCGCTCCCGATTTGACCAGTGAAGCCGCTGTCATCTCAAGCCGTTGCCGTCGGCCGTATTCTAACCGCTGAGCCTGCTGAGATGGCGAAGAAAGGCCTGCTACTTGCCTTCCAGCGCCGCCAGCAGTTTCTCCGCATCGGTCACGCTGATCTTGCCCTGCTCGACCATGCGCAGGATCGCCATGCGCTCGTCGTCGGTCACCGGCTCGACCGGGGGCACGGGCGGGACGGGCGGCACCGGCGGCCTGGGGGGCACGGTGAAGCCGAAGGCCCACGCGCCGCGGCGGGCATGTTCGCCATGCCGACTCTCGGCCCGCCGCTGGGCGGCCTCGGCGCGGCGCCGGGCGTTCTCGACGTGCCGCTGGGCGCGCTCGGCCTGGCGCTGGGCTCGGCGCTGGGCTTCCTCCACCCGCTGCTGCGCGCGCCGCTGCGCCTGCTCAACGCGCTCGGCCGCGCGGCGGGCTTTGGCCGCGATCTCGTCCGTGCGGATGTGAGCGGCTACATTCAGTTGCGCCAGCCGCTCGTTGAGGATCCGGTCCAGGTCGGCGTGGGAAGTGAACTGCGCGGCAAGTTCCTCCGCCATCAGCCCAAAGTCCTCGCCAAACCGGTCGCCGAAATCGCCCCACGCCTCGGGGTCGGCGGCCTGACTGGTGAGTGTCACGTCGCCCGAAGCATCCAGCCGGACGGCGGGCTGGCCGCTGCCCAGGGTCACTACCCGGCGGTGCTCGTGGCCCTCGACCTGGGCGTCGGTCAGGTCAACACTGATGTCGCTGGCCGACTGGATCTCAAAGCGCCCGTCGGCGTCGCCGCCCAGGCGCACCACGATATCGCCCGAGGCGCGCACGTTGTATTCGTGATCGGCCGAGAACTTCAGGCTCAGGGTGACGTCGCCCGAGACTTCGGCCTGAACGTTGCCTTCCACCTCGCGCAGGTACAGGTCGCCGCTGATGCTGCCGGCCTCAAACGCACCGCTGACGCTGCGGGCCAGCACATCGCCGCTCACCGATTGCGCGCGCAAATGGCCGGCAACCTTCTTGGCACTCAGGTCCCTGGCCACCGACTGCACGTCCACCGGCCCCACCTGCCGCAGCACCAGTTCCCCGCTGATGCGCTGGATGGTCAGCGCGCCGTCCAGGTTCTTGATCCGCGCGTCGCCGCTGACGGAGTCCAGCCGCAGCGCCGCGCCGCGCGGCACGCGCAGGTTGCAGTCGCTGTCGGCCTGCACCTGGATGGCGTCGCCGTCCTGAGTGACGTGCAGGTTGTCGCTGCCGTCGCCCTCGGCCCCCACCTGCGGCCGGTCCCAGCCGGTCACGCGCAGGTCGCCCGCCACCGCGGTGACGTGAATGGTTGTGTTGGGGGCAGCCTCCAGTACGATTTGGTCCATGGTTACACCTCGCAAGCATGCGTGTGGGCCCGCCGCCAGGTTCCCGAACCCGGCGGCGGGCGCCACCCAGAGGAGGAGAGTTTCATTCAGTCCACGTAAATCTGCACGCGCTGGCCGTCGTCCAGGTCTTCCACATCCACGATCTGGCCGCCGGCGCCAGCATCCAGGTTGGCCAGCAATTCGGCCAGGTCCAGGTTGTCCAGCTCGGGCGAATAGCGCGACCCAATGCGCAGCCCCACCGCCACCCAGCTTAGCGGCAGGTTGACGTTGACGCGCTGCTTGCCAGTCTCAATGTCGGAGACGCGAATCCGCAGCCAGCGGCTGAGGGCGCTGGCCGGCAGGGCTGGCGCCGGGGCGGCGGGCGGGATGGGCGGCACGGGCGCCTCCGGCGGGATGGGCGGGATGGGCGCCGCGCCGCCGCGCAATTGCTCGGCGGCCTGCTCGGCGGAAATGTCGCCCGCCGCTAACTGTGCCAGGATGTCGGCTCGATGTTGGTCCATGATGTGCCTCCTAGACCCCCTGCAAACGCTGCATGGCTTCTTCGGGTGAGAGCTTGCCCTGTTCCAGATCGCTCAGAATCTGGCGGCGCTCTTCGTCGCTGATGGCCTCCGCGGGCTCTTCTTCCTGGCCCACCTCGTAGCCTAGCGCGCGGATGAGGTCGTGCAGGCGGCTGCGCAGGGTGGGGTAGGACATATCCATGAGTTCCGACATGCGGTTGAGCTTGCCCTCCGCGCGGATGAAGGTCTCGGCGAAGGCCAATTGGTCGGGCGTCAGCCGCTCGAATGGGCCAATGCTGAAGCGCCCTTCGATGGCAGTGTCGCAGCTCCGGCAGTGCAGCCGCGTCACGTCCAGGGTCTCACCGCAAACCGGGCAGGTGCCGAACAAGGGGTGCATGGTCGCTTCCTAATGGCCCCAACTGCCCATCGTCGAGGTGACGACGGTGAGCAGGGAGGCCAGCTCCACGTCGTGCGCCATCCCCGACTCGGGGTGCGAAAACTGCGGCCCGTCTTCGTCCACGGGCGCCGGGCTGACGTAATCCAACGGCATCAGCCACCGGGGCTGCCGCGCGCCGCCGGCTTCCGGTGGGAACAGGCCAAACAGCTTGAGTGTCTGGAAAAGGTTCATTCTGGCGCCTATGTAAAGTCAAGTGTAGGATTGTTAAGTCGATGTCATGAAAGTTCAATTGCACTGCTGTTACAATACAGAAGTTTAATCATGTATTGCAATTTGTCAATACCCAGTTCAATATTATTCATCCCACCTTTCAGAATCTGAAGGCCGGCCTTAATTTCACGCCAATATGGGTCCGATTTAGGCCTAGGTTTGACAGGCCAGCCGTCTCTCCGGCATACTTGGCCAGCATCCCCGCCCCATGATCATCTCCCGGCTCACCCACGGCCTCGGCAACCAGCTCTTTCAATACGCTTTGGGCCGTGCCCTGGCTCATCGCCTTGGCGTGCCGCTCAAGCTGGATCTGTCGTCCCGGGGCTATGGCAACCTGCGTCCCTGCCAGCTTCACCACTTCCGCATCCGCGCCCCGGCTGCCACCCTGCTGGAGGTCGCCCCCTTTTGCTACAACCCGCGCTGGGGCAAGGCTCGCCGCGCGCTGCGCCGGGTGTACCGGGTGCTGTTCTTCCGCCGCCGGCAGGTGGTGCGGTTTGAGCAGCCGCAATTCAACCCCGCCGTGTTCCGTGCGCGCCCGCCGGCCTATGTGGTAGGTTACTGGCAGTCGGAGCGTTTTTTCGCGGAGGTGGCCGCCCAACTGCGGGAGGAATTCGCCCTGCGGTCGCCCCTCTCCCCGGGCGGCCAGGCGATGCTCAGCGCCATTCGCGCCGCCCCCAGCCTGGGCGTGCACGTCCGGCGCGGCGACTATGCGGCTGAGCCCGTGCACGCGGCCCGCTACGGCGCCTGCTCGCCCGGCTACTACCGCGCCGCTGTCGCGCACATCCGTGCGCAAGCGCCTGCGGCCCGCCTGTTCGTGTTTTCAGATGAGATCGAGTGGGTGAAGCAGAACCTGCCGCTGCCCGGCCCCGTCAGCTATCGCGACGCGCCCGGCCTGGGCGACTACGAGGATTTCTACCTGCTGAGCCAGTGCCAGCACCAGGTGATTGCCAACAGCACGTTTGGCTGGTGGGCGGCCTGGCTCAACCCGAACCCGGACAAGATCGTGGCCGGCCCGCACCCCTGGTACCGCGACCCGGCCTACGCGTCGGCCGACATCATCCCGGCAGCGTGGGCCCGCTTTCCGGCGGACGGCTGACGCGCTTGGTGCGCTTCTCCACTTCGCGCCGGGTCAGCATCACCCGCCGTTGGCAGGTCAGGCACACCAGCCCAATATCGGCCCCCAGCCGCACCACCCGCCATTCGTAGCCCCCGCACGGGTGCGGCTTGCGCAGTAGCAGGATGTCGTCCAAGTGCAGTTCCAGGGGCATTGACGGCGATTATACCTGCTATAATCCCGCCAGCCATGGAGACCGCATGTTTGGCCTGACCATCGCCGGCGTCATCTCGCGCATCATCACCCTCATCATCGCCTTCACCATCCACGAGCTGGCGCACGCCATCACGGCCGTGCAGTTGGGCGACGAGACTCCGCGCCGCATGGGGCGGGTGACCCTCAACCCGCTGGCCCACCTGGACCCGCTGGGGTCGCTGCTGCTGGTATTCGCCGGGTTTGGCTGGGCCAAGCCGGTGCAGGTGAACCCCTACAACCTGCGCCCCGGCCCGCAGTTGGGCATGGGCATCGTGGCCGCCGCTGGGCCATTCTCGAATTTGGTTATGGCTGCCCTGGCCGCCATCCCCTTCCGGCTAGACATCGTGCCCAACATCGGCGGCGGCGGCCTCTTCCCCAGCCTGAGCGATTTCCTGCTGGAGTTCATCTACATCAACTTGCTGCTGATGCTGTTCAACCTGATCCCGCTGCCCCCGCTGGACGGCTCCAAAATCCTGCGCGCCGTGGCCCCGCGCCAGTGGGACAGCATCCTCAACCCGCTGGAGCAATACGGCCCGCTGCTGCTGATGGCGCTGGTGTTCCTGGGCGGGCGCTTCCTGGGGCTGCTGGTGGGCCAGCCGGCCCTGACGATCCTCCGGGCGCTCGTGGGCTGATGCGCCGCGCGCGCTACCGCGTGGGCCAGTTCTTCCGGCACCTGCGGCGCGTCCCCCTCACCCCCGCCGAGCAGGCCGAAGCCGCCGCCGCGCTCGGTTCGCCGGCCCTGGCCGCGCTCTTCAACCAGCATTCCCCCGCCGAACAGGCCCACGCCCTGCGCGTCCTGCGCGCCGTCCGCGCCGGCCCGCATCCCTACACCGCTCAACGCGAACTGCTCCAGGCCGCCCTACTGCATGACATCGGGAAGGTCCGCGCCCCCCTCAACGTCTTCGAGCGCACGCTGGCGGTGCTGGGCCGCCGCTGGCTGCCGAACCTTGCCGCGCGCTGGGGCCAATCGCCGCCGCGCGGCCTTTACAGAGCCTTTGCCGTCGCCGCGCAGCACCCCGCCTGGGGGGCGGACCTGTGCGCCCAGGCCGGCGCGCCGCCACTGACCCTGGCCCTCATCCGCCGCCATCAGGACCGCGCTGCCCATTCCGCCACGCCCGAGGATGAGATGCTGGGCGTGCTCCAGGCGGCGGATGACGATAGTTGACCACGGGCGTCTCACCGCGGAGTTCGCGGAGACCGCTGAGTTCTGGAGTCTGCCGGATAATTCTCCGCGTACTCCGCGCCCTCCGCGGTGTAGATGTTTTGCGCACTACTGTCTGCCCTCCCTGAACCAAACACGTCCTCAGGCTATACTATAGCCATGCCCATCAAACTGACCCTCCTCGGGCTAGGCCGCCTGGGCGGCTCGCTGGCCCTGCGCCTGAACGCCAACCCCGACCTGGCCCTCAGCGGCTACGATGGCCAGCCTGAGGTGGCCCAGCACGCCGTGCGCCAGGGTTTTCTCAAGCGGGCCGATTGGAACCTGCGCCGCGCCGTCGAGGGCGCGGACCTGGTGCTGGCCGCCCTTCCCTATTCCGAACTGCCCCACGTCCTGGCGGCCATCGCTCCCGACCTGCGCGCCGGGTGCGTGGTGGCCGCGCTTGGCCCGCTCCTTGGCCCGCCGCTGGCCTGGGCTGAGAAGGGCCTGGGCGAGAGCGTCTACTTCGTCGCCGTCCACCCGGCCCTCAACCCCGCCCACCTCCACACCGGCGAGGTGGGCCTGGCCGCCGCTCGCGCTGATCTGTTCGAGCGCGGCTTGTGGGCGATGGCCCCGGCCGCCAACTGCCCGCCGGAGGCCCTCAAGCTCGTGGCGGACGTGGCGCAACTGGCCGGCGCGGCCGTCTATCACGTGGACCCGGCTGAGCATGACGGCCTGGCCGCCGCCAGCGAGGGCCTGCCGGCCCTGTTCGCCTGTGCCCTGCTGCGCGCTGCCGCCGCTTCTCCCGGCTGGGAAGAGACCCGCAAGATCGCCGACCGCGCCCTGGCCACTGCCACCGCCGCGCTGGCCGATGCCGACCCCGTGGCCCTGGCCCTCAACCGCGATAGCCTCCTCCGCTACCTCGACCTGGCCCAGGCCGAGCTGACCGCCCTGCGCGGCCTTCTCGCCTCCGGCAACTCGGACACGGCCCAGAACGCCCTGGCCCTCGCCCTGGCCGAAGCCGCCACCCTGCGCAACGCCTGGCGCTACGACCGGCAGAACGCCGCCTGGGACCTCCCCGAAGCGACCGCCGCCGTCGTCCCCGCCACCGGCGAGATGATCGGGCAGATGCTGCTGGGGAAGTGGGGAAGACCGAGAAAGTAGGCCCTGGCTGAGCTTTTCAGAGAAGGGCGCAAGGGGTATAAAGGGTGTGAAGGGCACTTGAGCCCGATACCCTTTTGACCCTTTATTCCCTTTATACCCTTTTTGGCTGTGCCCTTCGTCTACATCCTCCGCTGCGCCGACGGCACGCTCTACACCGGCTGGGCCAAGGACGTGGCCCTGCGGGTTGCCGCCCACAACGCGGGCCGCGGCGCCCGCTACACCCGCACCCACCGCCCCGTAGAATTGGTATACACCGAGGAAGTCGCCACCATCGGTGACGCGCTGAAGCGCGAACTCGCGATCAAGCGCTACCCGAGGGAGAAGAAGCTGGCGCTGTGCGCACCGCCGCCCAAGCCGAAGAAGCGACGGAGGGTGACGGAAACCTGATGTCGGTTTGGCGGGCTATTCTAATTGGATGCGTTGTAGTCGCAGTGACCTTGGGCTGCTTGCTGCTCCCCTATTTTTTAGTAGTGAGCGTGATGTTTAGAGAACCATCAGTCGAAGCAATGATTTCGACCGATAGGCAGGATCCTTCCAGCACCATTCGTGCGTTCACTTACGCATTGATTCACAATCGCATGGATGCCGCTTTGCCCCTTGCATCGGATGGTGGGCAGAAGGTGCTTCAGAGTTGGACTACTCTACACGAACCGCTCTCATCTGACTGCCACACTCCAAATGATCCTGACTTCAATTGGACATACATGGGCAGTGGTAGCGGGCAATCTGATCATGTGGTGAGTTTTTTTGCCTACTATGAATGCGACTCGCAGCTTTATGCCTTTGAAGTCGCGGGCGCGACCCTTTCTATGTCTCCACAAGGTTGGCAGGTATCGGGTTGGACCTCGATCTGCGAAAGGCCAAAACCCTGGCAAGACGAGTGGTGTTTTGATGGTGGAGATGTACTACCACGCTCGGCGTTGAAGCGACTCCGCTAGCCAATTGTCCTGCGTCCGCGCAGGCGGACGCGGCGGCCGTAGGCCCTCAGGCGCGAATTCTATTCGCCGGCTTCATCGCCACGCTAGCTGAGTATGACTTACACACCCCCGCCCTCCCACACTTTGCGGTAAACTATGTCCTGTCAGCGCTGAATAGCCCACAGGACAGCCCGCATGGCCGCACAAACCTCCACCAAGCTCGACTGGATCGCGCAGGAAATCGGTAATCTCAAATCGCAAGGCCTCTTCAACACCATCCGCACCCTGTCCTCCCCCCAGGGCGCGTGGCTGGTGGTGGATGGCCGGCGCGTGCTGAATTTTTGCTCCAACAACTACCTCGGCCTCGCCAACGACCCGCGCCTCACCGCCGCCGCCAAGAGCGCCATTGATGAGTTCGGCGTCGGCCCTGGCGCCGTGCGCAGCATCGCTGGCACCTTTGGGCTGCACGTCGAGCTGGAGCGCCGCATGGCGGCCTTCAAGGGCGTTGAGGCGGCCCTGACCTTCCAGTCCGGATTCAACGCCAACCTCGCCGCCATCCCGGCCCTCGTCGGCAAGGGCGATGTCATCTTCTCCGACCGCCTCAACCACGCCTCGATCATTGACGGCTGCCGCCTGTCCGGCGCGAAGATCGCCGCCTACGACCACTGCTCGCCCGCCCATCTGCAAGCCACCATCACCGCCCAGCGCGCCGAGGGCTTCCGCCGCGCCCTGATCGTCACCGACGGGGTCTTCAGCATGGACGGCGACGTGGCCCCGCTGCCCGAAATCCAAGCCATCGCCCAGGCCGAGGACATCCTGCTGATGGTGGACGACGCGCACGGCGAGGGGGTGCTCGGCCCCGGCGGGCGCGGCATCGTGGCGCACTTCGACCTGCATGGCAAGGTGGACATCGAGATCGGCACCATGTCCAAGGCCTTTGGCGTGATGGGCGGTGTGGTGGCCGGGAGCGCCGTCATCGTGGACTGGCTGCGCCAGCGCGGCCGGCCCTTCCTGTTCTCCTCCGCCCTCACCGTGCCCGACACCGCCGCCTGCCTGGCCGCCCTCGACATCCTGGAAGCCTCGACCGAGTTGGTGGACAAGCTCTGGGCCAATGCCCGCTATTTCCAGGGCGAGTTGAAGCGCCTGGGTTTCGACACCGGCTTGACCACCACCCCCATCACCCCCATCATGCTGGGCGAGGCGCCCCTGGCGCAGAAGTTCAGCCGCGCGCTGATGGAGCGCGGCGTCTTCGCCATGGCCATCGGCTTCCCCACCGTGCCGCAGGGCAAGGCTCGCATCCGCGTCATGCTCTCCGCCGCCCATTCGCAAGGCGACCTCGACCAGGGGCTGGAGGCGTTTGCGGCGGTGGGGCGGGAGTTGGGAGTGATTGCCTGACATGCGATGGATGAAGGGTGACGAAATCACCCTTCATCCATCGCATGTCAGGGTTACTTCATCTCATGGCTGATTCACTGGCTGAACGCCAACTGCGCCTCATCCTCGCCATCGACCGCATCCGCGACGGGGCTGAGGATGAGCGCGAATTGGCCTCGCAGATCGTCACCACCCTGGCCGATGCGGTCGAGGCCGAATTGTGCCTGCTGTGCCTGCGCGACGACGACACCGGCGAACTGCAACTGCGCGCCCTCACCGACCGGGCCGGGGTGTATGGCGGCGAGAACGCCGAGCCAATCCTGCGCGGCCTGGCCCAGCGCGCCGCCGACGCCCGCGCCGCCCAATTCGCCCGCACCGACTTCGAGCTGGCCGGCCAGAAGCACTCCTTCTGCGTCGCCGCGCCCCTGCGCGTGGGCGGCGAGAGCCTGGGGTCACTCCTGCTGCTCAATTCGGGCCGTGCCTTCGACTCCGACGAGCTGACCCTGGTGGAGGGCGCCATCAGCCAGATCGACTCGGCCATGCAGCACGCCCGCACCCTGCGCGACCTGCGCCGCCGGCAGACCGAGTTGGAGACCATCTTCCGCATTGACCGGCTGCGCGACCGGCTGGGCGACCTGGACGCCCTGCTGGATGCCGTGCTGGCTGAGGTCTGCACCACCCTGGAAGCCGAGACCAGCTTCCTGATGCTCTATGACCGGGCAGGCAACGAGTTGGAACTGCGCGCCCTCACCGGCCGCGACCTGTTCGATGCCGACGCCTCCGCCCGTCTCATTCGCACGCTGTCCGAGGAGGCCGTTGCCACGGGGGAGATGCTCAACCGCGCCTATCCCGAGGGGCCGATCCGCTCCCTGGTGGGCGTGCCGCTGATCCTCAAGGACAAGCTGATTGGCGTGCTGGGATTGGCTAACCGGCGCGGCGCCTCGGCCTTCACCCGCTCCGACCTGCAAATGCTGCGCGGCATCGCCAGCCAGATGGACACCGCCATCTTCGAGAACCTCCAGACCCAGCGCCTGCGCGGCGCCTTTGGCCTGAGCGTCGGCCCGCAGGTGATGGAGCGCCTGCTGACCATCAGCGACCGCGACCTGCTCTCCGGCGAGCGCCGCGTGGTGACCACCCTGTTCTCCGACATCCGCGGCTTCACCCACATGTCCGAGCAAATCGAGGCCGAACTGCTCCAGGCGGTGCTCAACGACCACCTCTCTGCCCTCACTGATCTGGTGTTGGCCTACGAGGGCACGCTCGACAAGTACATCGGCGACAGCGTGATGTGCTTCTTCAACGCCCCTGAGGCCCAGCCCGACCACGCCCTGCGCGCCGTGCGCCTGGCGCTAGACATGCAGAAGGCACACCGCGAGGTCATGGCCCGCTGGGCGGACCGCCTGCCCTTGCCCGCCATCGGCATCGGCATCAGCACTGGCGAGACCATGATGGGCAACTTTGGCTCGCTGCGCCGCCTGGACTACACCGCCATCGGCCACGATGTGAACCTGGCCGCGCGCCTGTGCGCCGCCGCCGAGGGCGATCAGACGATCATCAGCGCCAACACATACAAATTGGTGGCCGATCATGTCGTCGCCGATCCCCTGCCGGTCTTGCGCCTCAAGGGCATCGAGGGCGAAGTAGTGAGTTGGAATTTGAGGGGGTTGAAGTAAAGGAGGACACATGCCCATCTTTACCTGGCTCGGTCACGGCGCAAGCGCCCTGCATGTCGGGGACAAACATCTGCTTGTGGACCCCTTCCTGACCGGCAACCCGGCCGCCGCCGCCAAGCCGGGGGACGTGCAGGCCGATTTCATCCTGCTCTCGCACGGCCACGGCGATCACCTGGGCGACACCGTTGCCATCGCCAAGCGCACCGGCGCCACCGTCATCACCAATTTCGAGATCGCCACCTGGCTGGAAGGCCAGGGCGTCACCGCGCACGGCCAGCACCTGGGCGGCGGGCACGACTTCTCGTGCGGCTACATCAAGCTCACCCTGGCGCTGCACGGCTCCGGCCTGCCGGATGGCACCTATGGCGGCAACCCGTGCGGCTTCCTCATCACCACCACCGAGGGCAAGAAGCTCTACCTGGCCTGCGACACCGGCCTGTTCGGCGACATGAGCCTGATCGGCGACGAAGGGCTGGACCTGGCCGTGCTGCCCATCGGCGACAACTACACCATGGGCCCCGCCGACGCCCTGCGCGCCGCCAAGCTGCTCCGCGCCAGGGTGGTGGTGCCCGTGCACTACAACACCTGGGATTTGATCGCCCAGGACGCCGCCGCCTGGGCCGCGCAGGTGGAGGCCGAAACCGCCTCCAAGGTCAAGGTGCTCAAGCCAGGAGAGAGCATTACCATCTAGGCCGCCATCGAAAGGCCGCGCATGACTCGCCGCACCTCCACGATCCTGCTGATCTTGCCCCTGCTCACCGCGCTGGCCTGCAATGTGCTCTCGCCGGCCACGCCCACGGCGGCGCCCCCCAGCGCGGTGCTCGTTGTCAGCGATACGCCCGCCGCGCCGCCCGGCCCGACTGCGACCCCGGAGGCCGCCGCACCCAGCGACACGCCCGAGGCGCCAACCGCCGCGCCGGCCGTCACCGACACGCCGCTCGCACCCTCCGGCCCGGCCTTCCTGGCCTATATACAGGGTGGGCAATTGCTCGTCGCCAATGTTGCCGGGGACGTGCTGGGCGGCGTCACCCAGTACACCGTGACGGGCGTTGATGATGCGGTCTATGATCTGGTGTGGTCACCCTCGGGGGAGTTTGTGGCCTTCACTTCCTGGGCCACGGGCGATAGCCATCTCTTTGTCGTCTATGCCGAGGGCGCGGGCACGCCGGTGGACCTGGGGCCGGGCAGCGCGCCCAACTGGTCGCCCGATAGTCTCGAGATCGCCTACGTCCGCGATGACAACGTTTGGATCACGCCGATGGACCCGGCGGTGGGCCCGCCCCGCCAGTTGACGTTCCAGACCAATTGGGGCTGGGGCCGCCCTACCTTCCAGCCCGACGGCTCGGCGTTGATCGTCACCGGCGTCTCGCGCGACTTCATGGGCGCGCAGGGCAACACCGAGTTCGTGCCCCAAATCCTGTCGCTCGATGGCAGCGGCGCGTTGTCGCCGCTGGCCGCCTTTACCACGCCCATCTTTGGGCGCCTGCCCTTCGACCTGCGCTTCTCGCGCGATGGCGCACGCTTCGCCTTCTCGTCCTCGGCTCACCTCAGCGCCTGCGCCGGGCTGTCCGACTACTACGTCGCCAACGCCGACGGCAGCGGCCTGCAAACGGTCACCAGTCCTAGCCTGGCCGCGCTGGAGGACCCCGCCAACGACACGTACCTGGTGGGCACGAGCTACGATTGGGCGCCCGACGGCTTGGCCCTGCTGGCGCAGGGACAGGTGATGTCGTGCGCAGCCGCCAACGCCGGGACGATGCTGGGGGTGCAGGTCTCGCTGCTGGGGCTGGATGGCAGCGAGAGCCTGATCCTGCCCGGCTTCTACAGCAACCCATCCTTCAACGCCGCCGGCGATCGCTTCGCCGTTGCCAGCGCGCCAGATTTCGCCGCGCCCGCCAGCCGCGTACACCTCTACGACCTTACCGGTGCTCTCATCCTGGATGTGGACGAGGGCTGGCAGCCAGTGTTTCAGCCATAACTCAACCAACTTACTTTACCTGACGAGCAGCATCCACCCCGCCGCCAGCGCCGCAGCGATGAGCAGCGCCGCCCCCGCGGCCGCCTCGCCGGCCAGCCGGAGCTGCACACCAGCCAGCAGCAGCCCCGCGAAGATCACTGCCCCCGCCACCCGCCGCAGCGCCGTCTCGATCCCGCGCAGGCGGTTCTCCACGCGCGGCGCGCCCACGCTCAGGTCGCCGCGCTCCAGCCGGGCCAGCGCCTGGGCCAGTTGGTTCGGCAGCCCCACCGCCGTCCGCAGCCAATTGCCGGCCTCGGCCAGCCAATCGCCCAGCCCGGTGGCGGCCTCGGAGGCGGCCAGCCGCTGCGCGAAGGGCGCCACCTCCGTCCACAAGTTGAACTGCGGGTGCAGCCCGGTGCACATGCCCGAAAGGATCGCCACCGTGCGCCCCAGCAGGATCATGTCCTCCGGCAGTTGAAACGGCATGTTGTACAGCAGGCCGCGGAACTCGCGCGCGAACTCGGTCATCTGGCGCATGTCGATCTGCCGCAGGGCGGCCATGTCCAGCCCGCCAAAACGCTCGAAGACTTGAGCGGAGGCCTGCTCCAGCAGCGTCATATCCGCGCCCGGCAGCAGCACCCCCAGCAGTTGACAGGCGCGGATCAGGCGGGCCGCATCGCGCGTGCCCACGCCAATCGCCATCTCGCGCATGCCGTCGCGCAGGGTGGGGGGCACCCGGCCCACCATTCCAAAATCGACAAAGATCAACTGCCAGGGCCGCGCCGGGACCGTGCCCGTCTCGTCGGGCGCCGGCATGGGCAGGGGCAGCACAAACAGATTGCCGGGGTGCGGGTCGGCGTGGAAGATGTGGTGGGTGAAGATCTGGGTCAGGTAGGTGTGGAACAAGCGCTCGGCCACCTCGGCCCGGTCGATGCCGGCCGCCGTGATCGCGTCGTACTCGCCGATGCGGATGGCGTACACGTCCTCCAGGGTCAGCACGCGCCGGGTGGTGTGCGTCCAGTACACCGCCGGCACCTTCACCTTCACGTCGCCCTGGAAATTGGCGGCGAAGGTCTCGGCGTTGCGCCCCTCGGCCAGGTAATCAATCTCCTCGTACAGCACGCGGGTGAACTCGGCCAGCAGCGCCGGCACATCGGCCCGGCGGCGGATGGGCGGGTAGCGCCTGAGCCAGTTGCCCACCGTGCGCAGCGCTTCCAGGTCGGTGGCGATGAGCAATTCCACATTGGGCCGCTGCACCTTAACCACCACCCGCGCCGGCTCGGCCCCAGCCTCAGCCGGCGGCAGGGTGGCGCGGTGCACCTGCCCCAGCGAGGCGGCGGCCAGCGGCGTCTCGTCGAAGGTGAGGTAGCGCTCAAGCAGCGGCGCGCCCAGCTCGGTTTCGGCCTCGCGCCGGATGTCGTCAAAGCGTTCGGGCGGCACCTCATCCTGCAGGCCAGCCAGCTCGCTCGTCACCACCTCCGGCAGCACGTCCGGCCGCGCCGAGAGGAACTGCCCAACCTTGATCATCACCCCGCCCAGCCGCACTGCCAGCGCCCGAAAGCCGGCCGCGCTGCGCCGCAAGCGGTCCGCGCGCGTGCGTTCCGCGATCCGGCGCAGGCCAAGGCGCGGCAGCACCAACTCCCACCAGATCAGGCTGGCAATCACGCCCGCGAAGAAAAACACGATCCGCCGATAGCGGTTCTCAATTCGCTTCATCCGGCTTGTCCGTTGATGAAACCGCTACGGAATCCCGACCCTCTCCAAGAGCACCCGGTCGCCGTCCAGGCGCGCGCCGGCCGCGTCGCGGGCCGCTAGGCGCGCCAGATCCGGCGTGTTCGGGTCGTACCACCCCGCCGCGATCCCGTAGCTCCCCGGCGGCAGCGCGGCCAGGTCAAACGTCACCGTGTCCGTCACCACCTCGCCCGCCGTCCATAGCACGGTGGGATAGGTGAAGTTGAGCGGGACGGAATCCACCTGCTGGGCCACGAACCCATCCGCCTCATTGTAAAGGTGAACAAAGAACTTGTAGTCGCGCCCCGGCGCTCTCAAGGCACCCCACACGAGGTCCAGCCGCAGCGCTGCATCGGTCCGGTCAAGGTTGTAGCCGTGGAGGGTGAGCGTCTCGCCAAAGGTCGCGGCGACGGGGTGCTCCAGCGGCGGCACCGTGTAGCTGCGCGCCCGGCCCAAGACTTCCACCTCGCCCACGCTCACTTCTGCGCTGGCGAGTGCGCCTGCCTCATCTACGAGTGCCAGGGTCACGGTGTAGCGGCCGGGGGGCAGGGTGCTCTCGGTGCCCAGCCGCGCCCGCCCCAGGATGAAGGCCTCGTCCAGCCATTGCGAGGTGCGCGCGCCCGCCGCCAATTCCTGGATCTGCGACATGCGCTCGCCGCTCGGCCCAATGAGCGTCCACTGGGCCCGGTAGTTGGCAGCGGGACGGCCGCTTGTCAGCCACTCTGCCTTTACCTCCGGCGCTTCACCTTGATTGAAGTGTTCGGGCAAGGTCACGGCCCCCAGCCCTAACTCCGGCGTCAGCATCGTTTGCGCGGCTCGGTCCTCGCGCGGCGTATGGGCCGTCACGACCGCCGGGAAGCGATAGGTCTCGCCCAAGCTAGCCCCGCTGACCGGATCATAAACATATACGTCGATCAAATACACACCCGGTGGTGTGCCGGGCAACGTCTTCAATCGGTAGAAGTCAGGCACCACCTCGCCCGCCTGCCACATGAACGTCGGGTAGAACCCGTAGGCCAGTTGCGAATCCGACCCCGCCCACTCGAAACCCGCCGCATCCCGCAGCCGCAGGCCCACGTTATAGTTCGCCCCCAGCACCTGCACCGCTGCCCATGCCAGGTGAATGTCCACCACGCCCGCCACCGCGCCGTCCGCGCTCGCCGCCGCCAGCGCCATGCCCGGCCCAAACGCTGCCAGCGCCGCTGCGCTGCTGGCCGCTCCTGCATCATCCAGCCAGATCGGTCCCAGGTGCACCAGCCCACGCGCCCGCCCTTCGCGTGTCACGGCCGCCTGGGGCGCGCCGTCCGCGCCCGTCATCTGGACCGTGATGAAGTAAGCACCCGGCGGGATATCGGTGGGGATCGTGATCTCATGCGAGACCCATACCTCGCCGCCGTCCGCCGGAGCCGCGCTCACCGTGGCCGCCGCCGCCCTCAGCGTCACCGGCACCTGGCTGATGAGATTGGAGCCGGGCACAAGCCCCAGCGTCACCACCGCGCCGCCCGCACCGGCCCAGGCGCTCTCCAGGTGCAGCGTGTCGCCGCGTTGAAGCCGCGTGTGCGAGTACGTGATGGCAGCCATCCGTGCCCCGCCCGCGAAGCGCACCTCGTCCCGGTGCGGATAGGCCAATTGCGCGAAGTCCATCGACACCGGCCGGTTGTCCAGCCTCGCCTCCGGCCACGCCCGCAGCGCCACGGCCCCGGCCACCAGCAGCACCCCTAAAGCGACCGCCCACCTATACCGCCGCGCCGCCGCACTGCCTCCTGTGGTGGCCGCACCTATCCGCCGATCCGTTGTCGCGGCGCGATCCATGGACTCCTTTCTCGATTCCTCCACTTTATCTCCGCGCTCTCCGCGTTCTCTGCGGTGAGTGCGTTTCCACAGCCCGATGCCAATTGCTGCCAGCAGTGAGACAAGACTGACTATCTCCCCCGCCGCCCGCATCGGCGTGCGTGCCAGTCGCAGTTCCACCGTGTGCGTCCCCGCGCTCACTTCAAAGCTGATCCAGCCCAGCCCGTCCACGGCGCTGGCATCGACTGCCTGCCCATCCACGTTTACGCGCCATCCCGGCCAAAAGTAGATCGGAACCGCGACTCGCGCCGGCCCGGCCGTTGCCGTGATGGTCCAGCCCTCTGCTTCGCCGCGCTGCCACAGCCGCGCGCCCTCGGCCACGCCCGCCAATACCTTAAGCGTCGCTGGCCGCCCCAGCAATTCGTCCGACGTGAAGGGCCGGGGCGAGACCCCGCGCGGCAAATACTCGTACCCAATCGTGCTGCCCAAATTGCCGGTGAAGTACTCCATCACCTGCAAGCGCTCCACCGTCACATCCGCATCCGCCAGCGGGATGAACTCCGGCCGCAGCCCGCCCAGGCCAAACAGCGCCAGCGCCGCGCCCAGCACCGCCGCCACGCCCGAAGGGCGAAGCATGCGCCGCCATCGCGTTTGGCCTGCCGCTGACTCGTGGGCGAATGCTTCGCCCTCGCCCCCCAGGGGAACCAGATGCCCCGTCGCCGCCGCCGTGAACAGCGCCTGGATGGACAGGAACCGCCACGGGAACTGCGTGAACGCCAACAGCGGCAGCCGCTCCCACGCCCAGGCCGAGGCCGGCGTCAGCATGTAGGTGCTCAGTGCCAGCCCCGCCAGCAAGAACGTGTCGCCGCGCGTCCAGCCTCGCGCCCGCCACGCCCGCACGAACAGGGCACACAGCCCCAGCGCCGCCAGCGCCGTCTGCGCCAGCCCCATCGCAAACGGAGTCGGCAGCCCCGGCCCGGTGTCCGCGTTGTAGAACAGGGTGGGCTGAATGAGATCAGCCCCGCGAAAGTGGTTGCCGTAAAAGAAGTATCCGGCGGTCAGGTCCGCCGGCTGCACGGCCCCAATCTCCGCCAGCGCGGGCAGCCAGAAGAACGCCGCGAGCGCGAGGCCCCACGCCAGCGCCGCCCCCGCGACGGCCAGCCGCCACGGCCACCGTTGCCGGGTCCTGAAATGCCGCGCGGCGGGTTCATCTGTCCCGCCGCCGTCCGGGGCCGGGCCAGCGGGAATAAATCCCGCCGCTACAGAATCGCTGTGTGCTCCGCGCTCTTCGCGGTGAGAGCTTGCTGGCAGTGGAAGCACAAGCAAGAGCACATACAGAATCACAAACGGCATGAAGTTCAATGCCGAAATGTTGTGCGTGAAGATGAGCAGCCCCATTGTCCCGGCCAGCGCCAGCGCCCGGCCCCAGCCCGGCCGCGCCGCGCAGGCCTGCGCCGCCCTCAGTACCCACGGGAACCAGGCCATCGCCCATAGCTCAGACAGCGAGTCGCCGCGCACATACAGGTTCGCCAGGTGGAAGGGCGCAAAGGTGTAGGCGGCCGCGGCCAGCCAGGCGCCCGCGCGCCCCAGCCCCTTCGCCGCGCCGCCAGACGGCAGTTGTCGCGCCCAGGCGTGCATGCCCGCCGCGCCCACCGCCAGCGCCGCGATCTGCGTCAGCTTGAGGGCCGCGACGAACGAGAAGCCATACGCCTGGAGCGCCGCGGCCAAGTAGTAGGGAAACGAGGCGTAGTAGCTGAAGAAGGGGTAACCGAAGCCCAGGGCCGCATCGGGCATCCAGCGCGCCGGGAACTGGCCCGCGCCCAGCGCCCGCAGCAGTTGGTGGAGCCGCAGCAGCAGGAAGGGGCTGTCACCGCCGCCGCGCGTGAGCAGGAAGCCGCCGTTGGCCAGCAGGGGCACGGCGGCGACGACCCCCAGAAGGATGGGGTTAGCAATAAAGGATGAAAGACGAAGGACGAAGCGATGGCGCACTCGTCTGCCGTCCTTCGTCCTTGGTCTTTCGTCCGCCGCCGGTCGTCCGTCGTCGGTCGTCAGGTGTGGATGGCCTTATGCCTTCGGCCGCCTCAGGAACAGCAGACCGCCCACGCCCGCCGCCAGCAACAGGAACACTACGCCGCCCGCGAACAGCAGCGCCGTCAGCAGGGCCTGGTTGCTGTTGCCCGGCGGGGCCGGCGGCTGGTCAATCACCGCCGCGCTCGGCTGCGCCCCAAATTCCAGGGCCGAGGTTGAGCCGGCACTGACATCCAGAGGCGTGGAGGTGACCGTGGTGGGGTTATAGCCCGCCGGGGCCGCGGAGGAGATCGTGTACTGGCCCTCGGGCAGGTCCGCGAAGCAGTGCGGCTCATTCAGGCCGTCAGTGGTGTAAGCCTGCACCGGCGCGCCGGAGGCGATGTCCACGACGCTCAACTGCCCGCCCGGCAGCAGGGCCTCGGTGGCATCGCGCACACCGTTGCCGTTCTCGTCGTTGTAGAGCAAGGCGCACACCGTTCCGGTTCGCGCCTCCTCCGTCGCCTGGGCAAGCTCGGTGGCGGCGGGGGTGAGGGTGGGCGGCGGGGCGGCCGGGTCGGTGGTGGCGGTGGCGTTCGGGTCGGCGGTGGGCGCGCTGGGGTCGGTGGTCGGCGTCGCGCTGGCCGAGGGCGCTGCCTGGGCGATGATCAGCCGCTGGCCCACGCTGATGATGTCCGAGGTCAGGCCGTTAAGGGCGCGCAATTGGTCCACGCTCACCCCTGTGATGGCCGAGATGCCCCACAGGGTGTCGCCCTCTTGCACGACGTAGATGATGTTGCCGTCCGCGTCGGGCGTGGGCGTCAGGAAGGCGGTGGAGGCCGGGGGCGGGCTGGTGGGCTGGGTGTTGCCGCCGGTGGTGGTGGCCGCGGGCGGGCTGGTGGCGCCCGGCGCCTGGGTGTTGGCCGGGGTGGTGCCCACCACCGTCGCCGAGACGTTGTCCCACCACACGTCCAGGTGGAAACGGCTGTCGCCGCGGAAGTCGGCAGAGAGGAAGATGGTGACCTTGCCGGCCGCGCCCGCCGTCACGTCCACGGTCAAGGTGCCCCAGGCATCGTGCGGGTTGCCCTGGCCCGACCACTTCACCGTGGAGGCCGCCCAGTCGATGCTGCCGTTCGGCTCGGCCCCGACCTGGAGGCGCGCCTGCACCGCGCTGTCGGAGGGGGCGGGGTAGTCCTCGCTGGAGGCGCGCACCCGCCCCGCGGCCGTGATGCGTACCGTCGCGCCGGCCGGCACGGTGATGGTTTGCCGGATGCCGGCGTGCCACGGGTCCCAGTTGCGGCCGATGTGCTGCGAGGCACCGCCGGCCTGCACGAACACCGGGTTGGCCTCCGAGACAAAGTCGGGCTTCAAGGCGTAGTTCAGGCTGCCGTCGCCAGGGTTGGTGATGGTCTGCCACCACGGCTCCCAGCCGGTGGCCACCCCGTTCGAGAAGGTTTCCAGGCTGGGGTTGGTCACCAGGTTGGTCTGGGCGGGCGGGGCGGCGGTCGCGGGCAGTGCCGCCAATACCACCGCCGCCAGCACTACCAGACGGAGGGCCTTGAGCTTCATACGGATATCCTCAATCAAGGTGCAATCCAGAGCACCTGTCCGATGTAGATGATGTCGCCCACCAGGTTGTTGAGCTGCTTGATGCGCGCCACCGTGGTGTTGAACCGCCGCGACAGCCGGAACAGATTGTCGCCGCGCACCACCGTGTATTGGAATGCGCCGGGGATCGAAGCCGGGTTGATGGTGGCGGGCGTGGCCGTTGGCGCTGGGCCCGGCCCGGCGGGCACGGACGTGGGCGCTGGGCCGCTGGCCGGGCCGGTGACGCCGGGCAGGATGAGCACCGTGCCGACCTTTAGCAGGTTGGGGTTGGTGACATTGTTGGCGATGTAGATGGACGAGACCGTAATGCCGAACCGGCGCGCGATGCGGAAGTAGTTGTCGCCGGGCTGCACCACATAGCGATAGCCGGTGACAGGCACGGGCGTGGCGGTGGGCGCGGGCGGGCTGCCGCCGCCGGTGGCCGGCGCCGCGCCGACCACCACCAGGCTGGCATCATCCACGTAGATGTCGTTGTGGGGCACGCCCCAAGTGGGGGTGGAGCGCGTGAAGACGGTCACGACACTGTTGCGCGCCACGGCTTCCACGGTATACAGGCCCCAGGTGTCGTAAGTATCGAAGGGCGCGGTCCAGATGATGTTGCCGCTGTAAGGGTTGTCGCCGCCAAAGGGGTCGATGCCCACGCGCATGTTTAGCGGCGAGGGGTTGACCGAGTGGGCGTCATGCGTGCTGCTGGACCAGCCCTGCAAGTAGACGCTGAAGCGCACCCGCGCGCCAGACGCGATGCCGCCCACCTGCTGGTACATGCCCGCATCGTGGACGCTGTAGAAAGTGAAATACTTCTGCGCGTTGCCGCCGCTGCGCACACGGTTGGCGCACACCGGCCCGCAGTTGGCGTCGCGAAACTCGGGCCGGTGCCAGGCGGTGCAGCCCGCACACTGGCTGGGGTGATAGGGGTCCTGGTCGGGTTCCAGCCACCAGCCGCGCCAGCCATGCGCCACCTGCACTTCGTCGATTTCCGCGCCGGGCTCGTTCGGCTGGCAGCACTGTTTGCCATACGGGGTTTCAAAGCCGGGGTTCTGCAGCAGGTTGGGGCCATCGGCGGCGGGGGCCGCTGGGGCGGGGGCGGCTGCGGCGGGCAGCGCCGCCGGCCAGGCCAGAGTCACGGCAAGCAACACAAACAAGCTGGCGCGCAACATGGATTTCATAGGTCCCAATCACTCCTGTGTTTGAACAACGATTTCATAGATATCGGATGGGCTGTCACGCCGGGCATAGCGCGTGCCCGTCGCTGGATCATACAGCCCAATGCGAACGACAACTGGTGCGGCGGGCGCATCGTCCAGCACAAAGCGCCGCGTCTCGCGCACGATCTCGCCCGCGCGCCACCACTCACTGGGATACAACTCGGTCCCCAGCGGGCCATCGGCCTGGGCGAGCAAGGTCTCGTCCGGGCCATAGGCCAGCGCCGCCACCTGCACGGCGCGCCCCGGCGCGTCGCGGGTCTGCCAGGTCAATTCTACCGCCAGTCCGCCGGCCGTTGGCCGGGTCGCGGCCTTCAGCAGTTGCAGCCCGCCCTCGAACTCTGCCAGCGCCGCGCCGGGGCAGGTATCGGCGGCGCACGGTTCAATCGCGTAGGCCGCGTACAGAGCATACGGCGCCGGCTCCAGGTCGCCCCGGAAGAGCGGGCCTGCGTTGGGCGCAATCACTGCCCTCAGTGGCAGTGTCGCCGCGACGGTGCGCAGGTGCTCGTAGGGCCAGGCCAGCACGAGGACGGGCGCGGCCACCGGCCCCAAGTCCTCGTCCGCGAAAAGCCCCAGCCGGTCGTCCGGGCTGAGCAAGAACCGCACGGAAGCGAACGAATCCCACAAGCGGCGGTCCAGCCGGACCTGCCGCGCGGCATCCTCTTCTAGGTAGACGTTCGCCCGCTCGGCCAGTTCCGTCGCCGCGGACTGGAACAGGTAGCCGGTGTCTTCCGACCGGACATAACGCCCGAAATAGTCCCGCGTGGTCAGCAGCAGCCCGACGATCACGGCTCCGGTCGCCAGGGTACGCGCCGCCCAACGGACCATCGGGCTTGCGCCAAGGCCCCATAACGCCTCCAGTGCCAGTGCCGGGAGCAGCGCCGCCACGGGCAGCACCCCCACTGCCCGCAAGAAATGGGGCGTATCCTCGGCCAGGACGGTCGGCGAGAGCATCACCGCCGTCCAGATGAGGGGGAGGGCGTGGGCGGGGCTGCGGCGGACTATGGCGGCGCGGCTCGCGACAAAGACGCCCACCACAAAGGCCAGGCCCAGAGCCGGGTCGAACACCGGCCGGCCGGGCAGGTTGTGGCGGGCGATGTCGTCCCCGCGCCAGTTGAACATCCCTAGCGCCGCCAACAGGTTGTGAAAGAGCGTCCCGGCCAGGTCGCCGTCGTTGATGTCGGCGTTGAAGACCGAGACCTGGCCCACCCGGCCCACTAGAATCTCCGGCTGGGCCAGCCCGGCCAGCCCCAGCGGCAGCGCCGCCAGCCCCGCCGCCAGCAAAAAAGCCGCAATCTGGCGGGGTTTGGGGAAAGTGGACCGTTGGGCACTATACCAGAAAACCAGGATTCCGAGCAGGGCCAGCGGCGTGAAGCGCGAGGCCAGGTAGGTGTAGAAGGAAAGGCCGTACAGCGCCCCGGCCAGCGCCAGCCACCTCAGCCGGTGAGTCTTCAAACCCCGCACCGTGCACGCCAGGCTCAGCGCCATCACCAGCGGCAGCAGGCCCGCCCGCAGCCCGATCCGGCTGAGCGCCACCGGCCAAAACGTAGCCGCCACGACTGCTGCCCCCCACAGCCCGGCCCGCCGCCCATACAGCACCGACCCCAGCGCGTAGGCAGCCGGGACCAGGAGAATGCCCGCCACTGCCGCCGGCAGCCGCACCGCCAGCGGGCTGCGCCCCAGGGCCGCCACGCTCAGGCTCGTCAGGTAGATGTAGACCGGTTCGCGGCCGTTGTT
>CAZCEC010000010.1:30369-38885 GCA_964497615.1 uncultured Anaerolineales bacterium | reverse complement strand
TAGAGGGGGGTCTCGCCGGCCAGCACGCTCAGCGCGTCCAACCCGTTGAAGGCTTCGTCCTGGTAGAGCCCCGGCGGCCACGCCCCCAGGCCCCACAGCCGCAGCCCGGCCCCCACGAGGATGAGCAGCGCCAGGAGGACCATTGCGGTGCGCCCGCCGAGTTCCGTTGGGTGCGGCCTGGGTGATCCTTCGGATTGGGTGGCGGAGTGTGGCCGCATCGCGGAATTGAGTCCGCGACAGCGGACTTGAGCTTAGGCTGACGCGGCGCTAACCGGCAGGCGCCCCGAACAGCCGCACTTCGGCCACATACCACGCCACGGCGGGCGGGGCGCTGGGCGCGCTCAATTCCAGCGCCACCAGGGCCTGTTGTTCCGGCGCGGTGAAGCTCACCTTCAGCCGGGTGAACGCCCCAGGCGGCATCGCCTCGCCTGCCTGCCAGCCGCTATGGAACACCTGCCCCGCACAGTCGGCCGTCAGCCGCACCGTGCCGCCGGGCGGGTCTGGCAGCACCAGGGCCTCCAGTTGGTAGGTCCGCCCAGGCATCAATCCCACCACCTGCTGGAACAGCCGCACCCACAGCGCGCCGCTGGTGCTGGCCGCCTTCCACAAGTACGGCCCGTGCGCGAACAGCCGCGCCCGGTCCCCAGGCGGGACGGCATACGAATTGATGAGAGCCGATACGGGACGCGCGTAAAGCTCTATCTGGCCGGCGGGCAGGGGGGTAGCCTCATCGTGATAGGTGATGGCCCACCCGGCGGGCACGGCCAATTCGCGCGTCGGGCCGGCCACATAGGCCTGGCCCTTTTGGAAGCGGCTGTTGAAGGTCAGCGCGGAGGCGGACTGGGCGGGCGGTTCTGGCCCAGGCGGCACGTTGAGAATATCGCCCGGCGCGGCATCACCGGGCGGGGGCGGCTCCACTGACGGGTCCGGCGCGGGAGTGGGCGTGGGATCGGGCGTGGGCGGCGTGCGGGTGACCACCGGCGCGGGCACATCGCGTTGGGAGCGGATGTGGTCCACCACAAACCGGCTCACCCGCGTCTGTTCGATGTCGAAGCGCTCCCAACTGCCGATGTTGCCCACGGTGAAGATGGTGGCGCCCGCCACGTACGGGTCCTTTTGCAGTTCCCGGTCGTACCACATCAACTGCTCGGCGTAGTAGCGCTCCACGTCGCGCTCCGGGCCGCGCCAGTAGTCAATCGGGTCGCGCTGGCCGTCCTGCCCGCGCCAGTAGTCGAAGTGCGACTTCCACGCCCCGCTCGTCATCCCCGGGCAGATCGCGCCGATGCTGTCCAGGCCGCACTCGGTGATGACCAGCGGCACGTCGCCCAGCCCGGCCGGCACGAGGTAGGTGCGGTACACCTTGCGGTAGCGCAGAGTGAGATAGCCCTCGTCGCCCTCGCCCGCGAAGTCCGGGCGGTGGTCGCAGTTGGCGGTCTGGTAGCTGCCCGTCAACCACCACATCCACGGCGACGAGTATTCGTGCAGCCCCAGGTAGCCCTGATGGGTTTGGGCCGCCCGCACCGCCGGCAGGAAGGCGGGCCACAGGGGCAAATCGGGTGTGCCGGTGGAGAAGTTGCCCACCACACCGCGCAGGCCGCGCTCGGCCAGCAGGCGCAGCCGCGCCGCCTCGAACTCGCCATACCAGGCCATGGCGTGCACGTTGTCGGGGTCGTCCGCCCCGCCGAACACGGGCTCGTTGGGCCCTTCCCAAATCTTGATCGCGGGGTTGAGCCGGTACTGCTCGGCCTGCCGCGCGATGAGCGCCGCGGCCTCGGCCTCGGGGGTGTTGCCGCCGCGGGCCGCCGCGGCCGCGTCGAACTCTTCATACACGCGGCCCACCACCACCAGGTTCGGCCAGCGCGCCAGCAGTTCCTCGGCGATGCCAAAAAAACCCACCAGCTTCACCAGCGGGCTGCCGGCCTCGACAAAGGCGATCACATCGCCGCTGGCATTCAATGAGTGCGGGCACAGCTTGCTCGGCATCGCTCACCTCGCTTCCAACCAGGATTATACCCCTGGCCTCCCTCGTATATACTCCTCCTTGTGCGCGTTCTCATCCTCTCGAAGGCCTTCGTTGTCGGCGCATACCGCGGCAAGTTGGAGGCGATGGCGGCCCGCCCCGGGCTTGAATTGATCGCCGCCGTGCCACCGGCCTGGCGCGACGAGCGCGGGCTGACGAGGCTGGAGCCGGTCGAGGCGCGCGGCTACCGGCTGGTGGTGGAGCCGGTGCGCTTCAACGGCCACTTCCACTGGCACTACTACCCGCGCCTGGGCCGCCTGCTGGCCGAGACCCGGCCCGACCTGCTGCACATCGACGAAGAGCCGTACAACTTCGCCACCTGGCACGCCCAGCGCCTCGCCCGCCGCCGGAGCATCCCTACCCTGTTCTTCACCTGGCAGAACCTGCGGCGCAACTACCCGTTTCCCTTCAGCCGCTTCGAGCGCGCCGTACTGCGCCACGCCCGGGCTGGCATTGCCGGCAATCAGGAGGCGGTGGTGGTGTGGCGCGCCAAGGGCTTCACCGGCCCCATGCCCGTCATCCCTCAGTTCGGTGTGGACCCGGACGTGTTCGCGCCACGGGCAGAGCCGCGCCCCGCCGAGCAGCCCTTCACCCTCGGTTATGCCGGTCGCCTTGTCCCGGAAAAAGGCGTTGATCTGCTCCTGCGCGCCGCCGCGACCCTGCCCAGCGACGTGCAGGTGCGCCTCATCGGCAGCGGCCCGGAGCGCGGCAACCTGCTCCGGCTGGCCGCCGGCCTGGGGCTTGGCGGGCGCGTGACTATCACCGCTGTGCCGTCCCTCGCCATGCCTGCCCACCTCGCCGCCCTGGACGGCCTGGTGCTCCCCTCGCGCACCCGCCCCAACTGGAAGGAGCAGTTCGGGCGCGTGCTCATCGAGGCCATGGCGTGCGGCGTGCCCGTGGTGGCCTCCACCTGCGGCGAACTCCCCCACGTCGTCGGCGAGGCCGGCCTCATCTTCCCCGAGGGCGACGTGCCCGCGCTGTCCGCGCACCTCCAGCGCCTGTACGCTGACCTGGCCTTGCGCGGGCAGTTGGCCGCAGCGGGGCGGGAGCGGGTGCTGGCGCATTACACGCAGAGGCAGATCGCGGAGGAGACGGTGGCGGTGTATGAGCGCGTGCTGCATACGCTATAATCCTCCCCATGCCCGCGCACGTGGCGCTCAACGCCCAACTGCTCTTTGGGCGCGCCTCTTACCGGAGCGCCGGCATCCATCACTACATTGACCAACTCCTGCGCCATCTCCCCGCCGCCGCGCCCGACTTTCGCTTCACCGTCTTCACCGGCCGCGGCCAGCCCGTCATGCCCGGCGCCCGCATCCGCCGTACCCGTCTGCCCACGGCGCACCCGCTCGTTCGGATCGCGTGGGAACAGCTCATCCAACCCATTGAGGCGGCCCGCCTGCGCCCCGATCTCCTCCACGCCCTGGCCTTCGTCTCGCCCTGGGCTTCGCGCCGCCCGGCGGTCGTAACCGTGTACGATCTCTCCTTTCGCATCACCCCCGACCGCTTCCGGCCGGCGCAGCGCCTATACCTGAGCGCCTTCACCCGCGCCTCGTGCCGCCGCGCCCGGCGCGTCATCGCCATCTCCGAAAGTACCCGCGCCGACGTGGCGCGCCTGCTGGACGTGCCCCTGGACCGCATTGACGTGGCCTATCCCGGCGTGGAGCCGCGCTTCCGGCCCCTGCCCGCCGCCGAGGTGGCCGCCTTCCGCCTGCGGCGAGGCTTGCCCGAGCGCTTTATCCTCTATCTCGGCACGCTGGAGCCGCGCAAGAACCTGATGGCCCTCATTGCCGCCTTCGCCGAATTGCGCGCCGCTGAGCCTGACCTGCGCCTGGTGCTGGCCGGCGCGCGCGGCTGGGACGACGCGCCGATCTTCCACCTCGTCGAGCGCCTGGGACTCAAGGAGGCTGTGCACTTTCCCGGCTTCGTGCCGGCTGTGGAACTGCCCCTGTGGTATAGCGCCGCCCTCTTGTTCGCCTATCCCTCCAGCTACGAGGGCTTTGGAATGCCGGTCACCGAGGCGCTGGCCTGCGGTGTGCCCGTCGTGACCACCAATGCTTCATCCCTGCCGGAGGCCGGCGGCGATGCGGCTGCCCTCGTGGCCCCTGGCGATGTGCCCGCCATCGCCGCGGCCCTGGCCGCCGCCCTGCGGCCGGACCCGGCCCGCATCGCGCGCGGGCTGGCCCATGCCGCCCGCTTCACCTGGGCGGCCGCCGCCGCCCAAACCGCCAACGCCTATCGCCGCGCCCTCGGCCTGCCGGCCGCCTCGCCCGCCTGACCGTGACCGACACCACCGCCTCTGCTGCCGATGCCCGCCGCTCGGCGCGCCGCCTAAGCGCGGCCGCCCGCCGCACGCGCGCGCTGATCGGCTACCTGGCGCTAGACGCGATCTTCATCAACGCTGCCTTCGCGCTCGGCTATTACGTCCGCTACGAATTGCAGCTCATCCTGCCGGTGCTCGACGCCAACGTGGCCCCCTACCGCGACTATCTGCCATTCCAGGCGGCCTACACCCTGATGCTGCTGGCCTTGCTGGCGATAGACGGCGTTTATGGCCGCCGCCGCGAGGGCAGTTGGTTCGATGCCGCCTACCGCATCGGCAACGCCACCACCACCATCGTCGTCATCCTCATCGCCGCCACCTTCATCATCCTGCCGGTGGTCTATTCGCGCCTGCTGCTGCTCGAAGCCGGTGTGTTCACCATCTTCCTGCTCAGCGGCTACCGGCTGGTTCTGCGCCTGGTGCAGGCCCGCCTGCGCCGGCAGGGGGTGGGGGTGGACCGGGTGCTGATCGTGGGTGCGGGCGAACTGGGCCGAGCCGTGATGCGCAACCTGGTGGCCCGGCCCGAGCTGGGCTACCGCGTGGTGGGCTTCGTGGACGACGACCTGAGCAAGGGCGATCTGGGACGCTTTAAGGCGCTGGGCGGGCTCGAAAGCATCGGCGGTGTGCTGAAGGCGGAGCGCGTGGATGAGGTCATCATCACCCTGCCGTGGATGTATCACCGCACCATCATGGGGCTGGTGCGCTCGTGCGAGAGCCAGGGCGTGCGCGCCCGCGTGGTGCCGGATGTGTTCCAGCTTTCGCTGAGCCGCGTGGACATGGACGACATCGGCGGCATCCCGCTGATGGGCCTCAAGGAAACCCGGCTGCCGCGGGGCGCCCGGCTGCTCAAGCGCGCCCTGGACTTCGTGGGCGCGGCGCTGGCTCTACTGGTCACGGCGCCGCTGCTGCTGGTCGTCGCCATCCTCATCCGGCTTGAATCGCCGGGGCCGGCCTTGTTCCGCCAAGTGCGCGTGGGCGAGGGCGGGCAGATCTTTTCCATCTTCAAGTTCCGCTCGATGCGGCAGGGCGCGGATGAGGAGCAGGCCCAGCTCAGGGACCAAAACGAGGCCAGCGGTCCGCTCTTCAAAATCCGCGACGACCCGCGGCTGACGCGCCTGGGCCGCTGGCTGCGCCGTCTGAGCATTGACGAACTGCCGCAATTTATCAACGTGCTGCGCGGCGAGATGAGCATCGTTGGGCCGCGCCCCGGCCGGCCGGCCGAGGTGGCCGAGTACCAGCCCTGGCACCGCCAGCGCCTGGAAGTGCCGCCCGGCATCACCGGCTTGTGGCAGATTTCCGGGCGGAGCGACGTCAGCTTTGACGAGATGTGCCTGCTGGATGTTTACTATATCGAGAACTGGTCGCTGGCGCTTGACCTGATGATCATGCTGCGTACCATACCGCATGTGCTGTTTGGCGATGGGGCGTACTGAGCCAAGATCATGCCACTTCATATTGTCGTCGGCGCCCAATGGGGCGATGAAGGCAAGGGCCGCATCACTGACCTGCTGGCGGCCGAGGCGCACATCAACGCCCGCTACTCCGGCGGCGACAACGCCGGCCACACCGTCACCGTGGACGGCCCCGGCGGCGCGCGCGTCTTCAAGCTCCATCTGCTGCCGTCCGGCCTGATTCATCCGCACGTCACCGGCGTGCTGGGCCACGGCATGGTCATCAACCCGGCCCGCCTGCTGGCCGAGATGGACACCCTGCGCGGCCTGGGCCTCGACCTCCCGCCCGAGCGCGTGCGGGTCTCCGCTGCCGCCCACCTGATCACCCCCGCCCACGTCGCCTTGGACCAGGCGGACGAAGCCGCCCGCGCCGAGGCGGCCCGCAACGGCGACGCCGACGGCAAGATCGGGACCACCGGGCGCGGCATCGGGCCGGCCTACACCGACAAGACGGCCCGCCGCGGCCTGCGCGCCGAATTGATGCTCGACCCCGAGCGCCTGGGCGACCGTGTGGCCGACCACATCCGCGCCGCCAACCTGCGCCTGGAGCGGCTGTATGGCCGGCCCGCGCTCGACCCGCTGGCCGTGGCTGCCGAGTACACGCAGCACGCCCGCCTGCTCGCGCCCTATCTCACCGACACGTCGCTCTACCTGCACCAGCGCCTGCGCGAGGGCGCGGCCGTGCTGGCCGAGGGCGCTCAGGGCACCCTGCTCGACCTGGACCTGGGCACCTATCCCTTCGTCACGAGTTCGTCGCCCACCAGCGCGGGCGCGTTTGTGGGGCTGGGCGTGGGGCCGCAGTTCGCCGGGCGCATCATCGGCGTCACCAAGGCGTTCCAGACGCGTGTGGGCGAGGGGCCGTTCCCCACCGAGGCCTTTGGCGCGGAGGCCGAGCGGCTGCGCGGCACGGGCGCCAACCCGTGGGACGAATTCGGCACGACCACCGGCCGTCCGCGCCGCTGCGGCTGGCTGGACCTGGTGCTGCTGCGCTATGCCATTCGCGTGAATGGGCTGAGCGAGTTGGTGCTGACCAAGCTGGATGTGCTCTCCGGGCTGGACGAGGTGCGGCTGTGCGCCGCCTACGAAGCCCAAGGCCGCACCTATACCGAATTGCCCCTCGGCCCGGCTGATCTCGGCCCCTTCCGGCCCGTCTACGAGGTCATGCCCGGCTGGGGGGAGGACATCTCCGGCGCGCGCACCCTGGCCGATCTGCCCCCCGCCGCCCGCCACTACCTGCGCCGCATCGAAGATCTCACCGGCGTGCCCATCAGCCTGATCTCCGTCGGGCCGGAGCGCAGCCAGATCGTGCTCGCCGATTAAGCTCTCCCCTCTGGCACTGTCATTCCGAGGCGTCTCTTGCCGAGGAATCTGGCCCGCGCCACCGTAACCCACCCGCCCTGTTCCGCGTATCTCCTCATAGGAGATTGCTAAGGGATGTTGGCGACTCTGTGGTGGCCCCTCGCCATTGCGGCGCTCGACTGGGTGCTGGTCAGTGCCGGCTCGCGCTGGCGCACCCTGGAGCGCGTGGTCAAGCCGGCCGCCATCCTGGCGCTGATGGCGTGGCTGGCGTGGCGCGCGGCGCTGGCCGGCGCGTGGCCGACCGTGCTCAACTGGTTCATGGCCGGGCTGGCCGCCTCGCTCGCGGGCGATGTGCTCCTGACGCTGCCGCCGCGCTGGTTCGTGGCGGGACTGGCGGCGTTTCTGCTGGCGCACCTGGCCTATGCCGTTGGCTTCAATGTGGATGGGCTGCCGCCGCTTACGGCGTGGCCTTGGGCGTTGCCGTTGGTCATTATTAGTGGCTGGCTGGGCGCGCGGCTGGTGCGGGGGCTGCGGGCGGGCGGCCAGCCGAGCCTGGTGGGGCCCGTGCTGGTCTATATCGGGGCGATCAGCCTGATGGTGTTCTCCGCCCTAGCCTGCCTGTCGCGCCCTGGATGGTCCTCCAGTGCGGCGCTGCTGGCCGGCGCTGGGGCGGTGCTGTTCATGTTGTCTGACGGTGTGCTGGGGTGGGATCGGTTTGTGCGGCCGGTGCGCCAGCGCGACCTGGCAGTCCTGATCCCCTATCACCTGGGGCAGATGTGCCTGATTGCCGGCGCGGCGGCGCGGTGGGTGAGCTGAGCCTTGTGCGGGCGGTTCGAAACCGCGCCGACCAAAAGCCCAAAGTCGGCCTTCGCCGACTGGTGATGACCTGTAGGAGCCGCCGCAGGGCGGCTTGGGGCCTTTGTTGCCGCGACTTGAGTCGCCGTGGCCTCCCAGCCTGCACTCACGGGGTAATGCCGGTGGGCAGAGTGAACACCACCACCGTCCCGCGCCCCGGCTCGCTGCGCGCTTCGATGCGGCCGCCGTGCGCTTCCACCAACTGCTTGGCAATCGTCAGCCCGAGACCGGTGCCGCCTTCGGCCCTCGCCCGCGCGCCATCCACCCGGTAGAAGCGCTCGAAGATGTGGGGCAGGGCCTCCGGCGCGATGCCGCTGCCCGTGTCCGTCACCGAGAATGCGACTCGGTTCCCATCTGGCCTCACCGCGCACACCACGCTCCCGCCGCGCGGCGTGTGCCGGAGGGCATTGCTCAGCAGGTTGCTGAGCACCTGCGCGATGCGCTGCTGGTCGAGCGAGAGCGTGGGCAGCCGTGGCGCCGCTTCCAGGCGCAGGGCAACGCCCGCCGCCTCGGCCTGGGCCTGAAACTGGGCCACCGCCGCCTGGGCCAGCGCGGCGGGGTCGGCCGGCTC
>CAZCEC010000010.1:0-30359 GCA_964497615.1 uncultured Anaerolineales bacterium | reverse complement strand
GAGACTCAGTTGGCCAGCCTCGGCCAGGGCCACGGTGCGCAAATCGTCCACCAGCCGCGCCAGCACCTGGGTTTGGGCCAGCAGGGGCTGCAAGTTGTCGGCCGTGGGCGGCAGCACGCCGTCGATGACGGCCTCCAGGTTGCCTTGCAGCACCGCGATGGGGTTGCGCAGTTCGTGGGCGATGTCGGCCGTCATTTCGCGCCGCAGCCGCTCGGCGTTCTCCAGGCTCGCGGCCATCTGGTTGAAGGCCGCGGCCAGGTCGCCAATCTCATCGTTGGGCCGGGCGTGGACGCGCTGCGACAACTGGCCCTGCGCAATGGCGCCGGCCGCCGCAGTGAGCGCGCGCACGGGCCGCACCAGACCGTAGGCCAGCAGACCGCCCACGACAATGGCCGCGGCGCTGGCGCCCAGCGCCGCCAGCCAGATGGCGCGGTTGACGCGCGCCAGCAGCGTCGTCGCGGCGCCTGAGCCGCTTCCCTGCCCGCCGTTCATCATGCCGCCCAAGACCAGCAGGGTTCCGGCCCGCTGGCCGTCCACCACGATGGGCGTGCCGGATTGCATCTGTCCAGTTGTCAACGCGCGCCCCACCCATTGCCCGGCCGTGTCGGCCGCCACCACGCCATCCGCGCCGGCCACCAGCAGGCGCTGGCCCATCATGTGCCCCTGGCCGCCCTCCGGGCGCAGCACGGCCAGCACGCCGTCCCAATCACCATGCCCGCGATAGTAGCCGGCGAGTTCCGAAGCCAGCGCGCTCTCAGTGGTCATCGTCCCGCCGACCATCAGGTTCGCCACCTCGCGCTGCGCGGCCTGGTTGGCCAGCGCCGCCACGATGAGCACCGCCAGCAGCACGACAGCGGCGAAGGCGAGCAGGAGCTTGAGGTACAGGCGCATAACGAAGGATGAAGGATGAAGGCTGAAGGTCACGACCCCCCTGGGGTCCTGACCCCAGGGGGATGAAAGGCGGTTGTACTACCGCCCATCGTCTTTCGTCTTTAGTCCTTCGTCGGAAAATCGGTATCCGATCCCAAATACTGTCTCAATATATTCCGGCTGCTTGGGGTTGCGCTCCAGCTTGGCACGCAGGTTTTTGATGTGCGCGTCCACGGTGCGCTCGTAGCCCTCGAAGGCGTCGCCCTGGGCGGCGTCGAGCAGTTGCAGGCGGGTGAAGGCGCGGCCCGGCTCGCGCGCCAGCGCCGCCAGCAGCCCAAATTCGGTCGGCGTCAGGTCCAGGGGTTGGCCCGCGCGGGTGACGGCATGGCGGGTCAGGTCAATCACCAGGTCGGCGGCGCGGATGAGGGCGGGCGCGGCGGGCGCGCTCTCCGCCCGGCGCAGGACGGCGCGCACGCGGGCCACCACCTCGCGCGGACTGAAAGGCTTGAGGATGTAATCGTCCGCGCCCAATTCCAATCCAATCAGGCGGTCGGTTTCGTCCACGCGGGCGGTGACCATGATGAGGGGCACATTCGAGTCACGGCGCAGACGCCGGGCTACCTCCAGGCCGTCCAGCCCTGGCAGGTTCAGGTCGAGCAGAACCAGGTCGGGCTTGGCGTGCCGATACTGCGCCAGCGCGCCTGGCCCGTCGCCCGCGGTGAGGACGCCGTACCCGGCCTGCTCCAGGTAGCCGCGCAGCACCTTGACCAGTTGAGGTTCGTCTTCGACAACGAGGATCGTCGCGCTCATCTCACATCACGATAAGCAAATCCCCTTCCCCGGCGGTGAACTGCGGGGGAAGGGGCAGGGGACAGCCAACCGGACGAAAGTGCTGACGGTTCAATCCTGCGCGGACGGGTGCATCGGGCAGATGCCGGTGCCATCGCCTGGGCCGAATCCCCGGCCATAGCCGCGCCCGCCCATCATGCCGCCGCCCCACATGCCCGCGCCCATCTGGTGCGACAGCATCCAGTCGGCCTGTTCCTGGGTCAGCGCGCCGTCCGCCACCGCGGCGGCCAGCGCCTCGGCGCGGGCGGTCGTCATTAGCGCGGTGAACTCGTCCGTGGTCAGGCCCTGCGCTTCGGCGAGGGTCCAGGGCGTCTCGCCCGCGGCCAACTGCGCCTCGAACTCATCGCGCGACAGCCCCAGCGCCTGGGCCAGCGCGTCGTGCATGTACTCGTGCATGGGGCCGCCGGTCAGGCCCGCCGCGACGCGCGTGCCCATCCCCATGCCGCGCCCGCCGCCGTGCATCCAGCCGCCCATGCCCTGGCCGCCAAACCACTGGGGCGGGGTGCCGTCCTGGGCCGAGACGAGCCCGGCCGCCGCGAGCGATACCGCCAGTGCTACCACCGTAATGACTACCAACCGTTTTGCGTTCATTGAGACTTCTCCTGATTCGAGGACCGGTCCCCGGTCCGTGCGGTTTGTTCCCACTCTAGGACCGGCCTGTGAAGAAGCCGTGAAGGCGGGCCGAAGAAGCCGTGAATTTGGCCGCTTCGGCCCGCCGTTCAAGCAAACGGATCGTAATTGGGGTTGTTCATCGCATATTGGCAGGTGAACCCAGCCAGGTTGCAGTCCACGCCAAACGAGCACTTGCGCGCCCGGACGTGATACGCCTGGCCCGCGTCGGGCAGCGCTTCAGCCGGGTAGACGCGCTCCTCGAGCAGCGCCGCCTCCGCCCCTACCCGATGGCACCAGACCTTGTCGACCTCGATCCAGATTGTCTCGGACATGCTGGCCTCCGCTCGATCTGAGACCTGCCAGGTTTGCAGAAACCTGGCAGGTCTTGCTCGCTGCTCCTAAACCATGGGATCGAATTCAAACACTGGCTCGGCCTCGGCCAGCGCTGCCCCGCGCCGGAGGGCCTCGCGGTTGGCATCCAGCAGCCCGCGATGGCGCTGAGGCAGATGGGCGGCGAGCGCGCGCGCCACCGCTTCCAGCGGCAGCACGCCTGTGGCGGCCACCAAGGCGCCTGTCAGCACCATGTTGGCCAGCCGCGCATTGCCCAGTTCGTCGGCGATGCTGTTGGCCGGCACCGGCACGAGGCGCAAATTACCGCGCGCCGTGGTCTTCGCCACCAGCGAGGTATTGACCACCAGCACGCCGCCCGGCGCCACCAGCGGCTCGTATTTGTCGAACGACGGCAGGTTCATCACCACCGCCGCCCGCGGCCGCCGCACCAGGGGCGACCCAATCGGCTCATCAGAGACGATGACGGTGCAGTGCGCCGTGCCCCCACGCATCTCCGGCCCGTAGGACGGAATCCAGGTGACGTGCCGCCCCTCGTCCAGCGCCGCGTAGGCCAGCAACTGCCCCGCGAACAACACCCCCTGCCCGCCAAAACCGGAGAAGATGATCTCAGTCTGCATGTGTGCTTTCTGTGGACGAAAGACGTACGACGAAGGACGAAGTTCGGGACCAGCGCCGGCCGGCGACGGACGGCCACTCGCGGATGCCTTTCGCAGCACCGACGGCGCCACACGTTTGCACATAAACTACCTCCTGCTTGCCCCGTCCAATGGCCTACACAACGGACCACGCACCATGTTTTCGCGCCTCACGGGCCGAGCTTGGCATCCTCGCACACCACTCACCGCCGTCCTTCGTCCTTCGTTTGCCTGCTGACTTCGGTCGTCGCAGATTCAATTGCCCTTATAGTCGCCCAACGGGTAGTACGGCACCATCTTCTCTTCAATCCACTTGAGCGAGTCGGCCACCGGCACGCCCCAGTTGGTGGGGCAGTTGGAGAGCAACTCCACCAGCGCAAAGCCCTCGCCCGCCAACTGCGCCTCGAACGCGCGCCGCACCGCCTTCTTGGCCCGGTTCACTTCCTTCGGGTTGTGCAGGCTGCGGCGGACGACGTAGGCCGCGCCCGGCAGCGTGGCCAGCATCTCGGCCATGCGCAGGGGCATCCCCGTCAACTCCACGTCGCGCCCACCAGGGGAGGAGGTGGTGCGCTGACCGGCCAGGGTGGTCGGCGCCATTTGCCCGCCCGTCATGCCATAGACGCCGTTGTTGATGAACACGACCGTGATGTTCTCGCCCCGCGCCGCCGCGTGGGTGATCTCGCTCAGGCCAATCGCCGCCAGATCGCCGTCGCCCTGGTAGGTGAACACCACCCGGTCCGGCAGGACGCGCTTGATGCCGGTCGCCATCGCCGGGGCGCGGCCATGCGCGGCCTCGGCAAAGTCCACGTCGAAATAGTTGTAGGCGAACACCGCGCAGCCCACCGGCGCCACGCCGATGGTGCGCCCGGCGATGCCCAGCTCGTCAATCACCTCGGCCACCAGCCGGTGCGCCACGCCGTGCGTGCAGCCGGGGCAGTAGTGCGTGTACGTCTCCGCCAGCGCCTGGGGCCGCTGGTAGACCAATTCTTCCTGCAAGGCAACGGTCATGGCAGCATCCCTTCAATGACCTCTCCCAATTCATCCGGCAGCGGCACCACGCCCCCCATGCGGCCGTAGAACTTCACCGGCACGCGCCCGGCCACGGCCAGCCGCACGTCCTCCACCATCTGACCGGCGTTCATCTCCACCACCAGGAACTGACGCGCGTTGACGGCCAGCTCGGCCAGCCGGGCACTGGGGAACGGGAACAGGCTGATGGGCCGGAACAGCCCCACTTTCAGCCCTTTGGCCCGCGCCTGGGTCACCGCTGTCTGCGCCACGCGCCCGGCGGTGCCAAACCCCACCACCACCAACTCCGCGTCGTCCACCGCATCTTCGTAGTACCGCACCTCGTTGCGCTGGATGACCCCGAGGCGGGCCTGGAGCTTTTGGTTGAAGGCTTCCTCCTCCTCGGGCAGCAGGTGAATGGACGACACCACGTTCTTGGGGCGGTCCTGCTTGCCGCGCAAGGCCCAGGCCGGCGCGCCGTGGCCGGAATGATTTCCGTTCTCTGCGTTGGGGCGCGGCACTTCGCGCATGGGCGGCAGTTCGGCTGGCTCCATGATCTGGCCCACGTTGCCGTCGGCCAGCACCACGACCACCGTGCGGTACTTCTCGGCCAGGTCGAAGGCCAGCACCGTCAGGTCAATCGCTTCCTGCACGGTGGCCGGCGCCAGCACAATCGGGCGGTAATCGCCGTGCCCGCCGCCTTTGACGATCTGGAAGTAGTCGCCCTGCGCCGGGGCGATGTTGCCCAGGCCGGGCCCGCCGCGCATCACGTCCACGATAACGCATGGCACCTCCGACCCGGCGATATAGGAGATGCCCTCCATCATCAGGCTCATGCCGGGGCTGGAGGATGACGTCATCACGCGCACGCCGGTGCAGGCCGCGCCATAGACCATGTTGATGGCGGCGACTTCGCTCTCGGCTTGCAGGAAGACGCGGTTCAGCTCCGGCATGCGGCGGGCCAGGTGCTCCAGCAGTTCGGTTTGGGGCGTGATGGGATAGCCAAAGTAGGCCTGCACGCCCGCGCGCACGGCGGCTTCGGCCATGGCCTCGTTGCCCTTCAGCAGTTCGCGCGTCATACGGTCACCGCCTGCGGCCGGGGGGCGCGCACCCGGTACACCGTAATGCAGGCTTCGGGGCACATCACCGCGCACAGGGCGCAGCCGGTGCACTTGCCGGCCGGGTCCAGCAGATGGGCCGGGTGATAGCCGCGGCTGTTGAGCTGGGTTTGGTCCAGGGCCAGCAGGGCGGGCGGGCAGGCGCCTACGCACAACTCGCAGCCCTTGCAGCGATCTTCATCAATCACAATCCGGCCTTTGGGCATGGGCGCTCCTTCCATGACAAGCAGGCGCCAGTGAGACTGACGCCCCCTGTCGAAAGCATAGGCCCGCCCCACAAGCACCCGTAGTGACCTTTGTCACCCCCTCCACCGCCAAATCTCCAATCTGTACTCGCCAATATCCACTATGCACAATTCTCCGCCAGCCGCGCATGATTCTTGGCGGCCCGACTCGGTGACATTCTCCACTGTGCTCCCTCCACCGGGCCGCTTAGACTGCAAGGAATGAGGCGCAATTCATCGGATTAATCCTGCTCCGCGCACGCCGACCACTGCCTGTCTGATACCCATGCCGCCCGCCGACCCCTCGCCCAGTCACGAGCTTGCCAACCGGCCCCTGCTGCAAGGCTTGGCCGCCGCCGATGTGCGGGTGCTGGCGCCGCTGTTTACCACCGCCCACTATGCGCCGGATGAAGTGATCTTCCAGCAGGGCGCGCCCGCCACGCATCTGTATGTGCTGGAGCTGGGGGAGATTGCCCTGCGGCTCAACCCGGAGGACGGCGGCAGTATCACCATTGCCACCGTCCAGCCGCTGGGCGTGTTTGGCTGGTCGGCCATGCTGGGCCGCGAACGCTACAACTCCGGCGCCGTGTGCGTGGCCGAGGCCCAGGTGATGAGGCTGGAAGGGACTGCCCTGCGGCGCCTGCTCCGGGATGAGCCGCGCCTGGGCCGGCTGCTGTTGGGGCGGCTGGCATTGGCCCTGGCCGGCCGGGTGACCGCCGCCGATGCCGGGGTGCGCGTGTCGCCGGCCCTGCTCACGCGTCTGATCCAGGCGGGCATGGCGAGCGCCACCCACACCCGATAGGAGGTCCTCCGATGACAACGCGCAGTGGTGCGGTCGTGTTTGACCCTGGCAGCCTGCCGCCGGATGCCAACCCGGAAGCCCGAATGCGGGCGTTGATCGAAATCCTCAGCGCCTACATCGAGCACTTTCACGGCGGGGCGGTTGAGCTGGTGCATTTCGATGGCGAACGGCTCCAGGTGCGGTTGACTGGCAACTGCCAGCGGTGCCCGCTGTCCAGCGTCACGCTGCATGGCTGGATCGAAGGCACCGTCCGGCCGTTTTTCCCAGACCTGAAATCCGTGGAGAGCGTCTAAGGAGGCTGCATGGCAGATTTATCCGACCGCACCGCGGGCCTGAAGGACCGGCTGCGAATCCCGCACACGGCCTACGCCGAGCGCTGGCCCGATCAGCGCATTCACGACTTTGACGAGATCGTGCTGGGCTATGACGCCCAGACGGCCCAGCGCGAAGCCAGCCGCTGTTTGCAGTGCCCGGCGCCGTCGGCCTGCGTGCAGGCCTGCCCCCTGCACAACGACATTCCCCTGGCGCTGTGGCTCATCTCGCTGGGCGACTTTTCGGGCGCGGCCGAGGTCTATCGCCGCACCAGCCCCTTCCCCGAAATCTGCGGCCGGGTGTGCCCGCAGGAACGCCTGTGCGAGGGCGCCTGCGTGCTGGGCCGCCGCGACGAGGCGCCGTCGCTGGGCAAGCTGGAGATGTTCGTGGCTGACTACTCGCGCCTGGTGGAGGGCTGGCCGGTGCCTGAGCGCGCGCCCCTCACCGGCCGGGAAGTGGCGGTGGTGGGCTCCGGCCCGTCTGGGCTGGCGGTGGCCGAGTCGCTGGCGCGGCGCGGGCATCGCGTCACCGTGTACGAAGCCGCGCCGCATCCAGGCGGACTATTGCTCTACGGCATCCCCAATTTCAAGCTGCCCAAGGACCTGATTCTGGGCAAGATTGACGCGCTGCGGCGGCTGGGCGTCAGCTTCGTGTGCAACACCCGCATCGGCCACACCCTGAGCGTGGACGACCTGTTCCTGTCCGGCTTCGACGCCGTGTTCCTGGGCATCGGCGCGAACGTGGATGCGCCGCTCAAGGCGCCGGGCGTGGAGTTGGACGGCGTTTACCCGGCGGGCGAGTTCCTGGTGCGCGCCAATGTGCCCGCCGGCCTGCTGCGGCCCGCCCAACGCGCCTCCGTGGTCACCGGCCGGCGCGTGGCGGTCATCGGCGGGGGCGACACCGCCACCGACTGCTTGCGCACGGCCCTGCGCCTGGGCGCCGAGACCGTCACCTGCTACTACCGCCGCACCGAAGCCGAAATGCCGGGCTCGCGCCGCGAGCGCGAGCACGCGTTGGAAGAAGGCGCGGCCGTGGAATATCTCACCGCGCCCACCCGCTTCATCGGCGATGAGCAAGGCCGGCTCGTGGCGATGGAAGTGCAGCGCATGACTCTCGGCGCGCCCGATGCCTCCGGCCGCCGCCGGCCGGTGCCCGAGCCGGGGTCCGAGTTTGTGGTGCCGGTGGATACGGTTGTGCTGGCGCTGGGCTACTGGCCTGACGAGACCGTCCCGAAGAGCACGCCCGGCCTCGACACGCACGACTACGGCCTGATCAATGCCGTCACCGCCACGGGCGAAACCTCGCGCCCCGGCGTCTTTGCCGGCGGCGATGCCGTCACCGGTCCCGATCTCGTCACCACGGCCGTCGCCGCGGGTTTCCGCGCCGCGGAGGCCATCGACACATATCTGAAGACTCTATAGGACACTCTCATGCTCAAAGACCCGCCTCCCGTCACCACCGAAGAACTGCTTGCCAAGGCCCGCCAGCCCGCGGCTGATGCCGTGGTTCTGCACCCCTTCTATCACGGCAAGGTCGAGACGACCCTGCGCTGCCGCGTCCGCGACTTCAACGACTTCGCCATCTGGTACACCCCCGGCGTGGCCGCCGCCTGCCAGGCCATCGCCAAGGACCCGGACATGGCGTATGAGATGACGCACAAGTGGAACACCGTGGCCGTGGTCTCCGACGGGACGCGCGTCCTCGGCCTGGGCGACATCGGCCCCAAAGCCGGACTGCCCGTCATGGAGGGCAAGGCCCTGCTGTACAAGTACCTGGGCGGCGTGGATGCCTGGCCCATCATGCTCGACACCAAGGACCCGGACAAGATCATCGAGACGGTGCTCATGCTCCAGCCGGGCTTTGGCGGCGTGAACCTGGAAGACCTGTCGCAGCCCAAGTGCTTCCGCATCCTCGACACCCTGCGCGCCCGCGCCGAGATCCCCGTCTGGCACGACGACCAGCAGGGCACGGCCACCGTCACGCTGGCCGGCCTCATCAACGCCCTGCGCGTGGTGAACAAGCCCATGAGCGACGCGCGCATCGTCTTCGTGGGCAGCGGCGCCTCCAACGTGGCCTGCTCGCGCCTGATCTTCGCCTATGGCGCCAACCCAGCCCGGTGCATGATGGTGGACAGCCGCGGCATCCTGCACCCCGGCCGCACCGACATTGAGCTGCGCAAGACCGAGTATGTGGACAAGTGGAAGCTGTGCCAGGTGACCAACGCCGAGCACCGCACCGGCGGCATCCCGGAGGCGCTGGACGGCGCGGATGTGGTGATTGCGCTCTCGCAGCCCGGCCCAGACGTGCTCAAGCCCGAGTGGATCAGCCGCATGGCGCCGGGCGCCATCGTCTTTGCCTGCGCCAACCCCATCCCTGAAATCTGGCCCTGGGATGCCAAGGCCGCCGGCGCCGCCGTCGTGGCCACCGGCCGCTCCGACTTCCCCAACCAGGTGAATAACTCGCTGGGCTTCCCGGGCATCTTCCGCGGCGCCCTGGACGTGCGCGCCTCCACCATCACCGACGAGATGTGCATCGCCGCCGCCCTGGCCCTGGCCGACATGGCCGCCGAGAAGGGCCTGTCGCCCGAGTATCTGCTGCCCACGATGGATGAGTGGGATGTCTTCCCGCGCGAGGCCGCCGCCGTGGCCGTCAAGGCTGTCGAGCAGGGCCTGGCCCGCGTCCCGCGCACCTATGACGAGGAGTACCACCACGCCGCCGCCATCATCAAGCGTTCGCGCGACCTGACTGGGATGATGATGGAGAAAGACTTTATTCCGGAATACAAGGAGTAGCCATGTACGACCTCATCATCCTCGGCGGCGGTCCGGCCGGCCTAACAGCCGCCATCTATGCCCTGCGCCGCCGGCTCAACGTCCTGCTCATCTCGCGCGACCTGGGCGGCAAGACCAACTACCGCCTGCAGTTGCCAAACATCGGCCATCACCTGGTCATCAACGGCGAGGAGACCGTCAGCCGCTTCGCCAACGAGATCGAATACCTGGAGTTTGCCCGCGTGCTGGATGTTGTTGACCGGGTCGAGGCCCTGGAGGCCAACGGCGTGGCGGAGGGCTACCGGGTCCGCGTGCGCGACGGCCAGGAGTTCACCACCCGCGCCCTCATCGTCGCTACCGGCGCCAATGCGCGCCGCCTGAACGTGCCCGGCGAGGACGAGTACCTGGGCCGGGGGGTGGTCTACAGCGCCGTCAGCTACGCCTCGCTGTTCGTGGATGGCGTGGTGGCGGTGGTGGGCGACGGCCCGCTGGCCCTGCGCTCGGTGGCCGAATTGGCCGGCATCGCCCGCCGCGTCACCCTGGTGGCCCGCACTGCTGCCGGGTTGGATTCGCCTCTGGGCCGCCGCCTGATGGGCCTGCCCAACGTCACCCTGCTCACCGGCTATCAGGTGGAGCGCATCGAGGGCGACAGCTACGCGCGCGGGCTGGCGCTGACGCGCGTGGCCGGTCAAGACGGCAACGGCCACGGCCGCGCCCCGGAGGCCGAAGGCGATCACCGCGAGATTGAGGCCGACGCGATCTTCGTCGAACTGGGCCTGGTGCCCAACACCGGCCTGCTGAACGGCCTGGCCGCGCTCGACGAAAATGGCCGCGTGATGGTGGACACCCGCAACCGCGCCTCGCGCCCTGGATTGTTTGCCGCCGGCGATGTCACCGATGTGTATGCCGAGCAGGTGCTGGTGGCTATTGGCGAGGGCGCCAAGGCCGCCCTGTCCGCCTACGACTATCTCCTGGAGCACCCGGTGCCACAGTCTGTGGCGACGCCCGAGTGGCGGTAAGCCTGTAAGAGCCCTATCCGGCCAGGTTTCGCGGCTCGCCCCGGCTGACGGGATGCGCCGCGAAACCTGGCCGGCGCACGATCAATTGGCTGCACGGCGCAACCTCCCGGCCAGTCCGAGCGTACAATTAGCAAGGCACTTGCCAAGTGCTGGTGCTCCCCGACCCAGACGGAGGTTAGTCCAATGTCCCGCATCTTCTGGCCGCTTGTCCTCATCGCCGTTGGCGCGCTCTTCCTCCTGGATAATTTCGGCTGGCTGCCCGGCAGCGCCTGGAACTGGCTGTGGCCCATCTTCCTGATTTTCTTTGGTCTCAGCCTGCTGCTGCGCCGCGGCGCCGGCCCGGAGCCGGTGGAGGACTCGGCCTCGCTTGACGGCGCGGCCAGCGCCCGGATCAGCTTCAAGCATGGCGCGGGGGTGCTGGAGGTGCGCGGCGGCGCCGGCCCAGACGAGTTGTTTCACGGCGAATTCGCCGGCGGCATTGATAAGCGGCTGGCCCGGCAGGGTGATCACGTGGAGGTGACTCTCCAGGCCCGTGAACAGGATTGGACCAACTGGATGCTGCCCTGGAATTGGGGCGGCGGGCGCGGCATGGATTGGAATGTGTGCCTCGCCGCCGGCCCGCGCCTGGCCCTGGTGTTCGAGACCGGCGCGTCCGATACCCGCCTCGACCTGAGCGGACTGCGCGTGTCCGAATTGACCGTCAAGACCGGCGCCAGCAGCACCCGCGTCACCCTGCCGGCGCAGGCCGGCGCTACCACGGTCCGCATTTCGTCCGGCGCGGCCGCGGTGAACATCACCGTCCCGGCGGGCGTGGCCGCGCGCATTCGCGGCAGTGTGGGCGTCGGTTCGCTGGACGTGGACCAGCGGCGCTTCCCGCGCTCGGCCGCGGGCTATGAGTCGCCCGACTTCGAGAGCGCGATCAATCGAGCCGAAATCACGGTGGAAAGCGGCGTCGGCTCGGTGACTATTGCGTGACGCCCCCGTGGGGGTCTGTCACATGACAAATGTCACTTGCGAGGGGTGCACGCCCGACTTACATTGGTGACAGGCTAGGTTTTGCCTCAGGGAAGGCGCCTGGGAAGAAACGAAGAACCGGCCTACCGTACGTGGGTGGCAAGTAAGCCGGGTACGGCGCGGAGCGGAACCGCAAACACCCTCTTCGAACGAGCAACACCACGGCGCCTTCCCTGAGTTAATTACATACCGTTTGTCGCGCTCGCCCTCGGCCCCTGCTGCGGGCGAGATGCTTTTCCCCCGGCTGTGTCCTTGGGGCCAATGCTCCTCCCCAAGGCATGACGTTTGTCAGTGAAACCCTGTCCTTGCCTTCCTATAATGAGACTAAGACCATCCGTTTCCAGTGTGTTATTGACTGGCCGCGCCTGGTATTCATAACCGTCTGCCGCAGATGTCTGCCCTGCCTGCCGCCGCCCCGCGCCGCATCTTCAAGCGGCACATCGCCCTGCCCGCCGAGCACGGCGCCTGGGTGTTCCTGCTCAGCCCATTGTTGATTGGGCTGTTCGCCGGGCGCGCCGCGGGCGGGGTGTGGACGGCCGCGGCCGGCTGGCTGTGCCTGGGCGCGCTGGCGGCCTTCCTCCTGCGCCAGCCGGTGAGCATGGCCGTCAAGGCCTACGCCGGCCGGCGCACGCGCGACGACTTGCCGGCGGCGGCCTTCTGGACCGCCGTCTATGGGGCGGCGGCGCTGGCCGCGGTGGCCGCCCTGGCCGTCCTGGGGCATGCCGCGGTGCTCCTCCTGGCCTTGCCTGCCGCGCCGGTCTTCATCTGGCATTTGGCCCTCATCCGCCGCCGCGCCGAGCGCCGCCAGATGGGCGTGGAGATCGTGGGCAGCGGCGTGCTGGCCCTCGCGGCCCCCGCCGCGTATTGGGTGGTGCTGGGGCAATGGGATGGGGCGGGATGGTGGCTGTGGCTGCTGGCCTGGCTCCAGTCGCCTCCATCGTCTATGCTTACCTGCGCCTGGAGCAGCGCGTCCTCAAGGTCGCGCCGCCCGTGGCGCAACGGCTGCGGCAGGGGCAACGGGCTTTGCTGTATGCGGGCTTCAACCTGCTCCTCGCCGTGGCTTTGTCCGCCGGCCGCGCCGCGCCGCCGGCCTTGTTCGTGCCCTTTGCCCTGCAATTGGCCGAGACCGTCTGGGGCGTGCTCCGCCCGGCGGTGGGCGTGCCGCCTGTCCGCATCGGCCTGCGGCAATTGCTGGTCAGCAGCATATTTACCCTGCTGTTTATCCTGGTCTGGAGGCAGCCATGAAGGTTTACATCGACCGCGATCACTGTGACCTGTGCCAATCGTACTGCGACCGGCACGTCGCCAAGTTTGTCCGCTTTCCGGAAGGCGAGGACCGCCCGTGCATTCAGTCCATCGAGGATGATGGCTCGCAGCAGCTTACGCTCGTCGTGCAGCATAAGGGCGAGCCGATCACCCTGATCCTGGATGAGAAGGAGCGGGAGATCATTGGGCTGGAGGGGCTGTCGGGTTACCTGCCTCAGTAGCGGCCAGCGCAGCCTCCAGCCGTTCCACCCCCTCCGCCACCGAAGCCCCCAGCCACAGGCCGGGCATGCGGGCGCGCCACTCCGGCTGCGTGCTGAATACGTAGCCCCCAAACGCGACCACCGGCCCCTTACCAGCGGCTGCTTCCGGCATGTGCTCCGGCCAGCGCACGACGTTTTCCGCCGCGCCGGGCGTCATCGCCACCAGCACCACGGCCGCGGGGCGCACCTCGCGCACCAGGCTGGCCAAATCGCGCAGAGGCACATCCTGCCCCACATAGGCCACCGGCCAGCGGCGGCGGCGCAACAGCACGCCGAGCATGATCAGGCTGCCCTCGTGCAATTCGCCCGGCGCGCACGCCAGCACCACCGGCCGCGCGCCCGGGTTCACCGGCGGCCCCTGGTGCAGCCATTGCAGCATTCGGTGCCGGACGAAATTCGTCATCAGGTGCTCGGTGGCAATGTTCATCCGCCCCGCCTGCCATTCGCGCCCCACCTCATCCAGCATCGCAAAGATGACGCCCTCAATCAGTTGTTCGGGCGCATAGGCCGTCATCGCCTCGCCCAGCACGGCGTCAGCCTGCGCCAGGTCGTGGTTTAGCAGCGCCGCGTATAGCCGGGCGCGCACCACGTCCAACCCCGGCGCCAGCCCAGGGGCCGTGGGCGCCACCGGTCCCGTGGCGGCCAGCGGCGGGTAGGTCGGGGCGGAGGGGCCGCCCTTGGCCTCGTGGTGGCGCAGCGCCCGCACCGCCTGCGAGACCTGCATGCCCTCGTCCGTCTTGGCCTTCACCCAGCGCAGCCGGGCAATCTCGTGTTCGGTGTACAACCGCTGCCGCCCGGCGGAGCGGGCCGTGGCGGGGAACTGGTAGCGGCGTTCCCAGATGCGCAGGGTGGAGACCGGCACGCCCGTCATGCGGGCCACAATGCCGATGTTGTACAGGGGAGCTTCGTCAGTCGTCGTCATGCGTTGTGCCTCTCCCCGCATTATCCGACCGATTTTGCCCCGCCAGCGCGCATCCACCCCAAACCTTATACAAAATCTGCGCAATATATTGACGGTGCAAATGGCCCCCCGCATAATTTCATCAGGTTTCGGTTCGATACGAGAGGAGTTGCTGCATGTCATCTGCCATAGTCATCGGGGCCGGCATCGGGGGCCTGGCTTCCGCCGCCCGGCTGGCGCGCGCCGGCTACCGCGTCACCGTCCTGGAAAAAGGCGCCCGCCCCGGCGGCCGCGCCGACTTCATCGAGCAGGCTGGCTACCGGTTCGACACCGGCCCCACCCTGTTCCTGATGCCCGAGGTGTTTGCGGAGACCTTTGCCGCCCTGGGCGAGCGCATGGAAGACCACTTGGAACTGACGCGCCTCGACCCGACTTATCGGGTCCACTTCCACGACGGGGCGAAGTTGGACCTCAGCCCCAGCCTGCCCCGCATGCGCGAGCAGTTGGAGGCGCTGGAGCCCGGCTCGTTCGAGCAACTCCTGCGCTTCATGGCGGATGGGGCGCGCCACTACAACCTGTCGCTGAGCCACTTCGTGGGCCGCAACTTCGACAACCTGCTCGATTATTTCAGCCCTCGCAACCTGCCCCTGCTGTGGCAGTTAAAGGCCCTCATCAAGCACCACGCCAACACGGCGCGGCACTTCAAGGACCCGCGCCTCCAGGCCGCCTTCACCTTCCAGAACATGTATCTGGGCCTCAGCCCCTATGACGCGCCGGCCACCTACTCGCTCCTCCAGTACACCGAGCTGGCCGATGGGGTGTACTTCCCCAAGGGCGGGCTGTATAGCGTCATCACCGCGCTGGCCGGCATCGCGGAGGGGCTGGGGGTGCGGTTCCAGTACAACACGCCCGCCGCCCGCATCGACATCGAAGGCGGCCGCGCGGCGGGCGTCACCACGGCCGCTGGCCAGAGCCTGCGCGCCGAGGTGGTGGTCGCCAATGCCGATCTGCCCTACGTTTATGCCGAACTTCTGCCCGACGATGGCACGGCCGCGCGCCTGGCGCGGAAGAAGTACACCTCGTCGGCGCTCATGTTCTACTGGGGCCTCAGCGGCGCGCCCGACCCGGCCCTGCTGCATCACAACGTTTTCCTGAATGACCACCAGTACCGGGCTTCGTTCGACCGCATTTTCAATGAACACGGCCTGCCCGATCAGCCGTCGTTCTACGTCAACGCGCCCACCCGCACCGAGCCTAGCTTTGCGCCCCCCGGCGGCGACAGCCTGATGGTGCTGGTGCCCGCCGGCCACCAGGACGACTCGCGCAAACAAGATTGGCCCGCTCTCCAGGCCCTCGCCCGCAAGGCTGTACTTCAGCGGCTGGCCCGCATCGGCCTGCCTGACATCGAGCGCCGCATCGCCTACGAAGCCGCTTACGGACCCGACGACTATGCCCGCGACCTGAACCTGGCGAAGGGCGCGGCCTTTGGCCTGAGCCACAACTTCCTGCAGGTGGGCTATCTGCGTCCGCACAACCGCCACCCGCGCTACCGCAACCTGTACTTCGCGGGCGCCAGCACACACCCTGGCACCGGCCTGCCCATCGTTTTGCTCTCGGCCCGCCTCACTGTGGAGCGCATCCTGGCCGACCTGCCCGCCGCCCAGCCCCGGCGGAGCGTGCCCGGCGCGGCCCTGGCGGAGCAGGCCCGATGACCGTGCAAACCTGGGAACACCGCCTGCTGAACTGGGCCTACGAGGCGCTCGATGACCGGCCGCATGCGCGCGCCGCGTCCCAGGCCGGGCCCTCCGGCGTGCTGGCCAGCGCCTACCAATACACCGTGGGCGTGACGGCCGCGCACAGCCGCACATTCTATCTGGCCTCCGGCCTGCTGCCGCCCGCCAAACGCGCCGCTGCCCGCGCCCTGTATGCCTTTTGCCGCGTGACCGATGACCTGGTGGACCAGCCGGGCCCGGCCGCCGCGCAGCACCTGGACGATTGGCGCCGCCGCGCCTTTGCGCTGCACCCGGCCGGCGACGACCCCGTGGCCCTGGCCTTCGCCGACGCCCGCGCCCGCTACGGCATCCCGCGCCGCTATGCCGAGCAACTGGTGGACGGCGTGAGCCGCGACCTGACGCCGGCCCGCTACGCCAGCTTTGACGACCTGGCCGCCTACTGCTACGGGGTGGCCTCGACCGTGGGGCTGATGGCGATGCACATCATCGGCTATGCCGGCCCGGAGGCCATCCCGTATGCCGTGCGGCTGGGCGTGGCGCTCCAACTGACCAACATCCTGCGCGATGTGGGCGAGGACTTCGCCGCCGGGCGAGTGTACCTGCCGCAGGATGAGCTGGCGCAATTTGGCCTGGACGAGGACGACCTGGCCCGCGGGCGGGTCACCCGCGCCTGGCGCGACTTCATGCGCTTCCAGGTGGACCGCAACCGCGCCCTGTATGCCGAGGCCGAGCCGGGCATCGCGCTGCTGGCGCCCGACGGCCGCTTCGCCATTGCCGCCGCCGCCGGGCTGTACCAGGCTATCCTGAACGACATCGAAGCGCACGACTATGATGTCTTTACGCGCCGCGCCCATCTGAGCGCCGCGGCCAAGCTGCGCCGCTTGCCCAACATCTGGTGGCGGTCGGCGTCAGTGTCTGCACCCGGCGGCCAGCTTTCTCCGGCGACATGACCTACCTCAACTTCCTGATCGTCTTTCTTGGTGTTCCGCTGGCAGGGCTGGCCTGGCTCCACTCGCGTGATCGCGGCCGGCCACAGCGCGGCCTGCTGTTGGGCGGGGCGGCGGCCATTGCGGCCGTGCTGGTGCATGTGGTGGTGGCCCTGGTGTACACCACGCCGTGGGACAACTACCTGGTGGCGACCGGGGTGTGGTATTACGATCCGGCACTGGTGTTAGGCATCACCTTCGGCTGGGTGCCGCTGGAGGAGTATCTGTTCTTCATCCTTCAGCCGCTGCTCACCGGCGGCTGGCTGGTGTGGCTGGGACGCCGCATGGCCGCGCCAAGACCGGACGCGCCTTTGCGCCCGTGCCTACGCTGGGCGGCCACGCTCGCGGCGGGCGTGCTGTGGCTGGCCGCTGTTGTTGTGCTATTGAGCGGCTGGCGGCCCGGGACTTATCTCGGCCTGGAGTTGGGATGGGCGCTGCCGCCCATCATGCTGCAACTGGCGGTGGGCGCGGACCTGCTCTGGCAGCGCCGCCGGCTGGTGGGCCTGGCCATTGTGTCCACCACCCTCTATCTCTGCGCCGCCGATGCCCTGGCGATTGGCGCGGGCACGTGGACCATCAGCCCCGCGCATTCGGTGAACGTCTTCGTGGCCGGGCTGCCGCTGGAGGAGATCGTTTTCTTCCTCACCACCAACACCCTCATCGTCTTCGGCCTCACCCTGGCGCTGACGACCGAGACGCACGCCCGACTCCTTCAGGCCTGGCGCACGGCGCGGGCGCTCATCCCCGGCCAGGTCGGCGCCGCGCCAAACGCGCCCGCGCGCCCCGTTCACGACGCCCAGCCCGGCAGGGTGAGGCCGAACGGCTGACGATGCCGGCCGGGGCCGCCCTCATCTGGGTCGTCGTGGCCTTTGCCAGCGGATCGTTGCCGTTTGCCGTGTGGCTGGGGAAGCGGGTGGCGGGCCGCGATGTGCGCGGCGTGGGCGACGGCAACCCCGGCGCCGTGAATGCCTGGCGCGCGGGCGGCTGGCGGCTGGGGGTGCTCGTGCTGCTGCTGGATTTTCTGAAGGGCGCGCTGCCCGTCGCCGCCGCGCACTTTGGCGCGCGCCTCTCCGGGGCGGCCCTGGCGGCGGTGGCGGTGGCGCCGGTGGCCGGCCATGCCTTCTCACCCTTCCTGCGGTTTCGGGGCGGCAAGGCGCTCACGGTTTCGTTTGGCGCGTTGGCTGGGCTCACCCTCGGCCACTTGCCCATTGTGCTGGGGCTGTTCATGGTGGTCTTCTACTTCGTCCTGCGCACCGATGCCTGGGCGGTGATGTTCAGCCTGGCGGGGCTAGGGGCGCATCTGCTGGTGTCGTTTCCTGAGCCGGCGCTTTTGATGGCCGGTTTTGGGATTGCGGTGGTGCTGGCAGTCAAGCACGCCCCAGCCCTGCGCCAGCCGCCGCGCCTGAGGCCCGCCCTTGCCCGCGCCCTGTTCCGCGCCCTGCGCGGCTGAACATCATGTTCGAGGTCATGCTGTTGTGCAGTCTGCTCTTCATGGGGCTGGTGTGGGTGATCTCCCTCGCCAACCTGCGCGCCTGGAGGCAGCTGGACGCCCACGCGGCGCTGCTCGCCGATCCGCCGTTCGTCTCGATCCTTGTCCCCGCCCGCAATGAGGCCGCCAACATCGAGGCCTGCCTGCGCTCGCTGGCGGCCCAGGACTACCCCGCCTGCGAAGTGCTGGTGCTGGATGACGACAGCACCGACGCGACGCCTGATTTGGCGGCGGCGCTGGCCGCCGCCCACCCGCATGTGACCCTGCTGCGCGGCCAGCCGCTGCCGCCCGGCTGGCTGGGCAAGCAGTGGGCGTGCCATCAATTGGCCCAGGCCGCCCGGGGCGACCTGCTGCTCTTCACCGATGCCGATACCCGCCACGCGCCCGCCGCCGTGCGCGCCGCCGTTGCTGCCTCGATAACGAGGAGGCTGACCTGCTGGCGGTGCTGCCCCGGCAGCAGACGCACACCTGGGGCGAACGGCTGGTGGTGCCGCTGCTGGGCTGGAGCCTCTTTAGCCTGGTGCCCCTCGGCCTCGCGCATCGCCTCCAGTGGCCGCGCCTTGCCGCCAGCCCAGGGCAGTTTCTGCTGGCGCGGCGCGCTGCCTACGAGCGGGCCGGTGGCCATGCCGCCGTCCGCGCCCACGCCGCCGAGGACCTGGCCCTGGGCCGGCGGATCATGCGCACTGGCGGGCGCTGGCGGCTGATGGAGGCCGGGGACCTGGTGCGCTGCCGGATGTACCGGTCGCTGCCCGAGGCCGCCGCCGGCTTTAGCAAGAATCTCTTTGCCGCCTTCGACTATCGCGTTCTTCCCTTTCTCCTGGGCTGGCTGTGGATCGGGTTGACGCACTGGCTGCCGCCGGTCACCCTTGCGCTGGGGGCATGGGGCCGGCCCCTGCCCGCGGGCGCGCTGCCGCTGGCCCTGGCCGGCGCCCTGCTGGCTGCCGGTCAATGGGGGTTATATGCGCGGCGCTTCCGGCATGCGGCCCTGCTGGCGCTGCTGTATCCGCTCACGGTGGCCCTGGGCGTGGGTCTGGCGTTCAACTCGCTGCGGCTCACTCGCGCCGGCCGCGCCGTATGGAAGGGGCGCACGCTCGCCGCGGCGGACACGCCGCCCGGCCACCCGCTGCCACCCTTTTCCTCTGCCCGCACGGGCATGCGCGCCCTGCGGGCGCTGATGGGCGCGGGCGGGCCGCTGGCCGCGCTGGACGAAGTGCGGCGCGATTTGGGTGAAGTCTTTCAACTGCCCATCCCCGGCTTCCGGCCCATTGTGGCCTCGGGTCCGGCGGCGGCACGGCTGGTATTTCTGGAGGCCCGCGACCGCCTCAGTTGGCGCTTGCCGCAGGACCCCGTGGCCCGCCTGCTGCGCCACGGCCTGCTGGTGGTGGATGGGCCGGCGCACGATCATCCGCGCGCGGTGATTGACCAGGCCCTGCACCGGCGGCGGATGGCCGAGTATCTGGCGGCGATGCTGCGCGGCGGCGCGCATTTGACGGCCGGTTGGGGGCGGGAAGGCGTAGCCGACGTGAGCGCCCGCGCGCGGGAGGCGACCCTGCTGATCCTGGCCGAGGCGCTGTTTGGGGTGGACCTGCGGCCGGACCTGGAGCGCCTGCGCCAGCCCATCCACCGCACGCTGGCATACATCTCGCCGGGGCCGTGGCTGGTGTGGCCGGGCGTACCGCGTCCCGGCTATGCCGCTGCCCGGCGCGCGCTAGACGGTTACCTGTACCAACTCATTGCCGCGCGCCGTGCCGCGCCCCGCGCCGACCTGGTGAGCGACCTGATCGCGGCGGGATTGGACGATGAGGCCGCCCGCGACCAACTGCTCACCCTGCTCATCGCCGGGCACGACACCAGTACCGCCCTGCTGGCGTGGAGCCTGCATGAGCTGGCTGAGCACCCCGCGATCCAGGCGAGGGCGCGCGCCGAGGTGGACACCGTGGCGGGCGAGGACGCGCTGACGCCCGCGCACATCGGCCAGCTTGAGTATCTCGATTGGATCATCAAGGAGACCCTGCGGCTGCACCCGCCCATCCACGTGGGCAACCGGCGGATCGTGGATGACCTGTGCCTGGGGGGGCGCCGCCTGCCGGCCGGGCGGCGTCTGCTGTTCTCGATCTACCTGACCCACCACGACCCGGCGGTGTGGCCCGCGCCGGAGCGCTTCGACCCAGAGCGGTTTGCGCCGGGCGCGCCCCGGCGGCCGGCGTTGAGCTACGTGCCATTTGGGGCCGGGCCGCGTTTCTGCCTGGGGGCGGTGTTCGCCGAGTGGGAGGCCAAGGCAGTGCTGGCGCAGGTGCTGCGCGGGTATGAGTTTTCGCCCGCGCCGGGCAAGCCGCGCCCGCGCCCGCACATGGGGGCGACCCTGGAGCCGCGGCCGGCCGTGTGGCTGCGATTTGCGGAACGGCGGGGGTAAACCCCGCCGCTACGTTGTCAGGCCTGCATACTGCTTCTGAATGGCGGCTTCCAGCGCGGCGTGGGTAGTCTGGATGTGCGCCAGGGTGTCTGAGGGCAGGCCGGCGGCGTGGCTCTCCAGCGAGGCCAGCAGGGCGCTCGCCGCAAAGAGGTGCTGGAGGGTGTCGTCGGTCAGGTCGCGGTGCAGTTGGACGCGCTGGCGGGCCTGGGCGAGCGCGATGGATTGGGCAGCGGTGGTCTCGCGCTCCTCGATCCAGCGGCCCAGCAGGTCCAGCAGGACGGCGGCCAGGACCGGCCCCAGCACGCCATAGACCGTCAGGTCAACGGCGATGTGCACCGTTGGGCCGAGTTGGGCCAGGGTCCAGCGCGCCGGGCCGACTTCGTAGACGACCACCAGCAGGAACATGCCCACCGGCACCAGCCAGCGCAGCAAACCCAGCCGCTGGCGCACCGCCACCAGTGCCTGGTCAAGACGATCCTCAGTCCCCCCATTGGCCATGGACGGGGTTTTATTATCCATGGCGCTGATTACACCAATGTTGACCATTTTGAGACACTAACAGTTGTCACGAGAAGGGGAGACGGATGTCATGCGTCGAGCACGGCATGACATCCGGGCAGCCGGGGGCGAATACGCAGCTCCAAGATTGGGTTGTGAGCGCGCTGAGCGGTCACGCGGGCCGCCCAGGCGCTATCCGTCCTAGTCGCCGGGCTGGGCCATCTCGAGCGGCTGGACCGCCAGCGAGCGCGGCGGCATCTTGGCCGCGGCTAACTGGTCGAACCGGGCGGCCGCTAGCCGCTGGGCCAGTTCGGCGCGCGTTTCGCACCACACCACGCGGACCACGCAGTTGTCGCTAAAGGTGCAGGTGTCGGGGTTGATGGTGCACTCGCTCAGCATCACCGGCCCGTCGATGGCTTCGACGATCTCCAGCAGGCTGATTTCGGCGGCCGGGCGGGCCAGGGCCACGCCGCCGTGGGCGCCGCGGGTGGCGCGCACAATGCCGGAGGCTGAGAGCTGCGACACAATCTTGGCCAGGAACGTCAACGGGATCTTCTGTTCGCGGGCGATCTGGGCGGTTGAGGCCCGTTCGCCCGGCGCGATCTGAGCCAGATAAAGAACGGCTCGGACCGCATAGTCGGCTTGGCGCGTGATCTGCATGGGGCCTCCCAATCAGGCATTTCCGGCACTAATCGTACGTACTTGACTCTAGCGCGAGGCCCATTCCCGTGTAAGTGACTATTATCACTCCGAATATGGTTATTGGTCATGGGACATAAAAGCCCCTCTCCCGAGCCAGGGGCGGGAGAGGGGCGGAGGAGAGACGAGGCCGGCCTGTTTGGGGCTAGTTCTACGCCGGCCGCACGGGGGTGATGGTCAGTCGGCGGCGGCTTCGGAGGGCACGCGCCGCAACTGGGCCAGGGGCGAGGAGGCCACGGGCCGCCGCCACTGCCAGGGGGTGCCGATCCAGCGGAGCAGGAAGAAGTCTGCGCCGATGTAGCCGGACACCTTCCAGGCCAGGATGAGGCCCACGGCGGCCACGAAGAGCAGGGGGTTGCTGCTGGCCGAGCCGGCCATCATGAAGTTCCAGTTCATAAAGCCGCCAAAAAACGCGGCAATCCCAGTGAAAGCGCCCAGGATCAGGCCGATGCCGATGAGCAGTTCGCCGTAGGCCACCACCTTGGCGAACCAGGTGTAGGCCTGGGCATCCAGCATGGTCTGAAGGAAGGCGCGGTACCAGTCGAAGGTGATGGCTGGGCGGCCGGCCTCGGGGATGGCCACGGCATTGGTCCAGAAGCCCTTGAGGGCGTCGCCGGTGCTCACCCAGGCGGGGTTGCTGATCTTGTGCAGGGCAGCGTCGAACCACTGCCAGCCCAGCCAAATGCGGATGGGGAGCCAGATGAGGCTGGCGAGGGGCTGATTGAGCAGCTTCTGCACCAGCGGCGGGTCCTGTACAACTTGTCCATTGCGGGTCACGACGGTGTTCATGGTTGCCTCCTTAGGGCACAACTTGCGGCTGCAAGCAAAACAATTCAGGTGTTGTGGGTCGGCTTTATCCGACTTATGCCGGCAGTATAGGACGGGGGCCGGGGCGGAGGCAGTGACAAGCATCAGTAATTCAGATGACAGAAGTCTGATTTGAAATATGACAGGGAATGACACTTTCAACGGCGGGGATTTGGCCCTACACTCTCGCTATTCCATTCAGCCAGCAAAGGAGCCGCCCATGCGCCTGAATTATGGCAAGACCTTTCTGCTCGGGTTTGGGTTCTTCGGGGTGTCGGTCATCTGGGGCGTGTACAACGCCTTTGTGCCGCTGCTGCTGAAGGACCGGTTCGACCTCAGCCCGGCCCTCATCGGCTTCTTTCTGACGCTGGACAATTTTGCCGCGCTGCTAATCCAACCGCCAGTGGGGGCGCTCTCGGACCGGCTGCGAACCCGCATTGGCCGCCGCATGCCCTTTATCCTGGTCGGCGCTCCGCTGGCGGCGCTGGCCTTCGGGTGGATTCCGCTGGCAAGCGTGCTGCCGCTGTTTGTGGCCGGGACGACGACGCTGCTGCTTTCGATGGCGCTGTGGCGCACGCCGGTGGTGGCGCTCATGCCCGACATCACGCCTTCGCCGCTGCGCTCACAGGCCAACGGCATTATCAACTTCATGGGCGGGTTCGGGTTTATCCTGGCGACGCTGGTGGGCGGCCAACTCTTCGCCGCCAACAACGCCTATCCCTTCTGGATGGGATCGGGGCTAGTGCTGATCTCGGCGGCGCTGGTGCTCATCTTCATCCGCGAGCCCAAGGTGTACGAAGCGGCCGAGCAGCAGCCGGGGATGATCGCCAGCCTGCGGGAGGTGGCGCGTGACCGCGACAAGAGCGCCTTGCGGCTGCTGCTGGCGATTTTCTTCTGGTTTCTGGCCTATGCCGCCATCGAGGCGTTCTTCACCCTGTACGCCACCAATCACCTGTTCGCCGCCCAGCCCGACAAGGACTTTGCTGCCGCCAATGCGGGCGGCCTGCTGGCCGAGCTGGGGCTGCTGTTCATCCTCTTCGCCCTGCCGGCGGGTTACATTGGCGCGCGGCTGGGCCGGCGGGTGACCATCATGGGCGGGCTGGTGATCATGGGCGCCGTCATCGCCACGATTTTCGTGCTGCCGCCAGAGACGCTGCTGGGCGTGGTGGCGCCGCTGCCGCTCATCGGCATCCGGCTGGTGGAAGGCGGGCCGGCCTCGCTCACCCTTATTGGGCTGCTGCTGATGGTGGCCGGCATCGCCTGGTCGCTGATCAATATCAACTCGCTGCCGATGGTGGTGGACATGACTACCCCGGCGCGGCTGGGGACGTACACCGGCCTGTACTATCTCTTCTCTACCCTGGCCGCCATCGCCGGGCCGAATATCTACGGCTGGATCGTGCAGTTGACGGGCGAGAACTACAACAATGGGATGCTGGTGGCGCCGCTGTTCCTGGTGGCGGCAGTGGCGCTGATGCTGGGGGTGAAGCGGGGCGAGGCGGTGGTGGCCGAACCGGCCGCCGCGGGGGCCTAGTGCCGCGTCAGATGACGTGGTTGGAACACCCGTAGTCGCGGCTGTGATGGCCGCGGGCTGGCTCATAAAGGGCCGGACTGCGCTATCCCGAACAGGTCGCCTGTTTCTGCACTCGTGTCTCGTCAGTGGAATGTGTGGGAGTGCGGGGGTGTCGGAGTAAGACTCCGACACCCCCGCACTCCCGTAGTGCCTATCGGCCGGGCGCGAAGGCCACAAAGGTGCCGTCGGACAGCTTGGTGAGGCTGCTGCCGTCAACGCCCACCGTCCACAGGCTGGCGGGGCACACATCGGCGCAGGTCATGGTCTGCTGTTGAACCAATAAGGTGCTGTCGTCCAGCCAGCCGGCCAGGGTGTAGTAGCTGCCCGGCTCGCTGGTGAGCACCAGCCGCGCCGCGCCGCTGAGGCTATCGGCAAGGGCGATGGCGCCCTGCTCGCCCTCCGGGTTGCCGCGCGCCAGGGCAAACGCCACGCGCCCGCCCTCCGGGCTGAGGTGCGCGCTGCCCAGCAGGCCGAACTCCGCGGCCTCGGCCGGCGGTGTGATGGTGGTGTCCGGGCCGTTCCCGGTCAAATCATAGACGGTGATAACAGTCCGGTCGTCGCAGTTGCCCACGGCGCGCTGATAGCGCAGGTCGAGATCGCCCAGGCACAGCATATTGGCCGCCAGGTCGAAGGGCACCAACGGCGTGACGCTGTCGGTGGCGAAGTCGTAGCGGAACAGGCTGGAAGCGCCGTTGAAGGGGATGTAGCCGCCGATGCCGTACGGCTCGCGGCTGAAGTACAGGGCCTGGCCGTCCAACGACCAGCGCTGGGCCATGAAGTGGAAGGGCGGGCTGCCCTGCGTCTGGGTGTCGATGAGGACCTGGACGAGGTCGGAGCCATCCGGCGCGAGGGAGAAGATCTTGGTCTGCGGGTTGTCGAACGTGGGCGAGGTGCTGAACGCCAGCCGGGCGGGGGCGCTGCCGGTCCCGGGCCACACGGCCAGGGCATAGCTGGGCGTCTCGCTCACGGCGACGGGCTGCGGACCGCTCTCGTCGAGGCGGAGGATTTCCAGCGGGTAGGCGTTGAGGTTGAGCACGTAGGTCGTATCGCCCACCGCGCCGCCCAGCGGCATCAGGCCCTGGTTGAGCAGGCCCTGGTCGAGCAGGGCGTAGCCCGTATCCAGCAGCTTCAGGCTGCCATCCTCGCCGCGCACCACCAGCCGCAGGGAGGCGAACTCGCGCACGGCGGCGGCGACCTGGGTGCCGTCCTGGTTGGTGTGATACTCGAATTCCTGGCCGCCCGCCGCCAGGATGATGCGGAAGCCGGGCACGATGGCTTCGGTGCAGGCCACGTCCGGCTGCTCCACGCCCAGGCAGCCGTTGGGCCAGTCCACCGCTTCGGTGCTCACCAGCGTAATCTGATCGAGCGGAAAGCCCTGCGCGTTGGCCAGGGCCAGCATTGCGGCCCCCTCGGCGGGGGAGACGCCTTCGACGGGGGCGGTCGGCTCGATGGCCTCGGTGGGCGCGGGCAGGGTGCTGGTGGGCGCGACGGGTGGGGGCGTCGCGGTGGCGTTGGGGAGTTGGGTGACGGGCGGCAACGTGGGGGGAGGCGTGGGCGAGAGCACCGCGCAGGCCAGCAGCAACGGGACGACAAACAAGAGCCGATTCAGCGGAATCTTCATGGTGTACCTTCCTTTATGTACCTATACGGTTTTAGCGGTACTGGGGGTGCGCGAGGATGAAACGGTCCAGCCGGGCGCGGGCGCGGGCCTGCACCTGGCGGCGGACGAAGGGCGCCCAGCCGAGCAGTTTGCCCAGCGGGCCGAGGGCCTGGGCGGCCCAGCGGCGGAAGTCAAACGTGTCGCGGTGTTCGATGATTAGGCCATTGGCGAACTTGAAGCGCGCGTCCAGGATATTGTGGACGGGCCGCCCGCCGAACGAGTACCACGCCTCCCAATGCGCGCGGCCAACGGCGTCATCGGCCTCCACGCCGGAGAAGACCACTCTCAGGTCTGTGCCGGACTCGCACAGCATGTGCCACATCGCGCCGATCTCCTTGCCGCGCAGGGAGAAGACGGCATCGGCGAAGGTGGCGTCGGGCGCGTAGGCAGCGGCCATGGGGGCGGGGTCGCGGAGGGCGAAGGCGGTGTAGAAGCGGGTGATGGTGTCTGCGTTAGAGCTCATTGCGAGTGTCAAGTGTCAGGTGCCATGTGTCCAGTGCGGGGTCAAATGCCAGGTGGCAGGCGGTGGGTATTAGCCGATCTCCTGCATGCGGGCTTTGACGAGTTTCTTGATCAGGGTGACGGGCAGGGGCTTCTCGGCGGTGAAGCGGACGGTGCCCTTGGAGGTGTCGTATTTGCCGAGGTCGGCGGCGTGGGCGTCCATGACGGCCGGGCTTTGGACGTAGAACGAGAGGTGGGCCTTGCCGTAGCCGAACGAGACCAGGGGCCGGCCGTGATAGCGGAAGGCCGGCACGCCGTAGCCGATGTACTCCTCGGCGTGGGGGGCGGCGGCGCGGATGGTCTGGCGCAGGCGCTCGAGGGCGGCGCGCTGCTCGGCGGGGACGCGGGCGAGGAAGTCGTCAATGGCGGGGCTGGGGGTGGGGGGCATGGAGTCACTCCGATCCATTCAGGCTGACGTGCGCGGTTGTTCGCCAGTTGATGCAGGGCCATTGCACCTATACGCGGCGCCCTGATTTTCCCGTAGCGGCGGGGTTTAGCCCCGCCGATCTGCTTGGCACTCCAGCCGGGCCGCGCCCGTAAAGGGCGCGGCGACGGTGGGTTTTGCGATTGGCTTTAATTCGGGGAAGCGGTTTGGGCGGTTGGCGCGGGGGCGGGCGGCGCGCTGGGCGGAGGCGGAGCCAGGTTGGCGTCGGGCAGGGTGTCTTCGATGTTGCGCAGGGCGGGGATGAGGTAGCTCGCGACGGGCAGGATGAGCCCGATGACGGCGGTGAGGGTGATGAGGAGCGACATGCCCGCGCCAGGGCCCACACCCACCAGCGGGGCAAAGACAGGGGCCAGGCGACCGGCGGCGGCCATGGCCGGCTCGAAGAAGCGGTCGGCCAGGGGGCCGGAGATGACGACGGCGAGGGGGAAGGTGAGTTGGCCCGTGAAGCGCCGGGCCGCGAAGACGCGCCCCTGCACATCGGCGGGGGTCTTGGCCAGCCAGATGGCTTGATTGGCGGCGTTGCCGAAGGCGATGAAGAACATGATGACAAAGCCGCCAAGGGACCACAGCACGACTTCCTGGCCCAACCCCAGCAGCCCGCGCCCCAGGCTCATCACGATCAGGCTGATGAGCACGCCGTGAATCCGGCGGCGCGGCCCGCCCCACACGCTCATCACCAGGCCGCCCACGACGCCGCCCACGGCCATGACCGTGGCGACGATGCCCAAGATCACTTCGTCGTTGCCGGTGCGGGCCAGCACCATTGGCGTCCGCAGCACGGTGCTCATCCCCAGCATCAGGTTGACCATGAGGAAGTTGGCTTGCAGGCCGAGGAGACCGGGACGCTCCAACATGAAGCGAAACCCAAAGGTGACCTCCTTCCAGAAGCCGCGCCCGGCTTTGCGGCCTGTCTCCGATTGGGTGGGCTGGGGGATGGGGATGAGCAGCAAGGTGCTTAGCGCGACTAGGAAGCTGAGGATATCGAGCAGAACGATGCCTTCCAGGTGGATGACACGCAGGAGCGCGGCGGCCAGCAGGGGGGCCAGGACGCGCGAGGCGTCATCGGCCAGGGCCAGCATGGCGCTGGCGCGGGCGAAGTGCTGTTTGCTCACCAGCAGAGTGACGGCCGAGGAGTAGGCGGGGAACTGGAAGGCCTCGAAGGCGCTGGAGAGGGCGACCAGGACATAGATGTGCCAGATGGAGAGTGAATCGCCCTGGAGCAGGAGGAAGATGACGATGGTGAGCAGGGCCGTGGCCAGGTCGCTGACCATCAGCGTGAACTTGCGGTTGAGGCGGTCCACCAGCGCGCCGGCCACCGGGCTGAGCAGGACGCGGGGCAGAGAGGCGAGGAAGATCATGGTGGTGAAGGTGGTGGCGAGGCCGGTCTGCTCGTAGAGCCAGATGCCCACCGCAAAGCGCATGAGGGAGGAGCCGATGAGGGAGACGAACTGCCCAGCCCAAATGAGGTTGAAGGCCGGCATACCGGTGAGACGAAGAGGTTTCATATCATGTAACCACAGTTACTGTAACAATGGTTACAAGATACCATAGCTGGGCAGGCGTTGTCAATCGGGATCGGCCACGCGGGCACAGTGCGACCAAGGGCGGGATGACGGGGAAGCTGGTTTGCAGGCCGAGGTGGTCAAGGGGATGGTCGCCGCCAGGGCCGAAGGCGAGGCCGTCGTCGCGGAGGATGAGCAGGTCTTGCCGGGTGTGTGTGATGGGTTCGGGGAGGTTGGTGGGTTTTGGGGTCCCAGCGGTCGGTGGTGGTGTGGGCGACGAGGGGCCAGGCGGCGGCGTAGGCGTGACCGTTGACGAGGACGAGGGGTCAGGAGGAAGGGGGAGAAAGGGCTATAGGTCCCAGGGCGGGGCGGGGAGGCGGTTGAGGTCGGCGACGTAGCTGGCGCGGCTGAAGGGGGTTTGGGTGGTTTGGATGCGATGGACTTCGACGACGACGCACTGCGCGATGAGGCGGCGGGCGTCGAAGTCGCTGTGGCCGAGGGCGCGCAGGCGGTTGTAGGTGAGGCGGACTTCGGGCGGGTCGTCGAGGCGGAGCTGGTTGTCCACGATCTGGAGGAAGGCCTGCCGGGCGAGTTCGGGATTGGCGGGGGTGGGCGGGGGCGGGCGGCGGGGGCGGCGCATGGTGGAATTGTAATGGAAGAAGGATGAATCATGAAGGTCACGACCCCATGGGGATGGAGATGGGGAAGGAAGGGTGTTGCGTGGGCGGCATGAGTGGTCTGTTGTGAATGAGGGGCCAGTGAAGAGGGGAAATCAGGTGAACAAAATAAAAAGGCGCTCGGGAGACTCAGGGGCGGGGTATTGTGTGAGGGATTGCACAGCCCTACAATGAGGGTTGGGTCGAGGCGGAGGGCTGATCGGGACTGGCACTGGAGGGCGCGATGAAGACGCGACTCGTGGGGCCGGTGGTGGTGTTCGGGTTGATGGTTTTGGCGCAATTGGCCTGCCTCATGCCCGGCCAAGAAAACCAAAGCATGAAATCGGATTGTCTGCGCGAAGGGGGTGTGTGGCATATCGACTTCTTAGATTTTGCTTTCGGCGGCTGGTGTGAGCATCCCACGAGCGTCACCCAGACTGCCCAGGCGGCCAGCCCCGTGCCAGCAACGGTGACCGCGCCGACCGACGCCATTGAGCCACCGACGGCCACCCCGCCGAGCGAGGCGGCGGCCTGCGTGCTCCCTTCGGCGAGCGTGGTGTGGACCTACGCTGACTTCGAGCGCAGCAGCGGCGCGGGCGGCGTGACCTGTAACGCGACCTTTGTGCTTGATAACCTCAGCGCCGAGCCGATTTACCTGGTGGTACGGCAGGCGTTTGATAACGGGGCGATGCAGGACGACGGCTGGCGCACGATCTCGCTGGGGCCAGGGGTGGACTGGGAAGCGGATGTGAGCCGAACAGATTACACAAAGGGCGACGTGACTTACAGTCAGGTCATCAGCCTGTTGGTGGTGCGCGACGCTCCAGAATGCGCGCCCCTGCTGAGGGCGGACGACCCGGCGGTGTGGGAGGCGGCGGCGGTGGCGGTGGAGGCGTTGAGCTGCGAGTAGCTTGCTTGCCTTCTGCCCTCTTCGCACTACAATGGCGGCCAAGGAGCCGCCATGCACATCCGCCTCGAATACTGCGCGCATTGACATTACACTGACCGGGCCGTGAGTCTCACGGCTGAGGTGCTAAAGGCGTACGAGTTCCAGATCGCGCGGCTGGAGCTGATCCCGGGACACGGCGGGGTGTTCGAGTTCAGCGTGGATGGGGACCTGCTGTACTCGAAGAAGGAGACGCGCCGCCACGCCTACGCGGGCGAGATCATGGACCTGCTGCGGGCGAAGGTGGGGCCGCCCAAGCCGCCGCCGGAGTGAGGTGCGTGTGGGGGTGTGAGTGTATGGTTGGGCGCGGATTGGAAACGCCGCCTTCAGACCCCTTTCCGCCGAGTCCCCCTGGGTCCCTCATTTCCTTCGTTTCTCTATCCTGAGGGTTTAATCAGTCGTGACTGATTTCGCCTCGGCGTTGTCCAATATGAACGGG
>CAZCEC010000009.1:74470-123391 GCA_964497615.1 uncultured Anaerolineales bacterium | reverse complement strand
AGTCTGGCCCGCTTTAGCCGAGGCGGCCCGGCCCGCTTTAGGCGAGGCTTGACAAGCGGCCCGTCGTCAGGTCAAGCTGCCGGTAGGCGCGGCCGGCGTCGTCGTAGAAGGTTTGCGAGCCGACGTTGCGATCCGGGTAGTCGTCGTCGTAGCTGGGTGGGGTGGTGACCGTGATGGCCTGGCCCACCAGGTTCTGGATCACGACACTGGGCCGGTAAAGCACGTCATAGTAGGTGCGGGTGATGCGCCCGGCCGGGTCAACCGTCGCGATGACGTTGCCGCCCTCGTCGTAGACGGTCTGCTGGATGAGGTCCTCGTCCGCCGCGCTGCTGGGCGTGTAGTCCGCGCACGGATCGCCCACCGTCGGGTTCTGGATGGTTTTGACCACCCGGTTGAGCACGTCATAGCAGAAGGCCGTCACCAGCGCGGCGTTGTCAATGTGCTGCACGACGTTTCCGGCCGCGTCATAAATGGTCGTGGTACGCACGTTTCGGTCGGGATACTGCGAGTCGAACAGCGGCGGTGTCTCCAGATCGCTTGACCTACCAGGTTGTCCACCACGACCGCGGGTCGTTGCAATTAGTCGTAGTAGGTGCGCGTGATCTTACCGCCCGGGTCAATGCTGGCAATGACGTTCCCGTTGACGTCATAAACGGTCTGGTTGATCCGGTCATAGGCTGGATCGCTGCTGGGCACATAGTTGCCGGCATCGCACGGATTGGTCGGCGGCGTGCCGCCGTCGCCGGTGGCGTTCTGGACGGTGCGCGTCACGCGCCCGTCGCCGGCATAGCAGGTCCAATCCGAGCGGCCCGGGGTCAGGTCGAACTGGCGGTAGGCGCGGCCCGCATCGTCGTAAAAGGTCTGGCTGCTGACGTTGCGGTCGGGGTAATCGTCATCGCCGCAATTATGGTACCACTATCCAGAAAGCAGCCAATTTGTCTGTATGCAACGGTTTGGTGGTGATCCTGGATACTACATTTCCGTCCACAGAGACTAAGAAGACGCCAATTTGCGGAGTGCCTGACGTTTCCAACTCAGTAAATGCAATCCATTGACCATCAGGCGACCACGCGATTGACAGCGGTTCTCGACCACCACCCAGATCAATGTTACGAATTGACGCGTTGGCGACATCGTAAATACTTATACCCGGTTGGCTTGTCCACGCAAGAAAGAAGCTATCGGGCGACCAGGTAACGCAGTTAGGGCAGTTAATAGAACCTACAATAGGACCTCTGACGTTTGTCATACATGTTTCAATTGCTGACAAGCAATCGGCATCCAGAAGATACAACCCCTCACCAGGATCTGCCTGCGGGAAGCCCGGCAATCGTTCGAATACTATTAGCTGTCCGTTGGGAGACCAGTACGGTGAAGCCCAGGTAGACTTATCTGAATCAGTCGTAAGCTCTAGCATAGAACCATCGAGGATGGAAACGGTGTAAAGCTTGCCCTCACAACCCAGAGCGAGCAAAAGGTCATCACTTGACCAGCTAAGCGGCGGATTACACCTGAACCCATTGAGATCAATACGTGATTGCGTTTGCCCAGTGGCAATGTCGAGAAGCGCTAGACTACTGCTGTTCGACAAGTAAGCGATGAGTTGCTGATTGTGCGACAATCGAGGATCAAATCCCACGATTTCAACAAACTCCTTTAGGATTCCTCCATCCATTGACAGGAAATACAGCGCGTTGACTGGCGTTAAGCCGTCAGCTGCAAACCCAGCAAATGTGTTAACTACCAAATACTGACCCGACATTAGGATTGGTCCGGCTCCCGTTGGGCGAGAGGTTTCGGTGGGCGTAGGAGTTGCGTTGGCGACAGGAGAGTGAGTAGCTGTTGGCCTAGGCGAGCGTGTAGGAGTGAGTAATATGCTTGTCGGTATCACTTGGATAGTTGGAGTGGCGGCAGGCAGGGTGGCCAGAGGTCCATTGGTGTGAGATGCAACTTGATTCGTTCCCGAATTCTCAACTCGATGATCGCAGCCTGCACTTAGTATTGCCAGGACTGCAAGCACGCTGAGCAACGGGCCCATTGATCTTGTAGCCATGGCTGCTCAGTCCATATCAAATGCTGGTCCATGTGTCTGCTGGACGAGAACCATCGTGAAGTCCCAAATTCGCCAAGCACTCTTGAAATCTGGCCACCAATAGTATTCGCTTTCATTGTCAAACGGATTAAAAGTGCGCACCCAATTCCAGGCAGATGCCTCAAACCTGTAGTTCCACTCCTTGGACACGCCTGTAATCGTCACCCAGTGGCAGATTTGGCCATTCGCGTCGTCACAAAGATCACTAGTGGATCCATCTGTGCGACCTACACGACCTGCAGTGATGTCGGTGGGATTGCTTCCAGCCGAGACGATTGGAACACCAGCGATTATTTGGTGAGACGTAGCAAGCCAATTCTTGAGTTGTGGGGCCAACTGCTGCTCCGGATTCGGTAGCCAGTGCCTTGCAAAAAAGGTGTCATGAAACTCGCCTTCGTCGAACTCCTCGTAAGCAAGCCAATACTCGGAATATACTGCGTTTATTAGGTCTGCAATCTCCGAAGCGCCGATGTAGTTCGGGTAAGTTGGATCATCTTCTACTAGAGGGAATCGTTTCATATATGCCGCAACCACATCATTTGCTGTGATTCCTACATGAGCAAGAAGGGCTGCAATAGTCAGCTGTCCGCACAGCCCATACCAACCACTGTGAATCTTGTATTGAGAGGCATGGGTATGTGGACGAACAAGGCGCCCTGTTGAGTCAAGGATTGTCGCCACTGTACTTTGATGGGTGGGAAACCAAGTGACATTACGTGGCGGTTGCGCCTCATCATAATTCACAACGGATGGTGGCAGTGGACAATACTTGGTTGCGACATACAGCCCAGCGCAGATGGCTTGTCCTGATGGATCCACATGTGTTATTGGCCTTCCTTCAGCATATAGCCACCGATGGAGGGAAGTGGGCCTGTCTGGTTCACCAGACCAGGGATCTTTCTGAATGAAGAGGCCCCTATTGGTGCTAAGATATCTTGCCCTCAAGAATGTCAGCCCTGTCCCATCACGTGCTTCGCCGGTGTAGTCAAAGACGCTGCTTGCTGTTCCAGCCGTCGTTAGGACCGAGCCAAACGGCTCGAAGCCCTGAGCCATGATTACTTCACCGGTCTCCTCGGCCAGTTGACGAGCAGAGCCGAGCGCATCCGTCAGATGATAGACCATCCCGCCCGGCTGCTGCTCGCCAATTCGCATCATGCCAAATAGGTAGGTGTTCGCGTCGTCGGCTAAGAGCTGGGGCAGCCCCGTGTTCAGGTCGAGCGTGTAGCTGACGGGTACGCCATTGGTGCTTTGGCGCAGCCGGTCGCCTAGGCCGCTGTAGTCGTAGGTGTAGGTGGTCCCGCCCTGGACAACCTGGGTCAGCCGGTTGGCGGCGTCATAGGTATAGGTGCTCGCGCCATCGTCGAGCAGGTTGCCGTTGTCGTCCCAAGTATAGGTCGTTCCGCCCACGCTCGTCAGCCGATTGGCTATGTCGTAGGTATAGGTGATGACGACGGTGCCCGTGATCTCCTGGCTCAGGCGGTTGCCGACCGAGTCGTAGGCATAGTGGAAGTATTCGCCAGTGTCATAGTCGGCAGCGGTCAGGCGGTACAGGTCGTCATAGTCATAGTCAATCGTCTGGATGGTTGCGCCGCCGCCCGGCTTAGCCAGGTATTCGGCCACCTGGGTGCGGTTGCCGGTCGCATCCACCGTGTAGGTGTACGCCGCCAGGGTATTTGTCACCGTGGCGTGCTGGATGAGCGCCAGGCGGTAGGCGTCGTCGTAGGCAAAAACGCTCATCACCCCATTGGGCAGCGTCGTGGTGACCGGCAAGCCGGCGGAATCATAGACATAGGCCGTCGCGCGATCCTGCCAGTCGGTCACTTTGATCAGCCGGTTGAGGGCATCGTAGGTATAGGTGACGGCCATGCCATCGGGGTAGGCAAGCTTGGTGCGATTACCAGATAGATCGTAGGCATAGCCGACCGTGCCACTGAAGGGGTCGGTGATGCTGATGGGCCGGCTGAGCTCGTCATAGACCCAACTCGTCTGCCCGATACCGTCGTTCAGGGTTAGCCGGTTGCCGGCCGCATCATAAGTGAAGCTCACGTCCGCAGCTCCAGCCGGATAATCAATTCCGGTCGGGCGGCGCATGCCGTCGTAGCTGTAGGTCGTGGTCGCGCCGTTCGCGTCGAGCAGCCCCACACGCAGGCCCAGGATCGAGTAGGTATAGACGGTCGTGTGCGTAAGGGGGTCGGCCTCCCGAATCAGCCGGTCAAGCTCGTCATACGTGAACGTGGTCTCGAAGTTCTGGCCGCTGAGGGTGGCATTGCCGTTGCGGATGGACAGCCGGTTGCCGTGCGCATCATACCGGTACTCGGTGCGTACGTTCACGTCCACCGTGGCATTGAAGCCCGGCTTGTAGTTCTCGATCACGGCGGTCAGGCGGCCCAGGGCGTCATACTCGAAGGCGGTGACGCGGCCGTTGGCATCCACCTGACGAATGGTGTTGCCGATCTTGTCGAAGACGACACGCGTGAGCAGGTTTGTTTCGCTGTCCGATGGGTAGCCGGCAAGATAATTGGTCGTGGTGCTGATTGGGCGTCCAATCTGATCATACCCTGTCCGCACGACCATCCCGGCGTTGTCTTCTTGCTCAAATGCCTGGCCCGCGCGGTCGTAGCGCGTTTCCTGCCACACGTTCGCGTCGGGCAGCACTGAGCTGAAGGCTGGCGGTGAAGTATGGGTGATCGGAACCCCATACAGGTTCTGGACGACCACGGTCGCGCGGTACAGTCCGTCGTAGTAGGTGCGGGTAACGCGGCCCGCCGGGTCAATTTGGGCGATGGTGTTACCGGCGAGGTCGTAGACGGTCCGAATGATCAGGTCTTCGTCCAGCTCGCCGCTGGGCGTGTAGCCAGGGTCGCAGGCGTTAGCGCTGCTGGCATTGACAACCGTGTACGAAACCCGCCCCAACGGGTCATAGCAAGTCCAATCGGTCCGCTCCTGTGCGCTGTCGGCAAATGTCGTCGTGGTGATTATGCGACTGAGTGCGTCGTAGCCCCAGCGCGTGGTCAAGTTCTGATCGGTATGGTCAGTATCGAAGTTTGGTAATGATGAAGTTTCGATGGCCTGCCCTACCAGGTTCACCACTTCCGCCGCGCGCCGCCCACCGGCATCAAAGTACGTTCGGATAACTTGCCCATCGGGGGCAATCGTGGCGATCTGCCGCCCCGCCGCGTCGTAGACGAACTCCGTGATGACGTCCTCGTCCGCCGCGCCGCTGGGGGTGTAGCCGGGGTCGCAGGGCGTGGCGCCGCTGGCGTTCTGGACCGTGCGGACAACTCTGCCGCCGTCATCGAAGCAGGTCCAGTCTGAGCGGTTGGTGGTGAGATCAAGTTGACGGTAGGCGCGGCCGGCATCGTCGTAGAAGGTCTGGCTGCCCACATTCCGATCCGGGTAGTCGTTGTCATAGCTGGGCGCGGTGGTGACGGTGATGGCCTGCCCCACCAGGTTCTGGATCACCACGCTGGGCCGGTTGAGCACGTCGTAGTAGGTACGCGTGATGCGCCCGGCCGGGTCAAGCGTGGCGATGACGTTGCCGCCTTGGTCATAAACCGTCTGCTGGATCAGGTCTTCGTCGGCGGCACTGCTGGGCGCGTAGTCCACGCACGGGTCGCCCACGGTCGGGTTCTGGACGGTCTTCACCACCCGGTTGAGGGCGTCGTAGCAGAAGTGCGTCACCAGGTTGGCGTTGTCAATGGTCTGCACGACGTTCCCGGCCGCGTCATAGACCGTGGTCGTGCGCACGTTCTGGTCAGGATACTGTGCATTGTAGTCGGGCGCGGTGGTGTCGGTGATTAAACCACCCACCCAGTTGTCCAAGACGATGGTGGGCCGCTGCAATTCGTTGTAGTAGGTGCGCGTGATCTTACCGCCCGGGTCAATGCTGGCAATGACGTTCCCGTTGACGTCATAAACGGTCTGGTTGATCCGGTCATAGGCTGGATCGCTGCTGGGCACATAGTTGCCGGCATCGCACGGATTGGTCGGCGGCGTGCCGCCGTCGCCGGTGGCGTTTTGGACGGTGCGCACCACGCGCCCGTCGTCGTCGTAGCACGTCCAATCCGAGCGGCCCAGGGTGTCGGTCGTGCGCACCAGGCGCCGTGCCAGGTCATACTGGTAGCTCGTCACCTGGTTATACAGGTTCTGGTAATTCTGCGGCTGCCCAGCGAGGTAGTTGCGGGTGGTGGTCAGCACCAGCCCGGCGGCGTTGTAGGCATTCACCGTCACGCGCTCTGCAGCGGTGCCGGCGGCCGTGGTGGTGGTGACCACGCGGCCCAAATTGTCATAGCCGAAGACCGTCACCAGGCCCGATGGATCGGTGGTCGTAACCACCTGCCCGAATTCGTTGTAGGCGTAGGTGGTCGTCTGGCCGAGTGGATCGCTCACAGCCTTCAGCAGCCCCGGCGGCTGCGGGCTGTCGCCCGCGGTGGTATATGTGTAAATCGTTGACTTGTTCAGGGCGTTGGTGCTGCGCGTCAACAGGGTACCGCTGTAGTCGTAGGCGCTGACATGCCCCAAGGTATCGGTCACAATCGTCGGGTTGTTCAGGGCGTCGTAACTCAGGCGCGTCGTCTGGCTCAAGGCGTCCGTGAGCGCCGTCAGGTTGACGCCGTCCTCGGACCAATCGTAAGCGGTCGTGTGGCCCAAGGGGTCGGTGGTCGTCTGCAGCTTGAAGTTGCCGTCCATCGTCTGGGCGGTGGCGCCGCCCAGCGGATCGCGCTCGCCACTGAGGGTGTTGCGGGCGGTATACGTGTCAGTCACGACGTGACCGAGGCCGTCCGCCACGATGGTCGTTCGATCCGGGTTGTAGGTCAGCTCCGCGATCAGCTCGTCGTTGCCGTTGTACTGCCGCAGCGCGCGCCCGGTTGCCGGGTCGTACTCGGTCCGCTCCAGGGTCCGGCTGGTGGGGTCAATCACTTCGGTCAGCCGGTGCGTGGCGCCCTCGTACTCGTAGGTCCAGGTCTGGCCAAGCACGTCAATCACGGATGTCAGGTCGCCGCTGGTGTACTGGTAGGTGACGCTGCGCCCGGCGTGGTCGGAGACGGTTTCGATCTGGCCCGCGCCGTTGTAGCCAATTTGAATGTAGCGGCTGCCCGAGGTCACGCGGTAGAGCCGGCCCTGGCCGTCGTAGGTGTAGGTCCAGGTGTGGCCCGTTTCGTCGGTGCGGGTCGTGATCCGGCCTTGTTCGTCGAAGGTGTAGCGGGTCTGGTGGGCCAGAAGCAAGACGTACGTTCCGGCCTCGGTGCGGGTCAATTCGGCGTTGACGCCCGGATACGGCGCATAGGTCCCATCGTCGTTGATGAAGAAGATGTACTGGTTCGCGGAATGGGCCTTGAACAGCACCTGGCCCGCCACCCCGCCCGGCATGGTGGGCGAGATCAGGCGCGTATCCAGGTTATGGGTCCAGCCGTAGCCGAGGGTCTGGGTATACATTCCGGTCGCCAATGACGCATACGAGCGCACGAACTCCAAGTCGCCGCCCAGCGCCGGGAAACGCAAGTCCGACGTCGCGTATTCCAGCCCGCCGGTGAGCGTGTTGATGGGCGCGCCGACGATCTTGGTCGTGGCTTCCGGCCAGCAGTCGCATGGCTCCCCGCCCAAACCCGTGTTGGACAGCAGGCTGCCCCACCACAGGGGCAGGCCAAAGATGGTGCCGCGCTGGCCATACTTGTCGCCGCGCCCTCCGGCCACCTGCACATTGCCGGAGTAGGTGAAGGCCTGCACGTCAAAGGCGATCCGTCCGCCGCCCCCGCCGCTGCCATACTTGTAGCCCCACTGGGCGGTATACAGCCCATAGCCGCCGTTCGCCCGGATTCGGTCCGTGCCCGCCAGGCTGCCCGCTGTGATCCAGATCGAGCCGCCCGACCCGCCGCCGCTGCCGCCAAAGCCGGTGTTCCATTCGTCGGGTCCGCCCACATGGCCGCCATCGCCCGTGGCGCCGTTCGCGGAGAGCGTGCCGTTGACCGTCATGGTGCCGTCAACGGTGAACCGCATTGCGCCGCCGCCGCTGGCGCCTGGGAAGTTGCCACCACTGTTTTGGCCCGCGCCCCCGGCGCTGCCCAAGTCAGTAGGCTGCGAGATGCTGCCGTATTTCGGCCCACCCAGGTAGACAACGTACGAGCAATACTGGTCGCTGCCGTTGCGGCCATCGCCGCCGCGGCCCCCGTAGCCGCCGCCTGCGCCGCGGGTATAGCACGTGTTGGCGCCCTGCCCGCCCCCCGGCCCATAACCGTTGGTCGAGGTGCCCGTGTAGCCGAGCCCATCCCCCGTGACCAACCCGCCGGCGTCCACCGTGAACGTCGTGGCGCGCAGGTGGTAGGGCGCATCGTCGCCGTAGTCGGTGTCGCCGTCGTTGAGCGGTACCAGGGTCAGCCGGCCAGTCGCCCGAACCGTCAACGTGCTGAAAATGTGCTGAGGTGTGCTGGCTCGCAGCGTCAGCCCACCGATGGCGCCGCTCGCACCGCCAATGCTCAGGCTACTATCGCCCGCGAGCGTATTGCGAATGTCGAGCGTGACGCCCTGGACCGTGAACGCCGCCGGCACATGCAGGTCGCCGTAGGCGGCCAGCGTACTGGCGGTCGTGTCGCCCGTGAGGTTGTCGCTGGTCAAGGTGAGCGCCGACGATGCGCCCAGCACCGAGAGGTGACCGTAACTGGTCAGGGTGATACCGTCAAAGCTGTAGCCTCCGCTCACCAGCTCCGCCGCGGCGCCATTGTTGCCGCCATTGTCAACCGTCAGGGTGTTGGTGGGTCCCCAATAGACCGTGCCCGGCCCGCCGTGCTGAGTGCCGTACTGTGACTCGGTGGTGGCCCCGCCTCGCGCCCGGGCCACACCCGAAATCGTGCCGGACTCATAGTACAGCGCGATCCGCCCGCCGGCGCCGCCGCCGCCGGTCCCGGCTCCATTCGCCATGATTTGACCCGACGCGCCCAGGTTTAGTGTCTGGGTGCTGATCCAAATTGAGCCACCCGAACCGCCGCCGGCACTATACGGGATGCCCGCGAGTCCCGCCGTGCCGCCTGCCAGGCCGTTGGCCCGAATAGTCCCATTGATCGTCAGGGTGTCGGTGATGATCAGGCGGATGGCGCCGCCGCCATTGCCGCCCGTCGCGCCGTTGTTGGCGGCGTAAGCCCCGCCGCCGCCGCTGCCCAGATCAGTCGGCGAGAAGACGCTCCCGTAGCCAGCGCCGCCGCTGACGCTGCCATAACCGCCATGACCGCCGTTGCCGCCGCCGCCGCCGCGATAGTAACCCTCGTCGCCGCCCTGCCCGCCGCCAGGCCCGGCACCCAGCGTGTTGGAACCCGCATACCCAAACCCGTCGCTGGCTACCAGGCCGCCTGCCTCCACCGTCAACACGTCGGCCAACAGCGTGTACGGCGCGTCGTCCGTATAGACGGTGTCGCCATCGTTGAGCGGCACCAGCGTCAACCGTCCCGTAGGGCGGATCGTAAGCGAGTCGAACATGTGCTGCGGGGTGTTGGCTCTCAGGATGAGTCCGCCCGGCAAGCCCGTCGCGGCGCCGACCGTCAAGGCCGAATCGCCGGTCAATGAGCCGCGAACGTCCAGGGTGATGCCAAGCAGGTTGAAGGTAGCCGGCACAGATACCATGCCAAAGGCCGTCAACGTCGCTGTGCCGTCCCCATCCAGGTTGCTGCCGGTGAGCGTGATTGCCGAGCCCGATCCCAGGACATCGAGATGGCCGGCGCGTTGGAGCTCCAGCATCGCGAAGGCATATTGCCCCGTCAGGATTCCGGCTGCCGGTCCGGAATGGTTGTCATTGTCCACAACCAACCGGTTCTCGACCGCCCAGTAGATCGTGCCGGGGCCGCCAAACGGGCTGCCCTCGGCGGTGAAGCCCCCGCCAAAGGCCTGGACCTGGCCGTTGAAGCTGCTCGTCACAGCCTCGATGGCGATCCGCCCACCCGCGCCGCCCCCGCCAATCCCATAGGCATTGCCGTAGCCCGAGCCGCTGCCCGCGCCGCCATTGGCCCGGATGAAGCCGCTGCCGCTCAGGCTGCCGGTCTGAATCCAGACGCTGCCACCGCCGCCGCCGCCCCCCACATCCGCGAAGCTGCTGCCGCCGTCGGTGCCACTGGCGGACACAGTGCCGTTGACCGTCACCGAACTGGCGGCGATGAGCCGGATGGCGCCCGCGCCCCGGCCGCCCCAGACGGGTTGGCCGCCCCCGCTGCCCAGCGCCAGCGGCTGACCAAAGCTGCCGTAGGCCGTTCCACCGGCCGCGCCCGCGGTGCCCGGTCCGCCGGCCCCGCCATGCCCGCCGCCGCCACAGGCCCCGCCACAGGCGCCCGCGCCCGGCCCATAGGCGGGGCCATAGCCCTGCCCATCGGCGGAGATACCCGCCCCGGCATCCACCTGAATCGTGCCGGCCGTGATGGTAACGCCGGTGCCCGCCCCGGGATTGCCCAACAGGGTCAGGATCGCGCCGTTCGTGACCAGGACACTCGTGTACGAATAAGACCCGCTTGGCAGTGACACCGATGTGTTCACCACCAGGTCGTCGGGCAGGCTGATGGTGGCACCGTCCGTGAGGCTCGGCTGGACGCTGTCTGTCGCCGTCAGGCTCTGCGGCCCGCCGTTGCGCAGGGTCACGCTGGAAAACACATGCTGTCCGCCGTCGCCGGGCACGAAGGTGTAGCTGGCCGGCAAGGCCGCCATTGGGTCGCTGCTGGTGAACGTGACCGTGCCGGTGTAGTTGGTAGCCAGGTTCCCATAGGCATCCCGCACGGTGACCGTCACCGCGAACGGCGTGAGCAGGCTGGCGGCTCCGGGCGCGGTCAGTTCCAGCATTTCCGCGACGTTGCCGCTCACTGGTAGTGGCGCGCTCTGGGCGGTGCCCAGGTCTGGGCGCCCAGCCACACTGGCGAAGATGGACACGCTGCCGGCCGTCCGAAGGGTCACGGGAACGGACGCCATCCCGCTCGCCAGGTCAAAGGGCGCCGGGTAATCGGCCAAGAGATCAGTCCCGGTCAAGGCGGCGGTCTCGCTCAAGCCGACCGTGTTCCAGAAGGCATCCACCGCGCGGACGCCAGCGGTGAAGGTCACACCCGCGGTCTGTGTGATGGGCGTGCCAATCTTACCTGGTGCGCTGCCCGGCGCGGCCGCCTCGCCGGGCAGCAGGATCTGCAGGGCCGTGGCCGGTCCGGCCTGGAAAGTCACCGTCACGGGGTTCGTCAGCGGCAGCAGCCCGCGTCGCACCTCGAAGATGCGCTGTCCAGCCACGGTCGTGGTCAAGGTGGTGCTGACCTGTCCCGACCCATTGGTCAGGCCCAAGCTGACCCAAGAGCCGGTTACCAGGTATTGACCGTCGCGATAGACGCCCACCCCGGAGGCAAGCTGCAGTTCCACGCTCTTGCCGACTTGCGGCTGGCCCCCCGCATTCTGCAAGGTCACCGTCAGCACGCTGGGACTGTCGCCGTCAGCAGTGGGTGAGTCTGGTTGGGCAACCGCCGTCGAATAGGGCGAATCGGTGCCGACCAGGTGCACAGTGCCAGCCTGCGCCGGCCCATCGCCCGCGCCGCCCGCCGCCGTGATCGTCAGACTGGCGGCCACGTCGGCCGCGTAGAGCGCGATCCGGCCGCCGCCGCCGCCGCCGGCATAGGTCCACAGATAGCGGCCGATTCCGCCCCTGGCCTCGATGCTGCCTGTCCCGGTGATCGCGGCGGCCGAGACGTAGATTGAGCCGCCCGCGCCACCCCCACTGTATTTGTCTGATTCACTTGATCCATCCAGACCATTCACCGACAGTTTTGCTCCTGAGCCCAAGTCAAGCGTTCCGTTGAGGATTAGGCGAATGGCGCCGCCTCCGGCGGTTCTTAACCCGCTGCTGCCAAGCTCAAGTGGCTGTTCTGCGGAGCCGTAAATCGCTCCAGCCGTACCGCCTCCATCCTTGCCGCCTAAGCCGCCATGACCCGCCCCGTCCAGACTATTGACAGGTGCACCTGGGCCGTTGCGCGCTGGTGGAAAGCCTAACCCGTCGGCCGAGATTGCGGAACCGCCTGCTACGGAGACGTTGTTGGCAAATATGGTGACACCTTCACCGGTCGTTGAGTTGCCAGCCAATAACAGTGTGGCACCATTTGAAACAGTGATATCGGTATAGGTGTAGACGCCAGCGGTCAACGTAAGGTTCGCCGTGACTGACAGACCGGTAATAGGCGTCGCCGTCGGCGTGCTCGTGGCCGTCGGCGTGTCAGATGGAGTTGGTGTGTTCGTGGGGCTAGGAGTATCTGTCGGCGTGGCCGTTTCGGTAGCCGTTTCCGTGGGCGTGCCGGTCTCGGTGGGTGTGAACGTCACCGTCGGTGTATCGGTCGGCGTTCCGGTCTCGGTCGGCGTCTCCGTGGGCGTAGCCGTGGGCAGGTCGGCCGGATAGAGCTGCGCCATGGGGATCACTTGTTCGGCGCGCGACGCCGAGCTCCACACCAGGCGGACTTCAGCGCCGCCACTGCTCTCAAAGTACTCGAGCGTGATTGGATACAGTTGACCGGCCTGCAGCGTGATCGGCGCGCTCGTTTGCCACTCTGGCCCGTGGCCGTTCCAGTCGTCAATCACAAGCTGGCTGTTGAGGTACAGCCGTACCCCATCGTCGTTCAAGGTGCGCAGGGTGTAGGCTTCGGAGTACTCCGGCTGAATCCAGCCGGTCCACCGAACGGAGAAACCATCAGCATTCACTTCTGGCGCCGGCGAACCCTGTTCCCATGGAAAATCCACCTGCGGGTCGAGGCGGGTGAGCACCGGCGCCCCGGACAGGTCGACATTGTTGAAGTAGTCGGCGCGCAGACCAGTGCCGTTGCCGGTCGCCGCGGTGGGGGTCGGGGTGGGCGTGGGAAAGGGCGCTGGAAACAGCTGCGTGGGCTCTATCTCTGCCCCGTCCCCGAGTGTTGGCGAGCTCCAATACAGTCCGACAATCGAATAGTCCTCCGCATGGAAGTATTCGAATACGATGTCATACCGTTGTCCGGCTTCGAGTTCGATGGAGGTGCTCAGATTGTATGTTTCTTCCTGGACATTCCAGTCGTCAATCAGCAGTTCACCATCGACGTAAAGGCGCACCCCATTATCGGCCCACGTTTCGAAGGTGTATTCCTCCGAGTAGGGCGCCAGGATCTGCCCGGACCACCGGACGGAGAAGTAATCGTCACCGATCTGGGGGCCAGGCGACTCGTCGCCCCACTCGAACTCCAAATAACTGTCCACCTGAGCGAATGAATATTGGCCCTCGAGGTCAGGGTTGTCAAAGTAGTCGCCTCGCAGACCGGTACCAACGGCCGGGGTGGCCGTGGCCGTCGGGGACGGGCCGGCGGTCGCCGTCTCGGTCGGCGTTGGGCTCTCGGTTGGGGTAGGCGCTGACGGAATCACCGGATACAGCTGGCTGGCCGGGATGACACCCGCCGCTTGCGAGTAGGACTCCCAATGCAGGTGGACCTGGGCGCCGCCGCCGCTCTCAAAGTACTCCAGCACCAAGTCATACCGCTCCCCGGCCGCCAGCGTGATCGGCGCGCTGCTCCGCCATTCCGGAGCATGCCCGCTCCAGTCATCAATCACCAGGTTGCCATCCACCCACAAGCGCACGCCGTCATCGTTCAACGTCCGGAATACGTAGGCTTCCGAATAGGCGGGTTGGACCTCGCCCGTCCAGCGCACCGAAAAGCCATCCGGGTTCAGGCCCGGCAGAGCCGCCTCGTCGCCCCAGTTGAAACTGATTTCGGGGTCGGTCTGTGTGGCCGCCGCAGTGCCCGCGAGGTCGACGTTATTGAAGTACTCGCCATACAGACCCGTGCCGTTGCCGGTGATGGGCGCCGGGGTCGCGGTGGCATTGGTCCCGTGCACAAGGACGCTGTACACAAAGACGTCGGGTTCGCCGTTGGTGTCGCCGGCGACCAGGTTGCTGGCCTCCGAGACGAAGGCCACGGATTGGCCGTCGCCCGAGATGCGGGGCTCGCTGCTGGCCGCGTTCGCCTGCGTCCCGTCTGCCGCCACGCTGACCCGGTGCACCAGGCCGGTCTGCCTATCCTTGACAAACACGTCCGGTTCATTGTTGCTGTCGTTCAGGACCAGGTTCGTGGCCGCCGAGACGAACGCGACGTAGCGCCCGTCGGCCGCAATGGTCGCGCCCCAGCTCGCTCCGTTGGCCTGGGCCCCGGTGGGCGAGACACTCACGCGCTCGACCGCGCCAGTGTCGCGATCGACGACGAAGATGTCTCCCAGATTGTTCGTGTCGCCGGCCACCAGGTTTGTTGCGCCGGAGACGAAGGCCACCCACTGACCATCGCCTGAAAGGTTCGGCCCACCGCTCCATTCATTGGCCTCGGCGCCGCCGGCTGCCAGGTTGACCCGGCTCGTGGTTTCGGCCACCCGGTCATACACGAAGATGTCGGCCACGCCGTTCGTGTCACCCGGCACGAGGTCGGCCGCATAGGACACATATGCCACAAACACCCCATCGTCGGAGATGGCGGGCAGCAAGCTGGCGGCGTCGCCGCCGGCCTCGTCCACGCCGCTCACCAACAGCGTCTGGTCGCTGACGGAATCGCGCAGGTAGACCTGGTCCCCATTGACGTCCGGGACCAGGTTATCGGCGCAGGACTGAAAGGCGACGTAGCGCCCATCAGTCGAGACGGCCGGCATATCGCTGGGGCAGTTGGCCTGGTTCCCGGCGCTGCTCACGTCCAGCAGCTCGTTCAGGCCGGTTGCGCGAGAATGCAAAAAGACGTTCTCCCAACTGGTGTCGACGGGCACCAGGTTATTCGCCGCCGAGCGGAACACGGCGTATTGGGCGTCGGAGGAGAGCCGCAGGTGGTCGCTCCAGTCGCCGGCCTGTGCAGGACCTGGCCCCAAATTGATCCGGACGATGGCATCCAAATGCCGATCCAGGAGAAAGACATCCGGTTGGCCGTTGGTATCGCCCGCGATCAGGTTGCTGCCTTCCGAGATGAAGGCGGCGAACCGCCCATCGTCGGATAGGTCGGGACTGCTGCTGGCCCCGTTGCCCTGCGCGCCGCCGCCGGCCACGCTCACGCGCTCAATCAAGGGGAGCGGTGTTGGCAGAGGCGTGTCGGTTGGCGTGGGGGTCGCTGTGTTGGTCGGGGTCGCCGTTGGGCTGGGCGTCTGGGTCGGCGTATGAGTCGCGGTCGGGGTGGCGGTCTGGGTCGCGGTCGGCGTGGCCGTCGGCATGCCTTCCGCGGGACCGATATAGGTGGTTCGGCGCGACTCGAAGGCATCAAAGTAGCAGGTGCCGGCCGTCGTGCTGTCCAGACTACCATAGGGTCCCAGCCTCACCCGGTCAATGCGGCGATTGCTGTTGTTGACGGCCAGGTTCGCCTGCTGGACCCCGTCGATCCAGAATGTCAGGCTGCCGCTCGTACCAGCCTGCCAATCAACTTCAAAGTAATGCATTTCGTCGGTGAGATTGACCCAACTGCTCGTGGTCCAGGTGCTAGAATTGTTGACTACGGCGGCGCGGATGCGGTAGCTGGTCGTGGACCGGCCAAACTCGAGGCGCGTGACCACGGTGCTGGTGCCGTTGTAGCCGCCGAAGATGTAGTGGCTCGTATTGCTCGCCATCGTCAGCGCATTGGGATCAAAATAGAAACGCGCCCGGTAGCGCGTTTCTGCATTTGGCGTGTCGTCCTGCACATATCGGGCTGTGGTGCTGTTGATCAGGACCTGCATGCCGAGGCTGCCGACCAGCGCCGCTGCTCCGGTGACACTCCGACCGGCGCCCGACCCAGCCGACCAGGCGCTGAAGTCGCCGCCCTCGAAGCTGTCGGCAAAGATGGGATCTTCGACCTGCAACGCTACGGCCGCTGCGGCCCCTTCCGGTTTGGCGGAGTCGGCGCTGGGGGCCGACTTTGCTGACACCGGTGCAGCCTGGACAGCTTGGGGCAGGAGCAGCGTGACCACCAACAGGGCTCGGCCAAGCTGACCGATGAGCCTGCGAATCGACTGCCAGGCGTCGTTGGGTCGAATGGGTGAAGTCGGCATGATGGCTACCCTTCCCGCCAGCAGCGGCCACGGCAAGCCTGCCGGGCGACAGGCGCGACGAAGCACCCTTGGGCCGCTGCTTCGTCAGCGAACTCGGCCAGGGTGAAACTCAGGCACTCGGTATGGCTCCTCGCGATGAGCGAAGAGCAAGGAGCACAATCTTCTCTTGACCGATATCGCTATGGGCCAGGACGAAGGTCTATGCAGTGAACAGACGTGTGGGTTTTGATTTCTGGTGTGGTACTGCTGTGGCGCCCCCTAGGCGCCCCCTGATTGTGCCAATTTGCACTATATACCCGGTCCGGCTCCCGCGACAATATGCCGATTGTCACGAGTTTGGCATGACTGCGATATGCGCATGTGATGGGAACTGGGTACTACTTGCCTGGAAGCAGCCTGCGAGTGGCGCATGTCCAACACCAGTCAAGCAGCTTGGCCGCGGTTCAATCGCCCGACTTGCCGCCGACCTGTGTGGAACGGGACCTTGCCGACACCAGGCCGACAAACTGCCGATTCACTTCTGCCATTGGCCTGCAGTTGGCGCTTTACTTATGGTGGATGCCACGACCCCGTGGAAGTGAATTGCGAAGTAACCCGTCTTGGCTACCCCTGGGACCTGCCGCCTGATCTAGGCATTCGCGGAAGTCGGGCGTCGTCTGTTAAGGGCAGCGCCATGGAGGCAGCATGAGCACAATGAGTTGGCGCCGGCAAATCTGGTATGCGCTGGAGGCCATTGATCAACGCGGCATGTCCAAGCACGAGGCGAAGCGCCGGCTTGGTCACAGTCCCGGCCAGGCCGTACCGGGCGTGTTCAGCGACGGCTACACAGACACCGTGTTCGACCGAATGCTTACTTTCACACACTGGCTTGGGGACCACTATCCCGAAATTCGATTCTTTCGCGACCTGGACACCAGCCTGGTGACGGAATATCTGGGAGAGAAATCGCAGGTCTGCCAGCCCTCCACGGTCCGGACCATCCTGGCCTGCTGGCGCAAGTTCGAGGAGGCGCTGTGGGCGCGGCGGTGGATCAGGGAGGCAATCGTTCCCGCTGAATGGGCTTTAGATCCCACCAGAGTCCACCGGGGGGCCTATGCCACCGACGAGGCCAAGACGCTTATGGACCGCGTTGGCCAGCGCGACGCGGAATACGAGCAGGCCTTGCGCGTGATCGCCTCGACCGGGGCGCGAATCGACGAGGTCTTCCACCTCCGCAGCGACAAGGTGTTTCCGTCCTGCCGGCGTGTGGAACTACTCGGTAAGGGCGGCAAGCGGCGTCAGATCCGGGTGCTCGACGGCGCTGTGCTGCGTGAGCTTGACCGGTCGCGACGCTTTGTCTACCTGCAACCCGGCAATGAACGCACCTGGAAGAACGGTCTGGAAGACACCGTCCGCATCGCAGCCGACCGGCTTGGGATTCAGCGGCGAGGCGTCCACGGCTTTCGCGGCACCGCCGCCACCGAGTTCCTGCGCATTCGAATGGATGTGCTCCAGCGGACTGAGATGGAGGCTCGGCGCGAACTGGCGATGTGGCTCGGCCACAACCCCCACTGAACGGAAGTGACTTACGCCTATGTGCCGCGCCGTCCTGCTGGGTGATCCCGGCGGTTGGCTGCCACAGTCGGCTTGACGTCTATACGACAACCGAACTGCCTGCGCTGGCCTCGGCCAACTTTCCCAGTGAGCCAGGATGTCGCGGACAAGTTATACTGGCCGCATCAGAGCAAGGACTGACGAAATTCCCTACAACCACGATGCCAGCCTCACGTCCCGCGCCAAACAAGCTCATCTCCCTGGCCGAGGCCGCCAAGCTGTACGGCCTAAGCCCGACCTACCTGCGCACCATCGCCCGAAGTGGCCGCCTGCGGGCGCTCAAAGTGGGCCGCGACTGGTTGACCACGCCGGCTGATGTCGAAGCCTATGTCGCGAGCCGGTCCAGGCGCGGGGCATTTCGTGAAGACCTGAGCAATTGACAATAGGTCGTTAGAGACTTATACTGCCCAGCAGTGGAACGCCTGCACCTTTACAACTCACTGCTTTTCACAATCGTCCAGCGTTGTTCCCGCTGATCCCACCACAGCCGCCTGCCGATTGCCAGCTCGAGCTCACAGACCAACGGCGCGAAGTCGGCGTCAAGCCGTGGGAGATGTATCAAGTGATCGTCGCAGGCCAATAGGCTGTGGGCCAGCAGGCGGGTGATGCGCGGCGTTGACGGCTCCAGCGCGATCAACGCCAACTCCTCGAGCCCGGTCCGCAGCAAGGTACCCCGCCTGACCATGGCCAATGGCGCCACCGCCATGCGGGCGGACAGGTCCGCGGTCTGGAGCCACGCCGCGCACTGTACCTTTACGAGGTTGGACGGCGCTGCCCGCATCTGGCGGAGCAAGACCCGGACTGCCTTGCCGGATGCCCGCCCGGTCTCGTCGTGGGTCTCGTAGCGGCCGGCTTCTTGCGTCAGTTGGGCGAGATCGGCGGTCTTGCGGATCGTTGCGAAGGTCTCCTCGGAGATGAGGTCATCCGGCTCGGCCAGACCGGGGGTAAGGTTGAGGGTCAGCCCGAGCCGTGTGGCCGTCTTCGCAATCTTCCGTTCCAGCCGGACACAGGCGGGGTGCACCAGCAACTGCAGGTTATCCCGGAGTATGGGGAGCGCCTTGACCGCCCCCGGCCACTGACCAAGCACCGCCAGGCAGTTGGCAATGTCCAGCCAACCAAGGGGCGAAACGGTGGTTGTCGCACGGTCCAGATCAACGCAGAACTCGGCGATGCGCCTGTCCTCAGCGCGGCGGGCCAGGATTTCAGCCGCCCACCGAAGGACGCGGGCGTAGCGGGGATGCAGCGAGGCCCAATGGTAGTCGTGGTCGCAGATGCGCTCAGCCGCCAGAAGCTGCGCAAGCCAAGGATGGATGAACTCGACGCAGCCGTCCTCCTGGCGGAGCAGGCCGGCGCGCAGGACCAGCTCGAGCGGCCCGGCGGCAAGGCGCCCCCGGTCACTGTCCAGGCCGCTACGCCACAGCGCCACGCGGACGTTATGGCGCGTCAGCCGGGGCGTGCGCTCGGCCGTTGGCTCAATGTCCAGCCCGATCAGGGCGAGATTTTGCGCCAGCCGGCGGGCGCTGTCGCTCAGGGTGAGGCTGCCGGCGTCCGCTGCTGCGGCTTGCAGACGCTGATTCAGCCACTCGGTCCAGACGCTGAGGTCATCCACCGTGGGTAGCACCGAGGCTGTTGCGTGAACTACCGGTGATGCCTCTGCCTGGGGAAGCCTGGCAGCGGCGGGTCCCTGCGCCTCCCTGGCCTCCGCGACCGTTGCGCCTCTGCGTTCTACAAGGACAGGCGGGTCTGCCTCGTGCGACACTTTGATCTCCTCCGGGTTCTTCTGGCCAGCATACAGAAAGTCGGCGAGCTTTTCGCGAAACTTGCTTCGCCGCTCGTAGATCACGTCTCGCGTGAAGACCCCCGCGTGAGCCAGTTGGATCAGCAAGGGCTGCCAGCCAGCCTGCGCCACCTCGACGGCTGCGGGCTCGTGCGTCTTCCAGGCCCAGAGTACCCGCAGGGTCCGGCTCAGGACGCGCTCCCTTTGGGCTTGAGCCAGCTTGCCCAGCGCATCGGGACTGTACGAGCTCGATTGGGCCGCGGCCTCCAGAATGGCAAGCGGGATGGGTGGGGATTCACGGTCTATGAGCATGGCGGCCACAAACGCCCGCACGGCAGCCAGAAAGTTGAGTTCAGCGGCGACGACCGTTTTCCAGAGGTCGGCGGGCGCGTCTGGCTCGCCCGGTGTCAGGCGCTGGGCGGTCACATGGAGCAGGCCGAAAGCCAGCGCAACGCCGCTCCGCGAGGTGGGCAGCCCCAGATCGGCGGACACCTGGCTGACCAGCGCCAGATCGATCAGGCTGCTCGTGCTCCAGCGTGGGTCATCTGGCGGCACGCGAAATAGGCTGTTGAGTTCGTTACGGATCTTATCAAGTGACAACGGCATTTTCCCTCCCGCGCGATGACCAAGCCGAACCGACGACGCCGGACGCCGTTCAGGGGCCGGCAGATTCATGTCGGGTTGCGTGTCATCCGGCTGGGGCGGGACGGGTGAGCAGTTGTCACCCTGAGAAAAAAAGCCGGCGGGACGTTGGGCGCGTCCCGCCGGATCGTCTGAGGCTGTATGTGAGCGGTTTGGGCCCCCAGTCCGGCGCTTCACCGCTGGGCCGAGCTTATCACAGGCTACGCGAGGTCGTCAAGGACCGATTCGGGGTGGCGCATCGCATGGGGATGTCGTGCGGGTACGCGCCGACTGGATTCCGACCATCCACCGACACGCGCCTGGGAGTCGGTGGCTGTCCTGCTTATCCTGACCTTATGGCTTGGGAGCGCCGCCAATGGTGCGCGGCGCCCGCCGTTGGAGGTCAGGTTGGAGATCCAGTACGAAATCCCCGTGCGGCAGCCCGCGCAGCAGCGCACGGCGCCAAGGGGAGAGGCAGACGTGTTATTGGCCGGGCCGGACTGGGCCCTCATGTTCCCGATTGGAGTGCGTCGCGACGCCCTCTTGGCGGTCCTGCGCAGCGCCCTTGGACAGCTAGACGGGCGCGCCAGCCCCGACGAACGGCATGACAGCCTTTCTGGGGGCTGAATCGCTACAGATTTCACGGTGCATAGGTCGCACGCCATGGCAGGTGGTGTATCATCGCCAACATGGAACGGTGACACGTACAGATGGTGGAGGATTGAGACATGTGCGCATACGTGGCCTTTGATGCTGACGACCATAGGGACGAGCCCGATGGTTACTTTGGGAGGCGGCGCTCCATCCAGTTGCCGCTCCAGCGCCTGGCCATTGTCTATCTGCGACAATCCAGCTACGAGCAGCTCAAGAAACGCCGGCACTCGCTCGAGATGCAGGCCGACCTGCGCCGGATCGCCATCGAGGACTTTGGCTACCCGCCCGACAAGGTGCTGGTGGTTGACAAGGACCTCGGCATCAGCGGCACCCTCAGCGAAGAAGATCGCCCCGGCCTGGCCGATACCCTTCGCCTGATCCGGCAGGGCCAGGTGGAAGCAATCTTTGTGGTGAAGCCCGACCGCCTGTACCGCGATCAGACTCTGGTCGGCCCAATTGACTTCGCCCTGGACTGCCAGAAGCACGACACCTTCGTCGCCTATCTGGGCTGGCAGGGGCCGACCCTCATCGACTTCAACAACGATGAGGACTTCGAGAACTGGATCAAGATGTGCCAGGAGTCGGCCAAAGAGCTCAAGAGCATGCAGGTGCGGATGGGCGGCGCCCGCTTCTACAAGGCCAAGAGTGGCAAGTATGCCGGCGGGTCGATCCACTGGGGCTGGCGCTTCGACCACAAGAATGACTGCATCGTGGCCCATGAACCCCACCTACAAACCGTCCTCAACATCCTGCGCGTGGCCGCCGAATGCACCAGCCTGCGCCAGGTCCTTAACCGCGTCCGGGATGATCCCGCCTGCTGGTTCCGGCCATTCGAAGGCGAAGACCTGATCTACACGTATCCGCGCCACATCGCCGGCCGGGCCAAGATGCCGGTTGACCAGCCGTGGATGTTCAAGTCCATTTACCAGGTTCAGGCGCTTCTCACGCATGCCGGCTACGTGGGCATTCGCCTGTACGGCAGCGGCCCCGGTGCCCAAAAGAAAGTCAACGCCAAGATGCGCAAGCAGAAGCGCGGCAAGGTGCGGACCCGGCTGCGCATCAAACCGCATTTCTTTGGCGTGTTTCCGGAAGAAGCGCTACTGCGCAGCCCGGAGGAGCAAGCGCTCTTCTGGGACGTGCAAGAGCGCTTCAACTCGATTGACCTGCGGTCAGCCCTCGAGACAGAATTCAAGCACCTGCCGCGCAATCCAGATTACCAGTGGCCGGAGCGCGGCAGCCCGCAGGAGGTGATCAAGAACGCCTACGCGCGCCTCGTTTTTTGCGGCCAGCACGGCCTGGATCCGGACAGCGACTTTGTGCTGTCGCACCGCATGCGGGCCTGGGTGGGCGGCGTCTGGGGCTGCCGCAAGGACTGGGACTTGGCGGTATCGGCGACGACCTGCACGAACATCCGTAGTCGCCTGTTGGAACGTATCCTCGACACGCACATTCGCTTCCGTCTCCAAGGCGGTCAGAACCACCTGGAGGACCTGGTTCAGCTCATTGAGCATCACCAGCAGCAAGAAGCCGAGCATAAGGTCATGCTCCAGCACAAGCTGGCCAACGTGCGCCAGGCCGTCGACAACTACGCGGCCCAACTCAATGCCATCGACGTGCGGACGGACGTCGGCCGGTTTCTCTTTGCCGAACTCCAGCAGCGACTCTCCCCGCTTCTCGCCGAAAAGCAGTTGCTTGAAGTCCGGCTAAGTCAGGAGCAAAGCGCCGTGCGCCGGACGCTGGATACCTCGCAGCCCATCCCAGTTCGCGAAGCGCTCCAGCGCATTTCTAAGCGATGGGCTAACATCGACAGCCCAACCCGGAACCGCCTGTTGAGCCTGGTCGTCGAGCATATAGTCGTCACCGTCGTGCCGGGCACGCGCACGGTGCTGCTGCGTTTTCGCTGGCGCGACGGGCATGACGATTGGTGCCTGGCGTGGTACTGGGGTGAGCGCAATAATGCGGCCTGGGAGACGTGGGAGGACGAGGCCCTGCGCCAGTTCTGGAAGGATGAGAAGAGTGCGCGTACAATCCTGGCGGCCCTCAGGCCGGGTCGGCGGTGGGGCACGGTCCGGGTCCGCGCCCGCCAGCTTGGGCTCCGGGCCGCCGTCAAGCGGCCAGATGTCGCGGCGGTTAAGCTGGAGCAGGATCGGGGCAGGGCGCCGACCGATGAGTCGAAGACCCTGGTGTACTACTTCCTGGGTCGGTTTCCGAAAGGCGAGTGGCCGGAGGTCGAGCGCGTCCAGGAGATGCACGAGGAAGCAGGTAAGGTATGGGCAGGCCGGAAAGTCAGCCACAAAATCTCAGTATCTACATTGCTATCCCTTTCTGTTCCGTTCGCTGTGCCTACTGCGACTTCAACACGTATGCCGGCCTCGACGACCTGATGGCGCCGTATGCGCGGGCGTTGGCGAAGGAGCTTCGCATGGTGGGGGAGGCCGGCCAGCGGCCCGCGGCGCACACGATCTTCTTTGGCGGGGGCACGCCGTCGCTGCTGCCGCTGGACCTGTACGATGACATCTTTGCGGCCCTGCGCGAGGCCTTCCGGCTGACGCCGGACTGCGAGATCACGTTGGAGGCCAACCCAGGCACCGTAGACGCCCATTACCTGGCCGGGCTGCGGGCGCTGGGCGTCAACCGGCTGTCGTTCGGCGTGCAGTCCTCACACGCGTGGGAATTGAAGCTGCTGGACCGCCTGCACACGTTTGAAGACGTGGTGGCGGCGGTGCGCCTGGCGCGGGCGGCGGGCTTCGACCGCGGCAGCCGGGGGCTGAACCTGGACCTGATCTTCGCGCTGCCGCACCAGACCCTGGAACGCTGGCAGGCGACCGTGCTGCGGGCGCTGGACCTGGAGCCAGAACACCTGTCGCTGTATGCACTGTCGCTGGAAAACGGCACGCCGCTGCGGTCGTGGGTGCAGCGCGGGTTATTACCCATCCCGGACCCGGATCTGGCGGCGGAGATGTACACCTACGCCTCCGAAACCCTGGCGGCGCGCGGCTACCGGCAGTATGAGATATCGAATTGGAGCCTGGACGTTGGAAGTCCGGCGCCAGAGGCCGGACGGACATCGTCTGGTATCCGATCTCTGACTTCCGACTTCCGCTGCCGCCACAACCTGCAATACTGGCGCAACCTGCCCTACCTGGGCTTTGGGGCGGGGGCGCACGGCAGCGCGGCGGGCTGGCGCTATTCCAACGTGCTGGCCCCGGCCGCCTACATCGCCCGGCTGAGGGACGGCGCGCCGCAGGACTTCCCCTTCTCGCCCGCGGCGGTGGACCGCCTGCGCGTGTCGCGTGAAGACGCGATGGGCGAAACGATGATGCTGGGGATGCGGCTGGTGGGCGAGGGGGTGTCCGAGACCGGCTTCCAGGCGCGGTTTGGCGTGGGGCTGGAGGCGGCCTTTGGGCGGCCGCTGCGGCATCTGCGCGCGCTGGGCCTCATCGCCTGGGACGCGGGCGGCGCACGGCTCACGCCCGGCGGGCGTCTGCTGGGGAACCGCGTGTTCAGGGAGTTTGTGTGAGGTCCACGTCCTCGCCGGCATACGTGCCGGTGACGTTGATCGTGCCGTCGTCCAGATACTCGTAGTGCAGTTCGCCCTCGGCGTCGCCGGCCACGGTAACGTCGAAGGTGAGCGTCCCGCTCTCGTCCTCGTAAGCCCCCTGACCAGTGAGCACGAAGCCCTGCGTAAAGGCGCAGCCCTCAATCGCAAAGGTGTGGCCGGTGTCCGCCGGCTCAAAGGCCAGCGCGCCGCCGTAGGTGCAGCCGACAGCCGTGGGCGTGTAATAGTCCCAGTCGTAGTATTCGGGCAGGTAGAAGACCTCGATGTCGAAGGCCCACATGGCATCCAGCGCATCCCTGAACTCGGCGGCCGTGACCGGTGACAGGATGTAGTAATCGTCCATTACGTACCCATCGCAGATGGTTTCGCGCTCGGCGGGCAATTCGCCGTCGAGCAAGAAGGCCGTCACCTGGTCATCCGGGCAGGCGTTGCCGCGGCCGAAGATGACGTGCGGGCCGCCGTTCGTCGTAATCAGGTAGCCATCGTCCAGCCGGCTGAAGACCGCCTCGCCATTGCCAACCGGCGTGGCCGGGTCGGCGGTGGCGCCCAGCACCAGGGTGGGGATGCCTTCGGCCCTCAGCGGCGCGGGCCGCGTGGGGTCGGTAGCGGCGGCCGGCCAGAAGGCGCAGGGCAGGTCGCCGAAGTAGATGGAGGCCATGCGCGGCGCGGAGGCCAGAAACGCCTCGCCCTCGGCGAAGTAGTTGGCGGCGCGCTCGGCGGGCGTAGCGCCGGGGTAAGCGTAGTCCTGGCACTCCACGGCATAGTACACCGCATCCGAGTAGGTCGGATCGAGATAGGGTTCGAGAGTCTCTGGGTCCAGGCCAAGCGATGAATAGACCTGGCGGGCCAGCAAGGTCAGGTCGCCGCGGGCGGCCGTGGCCAGGGCGCGCACGAACTGCATCCGGTAGTCTTCCGAGTAGACGTAGCCGGCGGCGGCGGTCTCCAGGTCGGAGAGCGTGAGCGTGCGTTCTTCGCTATCGCCGGAGGGCAGCGGGAAATTGAGGGCGATGGTGCCGGCGCTCAGGCGGAGGGCGAGGTCGTCGTAGGCGGCGGCCGCTGACGGGAAGCCGGCGGCCTCAAAGTCCGCGGTGCAGTCGGGCATCTCGGCGCACGCCTGGAATGTCATGTCCAGGACATCGGCGAAGGCCCGCGCCTGCTGCTCATAGAACTGGGTGCCGGTGAGGGTCAGGTCCACGGTGCCGTCGAGGATCAGGCCGGCCAGCCGGTCGGGGTGCGCGGCGGCGTAGGTCTGGGCGAACTGGGTGCCATAGCTCTCGCCATACAGCCAGAACTGCTCGTCGCCCATCACCGCGCGAAAGACTTCCAGGTCTTCCACGGCCTGGGCGGTGCCGAGGTAGGGCAGCAGCGCAGCGGCGTCGGGGCCCATTTCAGCCACGCAGTCGCGGGCCATGGCTTCGGCGCTGAGGGTGAAGGCCTGGCGCTGCTCGGGCGTCGCGGTTTGCCAGTCCGCCTGATAGAACGCGGCGGCGGCGTTGGGGCACTGCACGCCGTCGGCTTCGCCCAGGCCGCGCTGGTTGAAGAAGACGATGTCGAAGTGCTCGGTGAGGCCGGGGTCGAAGGCGCTGGTGTAGCTGTCGGCAGAGGCCAGCCCGGCGTAGCCCGGCCCGCCGGTGGCGGTGACGAACATGCTCTGGCGCTCGCCGGTGGCGGGCAAGACGGCAAAGGTCACATCGAGGCTGGTGCCGCGGCCCGCGTCGAAGTGGTCCAAGGGCACGCTCAGGGTGACGCAGGTGAAGTCGCTGTCGGGGCACGGCTCTGCGCCGAGGCTGTCGAGCAATTCCTCGGTGGTGAGGCGGACGGCGTCGGTGGGGGCCGCCTCATCGGTCGGCTCAATCTCGGTGGTGGCAGTTGGCGCGTCGGTCGGACCCGGTTGGAGGGTGGGGGGCAGGGTTGTGGCGGGCGGGACGGTGGCCGCGGGCGCAAACGGGCCGGCGCACGCCAGGCCAGCGAGGAGGAGCACGAACAGGGCAATGCGCCAGGGGCGGGCCGGGTTTGGCATAGTCTATTGCGTCCTGTTCAGTAGTTGATCGGTCAATTCATCCAGCGCCTCACCCGCTGGGCCGGCCGGCGCGGCCAGGGTCAGCGCGGCGCGGGCGCGGCCCGTCATCTCGTGGGCGGCGTCGCTCACGTAGTCGCGGGCGCCCAGCGCTTCGAGGCGCTCAGCAAGGCGACTAACGTCCTCTTCCGGAGCGTGGGACCGCGCATAAGCCTCGGCGAACTCGGGCGAGCGTTCCAGCCCATACACCACGGGCAGGCTCTTCTTGCGCTTTTCCAGGTCGCTCGCGGCGGACTTGCCGGTGACGGCCGGGTCGCCCCAGATGCCCAGCAAGTCGTCCTGAAGCTGAAAGGCCAAGCCCAGGCTCAACCCGTAGTTGTGGAAGGCGCGGGCGCGCTCGGGCGAGACGCCGGCCAGGCACGCGCCCAGGTGCGTGGCGGCCGCGATGAGCACGGCCGTCTTCTTCTCGATCATCGCCAGGTACTCGTCCACGGTCACGCGCTCGCGCTGCTCGAACGACATGTCCAGATACTGCCCTTGCGTCAGCGCGAGACAGGTGCGCTTGAGTTCATTCAAGACGTGCAGCGTGGTCTCCGGAGCGATGCCGACGGCCGTCAGGCGGTGCGGGGCGAGAAAGGCCAGGGTGAACATGGCGTCGCCGGCATTGATGGCCTGGGCCGCCCCCCAGCGCGACCAGACCGTGGCCCGGCCGTGGCGCAGGGGGCTGTTGTCCTGGATGTCGTCGTGGATGAGGGAGAAGTTGTGGATCAGCTCAATGGCGGCGGCCAGAGGCAGGGCCTGCCGCCAATCGCCGCCCGCGCCGGTGCAGGCCAGCAGGCACAGCAGGGGACGCAGCCGCTTGCCGTGCGCCAGGCCCGGTCCCCAGCCCAGGTGATATTCCAGCATGGCATAGTACTCGCCCAGCCGTTCCGCGCCCATGGGGGCATGATCGGATTGGTGAGCGCGCTCGGAGCCGACCGCGAGGCGCAGTTCGGCCTCCAGGGCGTCAAGGTAGGCGGGGGCGAGGGACGCGAGAGTCATGCGGGAAGGATGAATTATGAAGGATGAATCGGCAGCTTAGGGCTGGGCTTCGACAAGGGGGGTAGCCTGAAGGGCGGCGAGGGTGCCGGCGCCGGCCGCGAACATGGCGATGCGCAGCTCGCGGGTGATTTCGGCGATGGCGGCGGCGACAGCGTCGGATGAAATGGCGGCGGCCTTGAGGAAGGGGCTGGCCAGGCCGCCCAGGCTGGCGCCCAGGGCCACGCACTTGGCGATATCAATGCCGCCCCGCAGCCCGCCAGAGGCGAACACGACCAGGCCCGGCGCGGCGGCGCGCACGTTGCGGATGGCCTCCACGGTGGAGATGCCCCAGTCAATGAAGGCGGCGGCGATGCGGCGCTGAGCGTCGGTCTTGGCGCGGTGCATCTCCACCTGTGACCAGGAGGTGCCGCCTGCGCCGGCCACATCAATCGCCGCCACGCCCGCATTGGCAAGCAGTTGGGCGGCGCGGGTGGAAAAGCCCCAGCCGACCTCCTTGGCGATGACGGGCACCGGCAGGGCGCGGCAGACGGCCTCGATCTTGGCGGCCAGCCCGGCAAAGTTGCCGTCGCCCTCGGGCTGCACGGCCTCCTGGAGGGCGTTGAGGTGCAGGATCAGGGCATCCGCCTGGAGCATGTCCACCGCGCGGCGGCATTGATCCACGCCGTAACCGTAGTTGAGTTGAACCGCGCCAAGGTTGGCAAAGAGCAGTATGTCGGGGGCGAGGTCGCGGACCTGGAAGGTACCGGCCAGGGAGGGGTCTTCCACGGCGGCGCGCTGCGAGCCGAGGCCCATGGCGATGCCGGCCGATTGGGCCGCGGCGGCCAGGTTGCGGTTGATGAGGCGGGCTTCGCCGGTGCCGCCCGTCATGGAGGAGATGAGCACAGGGGCGGCCAGGCGCTTGCCAAACAGGGTGAGAGTGGTGTCAATCTGGGCCAGGTCCAGCTCGGGCAGGGCCTCGTGGACGAAGCGCAAACGCTCCAGCCCGGTCGTCAGGCCGGAGCGGACATCCTCTTCCAGGTTAATCCGGATGTGGTCGGCCTTGCGGGACGCGGTGCCCGTAACTTCGGTCATAGACGGGTGTTAATGGGGGTGCGCGAGTGAGGGGCTATCTTACCAGCCGGTCTAGCCGGTGTCAAATAAAATGACCGCCGGTCAGTGTTCGCAGGGGCCGTCTTGACAAGCCTCCACCGCGACATACAATGGGGCAGCTTATCCCCGACTATTCGAAGGAGACCGATATGACTGATACGCCTGATACTGCTGACACGCTTGGACAAGTCAAGGGCATCATCGTCGAACTGCTTGGCGCTGACCCAGAGAAGGTGACCCCCGAAGCCCGGTTCCGCGAGGACCTGGAAGCGGATTCGCTCGACCTGGTGGAGTTGATCATGGCGTTCGAGGAGAAGTTCGGCGGCGAAATCTCGGACGAAGACGCACAGAAGATCACCACCGTGGGCGAAGCGGTCGCCTATCTGGAGCCGCGCATCAAAAAGGCCTAGCCCGGCGCTCCGGCCCAGCCCCGTGGATAAGGGCGAGCACCATTGCTCGCCCTTTGTTGTTTAACGCTGCCGCACGAAGCCGTGGAGCGTGGCGGCGTAGTCCGGAAAGACGGCGCGCACATCCGGGTTGTTGAGGCGCTTGACGCAGACCTCTGCCAGTACATCGCGGTAGTCGGTGGTGACCGCCAGGTCGCCGGGGCCGATGAGTTGGTCTGGCCCCAGGCCGGGCCACCGGCCGTGGATGCGCCCGCCCACGACATTGCCGCCCAGCAACAGCATCAGGCTGCCGTGCCCATGGTCGGTGCCGAGGCTGGCATTCTCCTGGGCGCGCCGCCCAAACTCGGACATGACCACGATGGTCAGGCGGCTGGCGTGGTCGTACAGGTCTGCGTGGAAGGCGGCCAGCCCGGCGGCCAGATCGGCCAGCAGGCCCGCCATCAGCCCCTCGCTGCCGCCCTGCGCGAAGTGCGTATCCCACCCGCCCACGTCCACGGCGGCCACCTCCAACCCCACTTCGGCCTTAATCAGCATCGCCACCTGGCGCAGACCCACGCCAAACTCGCTCTCCGGGTAGCGCGCGTCCCCGGCGGGCGCATATCCGAGCGGGTCGAGCGCCTGGAGGGTGTCGAGGATATCCAGGGTCTCCTGGCCCACCACGCTGAGGGGTTCGGGGCCGCCATAGAGCGAGGTGAGGGCGGCCTGCATCTGCGCGACGGCGCGGGCGTCGCCGCCCAGGTGGAAGTCGGCAATCGAGCGCAGGGCGGAGACGGGCACCGCGCCGCTCAGGCTGCGCTGGGGCAGTTGGCCGAGGCCCACGGCGCGCAGGGGGGAGGCGTTGCCGGTGTTGGCGCTGGCCAGGTGCCGGCCAATCCAGCCGGAGGCCGGGCCGCGCTCGTCGTCCACGCCACGTTCCATCAGTTCCATGGCGCGGAAGTGGCTGCGTGACTCGTCGGGCGCGCCGCAGGCGTGGACAGGCGCGAGGTGGCCGGCCTGCCAGGCGGGCAGGAGGGGCCGCAGTGCCGGGTGCAGGCCGAAGAAGCCATCCAGGTCCAACGCCCGCAGACTTGCGGCGGCGCGGCGGTCATCCGGCCGGGGGATGCCGAGGGTGGGGCGGCGGGCGTAGTAGGCGGCTTCGGCGTGAGGCACGACGACGTTGAGGGCGTCGGCCGCGCCGCGCAGGAAGACGACTACCAGGGTATCGCCGCGCGGGGCGGTCTGGCGGGGGGCGAAGGCCAGGCGCGGCATCCAGGCGGGCCAGGCCACGGTGCCCCCGAGGACGGCAGCGGACTCCAAGAAGCGGCGGCGAGTGTCGGTCAGGGACATGGCTTTCTCCTAGCGCCACTGAAAGGCCGGCGAGGCCAACAGGCCAGCGGTCAAGATGCCGGGCAGTTCGTCTGCGCTCGCACCGGCGGCCTTCAGGCTGGTGAGGAGCGCCGCGGATGCTTCGGGTGCAAGCGGCTGCCCCAGGATGCGGGTGCTCAACAGGACTGCGGCCCAGGCGGGGTCGCCTTCTGAGAATAGGGGGGACAGCTCGAAACGCGTGCCCGCAATCTCGCCGCGCGCCAGGGCCAGGGCGAACTGCCAGCGCGGCATGAGGTTGCCCGACCACGGCGCGGCGACATCGGGGTAGCCGTCGGGCGTGGGCCATCCAAAGTAGGGCTGGCCCAGGCGGATGAGGTAGTCGTGCAGGGCGGGGCCGGCGTCGGTCTCGGCATTGAGGGCCCGCAGCGCGGAAGCCACGAAGTGAATAGGCCGCTTTAGCTTGGGGGCGGCCAACGGTTCCGGGCCAGCCAGCCCGTCGAGCAGGAGGGCGCGCAGCACGGCGGTGATATCGCCCTCGGTGCTGACGAAGACCTGGGCGGCGCGGGCCACGAGGTCGGCGGGCGGGTCGTCGGCGATGAAGCGGCGGGCGAGCTTGAAGGCGATAAAGCCGGCGGCGGCGGGGTGGACGGCGAGATGCTCCAGCACCCGCTCCGCCTCGGCTTGCCCGTCCGGCTCCAGGCGCAGGCCCAGCACGGTCTTTGGCTCCAGGTCGTGAAAGTCGGGGTTGAAGCTAAACTCTCCGCGCCAGAACTTCTCCTTGACGGTCCAGCCCGTGAGGGCGCGGGCCAGCTCCATCACATCGGCCTGGGTGTAGCCGCCATCCACGCCCAGCGTGTGCAGTTCCAGCAGCTCGCGCGCGTAGTTCTCGTTGGGCGCCTCGCGCAAGTTCGCCTGATTGTCCAGATAGACCAGCATGGCGGGCGAGTGGGCCGAGGCCCACAACAGGTCGCGGAAGCGGCCCAGCGCGTGCGGGCGGATGACCTCACGGTCATCCACGGTCTTGAGGAACCAGCAGTCGCCCTTGTCCACGCTGATGTGAAAGTGGTCGCTCCAGAACTCGACCATCACCTCGTAGAGCTGCCGGCGGCTGTACACCTGCCGCATGAGCGTCGCCTGGCGCAGCTCGGCGGGTACGGCGCTCTTGTCCAGGTTGTCGAACAGCTCATTGCCCATATTCGCCAGGTCGTCGGGTGCGAGGGTGAGCGTCTCGAACTGGCGCAGGCGCCAGTCGGCCGGGGCGTCGTCCAGCGCGGCGGGGGCCAATTGCTCCTCGATCCACGCGCCCAGGCCGATCTCCGCCACGCGCGACCGTTCGGCCAGGCGCGGGCCGAAGGTGAGGCGGCTGAGGGCCAGCCAATCGCGGGCGGGCAGCGCGGGCACAGGTTCGACGGCGGACGGTTCGGCCGGGCCGCCGAGCCGCGAGTAGACCGGCGCGCAGGCCGCCACCGCGGCGCTGGCGCCGACAAGGCCAGCCAGGCGCAGGAAGTCGCGGCGAGAGAGGGGCGGGGTCATGGCGGGTGCTAGAGGCTGACGGCGCGGGGGGCCGTTTCCGGCGCGCGAGCCGGGACCCAGCGCAGCAGGGCAAATACCGTGGCGCCGAGCGCGGTGACGATGGCAAGTGGGATGAGGACGAACCAGCCGATGACGGGGAAAGCGGCTGCCAACTCCAGAGCGATGGCGGCGCGGACAAAGGCGCCTGGCGACACAACCGTGTTCTCGCCGCGCGCCTGGAGGCGGAGAGCCATCTTCGCGGCCAGGCCCGCCGCGCCCAGGCTGGCGAAAGTGAGGGTCAGGAAAATGAGGCCCCAGCCCGCCAGCTTGGCCGGGCCGATGGGCAGGGCCAGCAGGATGACGACGGGCACAACCAGCACCGCGGTGATGACGCCGCCCAGCCAGAAGCACGACCACGGGGAGTGATCCAGCCGCAGGCGGGCGCGCTCCACGGTGGCGGGGAACAACAGCCACCAGGCCGTGAGCAGGCCGGGGAAGACGATGCCCAACGTAAGCAGGATGCCGAAGATCGCGGAAACGTCTGCCATGGGGAATGCTCCTTTGAATACCGTTGTTATCTGGTATTACAGGAGCCACGTTGGATAAGTTGCAGTTCAATTGGGATGCGGGCTGAAGCGGCAGAGGCTCGCCACGCATGGCGTCACTGCCCGCCCGCCGCGCTGCGCAGTTTGGCCGGGCCGGCTGGTTGAGTTATCGAAGGGCGGCGAGGTCGGCTTCGGCGCGGCGGATATCTGCCTGGAGGTCGAGGGCCATTTCGGCGATGAGGTCGCGCCCGGCGCGGCGGGCAAAGGTGGCTTCGAGCTTGAGCTGCACCGCCGGGGTGGCGGCCAATGCGTCGAGTTGCTGTTCGAGGTCGAGGGCCAGCGCATCCAGGCGCTCAATCTCGGTCTGGAGGGCGGCCAGGGTTTCCGCACGGGTGGGGGGTCGCGGCGGGGGCGGCGGTTCAGGCGCCGCATCGGGCGCTTCGGCCAGGCGGCGCAGGGCGGCCAGGTCGCGCGCGCCGTAGGCGGAGTTGACTTCCGCCATGAGGCCGGCGCGGCGCTCCTTCTCAAGCGGATCAGTTGTCAGGTCGGGGTGCAGGCGCTTGGCTAACAGGCGGTAGAGGCGCTTCAGTTCGGCGTCAGTGGCCGAGTCGGGCGCGGGCGGCGCGGGCGGGGGCGCGGGCAGATCGGGCGCAGGGCCAACGCCCCACATGCGCTGATATTGGGCGACGGAGTCATCGGGCAAGTCGGGCGAGTCGGCGCGGTCGCCCCACAGGGTGCGGCGGGCCGACAGGCGGCGCGCCTCGGCGATATCGGCGCTCAACGCCTCCAGGCGGCGCTGGTAGTGGCCCAGCCGGCGCTCAAGCTCGGCGTTGAACTCGGCCATCTCGAGGCGCGAGTTCAGCAGGTCGAGTTCCAGCGACGCCACCCTCTCCTGCCGCTCGGAGAGGGAGGCCTGAAGCGCGGCCAGTTCCGAGTCGGCAGGCGGTTGGCGTGGGCGGGGCTTTCGCTTCCAGAACATGCTTACGGAGTCTTGGATGGCTCAAAGAAGCTCAGGGCGAATGCGCCCAGGCCCAGGATTGCAACGTACGGCAGCAGCGCAAACCAGCCCGCGAACGGCAGGGCGCAGCCCGCGCCGATGACCACAGCGCCGGCCGCGACGCGCAGGTAGTGGCCGCGCTCTGGCAGCACACGTTCACCCACTAGCTGGACGACGCCTCCCAGCCCAAGCAGCGTGGCGATGCACACCAGCGCCAGCAGGAGGACCGCCGGAATGCCGAACAACTGGATGCCGGTGGCAGTGGCGATGGCTTGCAGCGCGAGGATCAATGCAAAGAAGAATACCGCGTTGACGAGGCCAATAAAGAACGACCGGCCCGGCGCGCGGCCCGCCGCGGCGCGGGCGCGGGCCACCCGGTCTGGAAAGAGGGCGGCCACGACAACGAAGAAGGCAGCCAGGCTGACGGCCCCGGCGACCGCCACTGCGACCAGGCGCGTAAGCTCGTTCATGAACGTCTCCGCAGGAAGGTGGATATCGGCTGGCGCAGCAGCAGGCCGTTGCCCACCAGCCACAGGCCGAGGGCGGCCGCCGCCAGCAGGCCCGCCTCGACCGGCCCCAAAGCAGCGGCCGGCCAACTCAAGTCTACGGTGGCCCCCAATTCAAGCCACCAGCCGCGCAGACCGGCCCAGCCCTGCTCCACGGCGCGCGCCGGGTCGGCGATAAAGGCGAACCACGCCTGTACTTCGGCCAGCGCCTCGCGGAGCCCCAGCCCGAACCCTGTTCCAGTGTTGAGCCAGGCGGAGGCCAATGAAGACACCACCGGCCAGGCCACCGCCAACAGGAGCAGCGCGGCCACGACCTGGGCGGCAAAGACCCAGTTGAGCGCGGGCCGCAGGGCAGGCCGCGGCGCGGGGGCATTCGGCTGGGCGATGGCCCTTAGCACGCCTGCCGACAGATCGCGAGACAGGGCGGGCACATGCAACATCTCGAACCGCGCAACTACGCCCTGGAGCGAGGCGAGGCGGGCCACACACGCGGCACAATCGGCGAGGTGAGCGGCGGCGGCGGCGCGCGCGGCGGGCGGCAGGGCCTCGTCGAGGTACTCGTTCAGGGTTTCGTCGGTGAGGTGGCTCATAGGCGTCACAGGCTGGCGGCGAGGTGCTGGGCGAGCAGTTTGCGGGCCCGAAAGAGGTGGCTCTTGACGTCGCTGACCGGCAAATCCAGGGCAGCGGCAATGTCGGCGTAGCTCAACTCCTGAAAGTGACGCAACTCCACCACGGCGCGGTAGTGGGGCGGCAGGCGCAGCAGGGCGGCGCGGATTGCTTCGGTCTGCTCGGTGGATTCAATCTCCGCCGCCGGGTCGCTCGCGGACGGCGTTTCAGTGCTGGCCTCCAGTTCATCATCCAGCGGCAGATGGATTTGCCGGCGAAGCTGGAGATGGTTGAGGCACACATTGGCGGCCAGCTTGCGCATCCACGGGCCAAACGGCCGACTGAGGTTGAAACTATCGAGACGCTGATAGGCCCGGATAAACGCCTCCTGGGTGAGGTCTTCCGCCTCGGCCCGGTCGCCCAGTAGCCGGTAGCACACGCCAAAGACGGACTGCTGGTAACGCTGGACGAGTTCGCCGAAGGCCTGCGCCTCGCCCGCGCGGGTGCGCCGTACCAGGGCTGGATCGCTCGTGTCGAGCATCTATCATCTGTACTACAGGGTCGGGCCTCGAAAAGTTGCAGTCTACGTCCGCGGGCTAAACAGCCGCCTTAGGGCGAGCCACGCCAACCCGGCCAGCCCAGCCAGCAGCAGGGGCCACCCCAGGCCCAACGGCCACGCCGCGCCGAGCACTTCGTTGGCGGCCGGGCGCACCGCCAGCAGCGGCGGCACCGCGCTGGCGATGGCCGCCATCGCCAGGACGATCTGCACCACGGCATTCAGGTCAGCCGGAAGGTACACCAGCACGACAAAGGCCAGAACGGTGAAAATGGCGACGATGAGTTGGGGCCGGAACTCCGGGTCGGCATGGGCCGTGAGCAGGTAGGGGTAGGGCGGCAGCACCACGAAGGCGAAGATGAGGCCGGCCAGCAGAGTCACCCAGCCAGCGAGGCCGCCGACAGAAGGCAACAAGGCGGCCAGACCGGTGCGCGGGGCGGCGGGCGGGCGCGCCCCAGCGCCCAATGGCGGCAGGGCCAGCCGCTGGGCGGGCCGGATGGCGACCAGGGCGCACAGCAGGGCCAGGCCGGCCAGGGGCAGCAAGAACTGGAGCCGGGTGAGCGACAGGCTGCCATCGCGCACGCCCGGCAGGAATGTGATCCACTCCGACAATTCATAGCCGTTGAGGCGCAAGGCCGCGGCGGGGTGGGTGAGCCAGGGGAGCCAATAGCCGATGGCGGCGAGGAGGAGGGCGAGGCGGGGGAGGCGCATGGGCGACGGATGAAGGATGAAGGATGAAGGATGAAGGATGAACAGTGCTCGAAGGCTTACCCTGGTGGTGTGCTGGAGGCGGGCAGGACGGAATCGAGCATCGTCTGGATGTCGGTTTCCTCTTGCGATTGCGCCGTGAAGTATTCGTGCATGAAGGGCGAACGGCGCAGCCGCAGGGCCAGCGGCGCGGCCTCGCGGATGTCGGCTGCTTCGGCGCTTAGGCGGTCATCGGCGGCGGCCATAGCGCGGGCGGCCTCGAACAGGGTGATCTCGGCCCGGAGCGAATCCACGCCCAGGCGGCGCACCAGCTCCAGCCCGGCCCGTTCGGCGGCGGGGCTCAGGCGCACGTCGGGCAGGCGCTGGCGGGCGGATTGAATCTCGTCGCGCGCGGCCAGGGTCTGGTCGGCATAGGCGGCGATAAAGGCCTGGGGGCTGGCGGCATAGGCGCGCACGCGATGATAGGCCTCCAGCCGTTCGGCGGGGTCGGCCAGGCCGCGCACCACCACCCGCAGGCCAAAGCGGTCGAGGATCTGCGGGCGCAGGCGGCCCTCCTCGGGGTTGAGCGAGCCGATGAGGCCGAAGCGCGAGCGATAGGTGGCGGCCAGAGCGCCCTGCCGGACGGTATAGACCCCCTGCGCGGCGGCGTCGAGGATCGCATCGCTGATGGCATCCGGCAACAAATTAACTTCGTCAATGTAGAGCAGGTTCTGGTCGGCGTGGCTGAGGATGCCACGCCGCAGGGCCATGCGGTTGGTCTGCGTGCCACGGTCGTCCAACCCGCCGACCACGTCTTCCAGGCGCGCGTGCAGGGGGAGCTCCACCAGCCGCACCGGGTCGGGAAAGGTGAGCGGGTCGCCCTGGCCGTACTTCTTGGCGCAGTCCGGGCAGACGGCATCCAGGCCGCCGGTTTCGACGTCCTCGGGCAGGCAGCCGTAGGGGCAGGCCGAGCGGTTGACCAGGGGCAGCAGGTCCGACAGGCTGCGGACGGCGGTGGTCTTGCCAGTACCGCGCGGGCCCACCAGCAGCACGCCGCTGATGCCGGGGTTGATGAGGGCCAGCAGCAGGGCCAGCTTCATCTCGCGCTGGGCCACCAGGGCGAGGAAAGGGAAGGGATGGGGCTCGGCCAGGCTGCGCGGCTCGGGGGAGGCGACGCGCAGGAAGCGCTGGGCCGACGCCTGCTCGATGAGGTCCTTGAGGGAGGACGGGATGGGCACGGCTAGGCGCTCGCCTGGCGGTCGCGCTGGGCCAGCCGGTAGGCCTGGCGCTCCTTGGCGGCCTCCCAGTTGCGGCGCTCCTCGTCGGTTTCCAGCAGGAGGGGCGGCACGGCGGCGGGGCGGCCGTCGGGGCCAAGGGCGACGTAGACGAAGTAGGCGGTGTTGGTGTGGGTGGTTTCGCCCGTGAGCAGATTCTCGGCGGAGACCTCGATGCGAACCTCCATCGAGCTGCGGCCCACGTAAGTCAATTCGCTGGTCAGCGTGACCAGATCGCCCAGGTGAATGGGCTCGCGAAAGAGCACCTGGTCCACGGCTACGGTGACGACCTCGCGCCGTGCATGGCGGATGGCGACCGATGCGCCCGCCTCGTCCATCAGCTTCATGATGTGGCCGCCATGGACGTTGCCGTGCAGATTGGCCTCGCCGGGGCCCATGAGCTGCGCCAGGAACACACGCGAGTCGGGCACCCGGCGCGGGGTCTGGTCGGGGCCTTGGGGCGGGGGCGGGTTAGTCAATGTCCTGGACCTGATCCATGTCCAGCGGGTCGAGGCGGAAGGCGGCTTCTTCGAAGACATCAATGGTGTCGTAGGTGAGGTCGGACATGAGGGGCGGCAGGGGGACGCTGTTGGGCAGGCGCACCCGCGGCTGACGTGGCGGCGGGTCGCGGCGCGGGTGTGTGCCCAGCGAGCGCTTGCTGAGGACGCGGAAATCGCGATTGAGCCAGCCGACGTACATGCCGCGCACGTTGAAGACCTGGCCTTGGGCGTCGATCCAGCCGATCCACTCGCCCAGGGTATTGTAGAGAAAGCGGCCGATGAGCATGGCGGCCCAGTCGCCGCGGGTGGTGTAGATGGGGAACTGTTGAGCAGACATGGTCTCCGGGCGGCAGGGCACAGGCCCCGCAGTCCTTGGCGCTTGCCAGGCAAGCGGCGTGCGGCGGGTTACTTCTTCTTCGCCCAGCGCTTCTCGATTTCGGCGATGGCGTCGCGGCCCTTCTTCGCTTCGGTCTCGCTCACCTTCAGGTCGGCCTGGGCGTCCTTCAGGCTGCGCTGGGCCTTCTTGATCTCAGCCTTCACCACCGGGTCGCTCAACTCGCGGTTGCGGAAACCCTTGGTCTTGGTGGCCAGCAGCTTTTCCATGCTGGCGGCCTTGGTCCGCATGAGCTTGATGCCGCTCTCAAAGGTCTTCTTGCGGGCGTTGACCGTTGCCACATTGGCAGGGGTCCTGGTGAAGGCCTTGTTCTTGGCATCAGCCTTGGCCATCTGCATGCCGTTGGTAATGGCGGCTGGCTGGGTGGCCAGGCCGCGCGGGTTGCGCAGCTCGTCAAGCTCGGTCGCCATCTGGGCCGCCAGGTCGCGCGCATCCTGCTGCGCCAACGCGATGTCGCGCTGGGCGCCGGTGCCGGCTTTGATGCTGGCCTTCATGGTGGCCTTGGCCGCAACTTTCAGCAGGCCTTCCGCCTCAGACACATAGCCCTGAATTTTGGCCTTGGTGATGGTGATGGACTTTTGGTCTTCCATCACCTTCGCGCGCAGTGTCTTGAAGCCGGACTGATACTTATCGGGCACGTTGCTGGCCATGTTGGCCCGATAGCCGAACCATGCCGCGCCAAAGTCCTGGGCATCGTCCGTAATGGCCTTGACCCACAGCCGCATATCGTCCGCCGCCTGCTGGATCTGGGCCGGCATTCCCTTGGTGGTGTCCTTCTTGTAGGCCTGTGCCGCCTTGCGCGCTTCCTTGATGGCTCGCTCCGACATGCGCAGCCAGTTGTCAACCTTCTTGCTGTGCTGGCCGTAGTAGGCGCGGATTTGGCGACCCACGCCGTTCAAGTGCTCTTCAACCTGCGTGCCGAGCGACTGCAATTGAGCCGTCAGTTTGGCGCGTTCGCCCTCATCGTTCTCGCCGGCCAACGCCTGCGTCAGCCGCTGATACTCGGTGTTCCAATCCTTGATATCACTATCGTCGAGGACTTTGTAGGCCATGATGTTCCTCTATGGTTGGTGTCCAGCGGCAGGGATGCGCCCTCCAGCGACGGTTCGGGCGCAATTGTAGGCTTTTCTGCTCCGGAGTCAACGCGGCGCACCCGTCAAACCCCGCGGGGCGGCGCGTGGCCGGCGGCGAGGGCCGTGTAGGTGTCGAGGAGTTGCCGGGCGGCCCGGTCCCAGGTAAACGCGCGGGCGCGCGCCTGGCCGCGGGCGATCAGGCTGGCGCGCAAGCCCTCATCGGTCGCCGCCTGATGCAGCGCGGCCGCCAGCTCGTCTACATCGGTGGGCGAGGCCAGCAGCGCAGCGCCGCCCGCGACCTCCGGCATGCACGAAACGTTGGACGTGACGACCGGCGTGCCGCACGCAAAGCCCTCCAGGATGGGCAGGCCAAAGCCCTCGTAGGTGGAGACATAGGCGACGACGCGGGCGGCCGAGTATAGGGCGGGCAGGTCCTCGTCGGCGGCGAAACCAGCAAAGGTCACGCGGGCTTGCATGCCGCTCTCGACCACCTGGGCAAAGATGGCGTCGTACATCCAGCCCTTGCCGCCGACGATGACGAGCCGCAGGGCCGGGTCGGGCTGGCGGGCCACGGCCTGGATGAGGCGGGCGTAGTTCTTGCGCGGCTGCAGCGTGCCGACCGCCAGCACAAAGGGCGACGCGCCCAGGTGGTAGCGGGCGCGCACGGCGTCCAGGACGGCCGGGTCGCGCATCGGCTGGAAGACCGGGTTGACGCCGCTGTAGAGCACAGACACCTTGTCTGGGGCGACGCCGAACTGCGCGATGACGTCGGCGCGCGTGGCCTGCGAGTCGGCCAGGACGTGGTGGGCGCGGGCCACCGAGCGCGGCACCACGCGGTTGAGGTAGGCGCGCAGCACAGGCATGGCGGCCTCGGGGTCGTGGATGAACGACAGGTCGTGAACGGTAAGCAGGGTGCGCGTGCTGGGCAGTGTGGGCGGCAGGGTGAAGTCCGGGGCGTGGAAGAGGTCCAATGGGCCGGTGAGCCAGTTGACGGGCAGGGGCAGTTGGGCGCGATGCCACAGCCGCGCCAGCCAGATGTCGTCAAAGGGCAGGCGGCGGAGGGCGAAGTTCGGGCCGAGGGGCGGGAGGGGGATGTTGGCGGCGCCGAGCGGGGCAGCGTACAGCAGCCGGTAGTGATTGGTTGGGTCGAGCGGGGTCAGGGCGCGGAGCAGTTCGCGCGTGATGCGGCCGATGCCGGCGCCCTGGCGCACGGCTGAGGTGACGTCGAGGCCGATTCGCAGGGCCATGCGCGCCTCAACTAACGTCGTTATACGTCCAAAAGCGGTTGACGAAGAAGTTCCATAGCAGCACCGTTACCACGGCGGTACCCAGGGTGAGGTTGCCGGCAATGACCTTAACCAGGTCGCCCTCCAGCGGCACAAGGCGCTGCGCCGTGACAAGCCGGAGATACGGCCCGCCGACCAGGGTGAAGACCACCGTGCGGATGCCGTAGCCGATCAGGTTGACAACAGTGAACTGCACCAACTGCCGGCGGATGGGTTTGCTGCGGCTGTCCGGGTAGGTCCAATAGCGGTTCCAGGTGAAGTTGCTGACGATCGCGGCGGCAAACGAGAAGGTCTGCGCGATGATCTGCGGCAGGTGCAGCAGGTGCGCGCAGAGGTTAAAAACCGCGGCATCGACGACGAAGCCAATCGCGCCGACCACCATGAATTTGGCGAACCGTTTGCCTTCCTTGCGGTTCGCGCGGGCGAAGGACATGATTTTGGACATGGCGACGGGCGGCTACGCAGCGCCTTCCTGTTTGAGCCACACCAGCAGCGCCAGCAGCGCCGCCAGCGTGAAGTGAATGTTGTTGACGTACAAATTGTCCACGAGTTGATGGACGCTCAAGTGGGTCCACGCGCCCAGCAGGCCCAGGGCCAGCCCGCGCGCCGGGCCACTGCGCCGCGCGATCATGCGCAGGGTGGCGGCCACCACACTGCCCCAGAAGAGCAGGTAGGCCAACAGACCCACCACGCCGGTTTCGGCCAGCACGTTCAAATATATCATGTGCGCGTGCCCCAGGGCGTTGGGCCAGTTGAGCAGAGCATATTGGGCATAGACCGGTCCATAGTTGCCCAGCCCAACGCCCAGCCACACGTGCTCGCGCGCCATCGCGTCCGCCGCCTGCCAGTGGGCCAGCCGCTCGATGATGGCGAAATTCGCGTCATTGATGTTGGCGCCGCGCACATCGGCCACGGTGGCGAATTCGCTCAGGTCGCCCAGGCGCGCGGCGATGCTGCCCGGCACCAGCCCGGCCCGCAGCAGCAGCCAGCCTGCGACCCCAGCCACGCCCACCAGTCCTAGACCCATCCACAAACGGCGGGGGAGGCGCACCGCCAGGGCCAGCCCCGCTGCCGCCGCCCCCAGCCACGCGCCGCGCGAGAACGACACCACCAGGCCCAGCCCCAGCAGGGCGGCGGCCAGGCCAAAGGGCAGCGCGGCGGCAAGTGGGCGGGCTGAACGCAGCAGCCAGCCCGCGGCCAGCCCCGCCGCGACCGGCCACAGCAGGCCCAGGAAGCCTCCGAAGGGATTCGGCTGCTCGAAGGTGCCATAGGCGCGGTACTGGCCGCTGGCGAGGCGAAAGTGCTCCGGGCCCTCGCCCCGGAACTGAAACTGCCACACCCCCAGCGCAGCCTGCGCCAGCCCAGCCAGCAGCACGGCGGCCACAATGGCGCGCCCGCGCCCGCGCTGTGCCTCCGATAGCAGGATGACAATGGCCACCCCAACCTCGGCCCATTTGATGAGTTCCTTGAGGCCCTCCTCCAGGGAGACGGCGGCGGTCAGCGAGAGGAGACCAGCGCCCAGATAGAGACCCAGTGGCAGGAGCAATCGGTCGGTTGGCAGGGACAGGCGGCGGAGGGCCAGGCCGCGGGCCAGCCAGCCGGCGAGGGCCAGGGCAAAGAAGACTTGGCCGGCGTCGCTGGGAAAGCCCGGAAAGGCGGTGCTGAGATAGGCGCGGGCGGGGCCAAGCAACATCGCCAGTCCCAACCCGGCAACGGGCTCCCACAGGGAGAGCCCCACGGCCAGTGCGCCCGCCAGTAGGGGCACGCTGAGGCTGAGGGGCAGGCCCGCCACCAACAGGCTTGACCCGACCGCCAGCGCCGCCCACAGCAGTGCGAACCGCTGGGGCGGTGTGAGCAGGCGCGCCGGGCGGGCGAGGGCGGGCGTAAGCATGGCCGCTAGGCGATCACCTGCCGGAAGTAGGCGATGGTGTGCTGGAGGCCGTCTTCCAGCGCGGTGGCCGGCTCCCAGCCCAGCACTTGCCGGGCTTTGGCGATGTCGGGGCGGCGGCGCTGCGGGTCGCCCTGGGTCCGGCCGGAGGGCATCACCTGGATGCCGGCCGAGTTGCCGGTGATGCGGTTGATGACCTCGGCGAACTCGCGGATGGTGACTTCGTTGGGGTTGCCAATGTTGACGGGCAGGTGCTCGTCCGAGTGCAGCAGCCGGACCAGGCCCTCCACCAGATCGGCCACATAGCAGAAGCTGCGGGTCTGCGAGCCATCGCCATAGACGGTGAGTGGCTCGCCGCGGATGGCCTGGCCGACGAAGTTCGGGACCACCCGGCCATCGTCAAGCTGCATGCGCGGGCCATAGGTGTTGAAGATGCGCACGATCCGCGTATCCACGTTATGCGTGCGGTGGTAGGCCATGGTGATGGCTTCGGCGAAGCGCTTGGCCTCATCGTAGACGGAGCGCGGGCCGACCGGATCCACGTGGCCCCAGTAGCTTTCCGTCTGTGGATGCTCCAGGGGATCGCCATAGATTTCGGAAGTGGAGGCCAGCAGGAAGCGCGCGCCCTTGGCCTTGGCCACGCCCAGCGCGTTGTGCGTGCCCAGCGCGCCCACCTTGAGCGTCTGGATGGGCAGTTGCAGATAGCTGGTGGCGGCGGTCTGCGAGGGGCTGGCGGGCGAGGCGAAGTGCAGCACGGCGTCCAGCGGCCCTTCCAGGTAGATATAGTTGGAGACGTTGTGCTTGATGAAGGTGAAGTCGTCGCGGCCAGCCAAATGCTGAATGTTGCGGGTGCTGCCGGTGATGAGGTTGTCCATCGCCACGACGTTGTGGCCGTCGGCCAGCAGGCGGTCGCAGAGGTGCGAGCCGATGAAGCCCGCGCCCCCCGTGATGAGAATGCGCATGATCGAGTGTTCCTTGTGGTGACCGAGATGGTGCCGTGCCTAGCGGGCGGATTGTAACACAGGGAGCGCGGCTCAGGCTTCAGCGGCCAGGCGGTGGAGGTGCTGGATGGCGGCCAGGGCCAGGAAAAACGCAAAAGACAAGTCCACGAGGAACAGGCCATGATCCACGAGGCCGTGGGCCAGCATCGCGGCGATCAGGCCCATCAGGCCCACGGTGAGCGCCAGCAGGGAGCGGCGCTCGGCGGGGGCGAGGCGCGTAGTGGCGGCTGGGCGGGCGAGCCTCCGGAAGGCGCTGAAGGCGGCGCGCCAGAATCCCATCACGAGCCACAGCCCGACTGCCAATCCCAGGAGGCCCAGGCGGCTGAGGAAGTCCAACGCCAGGTTGTGGGGGTGCGAGAGATTGGGTTCCTGCCAGGCCTCGGGGAGGATGTAGCGGCTGCGATATTGGTAGAGGAAATTGTCTGGCCCAACGCCCAGGAGCGGGTGATCGCGGAACATGCGCCAGGCCGAGACCCACAGCTTGACCCGGAAGAAGGTGGTGCCGCTGGAGAAGTCCAGCAGGCCGGCGAAGCGCGGCACACGGGCCAGCAGCGGCAAGGCCGCCACGCCCGCCGCCGCGCCGCCGCCCACCAGCCACCAGCCGCGCCGCCCCAGCCAGCCGATCAGGACGACCGCCAGCCCGGCCGGCAGTCCTAGCAACAGCGCGCCCTTGGAGAAGGTGAGCGCCGCCGCGGCCAGCATCACCACCAGCGCCGCGCCATAGGCCCAGCGCCGCCACTTGCCGGTGCCGATCAGCATCGCGGCGGCGGCGACAGGCACCGCGCGGCCCAGATACAGGGCCAGGTTGTTGGGCGACCCGTACACGCTGCGGATGCGGGCCAGGCCCTCTTCGGCGGTGATCAGGTCGGTGCCGGTAGCGAATTGATACACGCCCACCAGGGCCACCGCCACCGCGCCCAGCAGGAAGCAGTTCACGATGCGCCACAGGGCGGCCCGGTCCAGGTCCACGCCGCGCAGGAGGAAGTAGAAAACCGCCGGCTCCAGCAGCACGAGACGGTATTCGCGCAGGGCCACGGGCAGCAGATCGGCAAAGACCGTGCTCAGGGTGGCAATGATGAGGTAGGCCGTCACCGCCCAATCGAGGCCGGAGAACCGAGTCCAGGTGGCGAGGACGCCAGGCAACGAGGGGCTCAACGGCGGGGGCGACGGCTCAACGGACGAGGCCGTGGCCGCCCGCGGCCGCGCCAGCCGCGCCAGCAGCGGGCGGGCGGCGCGCAGCAGCCACGCGCCGAGCGTCAGCAGGGTGCAGACCTCGACCATGGAGAAGCCGCGCTGCCACAGGAGCCGGTATTGGAGGAAGAACGGGATGAACAGCGCCGTGAGCGCCAGGCCAAGGTCGGGGCGCAGGTAGATTATAAGGAAGAGCGCCGCCAGCGCCGCCAGGGCCAGCACCAGTGACGGCGAGAAGTAGAACAGGCCCGCGGTGAGGGCAGTGAGCGCGATCGGTACGGTATCGCCAAAGCGGCGCGAGACGGCGACCAGATCATTGCCCCAGGTGAGCCAGGAAGTGACGTAGAGCAATCCGCCCGCCGCGGCCGCCAGCGCGATCTGGCCGAGGCCGCCGAGGCGGTCCCAGGCCGATAGCACGGGACGCGCCAGCGACGACCAGCCCAGCCCGCGCCCCCAGTACCACGCGCCCAGGCCCGCCAGCAACGCGAAGACGCCCAGCCCCGCGAAGCCCCAGCCGAACGCGGGGTCTGGCGGCGGGCCGCCCACGGAGAAGCCGGCCAGCGCCCATTGGCCCCAGCCACGCTCGGGAACGATGACGGCGGTGTGGGTGCGGGCCGGGTCAAGCCCTTCGGCGACGAGCACGGTGGACACTTGCGGCGCGTTTTCCTCCGGGGCGGTCAGGACCAGATACGCGCCGCGCGCATCGGCGGGGAGGCGGTTGGCGGGCTGCCCGTCCACCGAGACATAGAAATAGCCGCGGTAGTCGCCCTGCCGGATGCGCAGGCCCAGCGACGCGCCCCGGAATGCAATCACCACTGAAGCGTTGGCGTAGTCCTCGGGGATGTCGGCGCCGAGATCGGAGAACTGCCACGCGCCGGTATAAGCGGCGGCAGGGTGCTGCGGACCATAGTTGCCAGCGACGGCAGTGGAAGCGGCCGCACCGCGCTGTTGGAGGGCAATGAGCAGATCGGTCGCCGAGCCGTCTGAGTTGAGCAGGGCGAAGCCCCAGCGCGGGTCGTCCGAGGGCACGATAGGCTGAAGGGTCTCCAGGGCGAGCACGCCCGCCCAGGGCCACTCGCTTTCGGCGCGGTCGAGCGCGGCGATGGTGTAGTCCACCTGGTCATTGGGGGACACGTGCCCCCAGGGCGAGGGTTCGCGGTTCCAACCAAAGTTGCCGCCCCACAACAGCTTGTCGCCGTCGCCGTTGCGCTCCATCACCTGGCGCAGCAAAGTGAAACGCGAGAAGTTGAGCACGGCCGGGTCAGCCAGCCGGTCGGCGGGGCCGGTATCGAAGCCGTAGGGCTTGCCAGCCGCCCCGTCGAAGTACGGTCCCGCGCCCAAATCGTAAAGCTGCTGGAGGAAACGCAGATCGCTCCAATTGTCCGGCCCGGCCTCAACGGTGGGGGCCAGGGCGGCGGCCAGCACGGTGGCGGTGGGGTCGGCGGCGTGGATGGCGGTGTGGGCGGCCTGGAGCAGGGCGGCATAGGCGGCGGCGGAGGGCGCTTGGCCGCCCCAGCCTAGCAGGATGTTAGGCTCGTCCCAGATTTGATATACGTTTATGCGGTCGCCATAACGCGCCGCGAATGCACCCACGAAGCGCGCAAAGTCCGCCGGGGAGCGGGGTGGTGTGGTGCGGCTGCCGCTCTCACGCGCCCAACTCGGCGCGTAGTTGAGGACGGCTATGAACTCATGGCCGGCCGCCTCGGCCGCCTCCACGAGGCGGTCCCACGATTCCCACGCATACGTTCCCGGCTCAAGCTCCATCGCATCCCAGGGGAAGGTTTGCCGCAGCCAGGGGATGCCCGCCACCTGGGCCAGAATTGCGCTCGGATCAGGGTATTGCTCAAGGGCAATGTTGATGCCGCTGATGGAGGCGGGGCGGTTGGCAAGCGCGGCGTCGGGCAGGCCCGCGACCGTGCCAAAGGTGGCGCGCCGATACTGATGGCCCAGCGCGAGTGCGCCCAGCAGCGCACCCGCCACGGCCAACAGATGAAGGAAAAACAGAAGGCGCTTCATGCTTGACTGGCTGGCGCGCAATCAGGTGCGGCGCGGCGGGCAGGCGCGGCCAGCGGGCACATGGCCTGGGTCAGCGCGACCAGCGCGGCCGGGTGTACAGCCCATCGCCGGTGATCTGCTGGGTGAGGCCCGTGTCTGGGTTGACCAGCCACAGGTTGCCGCGATAGCCGACGGCCAGCAGGTCGCCGCGCGGCGACCAGGCCAGCGACTCGACCTCGCTGGTGCTCAGGCCGGCTTGGCCCTCAGGCGGAAAGATGAAGCGGACGTTGCTGCCGTCGCGGTCCATGACGCCCAGGCGGTAGTTGCTGAAGGGCGAGTTATTGGGGTCGGTGGCCTGCATAAACGCCACCCGGTAGCCGACCTCGCCGCTGGGCAGGGTGAAGGTGGGCGAGGGCAGGGGGTTGGCGAACATCCCGGCGCGGGGGATGAGGTTGAATTGCAGGCCGTCGGGCACCGCGAGCGCGCCCAGGTCGAAGGCGGGCGAGTCCTCGGGGGCCTCCAGGCCGATGGGCGGGCCGTGGGTGATGGTGTAGATGATCTCCGCGTTAGGCGCCCAGCGCAGGGCCGGGTACCAGGCCCAATCGCTGTGGGTGTTATAGGGCGTGAACTGCACCAGCTCGGAGATGACGACGGTGGCGGTGAGCACGCGCGGGCGCACGGTGAAGTCAATCAGGCCGATCGAGTCGGCTCGGGCGTAGGCCAGCGAGTCGCCGGCGGGCGAAAAGGCGAAGCCGGTGCCCCACCAGCCGTAGGTGCCGCCCGCGGAGCTGTCGAGCAGCCGCGTGGTGGTCAGGACCGTGCGGCTGGACTGCTGGCGGAAGCCCACCAGCCACAGGTCGTTATTGGCCTGCCAGCCGGGCGCCCGCGGGATGCGCTCGGCGGTGGTGAACGCAAAGGTGCGCGGCGTGATGGGCGACCACTCGGCGTAGAGCACATTGCTGATGGGCAGGGTGAGGGGCGCCGCCGCCGTGCGCGTGGGGCTGCGCGTGGTGGAGATGGGGACGGTGGACACGACCCAGAGGGTGTTGAACTGGGCCGTGCTGGTGGGCGGCGCCTCGCGCGAGAAGAGCAGCCATTGCCCGTCGGGCGAAAGCTCGAACACGAAGCCGTCCAGGTCGCCGGAGGTGGTGAGGGGCAGGCGCTGGCCGGAGTTGCCGCGCATTACCCAGGCGTTGCGGCCATTGATGTAGGCCAGGGTGCCGCTGATGGGCACCAGGGTGAACGATCACTGCGTGCCGACCATGATGATCTCCGGCACCGGCTCGGTCACCGTCACCCGGCGCACGATGTTGCGCGACACCTGCACGCCGTCCTCGAAGACCAGCCGGTAGGTCACCTCCTCCAGGCCGGGCTGGCCCACCTGGAGCAGGCGGCGCTCGCCCTCGGGCAAGTCCTCGTTCTGGACGATCTCCGAGGGGTAGGGCAGCACCACCTCTTCCGTCTCGATGGTCTCGCTGACGCGGGTGATGACGATGGTGGCGCCCTCGGCGATGAGGGTGAAGGGCGGGGGGCTGAGGCGGTCCAGTTCGCCCAGGGTGATGCCGGCGTGGGCCACGGCCTCGCGCACGGTCAGCCCTGGCTCGAAGGTATAGGCCCGGCTGTCGCCATCCACGAGGATGGTGAGATTGACGGCGGTGGCGGGCGTGGGGCCGGCGGGGCCAGGCGACTGGCAGGCGGCCAGCACCAGGGCCAGCACCAACGGCCAGCGGGCCAGCACCGGCCACAGCCGGCGCCGCGCCGGCATTTTGGGCTGGGGGCCGATGGTATAATGCGGCGCTGCGCTACTGGTTGACCGTGCCGCTGACGGCCATTTGTCCATCGGCAATGGCAATGCTGGTGATGGTGAAGCGTTCATTGCCGGCGCCAATCTGGCCGGCAATCAGGTCATTCAGGCCGTCAGAGACGTTCTCCAGCAGGGATTGGGGCACGGGCATGGGGCCAAAGTCAGCTTCTTCCAGGGCCACCACCAGTTGACCGTCTGCGTCGGTGGTGACGCCCAGCACCACCTGGGCCGGCACGCTCAGGCTGCCTGCCTTGGCCTGGGCCTGCATAGTGATCTTGTCGTCGCGCAGGAAGATCTGCACGTCCTCAAATGGCGAGTCAGGTTCTTCTGCCAGCTTGAGGGCGACGTAGGAGGTCACCTGCGCTTCGGTCATGGTGACGTGAACCACGCCGTCCTCGGCGTTTTCGAGGGCTTGCTCCCAGAGCGCTTCCAGCTCGCCGGCCGCTTCCGTGGAGACCGGAATGGGCGAGGCGGGCGGGGTGGGGCCGCCGAGGCCAGTATCGCAGGCCAGGCCGGCCAATGACAGGCTAACGACGACAACAGTGATCCGTACCAACAACCCTATGCGTCCCATACTGCCACCTCCATTCGAGCCAGGATTATAGCATGCCGAATTCGACCGATAACGACGCGATGCCGGCCTGGCTGAAAGGCGATTTGCCCTCCCAGACCCAGCCCGAGGATGCGGCTGGCCCGGAAACCGAAGCGCCGGCCTTTCCGCCCGCCGAGGAGCCCGCCGAGGAGCCCGCTGCCGCTGAAGATCAGCCGGACATGCCGCCGGTTGCAGCGGCCGCCCTTGCGCCGGAACCCGAACTGGTGCTCGAAACAACTGCGGTGGACGACGAGGCAGGCGAGCCATTAGCGGAGTCGGCGGACTCCGAGGAGCGCGCCGCTGAGATGGAGCCGGAAACAGATATCCCGGCCGCGGCGGACTTCGAACCCGGCGA
>CAZCEC010000009.1:69661-74460 GCA_964497615.1 uncultured Anaerolineales bacterium | reverse complement strand
GAAGACGCTGTTGAGGCTGATGCCGAGGCGGGCGGCGATGCGCCAGCGACGGCGGCGGTCGAAGCGGGCGTGCCCGCGGCCGCCGAGCCGGCTGAAGAACCGCTTGAGAGTGATGTCGTGCCGGACAGCCAACCCGTCTTGGCCGACGAGCCGCCTCGCGCCGCGCCTGAGCCGGCCCTGCCGCTGACCCTGCCCGAGGTCGAACCGCTGGACCTCGAAGCGCTGGTGGAGGCGCTGCTGTTTGTCGCCGATGGGGCCGTGACCGTGGGGCAGTTGGCAGAGGCGCTGGAAGTGCACGCGCGCGAGATCGAGGCCGCCTTGGCCGGGCTGGCGGATAGCTATGCGCGGCGCGGCCTCAGCTTGCAGCGCTTCCGCGACAAGGTGCAGCTTACCACCGCGCCCGCGGCGGCGGCGGCGGTGGAGCGGTTCCTGGGGCTGGCCGCGGCCGCGCCCCTCAGCCGCGCCGCGCTGGAGGCCCTGGCCATCATCGCCTATCAGCAGCCCGTCACCCGCCCGCAAATCGAGGCCGTCCGCGGGGTCAACTCCGACAGCGTCATCAAGAACTTGCTGAGCAAGGGCCTGATCGAGGAGACCGGCCGCGCGGAAGGACCGGGCCGCCCCGTCCTGTACTGCACCACGCCTGAGTTCATGCAGCACTTCGGCCTGGCGTCGCTGGCGGAGCTGCCGCCCCTGGCCCTGGCGGAGGCGGGCACCCCGGTGCCCACGCAGGATGAGATCCTAAAGGGGTAGGGCAATCGTTAAGCCTTGGTTAAGGGGTATGTGGCAAGATGGCCTCAGCCGCCGCGGCGCGCATTCCGGCGGCTGAGCGTGTATTATGTGCTATCGGACAATGTTTGAATGAAGCCTGCCGAACTGCCCGCGGAGCAACTGCGAGACTGGCTGGCGCGTGGCGCGCGGGGCGACGAAGCCGCGTGTGCCGCGCTGTATCACCATTTCTGCCCGCTGGTAGAGCGGCTGGCGCTGGGGCTGCTGGGCGACCGCGACGACGCAGAGGAAGTGACCCAGGACGCGTTTGTGTACGCGCTCCGGAACCTCGGCCGGTACGACGAGCGCCGGTCGGCCTTCTCGACCTGGCTATACACGATCACCCTGAGCCGGTGCCGCAACAAGCGCCGCCGCAAATGGCTGAGCCTGGCCCCGCTCGATCTGCTGGCGAGCGAAGGGCCGCGGCAGGGGGACCGGCTGGTGGAGGCGATGCTGGAACGGCGGGGCGTGCGGGCGCAGTTGTGGCAGGCGCTCCAGGCGCTGCCGCCGCGGCTGCGGGAGGCGGTCGTCCTGCGCTATCTGGCTGAGATGCGTTACAAGGAGATTGGCGAGACGGTCGGGTGCAACCCCAAGACCGCCGAGTCGCGGGTGCGCCAGGGCTTGCAGGCCCTGCGCGCGGCCTTGCAGGCGGCCGGGGTGCCGGCCGAAGGTGAACTGGTGGAGCAGTGGGGATGGTAGCCGAGCATCAACCTGGACAACTTCTGGCCTATGTGGAGCAGCGCCTGAGCCCGGAGGCGCGGGCGCGGATGGCCGCCCACCTGGCGGGGTGCGCGGCTTGCCGCCGCGAAGCGGATAACCTCGTGCCCGTGGTCGAGGCGCTGCGCGCTATGCCAGAGGCCCTGAGCCGCGCGCCCGGCCGCGCGCGCAACCGCTGGCCCGCCGTATGGGACCGTGTGCAGCATGAGGGCCGAGTGCGGCGCGGCGGCGGCCTGGTCCCGGCGGCTGGCCGCTATGCGCCGCGCGTGACGGTGTACCTGGGTTTGTTGGTGGGGGCGCTGACAGCCAGCATGATTCTGCCGGGCGGGATGGCGGGCCAGGTGCAGGCTGTGACGGCGGGGATGGTGGAAACGCCCCACGCGGCGGCGCACACCCCCCAGGCCGCGGTGGCAGGCGGGCCAGCCTTGCGGCTCACGGCCGGCGGCGCACTGGCGACGGCTGGGCAGTTGGCGGTGCCGATGGGGCCGGCACCGGTGGGCACGCCCCGTCCCAACGCGGGCGGCTAGGAACGCACGATGGAAGAGCGCCTCCAGAAAATCCTGGCGCGGGCCGGCTTGGGCTCGCGCCGCGCGTGTGATGCCCTGATCGCTGAGGGGCGCGTGATGGTGAACGGTCAGGCGGCGGCGCCGGGCGCCAAGGCCGATGCCGCCCGCGACGAGATTGCGGTGGACGGCGAGCCGCTGCGCCGGGCGGAGCCCCTGCGCTACGTGATGCTGCACAAGCCGCGCGGCGTGGTGTCGTCGCTGAACGCGCAGGGCCAGCGCCAGACGGTGCGCGATCTAGTGAATGTTGAAGGTCGGCTGTACCCGGTGGGGCGGCTGGATGTGGACAGCGAGGGGCTGATCCTGCTGACGAATGACGGCGAACTGACGGATTATTTGACTCACCCGCGTTATGAATCGGAGAAGGAATACCGGGTGCTGGTGAAGGGCATCGCGGACGATGAGCGGCTGGCCGCCTGGCGGCGCGGGGTGATGCTGGACGGTGTGCGGACCGCGCCCGCCCAGGTGACGCGCGAAAACCGCACCCCCGCGGGCACCTGGCTGCGCGTGGTCATGCACGAGGGCCGCAAGCATCAGATCCGGGATATCGGCCTGCTGTTGGGGCTGCCGGTGCGGCGGCTGCTGCGCGTGCGCATGGGCGGCCTGCGGCTCGGCAACCTGGCCGAGGGCGAGTGGCGCGAGCTCGGGCCGGAAGAAGTCCGGCGGCTGCGCGTGCCAGACCCGGCGGCCGACCGGCCAGCGCCCCGGCGCAAGGGCGGGCGGCCGCGTCCGGCGGCGGGACGATCCGGCGGCGGGCGCGACCCGCGGCGCTCCACGCGGCCGGGCGGCCAGCCATCCCGCAGGCCGGGTGCGGCGCCACGAACACGACCGACACGGACAAGGAAGAAATGACGACGACAACCATTGACAGCCGGCCCTCTCTGCTAGACCGGCCCCTTGGGGCGGCGCTGGCCCTGACCTGGGAGAAGGTGCTGTACGCCCTCCTGATCGTCTCCGCCTTCATCACGCGCTTTTACGACCTGGGCGCGCGGGTGATGAGCCACGATGAGAGCCTGCACACGCAGTTTGGGTGGTATCTGTTCCAAGGGCGGGGCTTTCAGCATTCGCCGCTGATGCACGGCGTGCTGCGGTTCGAGGTGACGGCGTTCACCTATTGGCTGTTCGGCGACAACGACTTCACGGCCCGCATCGCGCCGGCCCTGATGGGCGTGGCGGCGGTGGGCCTGCTGTACTTCTACCGGCGGTGGCTGGGGCGGGCGGGTGCGCTGGTGGCGTCGCTGCTGATGCTCATCTCGCCCTACATGCTCTACTACTCGCGCTACATCCGCGATGAACCCTACATCGTGGTGTGGGCGCTGCTGATGGTGTACTGGGCAATCCGGTATATTGAAACCCAGGAGGCCAAGTTCATCTATTGGCTGGCGGCGGTGACGGCGCTGTTCTACGCCACGATGGAGGCCTCGTACATCTACGTCGCCATCACCATGCTGTTCCTGGGGCTGCACCTGGTGCGCGAACTGCTGCACGCGCGCTGGCCCCGGCCCACCCTGCGCCAGCCCTTCCAGATCGCCTTTTACGCCACGATGCTGGCGGTGATGGCGGCCTTGCTGTTTGGCGTCATTGGGGAGGGCGGGGCGACAGGCACGGCCACGGTGGAGCCGGCCGACCCGAATGCGCCCCTGGCGTCGGCAGCCGCGGGGCTGGGGGTGGGCGAACAGCTTTCAATTGTGGCCGGGATCGTGGCGGCCGGGGCTTTTTTGGCCGGGGTGTACTTCGCCTTGCGGTCGTTCGGTAAGGATATCCGGCGCTTTCCAACCTTCGACCTGTTGATGGTGTTTGGCTTGTTCGTGCTGCCGCAGTTGACGGCCTTCCCGGTGCTGGCCCTGGGGCGCGACCCGCTGAACTATACGCCGCCCCCCACCGCGGGCATGGGCGCGCTGCAAGCCGTGGGCACCTTCTTTGGCTCGGATGCGGGCGTCACCCTGCTGGTGTGCGTTGGGCTGATCGCCATTACGGTCGTCATTGGCTATCTGTGGGATTGGCGGAAGTACCTCATCAGCGCCGCCATCTTCTACGGCATCTTCATCACGCTGTTCACCACGTTCTTCACCAACGGCGGCGGGCTGGCCTCTGGCATCATCGGCTCGCTGGCCTATTGGCTCGCACAGCACCCGGTCCAGCGCGGCAGCCAGCCGTGGTACTACTACGCCGTCATCAACCTGCCAATCTACGAGTTCCTGCCCACCATCGGCGCGCTGTTCGGCGGCGTGCTGGGATTGCTCAAGTGGCTGCGCGTGGGCGAGCCGGAAGCCGATGGCGATGATGCCCCGGCGCGTGATGACCGGCTGCCCTTCCCGGTGATTGGCTTCTTCGGCTTCTGGTCCGTGCTCTCGCTGGCGGCCTTCAGCATCGCGGGCGAAAAGATGCCGTGGCTCACCACGCACATCACCCTGCCGCTGATCCTGGTGGCCGGCTGGGCTATCGGCACGTTCATTGACCGGACCGACTGGCAGGCGTTCCGCGAGCGGCGGGCCTGGCTGGTGGCGGTGCTGATGCCCGTGACCATCGTGGCGCTGGCGGCGGCCCTGGGCAGCCTGCTGGGCAGCAAAGCCCCCTTCCAGGGCAGCAGCCTGGACCAGTTGCAGAACACCGGCGTCTTTGTGTCGGCGGCGCTCGTGGCGGGCATCGGGCTGGTGGCGCTCTCTATCATGGTCATGCTGCCGATCACCGCCCAGGCCGGGACGCTCGCGCAGGAAGACCTCGCGATCGCCCTGTCGGTCATGCTGCTCGGGC
>CAZCEC010000009.1:17026-69651 GCA_964497615.1 uncultured Anaerolineales bacterium | reverse complement strand
CAGCAGTTGGGCTTCGGCAATGTGGGGCGGCTGGCGGTCCTGTCGTTCTTTGGGCTGCTGGCGCTGCTGACGGCGCGCAGCGCCTTCATCGCCGCCTATGTGAATTACGACTACGCCAACGAGTTCCTGGTATACGCCCACGGCTCGCGCGGCGTGCGCACCGTGATGGATCAGGTCGAAGACCTTTCCATGCGCATTGATGACGGCCTGGGCCTGAAGGTGGCCTACGACTCGGATGTGGCCTGGCCCATGACGTGGTACTTCCGCAACTTCACCAACCAGGCCTACTACGGCGACAACCCCACGCGCGAGCAGTTGGACGCGCCCGTGGTCATCGCTGGCCCCAAGCACTGGAGCCGGGTGGAGAGCCTGCTGGGCAACCGCTACTACAGCTTTGAGTACATCCGCATGGTTTGGCCCATGCAGGACTATTGGGACCTGAACTGGGAGCGCGTCCGCCATGCCTGGACCAGCGCCGAGTACCGGCAGGCGATGTGGGACATCTGGTATGCGCGCGACTACACCCTGTACGGCACGCTGACCAGCAAGAACTTCGAGCTGTCGGAGTGGCCGGTGTCGGAACGGATGCGGATGTACGTCCGCAAGGACATTGCCGGGCAAATCTGGAGCTACGGCGTGGGGCCGACGGTGTTGGAGGGCGACAGCGCCCTGGAAGACCCGTACGTGGCGTCGCGCCAGGACCTGGCCGCGGCGCAGGTGATCGGCAGCCAGGGCAGCGGGCCGGGCAATTTCGAGTCGCCGCGCGACGTGGCGGTGGGGCGCGATGGCTCACTGTATGTGGCCGATACGCGCAACCATCGCGTACAGAAGTTTGACGCCGCTGGCGGCTTCCTGCTGAGTTGGGGCAGCTTCTGCTGCGTCGAGGGCGCTGCCGCGGGGCCGGGCCAGTTCAACGAGCCGTGGGGCATTGCGGTGGGGCCGGACGGCAGCGTGTATGTGGCCGACACCTGGAACCACCGGGTGCAGAAGTTCGATGCTAACGGCGGCTACATCACGGCCTGGGGCTTCTTTGGGCAGGCCGAGACGGCCGACGCCTTCTGGGGCCCGCGCGACATCGCGGTGGATGGGCAGGGCCGCGTGTACGTGGCCGACACGGGCAACAAGCGCATCGCGGTGTTTGACGCCGACGGCAATAGCCTGAGCACTATCGGCTTTGGTGGGTCGGATCCGGGGCAGTTTGACGAGCCGGTGGGCCTGGCCGTGACCGACGATGGCCTGCTGTTCGTGGCCGACACCTGGAACCAGCGGGTGCAGGTCTTCCAGCGCGACGAGGTGACGGGCGAGTACCTGTACGTCCGCGAGTGGCCGGTGGTGGGTTGGTATGGCCAATCGCTGGACAACAAGCCCTACCTGGCGGCGGGCGGCGAAGGCCAGGTGTACGTGGGCGACCCCGAGGGCTATCGGGTGCTGGTGTTCGACTCGCAGGGCAAGTTCCTCACCACCTGGGGAGACTATGGCGCGGAGCCCGGCCGCTTTGCCCTCATCAATGGGGTCGCGGTGGACGATACCGGCAACGTCTTTGTGGCCGATGCCGGCAACAACCGGATCGTGAAGTTTGGACCGGTGACGACGCCTTGACCCAGTCCGGCCCGGCTGGGCCTGTCACACCGTATCCGCCTTGGCCCGCTTGACCCACCGCCAGTCCAACGCGGGTGAGGAATCGCGCCGCCACTCATCAGCAGATTTTTCACGCCAAGAGCGGGCGCTCGGAATGACTTGGCCTGCCGGGCTTGAATGCCGCCCCCAGACTGGTAACGCTGGCGAATTGGCTACACGTCTTGCGTCCCTGAAGAGGGACGCGGTGGCCGGAGGCCTCTAGGCGCGAATTTAGCGAAGCACCCCGGAACGGCGTGAAGGGGCCATTCGCCGGCTCCCCGGGATGAGTGTGCCGTCGTTCGCCCCCTCCAAAATGCGTTAGAATACAGGCATGGGCCCGCCGCAGGCGGCGGCGCCCGGCGATCCCCGGAGGTTTCATTGAAGCTGCACGAGTATCAATCGAAGCTGCTCTTCGCCAAGAACGGCATCCCCATTCCGCGCGGCCGGGTGGCGGCCACCGCGCGGGAGGCGCGCGACATCGCCACTGAGCTGGGCGGGCGCGTGGTGGTCAAGAGCCAGGTGCTGGTGGGCGGGCGCGGCAAGGCCGGCGGCATCAAGCTGGCCCGGTCGGCTGAGGAAGCCGAAAACCTGGCGACCAAGATTCTGAGCATGACCATCAAGGACCTGCCGGTGCGCAAGGTGCTGGTGGACGAGGCCGCCGACATCAAGAAGGAAATCTACTTCGCCATCACCAACGACCGGGCCGCGCGCCGGCCGGTGCTGATCGCCTCGGCGGAAGGCGGGATCGAGATCGAGGAGGTGGCGCGCACCGACCCCGGCAAGATTATCCGGGAGCACATTGACCCGCTGCTGGGGCTGCGCGACTACCAGATCCGCAACGTGGCGCTGGCGATTGAGCTGCCGCGCGACCAGTGGCGCGCGTTCGAGACCGTGGCGCGCGGGCTGTATGCCACCTACCAGAGTTGCGATGCCAGCCTGGCCGAGATCAATCCGCTGGTGATCACCGGCGACGGGCGGCTGGTGGCGCTGGACGGCAAGATCATCCTGGACGATAACGCACTCTATCGGCACCACGACCTGGCCGAGATGCGCGACCTGGACGAGGAGTCGCCGCAGGAGACCGAGGCGCGCAAGTACGGCCTGTCGTACGTCAAGCTGGACGGCGAAATTGGCTGCATGGTGAACGGGGCCGGGCTGGCAATGGGCACGATGGACATCGTGCAATTGTTTGGCGGCTCGCCCGCGAACTTCCTGGACATCGGCGGCGGGGCGCAGGCCGACAAGGTGGCGGCGGCGTTCCGCATCATCCTGTCCGACCCGAAGGTCAAAGCCGTGCTGGTAAACATCTTCGGCGGCATCACCCGCTGCGACGAGGTGGCGCGCGGCATCATCACCGCGATGAAGGAGCAGCCGCGGAGCGTGCCGATGGTGGTGCGGCTGGTGGGCACCAATGAGGCCGAGGGGCGGCAGATCCTGGCCGAAGCAAACTTGATGACGGCCACCTCGCTGGCGGATGCGGCCCAGAAGGCCGTGGCCGCGGCACGCGGCTAAGCCGGAAGGCGTTTGGACGATTACCAATGAGCATTCTTGTCAACAAAGACACGCGGTTGGTGGTGCAGGGGATGACGGGCCGCGAGGGCCTGTTCCACACCAAGCAGATGCTGGCCTACGGCACCAAGGTGGTGGCGGGCGTGACGCCCGGCAAGGGCGGCGAGTGGGTGGAAGGGGTGCCAGTCTTTGATACGGTGAAGGCAGCCGTGGATTCGACCGGCGCGAACTGCGCGCTGTCGTTCGTGCCCGCCCGCTTTGCGCCGGATGCGATGTACGAGGCCGCCGACGCTGGGATCAAGCTCGTCGTGACCATCTCCGAGAACATGCCGGTGCAGGACATGATGAAGGTCCGGCAGTACCTGGATCATAAGGGCGTGCTGCTGGTGGGGCCCAATTGCCCCGGCCTGCTGACGCCAGGCGAGGCCAAAGTGGGCATCATCCCCGGTCACGTAGCCAAGCCTGGCCATGTGGGCATCGTGGCGCGGTCCGGCACGCTGACGTATGAGGTCATCGCGGCGCTGACGGCGAAGGGCATGGGCCAATCCACCTGCGTGGGCATCGGCGGCGACCCGGTCAAGGGGCTGAACTTCATTGATGTGCTGGCGCTCTTCAACGCCGACCCGCGCACCGAGAAGGTGGTGATGATCGGCGAAATCGGCGGCAACGACGAGGAGTTGGCGGCGGAATACATCGCCGACCACATGACCAAGCCGGTGGCCGCCTTCATCGCCGGCCAGACCGCGCCGCCCGGCAAGCGCATGGGCCACGCCGGGGCCATCATCGAAGGCGGCACCGGGCTGGCGGCCGACAAGATCAAGGCGCTCCAGGCCGCCAACGTCAAGGTGGCGGGGCACCCTGAAGAGATCCCAGATCTTCTCAGTTAAATGACACTCCAGTAAGAATCTTCTTTGAAGAGAAGTCAGGCGGCATAGGACCGGCACCTAAAGGCCCCCAAGTAGCAGTTTCGTTACTGGCATGATTGCGGTCACAATGCTTTTGCTGGACGCTCTGTACAAGCTCTCCCGCACAATAGACCGCCTTACGCTATCGACTTGGCGAGTTATTCGAATTATCGGTATGCTCCGCAAACGAAGGTAAGGAATCGCCCTGCGAAACACTCACGACCGGGTAGTTGATGCATGGACGCTCGTGGCTGACGCGGCTGGGACGACGTTTGGGGGGCAATGAAGTAGGTCGTACAACAAAAGTTGACTAGGCGGGGGCTGTGCTCGGCGAACGTGGCGAGCCGGCCCCCTTGGCACGCATGGCAAAGACGAAGCAAACGCGACTTGCGCTGGACCCCGGCCTGCTGGCGGCCCTGCTGTTGGCAACGCTGGCGGTGTGGCCGTTCATCACGCGCGTCAGCCTGCCGACCTTCACGGATGCGGAGATGCACGCCTACCGCACCTACGAGATCATCGCCGGCTGGCAGGCGGGCGTGTGGTATCAGCGCTGGGCGCCGGACCTGTTCTACGCATTTGGCTACCCGGTGTTCCACTACTACGCGCCCCTGTCTTACTACCTGGGCGCCGCCTACGGCGTGCTGATCGGCGCGGGCGACGGCGCGGCGGTGGCGGGGGTGAAGTTTGTGCTGGTGGCCTCCGCCTACCTGGGGGCGGCGGGCATGTACCTCTTCGTGCGCGACCGGTGGGGGGCGCTGGCTGGGGTGGTGAGCGCGGCGGCCTTCGTCCTGGCGCCGTATATGGTCTACATCGATCCGCATGCGCGCGGTGACGCGCCCGAGACCCTGGCGATTGCGCTGGCGCCGTTGGCCCTGTGGGCGTTTGCGCGGCTGCGCCGCACCGCCTCGCCGGGGGATATGGTCATCGCCGCGCTGCTGCTGGCTGGGGTGATCCTGTCGCACAACTTGATGGCGCTGCTGTTCTTTGGACTGCTGCTGGTCTGGCTGGCCTGGGATGTGGTCTTTGGGCAGATGTTCTTTGGCGCCTGGGTGATGCGCGAGGAAGTGTCGCAGGCCTCGGTGCGGCGCAAACTGATTGGGGCGCTGGCGGTGGCGGCGGGGCTGGGGTTGGCGGTGAGCGCCTTCATGTGGCTGCCGGCCATCCTGGAGCGCGACGCGGTGCAGTTTCGTAACGTCGCCAGCGGCACCTATTTCGACTTTCGGCGGCACTTCATCGGCGCGGCCGAGCTGTTCTCGCCGTCGCAGATTTTTGACCTCGGCGCCACGCAGATGCGGTTCCATCACAACTTGGGGCTGCCGCAGTGGGTGCTGGCCGCGCTGGGGATGCTGACCGTCTTTCGCCCTAGGCTGCGGCGGCTCTCGGTGCTGTTCTTTGCGTTTGCGTCGCTGGGGCTCATCTACCTGATGCTGCCGGCCTCGCAGAGTGTGTGGGAAGCGATCCCGCCGATGGCCTACTTCCAATTCCCCACACGGTTCCTGGGACCGGCGGCCCTGACCCTGGGCGTGCTGGCGGGTGCGGCGCTGGGCTGGGCCGATGGATTGGCGTGGCGGCACGGGCGGCTGGCGCTGGCCGGCGTGGCGGTGGCGGCCTGCATCGCGGCGGCCATGCCGCAGCTTTATCCTCCCGCCTGGCCAGACTTTGGCCCCCTGACCGCGCGGCGCATCCTGGAGACCGAATTGAACGGCCGCGGCATCGGCACCACCTCGGCTAACGACTTTCTGCCGGTGGGCGCGGTGGTAGTGCCCCCGCCGCAGATGAGCCTGATCGACTCGTACGAGACGGGCACGGTGGACAAGGTGAACCGGGCCACCCTGCCAGTGGGCACGACGGTGACGGTGCTGGAGCACGGCCCGCAGCAAGACACGTTTCTGGTGCGGGGCGGCTCCGAATTCGTGCTGCGCCTGTTTACGTTCTACTGGCCCGGCTGGACGGCCTACGTGGACGGCGCGCCCGTGGACATCACGCTCTCCGAGCCGGAGGGCTGGATCACGCTGTGGGTGCCGGCCGGCGAGCACGAGGTGCTGGTGCGGCTGGAGGACACGGCGCCGCGCTGGGTGGCCGGAGGGCTAAGCCTCCTGGCCGCGTTGGCGCTGGCGGCGCTGGCAGTGTGGCGGCTGCGGCTGTCCATCGCGCGGCCCGCCCACGAGCCGCTGCCGGGGACGCAGGCATTGGTGCTGGCAGCCATCGTCGTCGCCGGCATGGTGGTGCGGCTGGCGGCGGATGGCGGGGGCTGGTGGCGGGTCGAGTCCACCGGGAGTGGGGTGCTGGTGGCGCAGCACCAGGCCTATACGCCGCTGGAGGGCAGCCTGGCCCTGTTGGGTTTCGATTTGCCGCGCACGAGCGCCGCTTCTGGCCAAAGCGTTCCCGTGACTCTATACTGGAAGGCCACCGCGCCGGTGGGGCGCGACTGGCGGGTATTCATCCACTTGATTGGGCCGGATGGGCGGTTGTGGGGCCAGTCCGACAAGGAAAATCCGGCCGACTTCCCCACCAGCCGCTGGCCGCTGGACCGTTACGTGCGCGATGAGCACACGGCGCAAATCAGGCCGGACGCGCCCGCGGGCGTGTACCGGTTGATGGCCGGCTTGTGGGACGGCGACACGGGCGTGCGGCTGCGGGTGCTGGACGCGGCCGGCCAGCCCACCGAGGTAGATGGGGTTGTGCTGAGCGAGGCGTTTGAGGTGCGCCCATGAAGACTGGCGCGCCGCCTCGAACGCGCGCAAGGAGTTGAGGCATGGCGGGAATTCGCGTCATCGCTGGCAAGGCCAAGGGGCGCCGGCTGCAAATGGTGCCCGGTTCGGGCACGCGGCCCATCTCTGACCGGGCCAAGGAGTCCCTGTTCAACATCCTCGGCGACTCCATCCGGGGCGCAGCGGTGCTGGACCTGTTCGCAGGCACGGGCAGCGTGGGCATCGAGGCGCTCAGCCGCGGCGCGGCGCGGGCGGTGTTCGTGGAGAACGACCGCCAGGCCGTGAACACGATCCAGGCCAACCTGCGGGCGGCCGGGTTCGAGCGCGAGGGGCGGGCGCTGCGGACCGACGTGTTCATTCATCTGCGGAACGAACCGCGCGAGGGGTTCGACTACATCCACGTCGCTCCGCCGCAGTACGCGGGGTTGTGGGCCCAGACCCTGACGGCGCTCGACACGCGGCCCGCCTGGGTGAACCCGGATGGCGTGGTGGTGGCGCAGATTGATCCCAAGGAGTTCGAGCCGCTGCCCTTGACCAACTTGACACAGGTGGACGAGCGAAAGTACGGGAATACCCTGCTGGTTTTCTATGAACGGCCGGGCACGTGAGAGGTTTGGCCGGATGGGAATTCGTGGTACAGTAATGGTGTAGGCACAGACATACGCTCCGGCGGCTGACGAAGGGAATATGCACCCGAGGCCGATGCGCCCGCAGCAATTTCGGTTCACAACTCCGATACTGTTTGACCAAAAACGCTGGTCCGCGAGGGAGCGGATCGGCCTGAGCCCCAAGCGCATTTCCAATCACAACCCCAGAGGAGACCAAAGAGCCGCCGGGCCTGGCAGCAAAGATGCCAATGCCGACCGGCGATGGCTGCTTTCCGGCGGCGCGGATGAAGCGTATAGACTGGCGCTCGCACCGTTACTCGCGGGCGGCGCCAGAGCGGATGAAAGGAGCCTGGGTATGCCGTCGTATGAAGTTGTATCGCGGGAAGAACTGCGCACTCTAGCCGAGATTCGCAGCCAGCCATGCGTCTCGCTCTTCATGCCGACTCACCCGGTTGGGCCGGATGGCCAGCAGGACCCCATCCGGCTGAGGAATTTGCTGGCTGAGGCCGAAAGACGCCTGCTGGCGATGGGGGTGCGGGCGCCCGAGGCGCAGGCCCTGCTGGCGCCGGCCGAAGACCTGCTGCCGCGCCGGTACTTTGCGGAGAACCCGGCCAATGGCCTGGCGCTGTTTCTGACCGAAGGGCAATCGTGGCAGTACCCGCTGACGTATGAGGTGGAAGAACTGGTGGTGGTGGGTTCGCGGATGCACCTCAAGCCGCTGCTGCGGGCGCTGCGGCCGGATGGCGTCTTCTACATTCTGGCGCTGAGCCAGAAGCAAGCCCGGCTGCTGGAGGGCACCCGGCACGCGGTGCGCGAAGTAGATGTGGACACCATTCCGCAGGGCCTGAAGGAAGCGCTGGCGGAGGAAACGCTCGTGAAGAGCGTGCAGTTCCACACCGCCACCACCGCGCCGGTGGGGCGGGGGACGGCGATCTATCACGGCCACGGCGGCGGCGAGGAGGACACCAAGAGCGACATCCTGCGCTACTTCCAGCGCGTGAACCACGGGCTGCGGGAATGGCTGGGGGCGCGCCAGGCGCCGCTGGTGCTGGCTGGGGTGGAGTATCTGCACCCGTTGTATCGCGAGGCCAACAGCTATCCCGGCCTGATAGACGAGGGCTTGTACGGCAATCCAGATGATCTGCGCGCTGAGGAGCTGCACGCGCGGGCCTGGGACATTGTGCGGCCAGCCATCATCCAGCCGCGCGAGGCGGCGGTGGACAAATTCAAGGCGCTGGTGGGGGCGGGCAGCCCGCTGGCCTCCACCGACGTGCCCGAGATCGTCGCGGCCGCCCACTTTGGCCGGGTGGAGAGCCTGTTTGCGCGCTTGGGCGCGCACCAATGGGGCCAGTTCGTGGCCGAGACCGGGGAGGTGGTGCTCCAGGCTCAGCCGACGGCCGAGAATGAAGACCTGCTGGACATGGCGACGGTGCAGGCCTATCTCAACAGCGGCGCGGTCTATGTCGTGCCGGCGGAACAGATGCCGGCCTGGCAGCCGTTGGCCGCGGTCTTCCGGTACTGAGACGGCCACCCAGTCATTTTGATGGTGAAGGCCAAGACCTGCCAGGATTTGCGTGCGAGCCGATAGAGGCGCGCGATGCAGAACCTGGCAGGTCTGTGCGTCCGGTCAAGTTGCGGCCAGAACGATATCGGGCGTGCGGATCAGGCGGTAGGCCGTGGTGTGATAGATGATGCGGCCATCGAGCACGCCGAAGGTGTCGGCCCCATCGAGCACCTGGGCCTGCGGGGCCACGGCGGTCCACTCGGCATGGCGCGTGTTGCCGGAGCCAGAGAGTGACTGGAGCGTGAACTCGGCGCCCGCCAGGTCTTGCAGGAAGTCGCCATACCACTCGCGAAGCGCCAGATGGCCCACGCGGGTGCGCGGCGCCGTGACGTGCGCGGCCTGCGGGTCGTAACAGTCGAGCACGCGCTGAAGCGACCCCTGGTTGAGAGCCTCGAAGTAGCGGCGCACGGGGCCCTCCACGTCCGGCGTGATCTCGCCGGGCCGCCAGTCGAAGGCGGCCACGGCCTCCCATAGGTCGCCATTGTTGGCGCTCGCGGCATAGTCCCAACTGTAGAAGTTCGCGGCGGAGAGCGACAGCCGCTGGGCCTCGCGCAGGAAGGCCTGGATGTCGTCCGGCGTGGCGCGCCAGCCATTGGTGCCATAGGCCGCGCCGGTGGGGATGACGGGGCGCGGGTGCCGCACCAGATTGGCGTCCTGGTATTCGCGCACCGACCGGGCAAGCTGCTGGGCGGCGTTGTGCGATTGCTCCCAATAGACCTGCGGCATCGCCAGGTCGCAGCCTTCCAGAAATTCCGCCCACGGCACCTGCCGGTGCAGCGCGGGGTAGCGATAGGAAGATAGGGCTACCGGCACGCCCGCCGGCAGCGCGCCGCGCAGGGAGGCCATGAAGCGCTGGGCGGCGGCGGCCCGGCCGGGCAGCTTGTACTCGCGCTCCGCGTCGATCACGTAGCCGTCGAGCGCCAGCTCGGTGCAGCGGCGCACGGCAATCTCGGCCTCGGCGACGGGCTTATCCCCATAGACGTAATGCCAGCCCCACACCTGGAGGCCGCGTGCGTGCAGTTCCTCGGCGGCGGCGCGGACGAGGTCGCGGCCCTGGCGGTCAACGCCATAGGCGTACGTGCGCTCGGCCACCTTGAGCAGCACGTGGCTGAGGCCTGCGGCAACGGCCTTGTCGGCGATGGCCGCGGGCGATCCGCCCTCGCAGCGCGCCACTTGCCAGATGAACCAGCCTTTTCCAATAAGGGTCATGGGCCCGGCGCGGCCGGGATGGTTTGCCTTGCCGAAAGCAAGGGAACGGCGCGCGCTGCCTGGATACGATGCAACAAGGGTGCCAGACGGGGGGAGGCGTGTGCCAGCCTGGGAGGCCCGCATGGCCGCAGATTTCCGGTGGCGGGCCTCCCGGGCTGGTCTCACCTGCGCCAGTTGGCGCTGGCTAACCGGGGGGCGGGCTGGCGGGCGCCGCCTTGCGGCCGCGCATCACAAAGTACACCACCACGGCCACTACCACCACGAGCAGGCCGCAGCAGAAGAATGCGGCCAGGCCGATGAGGATCCATTCTATCGGCCCCAGCCCGGAGGCATCCGGGAGCAGGCCCGCGCCGCCGCCGCCGAGGCTGCTGGAGGCCATGGCGTTGATGGTCTCGCCCAGACCCACTTCCCAGGTGAGGGTGCGGCCATCGGCTTGCTGGGCGTTGTGGAAGGCGACGGCGCCCGGCATCGTCACCTGCCAGTGGTAGCTCAATTCGAGGGCGCCCATGCCCTCGGCTTCCTCGGCGGCGAACTCCACATCAACGTCGTAGAAGAATTGGTCGCCGCTCATCTCAAGCCGGTTGACGGTGATGCCGCCCATGCCGGCATACAGCTCGCGCAGCTCGTCCAGGTTGGTAAAAGGAACGGTAACCACGCACCAGACTTCGTCGCCGCGCTCCTCGACAGTCACCGGCACATCCTCGGCCAGGTTCTCCTCGGACTGCATATCGGCGCAGAACTCCTCGGGTGAGGCGCCGATGCCGCTCAAGGCTTCCTGGTCGGCCTGGTTGAAGCCCATCTCGGTGCGCAGCTCGCCCGCGCCTGAGGACTGCACGGTGGTGTTGATCTGGATGGTGCAGGCCGCCAAAAGCAGCGCGGCGGTGAGCAGGGCAGCAAGTGCCAAGCGTCGTTTCATGGCATCCTCCGGAGGCAAGGGTTGGTACGTGCCTCCAGTGTACGGGAAGGCGGGGGGTGGGGCAAGCGGCCCTGGAATACAAGCAGCGCCCGCCTGATCAGGCGGGCGCTGCGGCAGTATCAATCTGCTGAGCGGTCGAGGCCGCGGGCTAGGTGCGCTGAATGCCCTGCCGCTCGGACGGCGGGTGCGTGTGCGGCTCCACGGGATGATACTCCGGCGGAATCACCACCTGCGTAGGCGTCACCACCTGGGTGGGCACGACATCGGCCGGCTGATAGAACAGGACCTCGATCAGCCGCTGCAAGCCCCAGCCCACCAAGGCATAGACGATCATGGCGATGAGGGTGTGAAACTCCAGCACGATGCCGCCTACGCTGGGCGTGATCGTAAGCCCGAAGAAGGGCAGCAGGAACAGGCCGCTGAGGCTATAGATGAAGTCGGCAAACGGGCTGCCGGGGTTGGCGGCGATGAGCTTGAGCGTAAAGCGCAGCGCCAGCAGGGCCTCGATCAGGCCGATGACGAACCAGATGAGCTGATAGGCTTTGAAGGTGAACAGGCGTTGTTCGTTGGTGTTCATGCGAGTTGCTCCTTTCAAGAACTCGGGCGCGGGTGCGCCAGCCGGGCGAGTGCCCTCGGCCTGGCGCGCCCGCGCCCGTCAGGCGTCTGACCGGCGCCTTAGCGGGTGGGCTGGGCGGCCGGCTTGGGCCGCGTGCCCTTCACTGCCTCCTGGGCCGAGGCCTTCACCGCGGCCGCGCTTTCCTGCAGCCGGTTGACGTTGCGCCGCCACAGCAGGCGGCCCCGGCGCTGGAGTTGTTCGACCTTGTGGCCGGCGTCATGCACGGCCCGCTCCGCGTTGTAGCGCGCCTCGTCCAGCGAGAGCGCGGCCTGATCCCGGGCGGTTTCCACCTGGTCGCGGATGAGGCGGCGCGTTTCGGCGCCGGGGCGGGGGGCCAGCAGCAGCGCGGCGCCCGCCCCGGCCAACCCGCCAAACACCAGGCCGGTCAAGAACCCCAGGCCCTTCTTCATGGACATTGCGTCAGACATGTGCGTCATGCTTGTTTCTCCTTGGCTTAGCGGGCGCGTCCGCGCTGGAACAGGTTGATCACCCCCAGCAGCAGGACTGCGCCCAACAGCGAGATGGCCATGGCTGGGAAGCTGAAGTTGCCCTCGTTGATGGTGCCGATGCCGAACAGGGGCGAGAGCAACAGCCCGGCCACGAAGGCGCCCACCACACCGACAATGATGTTGAGCAGCAGACCCATCTGCGAGTCGTTGCCCATGATGAGGCTGGCCAGCCAGCCGATGAGGCCCCCGATGATGATCCAAACGATGAAGTTGACTAACATGGTGTTTCTCCTTGTTCTATGGCAATGGTTCGCCTGCGTGCTGCGAACGCTGACACCATACCGCCTGCCGGCCCGGGCCGCTATCGGCCAAGACCGCGGCAGGTTGTCGGACGGGCGGCGTGGCTGCTGTCGGAATGTGTCTGACAGGCGGGGCGGGGCCAGCAATAAAACCTGGCCGGCAGCGGGCCCGGCCAGGCAGGGAGCGATTGAATGTGGCGCCTAAGACGAGCGCGGGTCAGGCCTCGGCGGCCTCCGCCAGCTCCCGCAGGGCGCCGGGGATCTGCTCGAATTCGTGGGACTTATCCAGGAAGTAGCTGGCGCCATCAGCCAGGCAGCGCCGGCGGTACTGAGGCGAGGCATAGTTGGTGAGCACGACGAACTTGGGGGCCGCCTCGGCCTGGCGCGCCGCCCGGAGCACCGCCAGCCCGTTGCCATCTGGGAGTTGGAGGTCAAGGATCACGGCACCCGGCCGGAGGTCCGTGATGGCCTGGCGCGCCTCCGACACGCTGGCGGCCAGGCCGGCCACCTCCATCCCCGGCAGGCGGCGCACCATCTCCTGAAGCCGCACGCGCACGGCTTCGGAATCGTCAACAATCAATACGCTCAACGCGGCTGTGGTCACTAGCCACACAACATAGCACCGAGGTCCCAGGGTGCACAGTCGGCAGCCGCCAGGATTAGTTGTCAGACTGGGCCTGAGGTCCTTGTCGGTGTTAGTCTGACACGCGCGCTACTCCACCAGCCCATGATCGAGGGCGTAGCGCATCAGGTCGGCATTGGTGCTCATGTTCATCTTGGTGAGCAGGCGGGACCGGTAGGTGCTGACGGTCTTGACGCTCAGGGAGAGCTGCGCCGCGATCTCGCTGGCGGTGCGCCCGGCGGCAATGAGCCGCAGCACCTGGAATTCGCGGTCGGAGAGGGTCTCATGCGGCAGTGTGTTGCCGCCCGTCCGAAGGTCCTGGGCCAGCTTCTCCGCCAGGGCGGCGCTGACGTACTTGCCGCCGGAGCCGACCTTGCGGATGGCCGTGACCAGCTCGTCCGGGGCGCTTTCCTTGTTCAGGTAGCCGTCCGCCCCGCTCTTCAACAGCCGCACGGCGAATTGCTCTTCCGGGTACATGCTCAGTATCAAGATGGCCAGGCTGGGGCGCAGCGCCCGCACCTCGCGCAGGATGTCCAACCCGCCGGGGCCGGGCATGCTCATGTCGAGCACCAGCACCTCGCACTCCACCGTGCGCGCCAGGTCCAGGGTCTCTGTGCCCGTGGCGGCCTCCCCCACCACGCTCAGGTCGGCGGTTTCGCTAATGATGTGCCGCAAGCCCTGGCGCACCACCGCATGGTCGTCGGCAATTGCCACTCGAATCATCGGGGCCTCCCCATACTTTGCTATTATAGTGGCGAATATGTATCCGATCTGGAATAGTCTGCGCAGCCGCCTGATTCTGTTGGTGGGGCTGGGCCTGCTGCCCACGCTGGGCCTGCTGTTGTTTGCCAGCCTGCAGGCGCGCCAAAGCGTCTACTCGCAGGTGGAGACCGACGCCCGCAGCGTGCGGCAGCTTGTGGCCATCGGCCAGGAGAACCTGGTGGCGGGCGTGCGCCTCGTGCTGACGACCCTGGCCGAGACGCCCGAGGTGCGCGCCGGTGGCGCTGCCTGCGGCGTCCTGCTGGCCGACGTACTGGCCCGATCCGCTTCGTACACCGATCTGTTGGTGGCCGATACCTCCGGACAGGTGCTCTGCCAGGCGCTGGAAGCGGGCCAGCCCGCCAGCGTCCTTGGGCGGCCCTGGCTCGCGCTGGCGCTGGACACGCGCCGTTTCACGTTGGGTGAGTATGAGCTTAGCCCAGCAACCGGCGAGCCCGTGCTCTTCTTTGCCTCGCCCCTGTTGGATGGTCAGGATGAGCCGTTCGGAGTCGTGGTGGCGGAAGTTCCCCTGGCGCGGCTGGCCGACGTTGTGGCCGGGGTCACGGTGCCGCCCACGGCCGACATCATCACCTTTGACCGTCAGGGAGCCGTGCTGACCCGCTATCCCACGGCCGAAGGACTGCTGGGTCAGCGGCTCGACGGCAGCCCGCTGCTGCAAGCCATCCTGACCGGGGAGGACGCTGCCCAGGAACTGCCCGGCCCCGATGGCGACTCGCGCCTGTATGCCTATCGCCCGCTAGGCCGGGAAGCCGACCTGGGTCTATACCTGGCGGTGGGCCTGTCGCGCCAACAGGCCCTCATGAAGTTTGACCGCCAGATACTGCTCTACGGCGGTGTCATCATAGCCCTGACATTGCTGACAGTTGGCTTGGCATATCTGACGGGCATTCAACTGGTATTGCGGCCGGTGGAGACCCTGGCGCACGGTTTCCGCCGGCTGCGGCAGGGCGATTTGGCGGCGCGGGTGCACATGGGCGATACGCGCACCGACCTGGGGGCGCTCGGCCAGGACTTCAATGCCACTGCCGAAGCGCTGCAATCGCGCGACGGCGAGCGGCAGGCGGCGGAGCTGACCAACCAGGTGCTGGCCGAAGCTGGGCGCGCGCTGGAGGCATCGCTCGATCCCGCCGCCCGTCTGCGCGGGGTCCTAGACGCTGTTGTGCCGGCCATGGCCGACTGGTGCGTGGCGCATCTGGCTGGGCAGGAGGGCGAGCCAGTGCTGGAAGGCGTGGCCCACGCTGATCCGGAACAGGCTGTCCAACTCGAAGCGGCGGCCCGGCGCCATGCTCCGGAGGCGGCCTCCGCCGCCGAGCCGGCCCAGGTGTTGGCCTCCGGCAAGCTGGCCTTTCTGCCCAAGCTCAACGCCGGTCCGGCAGAGGACGCGCCCGCGTGGCCCGTGCTGCGCGAGATGGCCGCGGCCAGCTTGATCTGCGTGCCCCTGGTGGCGCGGGGGCGCACCCTGGGCGTGCTGACCCTGGCCCGCGCGCAGGCTGGCCGCCGCTTTGTATGGGGCGACGTGTGGCTGGCGCTGGAAGTGAGCCGCCGGGCCGCCCTGGCGCTGGACAATGCCCGGCTGTTTGAAGATGCGCAGGCGCTCAACCTCCAGTTGGAGCAGCGCGTGGCGGCGCGCACCCAGCAATTGCGGCAGAGCCTGGACGAGGTGCAGGCCTCGCGCGAGGCGCTCCGCCGGCTGTCGCGCCAGCTCCAATCGGCGCGTGAGACCGAGCGCCGCCATATCGCCCGCGAAATTCATGATGAGCTGGGCGGCGCGCTGACGGGTCTGAAGATGGACGCGGTGACGCTCCGCAAGGGCCTGCCGCCCGACCAGCCCGCGCTGACGGATAGAGCCGACGCCATGACGGCCCTGATCGATTCGACCATCCAGACGGTGCGCCGGCTGGCCTCCGAACTGCGTCCCAGCCTGTTGGACGACCTGGGGCTGGCGGCGGCGCTGGACTGGCTGGCAGGCGACTTTGGCGCGCGCACCGGTCTGCAAGTGACATTCGAGGCCGATGTCGAACGCCTCGAGCTGGACCCCGAGCAGACCATCGCGTTCTATCGGACGGCGCAAGAGAGCCTGACGAATGTGGCGCGGCACGCGCAGGCTGCGAGCGTGGAGATGCGCCTGACGCTCTCCGGGCAGTCGCTGCACCTGCTCGTTGCGGACGACGGGCGCGGCATCACCCCAGACGAGATCGGCCAGCCCGGCTCGCTGGGACTGGTGGGTATGCGCGAGCGCATTGCCAGCGTCGGCGGCGAGTTGAGCATCGAGGGCCGGCCGGGGCAGGGCACGCGCATCAACGTCCGGCTGCCGCTGCCGCCCGCCGCGCAGTAAGCGCCGCCCGCCCTGGCCGTTCGCCCAGCCGCCGCCTGTCAGACCAAACCCGACACCCCCCTCCGTTTGCCGCTGACCGGCACTCACCACCTTCACCGACATCCTCAGCCGGCGGGCCATGCTACCGTAGTCAGCATGCCGGCTGGGTTGGCCGCCTGCGGGCTGCCCGCCGGCACAGAAGGGGGCCACTGGTGAAAGGATTTCCAATGAATGCACCCAGTCTGACATTGCAGATCAAGAACAATGCCGAGGTCGCCCTAACCGACGGTACGGCGGTGGGGCGGGTGGACCGCGTGGTGATCGACCCGCGCACCCGCGAGCTGTCGCACATCGTCGTTCGCAAGGGCCTGCTGTTCAAGGTGGACAAGGTGGTGCCGGTGGCGTGGATCATCGACGCCGCCGAGGAGGGCGTCACCCTGCGCGCGCAGCCGGAGGACATGGATGCGCTGCCGGAGTTCGAGGCCGAGCGGTACGTGCGCGTGAGCGACGACGAGCGCCTGAACGCGGCCCGCAACGGCGCCACGCAGCTCTTCTGGTACCCGATCGGCCTGGGCACGCCTGCCCACATCCCCGTGGCGCCGGCTGAGCGCTTCCACGTGCAGACCCAGCAGAACATTCCGGCCGGCACGGTGGCGCTCAAGGAAGGCGCCAAGGTGCTGACCCGCGATGACGAGCACGTGGGCAACGTGGACGAGGTGCTGACGGATGCCCGCACCGATCAGGTGATCGGTCTGGTCATTTCGCAAGGCCTGCTCTTCAAGGAGCGCCGCCGCGTGCCCATCACCTGGGTGGACCAGATTACCGACGACCACGTGCGGCTGTTGGTGGGGCCGCGCCAGTTGGAGGCGTTGGGCTTCCAGGCGAACTAGCGCTGCCGGCCCAGTTGGGCCCAATCAGCGCCGATTCATGCGGCCTCCGGCATTTCCGCCGGGGGCCGCTTTGCTTTCCCAGTCCCGTGCCCTTGTCGGCCCGCGGGCCGCCCGGTATACTCAATCCGCCGTGAAACTCGAAACCTTGCTCCATGCGCTGCCGGCGGCCCTGCCGCCGGCCGACCGCGCACAAATTGAAAAGGCCTACCAGGCGGCGGAACGCGCGCATGCCGGCCAGAAGCGCGCCTCCGGCGAGCCGTACGTGCAGCACTGCCTGAACGTGGCCTACATCCTGGCCGAACTGCACATGCCCACGGCCGTCATCGTCGCCGGCCTGCTGCACGACACCGTGGAAGACACCCCGATGACCCTGGCGGAAGTGCGCCGCGACTTCGGCGACGAGGTGGCTCAGCTGGTGGATGGCGTGACCAAGCTGGCGCAACTGCCGCGCGTCTCCAAGGAAGGCAACACGCCGATTGACCGCCACACGGAGAGCCTGCGCAAGACCTTCATGGCGATGAGCGACGACGTGCGCGTGGTGCTCATCAAGCTGGCCGACCGGCTGCACAACATGCGCACCCTGATGCACGTCAAACCCGAAAAGCAGGCCCGCATCGCGCGCGAGACCCTGGAGATCTTCGCGCCGCTGGCCAACCGGCTGGGCATCTGGTCGGTCAAATCGGAGCTGGAAGACCTGAGCTTCCGTTACACCAGCCCAGAGCGCTATCGCGAGATCGCCAGCCAGATCGCCGAGCACCAGGCCGACCGCGAGCGCACCATGGCGCAGATCGTGGCGCACGTGAAGCGGGCGCTGACCCTGCACAACATCGAGGCCGACGTGTCCGGCCGGCCCAAGCACATCTTCTCGATCTTCAAAAAGATGGACCGCAAGGAAGTGGGCTTCGAGCAGGTCTACGATGTGCGCGCCGTGCGGGTGATCGTGAAGGACCAGCCGGCGTGCTATCACGTCCTGGGCGTCCTGCATAACCTGTGGCGGCCCATCCCTGGCCAGTTCGATGACTACATCGCCACGCCGAAGGACAACTTCTACCAGTCGCTGCACACGGCCGTGGTGTACGAGGACGGCAAGACCCTGGAAGTGCAGATCCGCACGCCCGAGATGCACGAGAATGCGGAGTACGGCATCGCCGCGCACTGGCGCTATAAGGAAGGCACCAAGCGCGACGAGGCTTACGAGAAGCGCATCAAGTGGCTGCGCTCGCTGATGGAGTGGCGGCAGGACCTGTCGGACGCGGGCGAGTTCGTGGACGCCATGAAGAGCGACGTCTTCGAGGACCGCGTGTATGCCTTCACCCCGCGCGGCGACATTATCGATCTGCCGGCCGGCGCTACGCCGATTGACTTCGCCTATCACGTCCACACGTCGGTCGGCGACCGGTGCCGCGGGGCCAAGGTGAACGGCAAACTGGTGAGCCTGGACTATGGGCTGAAGACCGGCGACCAGGTGGAAGTGCTGACGGCCAAGCGCGGCGGTCCGTCGCGCGACTGGCTCAACCCGGACCTGGGGCTGGTGCACTCGCACCGGGCGGCGCAGAAGATCCGGCAATACTTCCGCCGGCAGGACCGCGAACAGATCATCAATCAGGGCCGGGAACTGCTCGAAAAGGAGCTCAAGCGGCTGGGGGTGGAGGCCTACAGCTTCGAGACCCTGGCGCGCAAGTTTGGCTTTGCCAAGCCGGAGGACCTGCACTTCGCCCTGGGCGCCGGCGACATTCACGGGCGGCAGATCGCCGCCCGCGTGCTGGAGGACGAGCGCGAAGAGCAGGCCAAGAAGTGGCCGCCCGAGACGGCGCCCAAGGAGGTCCGCCACACCGACGAGGTGGCGATCCTGGGGACGCGCGGGCTGCTCACCAACGTGGCGCGCTGCTGTAAGCCGGTGCCGGGCGACCCGATCGTAGGCTATATCACGCGCGGGCGCGGGGCCACCATCCACCGGCAGGACTGCCCGAACGTGCTGTATCAGAAAGAGCCGGAGCGGATCATCAAGGTGTCGTGGGGGCAGGCCCAGGAGACGTACCCGGTGGCCGTGCGCATCACGGCCTACGACCGGGACGGCCTGATGAAGGACGTCTCGACCCTGGTGGCGGAAGAGCATATCAACATGACGTCCCTCAGCGTGGCCACCAAGAACAGCATCGCCACGTTCGAGGTGACGATGGAGATCGCCGACATCGAGGTGCTGGCGCGGGTGCTGGCCCGCATCGAGCAGTTGCCCAACGTGATCGAGGCCCGCCGCTGGAAGCCGGGCTGAACTGACGTGCTATAATTTCGCCCGGTTTTCATCCCATCAAAGGTAAGTGACGAACCACATGGGCCGGGTCGAGCAAATGTTGAGCGTGGCCGATGCGCAGGCGCGCATCCTCGAGCAGATTGAGCCTCTCGATCTGGAGGCTGTGCCCTTGGGAACTTCTGCTGGCCGCGTGTTGGGCGGAGAGGTCGTCGCGCCGTTCGACCTGCCCCCGTTTGACAACTCCGGCATGGATGGTTATGCGGTGCGGGCCGCCGAGGCGCGGGCGGGCACGGCCCTGCCGGTCAGCGGCGACATTCCCGCCGGCAGCGGCGCCCCTCCGCCCCTGACGCCCGGCACGGCGGTCCGCATCATGACCGGCGCGCCGGTGCCGGCCGGCGCGGATGCCGTCATCCCCGTGGAAGACACGGACGACGGGCGGCGCGATGCGGGTGGACCCCTGCCCGCGCAAGTGGGCCTGCGGCGCGCGGCGGAACCGGGCGCGAACATCCGCCCGCGCGGGCAAGATGTGCGCGCCGGGCAGGTGGTGCTGGCGGCGGGCACGCTGCTGACACCCGCGGCAGTTGGGGTGCTGGCCGGGCTGGGCCTGGCCCAGGTCACCGTGCATCAGCGGCCCACAGTGTGCATATTCTCGACCGGCGACGAACTGCGCGAGGTGGGGGAGGCCTTGGGCCCGGGCCAGATTCACGACACGAACAGCCACACCCTGGCGGCGGCGGTGGAACTGAACGGCGCCCAGGCGCGGCGGCTGGCGACCGCGCGGGATGATCTGGCCGTCGTGCGCGCTCGATTCGCCGAGGCGCGCGACGAGGGCGCGCACCTGATCTTGTCGTCGGCGGGCGTCTCGGTGGGCGCTTATGATGTGGTGAAGACGGCCATCGAATTGGACGGCCGGCTGGACTTCTGGCGGGTGCGCATGCGGCCGGGCAAGCCGCTGGCCTTTGGGCACGTGCATGGGCGCCCGTACTTTGGGCTGCCGGGCAATCCCGTCTCGGCCCTGCTGACGTTCGAGGTGTTTGTGCGGCCGGCGCTGCTCAAGCTGGCCGGGCGGCGCAGTTGGGCCAAGCTGGAGCTGGAGGCCACCCTGGCGGAGCCGCTGGACTCGGATGGGCGGGAGAGCTACCTGCGGGTGGTGGTGCGGCGGGAGGGGGCGGGCTACACCGCCTATCCGGCCGGCAACCAGGGCTCGGCGGTGATGTCGACGTTGGTGCGGGCGAACGGCCTGCTGATTGTGCCGGAGGGTGTGACCCAGGCGCAGGCGGGCGGGCGGTTTCGGGTGTGGTTGATGGAAGGGGCCGAGATTGGTTGACACAGCCGGCGCGGCCCGCCGGGGACAAGGAAACACGATGGCAAGCGGTAAAGACTGGTGGCGGTGGGTGAGCGTGGCACTGGCGGCGCTGGGCGCGCTGGTCTCGGGGTATCTGACCTGGATCAAGGTGGCCAACGCCCAGGCATTCTGCTCGAATGTGGGCGACTGCGACGCCGTCAATTCGTCGGTCTACTCGGAACTGTTTGGCATTCCCATTGCCCTGTTTGGGTTGGGGGCCTACCTGGCGATGGCGGCGCTGCTGGTACTGGAGGACCGGGTTCCCCTGCTGCGGGAGTGGGGACCGCTGGCAGTTTTCGGTTTGGCATTGACAGGAACCCTATACTCGGCTTATCTTACCTACGTTGAATTCTTCGTCATTTACGCCGTGTGCCCCTACTGCGTGGCCTCGGCGGTGTTGATCACGGGTATCCTGATCCTGGCGGTGTTGCGCTTGGTCCGGCGCGGGCTGGGCACGGCCGAGGATTAGGGTGCAGGCACAGAGCGGCTGACGCTCGCAATCAGGCCCGGACGTCCGAGTGGGCGCGCGGGCCACTCCCCTGGAGGAAGGAGGCGCTCATGCCCCGGATTCGATGTCATTATGATGATTGTGTGTTTCTCGAGGATGGCTATTGCGGCGCGGCGGCCGTCGAGCTGGAGCCCGAGGCGGGCTGTTTGACGTATACGCGCGTGGATGAGGCTGAAGACAAGGTCGTGGACGAGTGGGAAGAGGATGAACTGGAAGACGAAGCGGAAGAAGACACCGACGACTTCTTCGATGACGAGGAAGAGGATGACTGGGAGGACGAGGACGAGGACTACTAGGCGGCGCACCGCCGGGAACACAAAAAAAGCGGGCCAGTTCGGCCCGCTTTTCGTTTCTCCACTGAAGGCTACTTGCGCTTGGAGGCCAGGGTGCGGCTGAGGATATCTTCCTGCTCGTCGCGCTCGCGCTCGCGGTCGCGGTCCTTGCCGCGGCGGCCCCGGCGGCGGTCGTCGCTGGTGCCCATCGCGCGCTGCATAGCGAGCTGCATCGCCGTGAGAGGCGCTTCCTCTGTCACGTCTTCTTCCGGCGCCTCCACGTCGAGCGCCTTCATGCTCAGCTTGATCTGCTTCTTGCGCACGTCCACGGCCAGGACCTTGACTTCTACCTCCTGGCCCATCTTGACGATCTCGCTCACCTCCTCGACGCGCCAGGTGGCGAGTTCGCTGATGTGAATCAGGCCCGGCCGCTCCGCGCCGATCTCCACGAACGCCCCAAACCGCTCGATCTTCACGACCTTGCCCTGGTACTGCTGGCCGGGCTTGATCTCGTCCCACTCCAGCGCGCTGGGCTCGACCATGGTCAGGTCGATGCGCCCGGCCTGCGGGTCCACCCGCCGCACCCAGACCGTGACGGTGTCGCCCTCTTTGACGACATCCTCGACGCGATTCACCTGCTGGCGGCTGAGGGCCGAGATGTGCACCAGGCCGTCGCGCCCCACGCCCACATCCACGAAGGCGCCGAACAGCTCGACCTTCTTGACCGTGCCACTTAACTTCATCTTGCGCTGTAAGTCTGCCAGCCGCATAGGCGCCTGGGCGTCAGATGCATCCGTCACGTTAAACAACCTCCGGGCCGAAAAAGCGTGGGGAATTCGTGCAGGGCGATTATACCTGCTTTGAGCCGGCTGTCAAAAAGGTCGCGCGAATTGGCTTACATTGGGCAGGCGTCCCAAAACCAGTTATAATAGCGCCCGTCTGGGAAATTAATCACACAGTGGGGGTCAAGACCCCGGAGGCAGGTTGCGGTTCCTCATCACAGGCGTCGGCGGTTTTGCCGGCAGTCATCTGGCCGACTATCTGCTGGCCGGGCCGAACGCCGGGGGCGCCGCCGCGCCGGAAGTGTGGGGCTGCGATCTGAGCGACACCCGCCGGCCCTTCCACGCACCGGACCTCCAGTTGCTGGCGGCTGACCTGTGCCAGCCGGAGGCCGCCCGTCACGTCATCGAGACGGTCCAGCCCGACGCCATCTTCCACCTGGCCGGCCAGGCCTTCGTGGGCGACAGTTGGGCGGACCCGTGGAAGACCCTGGAGACCAACCTGCGGGCGCAAGTGAACTTGCTGGAGGCCGTGATGGCGTCCGGGCTGCGTCCGCGCGTGCTCGTCGTCGGCTCGGCGGACGAGTATGGCCCGGTGCGGCCGGAGGAATTGCCGCTGGCCGAAACGCATGCCTTGCGTCCGGACAGCCCCTACAGCGTCAGCAAGGTCGGGCAAGACCTTCTGGGCCTGCAATACTTCCTGAGCTATCGGCTGCCGGTGATCCGCGTGCGGCCCTTCAACCATATCGGGCCGCGGCAGAACCCGCGGTTTGTGGCGCCGGCTTTTGCCTCGCAGATTGCGGCGATTGAGGCTGGGCAGCAGCCGCCGGTGCTGAAAGTGGGCAACCTGAGCGCCCGCCGCGACTTCACCGATGTGCGGGATGTGGTGCGCGCCTATGCCCTGCTGGTGGAGCGTGGTGAGGCCGGCGAGGTGTACAACATCGGCAGCGGCCGCTCGCGGCCTATCACCGATCTGCTGGAGGGCTTGCTCAGGCTGGCGACGGTGGACATCCGCGTGGAACCGGACGACAGCCGCATGCGCGTGGCGGATGTGCCCGACCTGGTGTGCGATGCCACGCGCCTGACGGCCCGCACGGGCTGGCAGCCGCGCATTCCGCTGGAGCAGACGCTGTCCGACCTGCTGAACTATGAGCGCGCGCGGCGGGCGGAGGCCGCGCCTGCCGCGCGCTGAGGCGGCCCGCCTGCCGCCCAATGTGGCCGCCGCCACGGGAGAGACTATGCCAACTGCCCTGATTACGGGGGTGACAGGCCAGGACGGTTCGTACCTGGCCGACTTATTGCTGGAGAAGGGCTATCGTGTGGTGGGCATGGTGCGCCGCACCAGCACCATCAACTTCGACCGCATCCGCCACATCCAGAACGACATCGAGATCGTGCAGGGCGACTTGCTCGACCAGATGTCGCTGGTAGATATCCTCACCGAGCACAAGCCGGACGAAGTCTACAACCTGGCGGCGCAGTCGTTTGTGCCCACCTCGTTCCGCCAGCCGGTGCTCACGGGCGAGTTCACCGCGCTCGGGGTCACGCGCGTGCTGGAAGCCATCCGGATTGTGAATCCTAAGATTCGGATGTACCAGGCCTCCAGCAGCGAGATGTTTGGCAAGGTGCAGGAAGTGCCGCAGACCGAGCGCACGCCCCTCTACCCCCGCAGCCCGTACGGCGTGGCCAAGGTCTATGGTCACTGGATCACCATCAACTACCGCGAGAGCTACAACCTGTTTGCCTGCTCCGGCATCCTCTTCAACCACGAAAGCCCCCGGCGCGGTCTGGAATTCGTGACGCACAAGGTGACGCACGGCGCGGCGCTGATCAAGCTGGGCCGGGCCGATGAACTGCGGCTGGGCAATCTGGAGTCGCGCCGCGACTGGGGCTTTGCCGGCGATTACGTGCAGGCCATGTGGCTGATGCTCCAGCAGGAGCACCCGGACGATTACGTGATCGCCACCGGCGAGACGCACTCGGTGCGCGAACTGTGCGACGTGGCCTTTGGACACGTCGGCCTGGATTATCGGGACCACGTCAAGCAGGACGAGCGCTACTTCCGCCCGGCCGAGGTGGACATGCTGGTGGGCGACGCCACCAAGGCCGGCCGCGTGCTGGGGTGGGAGCCGCGCGTCACTTTCCGGGAGCTGGTGGAGATGATGGTGGACGCCGATATGGAAGCTCTGAAAAACGGCCGGGAAGTCTGACGAGAGGAGCACCGATGCTGGAAGAAGCTGTCATTCGCTTCGGCACCGATGGGTGGCGCGGCCAAATCGCCGAGGACTACACCTTTCCCAATGTCCGGCGGTGCGCCCAGGGCTTTGCGCTGTACCTGCTCGCCCAGGGCTGGCAGGGCGAGAGCGTCGTCATCGGGTATGACAAGCGCTTTGGATCGGAGCACTTCGCGGCGGCAGCGGCGGAAGTGTTGGCCGCCAACGGCCTGAAGGTCTGGCTGACCAATGGCCCCACGCCGACGCCCGTCATTGCCTATGCCGTGGTGGACCGAAAGGCCAAGGGCGCCATCAACATTACCGCCTCGCACAATCCCCCGGCCGACAACGGCTTCAAGGTCCGCGACCCGAACGGCGGCGCCATTGATCCCGACGGCCTCAAGGCCATCGAGGCCGCCATCCCCGGCAGCGAGGGCGTGCGGCGGCTGCCCTATGCCGAGGCCGAAGCGCAAGGGCTGATCGAAGTCTTTGACCCGGCCCCGGCCTACATTGAGAACTTGCACCGGCTGGTGGACGTATCAGCGATCAAGGATGCCGGGTTGAATGTGCTGGTGGACGCCATGTGGGGCAACGGGGGCGGGTGGTTCCCGCGCCTGTTGTCGGGCGGCAAGACGACCGTGCGCGAAATACACGCTCAGCGCAACCCGATGTTCCCAGAGATGCGCCGCCCGGAGCCGATCCCGCCGAACGTGGATGTGGGACTGCACCAGACCGTGGCCTCGGGCTCGGACGTGCTGCTGATCACGGATGGCGACGCCGACCGGATGGGCATTGGGGATGAGCAGGGGCAGTTTCTGAACCAACTGCAAGTGATGGCGCTGCTGGCCCTGTACCTGCTGGAGGTGCGCGGCCAGCGCGGCCCCATCGTCAAGACCCTGAGCACCACCTCCATGCTCAACAAGCTGGGCGAGTTGTATGGCGTGCCGGTGCACGAGACGGGCGTGGGCTTCAAGTACGTGGCGCCCAAAATGATGGAAACCGACGCCATCATCGGCGGCGAAGAGAGCGGCGGTTACGCTTTCCGGGGTAACGTGCCTGAGCGCGACGGCATCCTCGGCAATCTGCTCTTCCTGGACTTCATGGTGCGCACCGGCAAGAAGCCTTCCGAGCTGTTGGCGCTGCTGTTCGAGAAAGTCGGCGCGCACTTCTACGACCGGGTGGACACCGTCTTTCCGACGGAACAGCGCCAGAGCGTGCGCGAGCGGGTGGCCGCCGCCGCGCCCGGCATGCAGATTGGCGGCCTGAGCGTAGCCGCCATCGACACCACCGACGGCTTCAAGTTCCAGTTCGAGGGCGGCGGCTGGATGCTGATCCGCTTCTCCGGCACTGAGCCCATTATCCGCGTATACTGCGAGGTGCGGCAGGCGGACCAGGTGCAGCCGGTGCTGGAGGCGGGGCTGAAGCTGGCTGGCCTCCGGTAAGCGCCGCGATGCTGGCGGACACGCACTGCCACCTGGACTACGCACAGTTCGACGCGGACCGGGCGGCGGTGATGGAACGGGCGCGGGCCGCGGGCGTCTGGCGGGTGCTGGTGCCCGGCACCGACCTGAACAGCAGCCGGCGCGCGATTGCCCTGGCGGAGGAGTACCCGGAAGTGCGCGCGGCGGTGGGCGTCCATCCCACCAGCACCGGCGACTTTTCCAGCGCGATGATGGCGGAACTGCGCGACTTGGCGCAGCACCCAAAAGTGGACGCCATAGGGGAAATTGGGATAGACTTGTATTGGAAGATTGTGCCATTAATCACACAGCAGCGGGCGCTGGATGCACAGCTAGAACTGGCGTCCAGCCTGGACAAGCCGGTCATCATCCATGACCGGGACGCGCATGCAGAGGTGATGGCGGCGCTGACGGGGGTGGCCCCCACGGCCGGGGCGGTGCTGCATTCGTTTTCAGGCGACGCGGCCATGGCCAGCGCCGCGGTGGAAGCCGGGTATTATCTAGGGGTGGATGGGCCGCTGACTTACAAGAAGAACGACGGCCTGCGGGCGATCTTTGCGGCGGCGCCTCTGGACCGCATCCTGATCGAGACCGACGCGCCCTACCTGCCGCCGCAGGCCTGGCGGGGCAAGCGCAACGAGCCTGCCTATGTGCGGGCTGTGGCGGCCAAGCTGGCGGACATCCGCCAGCAGCCGCTGGAGGCGGTGGCGGCGGCCACCAGCGCCAATGCGGCGCGCTTGTTCCGGTGGGAGCGGTAAGCGTGACGATACGCGACATGTTGACGACTTTGACGACTGCGGACATCTTCATTCCGATCCAGGACGACCTGAGCGCGGTGGAGGCCAAGCTGCGCGAGGCCAGCCTGGACAATCAGCATCCGGCCCTGACGAGCGCCCTGGAGCATTTGCTGGCCTCCGGCGGCAAGCGCGTGCGCCCGGCCACGGCCTTGCTGGCCGCGCGCCTGTTCGATGCCGCGCCGTCTCAGGCGGTGTCGCTGGGCGCGGCGCTGGAGATGCTGCACACCGCCACCCTGGTGCACGACGACCTGATTGACGGGTCGCTGCTGCGGCGCGGCCTGCCCACCCTCAACGCCCAGTGGACGCCTGGCGCCACCGTGCTGACGGGCGACTTCCTGTTTGCGCGCGCCGCCGAACTGGCCGCCGAGACGGACTCGGTGCGGGTGATGAGCGTCTTTGCGCGCACCCTGATGGTCATCGTCAACGGCGAGATCAACCAGATGTTTGTGGGGCGCGGTCAGGCCTCGCGCGAGGGCTACCTGGAGCGCATCTACGCCAAGACGGCCTCGCTCTTTGCGGCGGCGGCCGAGGCCGGCGCAATCTTGGGTGACGCCGACGACCGGGCCATCGACGCCATGCGCCTCTTCGGCAGCGAGATGGGCATGGCCTTCCAGATCGTGGATGACGTGCTGGACTTCACCGCCGACCAGGAACGGCTGGGCAAGCCAGTGGGTAGCGACCTGCGCCAGGGGCTGTTCACCCTGCCGGTGCTGTATTACCTGGAGCGCCACCCCGATGACCGGGATGTGGCCGCGCTGCTGAACGGCCGTTCCGGCGACGGCGAGCGCGTGACGCGGGTGGTGGCGGCCGTGCGCGCCTCGGGCGCGATTGATGAGGCACTGGACGAGGCGCGGGCCTACGTGACGCGCGCGCAGGCCGCCCTGCGGCCCATTCCCGACAACACCTACCGGCGCGCGCTGTCCGCTCTGGCCGATTACTTCGTCAGCCGCAACGTGTAATTGCCCCCCGATCTGTCCATTATCATCGTCTCCTGGAACGTCCGCGACTTGCTGCGGGCGTGCCTGGCGAGCCTGCCGGCCGATGATCCGCTGGTGGAGGTGATTGTGGTGGACGCGGCCTCCGCCGACGGCACGCCCGGCATGGTGCAGGCTGAGTTTCCCGCTGTGCGCCTCATCGCCAGCCCCGACAACCTCGGCTACACACGCGGCAACAACGTCGGGCTCCACGCCGCCCGCGGGCGCTACCTCCTGATCCTGAACCCCGATACCGAAGTGCTGCCCGGCGGGCTGGCCCGCATGCAGACTTACCTGGACGAGCACCTGCGCGTGGGCGTGGTGGGGCCGCGCCTGGAGTGGCCCGACGGCACGGCCCAGCCTTCGCGCCGCCGCTTCCCCACCCTGGGCGTGGCCTTCTTCGACAGCACCTGGATCAAGGATTGGATGCCGCGCGCCTGGCGCCGCCACTACAATGTGGAGGATCTGCCAGTGGACGCGACGGCGGCCGTGGACTGGGTGGTGGGCGCGGCGCTGATGGTTCGGCGCGAGGCCTGGCAGCAGGCCGGCGACATGGACGAGGGCTTCTTCATGTACTCTGAAGAGTTGGACTGGCAGCGCCGCATCAAGGCCCTTGGCTGGGAGGTGGTGTATCTGCCCGAGGCCCGGATCGTCCACCACATCGGCAAGTCGGCGGCGCAGGTGCCGGCCGCCACCCACATCCGCTTCAACACCAGCAAGGTGCGTTACTTCCGCAAGTATCACGGCGCGGCGGCGGCCGAAGTGCTGCGCTGGTATCTGCTGGGCCACTTTGCCTTCCAGTGGCTGCTGGAGACGGCGAAGGGGATATTGGGCCACAAGCCCGAATTGCGCCGTCAGCGGGCGGCGGCCTATCGCGAAGTGCTGCGGTCCGGGCTGCGCGAGGCCTGATGCGCGTGGGTTTGGTGACGGGCGAGTATGCCCCGCTGCCGGGCGGGGTGGGGGACTTCACCCGCGAGCTGGGCCTTGCCCTGGCGGCGCTGGACGCTGAGGTTCACGTCATCACGTCGCGGCAGTCGCGGGCCGAGGCGGGCGCGGTGACGGTGCATCCGGTCATTGGACGGTGGGGCTGGGGGGCACTGGCGCAGGTGCGGGCACTGGCCCGGCGGCTGAAGCTGGACCTGCTAAACGTGCAATATCAGGCGGCGGCGTTTGGGCTGGCCGCGCCGATCCACTTCCTGCCCCGGTGGGCGGGGGTGAAGACGGTCGTAACATTTCATGACTTGCGTATCCCCTACCTCTTCCCCAAGGCGGGCAAGCTGCGGCCGATGGCCGTCACCTTCCTGGCGCGGAGCGCGCGGGGCGTGATCGTAACCGATCCGGCGGATGAGGCGGAGTTGGCGCGGCGCGGCGGGGTGCGGCATCTGACTCGCATCCCCATCGGCAGCAACATTGCCCCCCAGCCGCCCGCAGGCTATGATCGCGCGGCGTGGCGGGCGCAGGCGGGCGTGCGGGCCGACGAACTGCTACTGGGCTACTTTGGTTTTCTGAACGAATCCAAGGGCGGAGATACCTTGATCAGCGCGCTGGCGATCTTGCAGGACCGCAAGGCGCGGGTCAAGTTGGCGCTGATCGGCGGCGAGGCCGGGGCCAGCGATGTGACTGACGCGGCCTTCGCGGCCCAGGTGGACAAGATGATCGGGCGCTATGACCTGGGCGACCGCATCATCCGGTCCGGCTACGTGGCGGCGGAGGCGGTGTCTGGCTGGCTGCTGGCGTGCGATGCGGTGGTGCTGCCATACCGGGATGGGGCGTCGTTCCGGCGCGGCAGTTTGCAGGCCGCGCTGGCGCACGGCTGCCCCATCATCGCCACCGAGCCGCGCCAGCCCCTGCCCGAACTGCGCGACGGCGACAACCTCCGGCTGGTGCCGCCAGAATCGGCGCCGGCCCTGGTGCTGGCTGTGACGCAGTTGCTGGACGCGCCCGAGGTACGGGCGCGGCTGGGGCGGGGCGCGCTGAGGCTGGCGGAGCAGTTCCGCTGGCCCAGCATTGCCGAGCGGACGCTGGCCTTCTTCCACTCGCTTACGTGATGGACGCGCCCACCGCCTCGCCGCTAACCCCGGCGGCCCATCCCTGGATCGTTCGGGCTTCACAGCAGTAGCGAATTCATTCGCTCCCGGCTAGTCGTAGCAGGTGCTCGTAGTAGCGAATGCATGCGCTCCCGGCGGGTCGTAGCGAGGGGCGGCGAATAAATTCGCTACTACAATGACGGACGCTATGCCCTACGAATGTCGCAAAACGCTTTCCGTAGTAGCGAATTCATTCGCTCTCGGCGGCATCTGGCTGCTGCTGGCGGTCTTTGTGCTGCTGGGGTGCGTGTATGCCGTGGTGACGCCCCTGTTCGAGGTCTCCGACGAACTGTGGCACTACCCGATGGTCAAGACCCTGGCCGACGGCAACGGCCTGCCCGTGCAGGACCCCGCCAATCCTGGCCCGTGGCGGCAGGAGGGCAGCCAGCCGCCCCTGTACTATGCGGTAATGGCGCTGGCGACGGCCTGGATCGACACCAGCGACATGGATCAGGTGCGGTGGATCAATCCCCACGCCGATAACGGCCTCATCACCCTCGACGGCAACAACAACATCATCATCCACACCGACCGGGAACGCTGGCCGTGGACGGGCACGGTGCTGGCGGTGCGGCTCATCCGGCTGCTCTCGGTGCTGCTGGGCGCGGCCACCGTGTACTTCACCTACCGGCTGGCGCTGGAAGTAAGGCCGGGGCAGGCGGGGCTGGCGCTGGCGGCGGCGGGGTTGGTGGCCTTCACACCAATGTTCATCTTTATCAGCGCCTCGGTGAACAACGACAACCTGGCCATCACGCTCTCCACCGCGGCCCTGTGGCTGCTTGCGCGCTGGCTCCGGCATCCGGAGTCACTCACCTGGAAGACGGCGGCCGTGATGGGCCTGCTCCTCGGCGGCGCGGCGCTCAGCAAGACCTCGGCGCTGGGGCTGTGGGGATTGGCGGGAGTCGTGTATCTGTGCATGCTTCGTCCTTCGTCGTTCGTCTTTCGTCATGCGTTTTCTGTCGCCGTCTTGGGCGCCATCACCTTCACCCTCGCCGCCCTCACCTCCGGCTGGTGGTTCCTCCGCAACTACAACCTCTACGGCGACTGGCTGGGCTGGAACGCGTTTCTGGCGACGGTGGGCGCGCGGCCGCACCCGGCCAGCCTGGTGCAGTTGTGGGGCGAGCGCGTGGGCTTTGTGCAGGCCTATTGGGGCTTGTTTGGCGGCGTGAGCGTGGCAATGCCGGACTGGATTTACCTGGCACTGAACGTGATGGCGGCTGCGGCGGGATTGGGCGCTGTCGCGGCTGGCGTCACGGCCCTCCTCCGGCGGCGGGTGAATCCGGTGGATGCGGCGCTGTGGGCGCTCTCAGCGGGCTGGCTGGCGTTGATCTTGGCGGGGCTGGTGCGCTGGACCAGCCTGACGTGGGCGTCGCAGGGGCGGCTCATCTTCCCGGCCATTGCGGCGGTGGGGCTGCTGCTGGCGGCGGGACTTCGCTTCTGGCATCGCTGGCTGCCGGGCGTGGTGATCGGGGGGATGGCCTTACTCACGGCGGCGCTGCCCTTCGTCCTCATCCGCCCGCACTACGCGCCTCCGCCCGCGCTCACCGAGGCGGAACTTGCGGCCATCTCGCAGCGCGTTGGCGGCGGCGGGGCGGGGATGAGCTTTGGGGGCGAGATGCGGCTGCTCGGCTACGATCTTCTCGATGGTGCGGCCCAGCCGGGCGAGGCGCTGCGGCTGCGGCTCTACTGGCAGAGCGAGATTGCCATGGACCGCAACTGGAGCATCTTCGCGCATGTGGTGGATGAGGCGGGCGTCATCGTCGCCCAGCGCGACCGCTACCCCGGCAATGGCGCGCTGGCGACGACGCTGCTCTCGCCGGGCCAGACGTGGGCCGACGACTACGTGATCCCTATTCCCGATGCCACCTATGCGCCCACGGCAGCCCACATCGTGGTGGGGCTGTATGACCTCGCGGATGGCGCGCGGCCGCTGGTCGCGGACGGCAGTGATGCGCTCACGCTGGCCCCGGTGCAGATCGAAGCGCGCCCGCCGGTCATGCTGCGGGGCGTGGGCGAGGTGCCTAACCCATTTGGACAGAACTTCGGCAACCAGATCGAGCTGGTGGGCTACGACATGGACCGGCGCGCATTGCGCCCGGGCGAGACATTGCGGCTGACCCTGTACTGGCGCGCCATCGGGGAGATCCCACTCAACTACTCCGTCTTCGCGCATGTGCGCGGCGAAGGCGAATCGCTGTGGGGCGGGCAAGACGCGTGGCCCCAGCAGGGCGCGGCGCCCACCTCGGCCTGGCGGCTCGGTGAAGTCCTCGTGGACCCCTATGACTTGACGGTCAAACCCGAGAGCCCGCCGGGCCTCTACGACGTGGAGGTGGGCTTGTACGACGGCCCCACCCTCGAACGCCTGCGGGTGTACGCCGACGATGGGCGGCTGACCGATGCTGACTTCGTCTTCCTGAGCCGGATACGGGTGCTGCCGTGACAGTTGAGCAGCCGCCGGAATCCAGCCCGGCCATCGGGCGGCACCCGGCGCGCACCTGGCTAGCGGTTCTGGTGGTCGTCCACCTGGCGCTGGGTGTTGTCTTCGACCGGGCCACGCCGGTTTTCGAAGCGCCAGACGAGGGCTACCACATGGCCTTCATCCGCTGGGTGGCGCAGGGCGGGGGTCTGCCGGTGCAGCGGCCGGGGCAGGCGGCAGACTGGGCGCAGGAGGGCAGCCAGCCGCCCCTGTATCACCTGCTGGCGGCGGGGCTGCTCGTTGGGCTGGATACCAGCGACTGGGCCGAAGCCTTCATCCACAATCCCTTTCTGCGGCACGAGCCCGGCATCACCGCCAATGCCAACGCCTACCGGCACCGGGCCGAGGAGTACGCGGGCAGCGCGACGGGCACGGTCGTGGCGGTCCACGCCCTGCGCGGCCTGTCGCTGGCCCTCAGCGCCGTGACCATCGCTCTGACCTACGGCCTGGCGCTGGCGGTCTTTCCGGGGCGCGGGTGGCTGGCGCTCCTGGCCGCCGCGCTGGCTGCCCTCAACCCACAGGCCCTGTTCATCAACGCCGCCCTCAACAACGACAATCTGCTCATGCCTCTCAGCACCGCCGCGCTGTGGGTGATGGTGGACCTGTTGCGCCCGGATGCGCACGCCGTGGGCCGGAAGGCGGCGGGCCTAGGGGTCCTGCTCGGCCTGGCCGCGCTGACGAAACTCAGCGGATTGGTGCTCTGGCCCGTGGCGGCGGCGGTGGTGGGGTGGCGGGCGCTCCAGGAATGGCGGCGACCGACGACTGACGGCCGACGCCGCTTGCTTGGCCAGGCTACCTTCGTCCTTCGTCGTTCGTCCTTCGTCTGGCATGGCATGCTCATGTTCCTCCTCGCCCTCGCCCTGTGCGGGTGGTGGTACTGGCGCAACTTCGCGCTGTATGGCGAATGGCTGGGGCTGGAGACGATGGTGTCCATCGCGGGCCCGCGCACGCCGCCCATCGGCCTGCTGGCGCTCCTCCGCGGCGAATGGTACGGCTTCTTTGCGTCATACTGGGCGGTGTTCGGGGCGTTCACCATCCTGGCCGCGCCGTGGGTGTACGTGTTGTTTGGCGTGCTGACCCTGTCCGCCGCGCTGGGCCAGGGGCTGGCCGTGGCGCGGCAGCCCAGCCTGTTGCGGCGGCCCGACCTCTGGCTGCTGGCGGGCTTCACGGCGTTGACCCTCGTCGGCGTGATCCGCTGGACGATGCAAACGCCCGCCTCGCAGGGCCGCCTGATGTTCGGCGCGATAGGGCCGCTCTCGATCTTCATGGCGGCGGGGCTGATGGGGTTTGGAAGAACGCTGGCCGGGCGGCGCTGGGGTCCAGCGACAGAGCGCGGGCTGGCGCTGGCCCTGGGGGGCATCCTGGCCGTGGTCGCGGCCATCATCCCCGTGGCCTATATCGCGCCTCGCTATGAGCCGCCATCAGTGTTGACCGAGTCTGATCTGCCGCTGGACCTGCGCGCTGTGAACGTCAACATGGGCGGCGGCATCCTGCTTCTGGGCTACACGCCCTCGGACGAACTCGCGCAGGCCGGCGGGACGCAAGCGGTGACGCTGTACTGGAAGGCCGCAGCTGCCATGGAGCGCGATTACTCGCTGGCGCTGCACCTGCTGGGCCGCGGCGGCGCGGAGGTGGGCAAGCTCGACACCTGGCCCGGCGGGGGACTGCTGCCGACGAGCCAATGGGAAGCTGGCGCAATCTACGCCGACCGCTACGAGTTGCCCATCGCGCCCGGCGCGGTGGCGCCTTCGCTCCTGCGACTGGACCTGAACTTTTGGGACGCGGACCCTGCCCAGCATCTGCCCATGACGGACGAACAGGGCGCGCCGCTGGCCGGCCTGCGGCTGGAGGTGGGCCGGATGGGTCCGGCTGCGCCTATTGATTACGCTCCGGTGGACAGGCCGCTGGCAAGCCTCGAGGGCGGCATCACCCTATTAGGCTATGAAACTGGGGCCGACGGCGCGCTGGCCGTGACCCTGTATTGGCGGCTAGATGAGGGCGCCGATCTGCTTCCGTATTATCACGTCTTTCGTCACCTCGTGACGGCCGATGGGGTCCTTGTGCGCGAGCCGGGCGATTCGCCCCCGCTGGACGGCGACTGGCCCACGACGGCGTGGCTGCCCGGCCAGACTGTGGCCGACGAGACCCTCCTCGCCCTGCCGCCGGAGATGCCGCCGGGCCGGTATAATCTCCGGGTGGGACTATATGACCCTGACAGCGGTGCGCGGGTGCCGGCCTATGACTCGGCTGGCGCGCGCTGGCCCGATGACGCCGTGGTGATCGAAGGGATTCTGGAACGATGAGGCTGGCTGAAAGCGCACGCCCCTTGAGCGGCGGCACCAAGGCCGCGCTGGGCCTCGGCCTGGCGCTGGCGCTCGCCGCCATCCTCGTGGGCGCGTTGGCCGGGCTGGGCGGGCCCCTCATCGCCGTGGGCGGCCTGCTGGCGCTGGGAGCGGCGCTGTGGGCGCTCTCGAACCTGGAGGTCGGGCTGTGGGGGGCCATCGGCATCATCACGGTGCTGCCGTTCGCGGCCCTGCCGGTCAAGATCGTCTTCACGCCCACCTTCCTGGACCTGGCGCTGGGCGGGGTGTTCTTCGTGTACCTGCTCCAGTGGATGTCGGGCCGGCGGCGGCGGCTGACGTTGACGCCCGCGCACGGCCCCATCGCCGCCTTCCTGGCCCTGGCGGTGTTCAGCTTCGTGGCCGGCATGAACAACGGGCCGCTGACGAGCAACCTGTTACGCCAATTCGCGGAGCTGCTGCTCAACATCGCCTTGACCTTCGTGATCGTGGACTATGTGCAGGACTGGGCCACGCTCAACCGGCTGGTGCGCATCCTGCTGCTGGGCGGCATGGGGGCGGCGGCGCTGGGGCTCATGCTGTACTTTCTCCCCGAAACGGTTTCGGAGCGGGCGCTGTCGGCGCTGCGGGTGTTCGGCTACCCATCGGGCGGGGTGCTGCGCTACGTTGAAGACAACCCCGAGAACGCCCTGCGCGCCATCTCCACGTCGGTGGACCCAAACTTTCTGGGCGGGATGCTGGCGATGCTGGGCGGGCTGGCCGCGCCGCAACTGCTCACGCGCCGCCCGGCGCTGGGCCGCCGCTGGCTGACGGTGCTGGCGGTCGGGCTGATCTTCAGTTGCCTGCTGCTGACCTTCTCGCGCGGGGCGATGGCGGGGCTGGCCCTGGCCGTGGGCGGCATTGCGGTGCTGCGCTACCGGCGGCTGGTGTGGGTGATGGCGCTGGCGGCGGTAGTGGTGCTGGTGCTGCCCGCCACGCGCGAGTACGTCACGCACTTTGCGGAGGGCCTCCGCGGAGAAGACCTGGCGACGCAAATGCGGTTTGGAGAGTACAAGGATGCCTTCATCCTCATCCAGCGCTACCCGGTGCTGGGGGTGGGCTTTGCGGGCGCCCCGGAAATTGACATCTACCTGGGCGTGTCGAGCGCCTATCTGCTGATGGCCGAGCAGATGGGGCTGGTGGGGTTGGCCGCTTTCGGGCTGGTGCTGGGAGTGATCTTTGCCTGGGGTTTCGCCAACCGCAAGGCGGTGTACGCCGCGGGCGACGAGCCTGCCGGGGCCACGGCGCTGTGGCTGGGGCTGCACGCCGGGCTGGCCGCCGCGCTGGTGGTAGGCGTGCTGGACCACTACTTCTTCGAGATGAGCTTTCAATCGGCGGGCACGCTGTTTTGGCTGTTCACGGGGCTGTGCCTGGCCGCGACCCGGCTGGCGGCCCGCCCGGACAATAGCGTCTGAATCCGTCGGGCCGCAAAATCGCCGTAGTCGCGCCCTCTGCGAAGCGCCCCCCTGCGGGGTGATGGGCGCGGCCCGCCCCGCCTGCTAAAAAGGCGGTATAATGCCGCGCACTGACCGAATCAGGAGGCAAGTGGAATGGAAATCGTCACGCAGGATTACAAACGCGTCGCCGTCATTGCCGTGACGGGCCGCGTGGACAGCGCCACCGCGCCGGACATGGAGAGCAAGCTGCGCGAGTTGGTGGACGGGGGCAAGACGCAGCTTGTGCTTGATCTCAAGAACGTGGAGTACATGTCGTCGGCCGGGCTGCGCGCGATGGTGTCGACCCTCAAGTCGGTCAAGCGCGTGAACGGCGACCTGCGGCTGGCAAACCCCTCGCCGCGCGTCGAGGAAGTGCTGCGGCTGGCCGGGCTGACCTCGATCTTTTCGATTCACCCGACGCAGGAGGAGGCGGTCGGCAGCTTCTGACCGCCGGGGTTGGGCGGCGCGCCCGCCCCCCGTGGCCACGGATGGAATCCACCCTCACCATACCAGGCCGGTATGACCGCCTGGAACAGATTGCCAAATTCATCGAGCAGGCCGGGCAGGCCGCCGGCCTAGACGAAGTGGCCGTGTGCCGGTGCCAACTGGCCGTGGACGAGGCCTGCACCAACATCATCGAGCATGGCTATGAGGGGGAGGACCGGGGCGCGATCGAACTGGTGTGCGCCCCTGGCGACGGCGAGCTGGTGATCACCATCAGCGACCAGGCGCAGCGTTTTGACCCCGAAGCTGTGCCCGAGCCGACACTCAACACCAGCCTGGAAGACATGCAAATCGGCGGCCTGGGCCTGTACTTCATGCGCCAGGTGATGGACGAGGTGGAGCACTCGTACGCCGACGGCACCAACCGCCTGGTGCTGATCAAGCGCCGCGAACCAGACGCGCGGCCCGCCGAAACCTAATCCCCCGTCAGCCCGCCCAATCGAAATAGTTGTACACCGCCCGCGCGAGCGAGATGATCAGCCGGTTGGCGTCGTCGAACAGCATCGTGTCGGCCTGGTGAATGAAGATTGTCAGGGCATAGTTGGCGGTCGGCGTGAAGACCAGGGCGGCATCGGCCACGTTGGTCAGGGGCAGCGTATCCCAGCCGTGCTTGTGGGCCACCACACCGTCCGGCTCCGAGCCGCCGGTAATGAAGATCGGGCCCACCAGGTTGGCGCTCAGGTAGTCGATCATGGTGCGGCATTCGTCCGGCGTGAACTGGCCGGGGAAGGCCGCCAGCAGCGCGCCGCCGCCGTTGGAGCACTGGTAAATCATCACCATCAGCGCGCCCATGTCCTCGGCTGTGCTCTGGTTGTAGGGGTCGGGCAGGGTGTTGAGGTCGGTGCGGGTGTTGGCGGCGGTGGCCAGGGGGCTCAGCACCGCGCCGAAGGTGTCCAGCAGGCCGCTGATGTAGGTGTTGCCCAGGCCCAGGCGCTGCATGTCGGCCGTCACCTGGCGCGTGCCCGCGAACCCGTCGCCGCGCCCGATGGTGACCAACAACAGGTCGGTGGCGGTGTTCTGCGACTCATCGATGCTCCGCGCCAGCAGCAGGTCCTGCTCCGCCGTCAGCGGGCCTTCGTTGTGGACAAAGAACGAGACCATGATGGGGATCTTGATGGTGCTCATCCCGGAATAGGCGATGGGGCCGGGCACAGGCACCTGGTTGTCAACGTTGACGACTAACTCGCGCCCGCTGTCCAGGTCGGCCAGGTACAGGCTGAAGATGCCGTCGAACTGAAACAGGCCCAGGTCGGTGGTGATCAGCTCGGCCAGATTGTCGAATGATGGGCGCACTACCGTCTGCTCGACCAGGGGCAGGTCCACCGCGCGGGCTTGCGGCGAGTGCAGGGCGGAGTCAATCAGGCTCACCGCCGCGTCAACGTCGAGGGCGTGGCCCGGCTCGCCGGGGATGAAGCCCAGGGTGTCGGGGTCGGCGCGGGGCGGACTGCCGGGGCGGTCGTAACGCAGCGCCACGTCCTGGAGGAAGGCGCGCAGGCGCTCGGTCGAGTAGGAGGCGCGCAGCGGGATGTCGTTGGTCTGCGCCGGCTGAATCCACAGGTAGTCCCAGAAGCCCGTCCAGAAACCAGCGTTGGAGCGGAACTGATTGACCTGCGGCAGCATCAGGTTGGCCTCCACCTGGAAGTTGATGCTGGCCGGCTCCAGGCGGATGGGGTTCTCTTGATAGGTCAGGTCAACCGGCGAGCCATAGACGATCAGCAACTGCTCCAGGGCCTGCTGCTCGGTCAGGCCGCCCACCGGCACGTTCGCCAGCGACAACCCGGCGGGCAACTGCTCAAACGAGCGGCTGTACAGGGTCAACTCAAGGACCGTCAGCAGGACCGACGCCATCAGGCTGAGGGCCGAGAAGATGGCGAGCCAGTTCAAGCGTGATCTGCCCATGGCGTGAATTGTAATCGAAATGCGGGCCGCCCGGCGCGGTGGTAACATGCAGCCATGCCGCCCCGCATCCTGCTCCTAGCCAGCGCGCATTCCTACCGGCCCGAGGCCTTTCTGGCGGCGGCCGCGCGCCTGGGCGTAGACGTGGTGCGCGGGCTGGATGCGCCCCCCGCCCATGTGGGCGGCCAGGGTGAGGTGCTGCGGCTGGACTTCCGCGACCCGGCGCGGGCGGTGCGGCAGGCGCGGCGCTGGCACGACCAGCGCCCCTGGACCGCCATCATCCCCACCGACGACGCAACGGTGGTGCTGGCCGCCCACATGGCCGAGGCGCTGGGCCTGCGCCACAACGGTGTGCGGGCGGCCGAGGCGGCCCGCGACAAACACCTGATGCGGCGGCTGACCGCGGCGGCCGGGCTGCCCAGCCCAAAGTTCCTGGCGCTGCCCGCCGCGACCCCCGCCCGCGAAGCCGCCGCGCTGGCCGCGGTTGAGGTCGGCCTGCCCTGCGTCGTCAAGCCCACGCAAATGTCAGGCAGCCGGGGTGTCATCCGCGCCGATGATGCGTTGGGCCTGGAGGCGGCCTGGGATCGCGCGGCCCGGCTGGCGCTGAGGGCGGGACATCCGGAATTGCTGGTCGAGAGCTTCATCCCCGGCCAGGAGTATGCGCTGGAGGGCTTGCTGCGCGGCGGGCAACTGACGGTGCTGGCGATCTTCGACAAGCCGGACCCGCTGGACGGCCCGTACTTCGAGGAGACCATCTACGTCACCCCCTCGCGCGCCGCGCCTGAGACTCAGGCCGCCATTGCCGCCTGCGTGGCCGCGGCCGCCCGCGCCCTGGACCTGCGCGAGGGCGCGGTGCACGGCGAGGTGCGGGTGAACGCGGACGGCGCGTGGCTGATCGAGGTGGCCGGGCGGTCCATCGGCGGGCTGTGCGGCCAGACTCTGCGCTTCACGCACTCAGCGGCGGTGAGCCTGGAGGAGTTGATCCTGCGCCAGGCGCTGGGGATGGAACTTGACGCCATGGACCGCGAGGCCCAGGCCGGCGGCGTGATGATGATACCGATCCCGAAGCCGGGCGTGCTGACCGGCGTGCGCGGCCTGGACGAGGCGCGTGCCGTGCCCGGCATCGAGGATGTGGAGATTACGGCGCGGCTGAATTATCCGCTGCTGCCCCTGCCGGAGGGCGAGAGCTACCTGGGCTTCATCTTCGCCCGCGCCGAGACGCCCGCCGCGGTCGAGGCGGCCCTGCGCGCCGCACACGCGAGGCTGCGGTTTGAGATCGAAGCGGCGCTCAGCGTCGAAGCCGGGTCAGGCGCGGGCTGACGTTCGCCGCGCCATGTCCGCGGGATGTAGAGATGGCGCGGCCTGCCCCCTGCGTCCTCGCAGCGGGGGTTGCGGCGAATGAATTCGCTACTACAATCACAGACGCTATACCCTGCGAGTACCGCAAAACGTTCTCCGTAGTAGCGAATTCATTCGCTGGCTAAGCGTAGAGGTGGAGCCAGGCGCGCGTTGACGGTCACCGCGTTAAGTCGAATGGACGTAGACGCCGCGCTGCGGCACCTTCCCTCCGAGATGTTTCACTCCGCCGTCTGGGCGCATCTCACGTTGGATACCGCTGGCGAATTGGCGAAGCGTTCTGCGTCCCTGAAGAGGGACGCGGCGGCCGAAGGCCCATAGGCGCGAATTCCATTCGCCGGCTCTGAGCGTGGAGACGCGGCAGCGCCGCGTCTGCGTGTTAAGGCGAGGGCAGCGTTTCCAGCGATGTCGCCACGGGGATCACCAGCTTCGCCCCGGCGACGATGAAGTCGAGATCCTCGATCTCGTTCCAGCGCACGATATCGTCCACGCTCACCCGGAACTGGTTGGCAATCCCGAGCAGGGTGTCGCCGGGCTGGATGACGTACTCGCGCCAGATGGCCCGCGTCGGATACGATGCCTGGCGGTCGGCCTCCACGGCGTCCTGCAGCCGGGCAACGATCTGCGCGTCGGGTTCAGCGGCGGCCTGGGCGGCAAATACCTCGGCGAACTTCTCGGCCAGTGCCGCATAGCCGGGGTCGGCGCGGCCCAACCCCAGGTCTTCAATCGCCTGCGCCGTCAGCGTGGCAGCGGCGGCCTCGGTGGCCGCAGCCTTGGACGCCAGCGAGGCAATCAACCGGATTGCCAAGTACTCCGCCAGCAGGTCCTGCGCGGCGCGGCCGGCGGGGATGCCGGCAATTTGGGGTGAGGGGAGGCTGAGGAAGTAATCGGGAGGCAGGGCGTCCTCGCCCTCGCCAAACTCCACGCGCACTTCGATATTCTCCAAGGGGCCGTAGTCCAGCGATCCGACATAGCCGGACAGATACAGCTTGGCCGGGCTGCACGGGACCGACCAGCCGTCGCATAGCGCCCGCAGCCAGGCTTCCAGGCGCGGCGCAATCGCATCGACGATGGCCCGGTCGCGCTCGGAGTGGCGGATGTGCAGCACGTCACTGTGCCAATCGGTCCAGGCGCCCCAGAAGTGGCCGGGGGGCGCGGTGTGTTCCCACTCGCCGTCCTCGTCGCGCCGGTACACCTGCGGCAGGATGAATTCCAGCCGCTCGCCGCTGGCCGTCACATAGGTGCGGTGGATCTCCGCCACGATGTGATCCGCATCTAGAGAGGTGATGGAACCCACGCCCGATTCGGACGTTGCGGGCTTCACGAGAGGCAGGGGCAGGGGAGCGGATAGGGAGGCGGCTAACTGCGCGCGGCGGGCCGCCACCCAGTCCGGGTTGGTGTTGTCGCTGACGTTGAGCACCAGATCGGCCGCGCCGTTGGCGGCCTGGGCATCCTCATAATGGACGAGGGCGGTGATGTCCCCGGTGACGCGCTGCCAGCCCAGGCGCGAAACCTGCCAGGCGGCGAGGCTGCCCAGGCCGGCCAGCAGGATGAGGGTGAGCAGTGGGCCTGCCCAGCGGCGGGCAGGGCGGCGGCCAGCGGGCCGCGTGGACGGCTTGGGCTGGCGGGGCAGAGGCGCCTGGGGGATTGGCGGGGGCGTCTGGTCTTGCGGCGCGTCCGACAGTTCCCAGTCTAGCTCAATGGACATGGGCCGGGCGGGGCGCGGCGGCTACTTTCGGCGCGGCGCGGGGTCGGTCTCCGGGGTGTAATCCTCGGGCATCTGGGCGCCCTCCCCGAAGTAGAACTCTTCCATTTGCTGCATGAGGAATTTCTGGGCGGCAGGGTCGCGCAGGTTAAGGCCGTAGTGGTTGATGAGCAGGGTGGACTGCGGCTGCCACAGCTTCCAGGCTTCCGCCGAGACGTTCTCGAAGATGCGCTTACCCAACTCGCCGCCAAAGGGCGGGCGGGCGAGCCCAGGCAGCTCGCGGCCAAGCTTTACGCACTGAACCATGCGGGCCATCAGGAGCCTCCCATCCACACGAATACCCGGGCGGGGCTGGTGGCCCCAGCCGGGTCAAACTCAAATGGCGCGCCGGAGGCGCTGGTCTGGCGCACGGTGGTGACGGTCCAGCGATAGACGCGCAGACCGCTATCGGTGTGCCGGAAGTCGCTGGGGACAATGAGCTTGGTGTCGGTGACTGGCTGGCGGTAGAAGCGTGCGCAGTTGCAAGTCACATCTTCCAGGATGACGTAGTAGAACTCATCCGGCCGCAGCGTGCCCACCGAGGTCCATTGCAGCGTGACGACATCGCCGGCCTCGAACGCCTGGCCATCGGCGGGCTGGAGCGGGTTGGGCGCGGGCCACGGGGGCGGCGGCGTGGGCGTGGGCGAAGGGCCAGGAGTGATCACGCGCTCCAGGGGGATGATGAGCACATCGCCCTCACGGATGCTGGTGGGGTCGGTGATGCCGTTGACTTCCATCAGGTCGCCGACGGTGACGCCGTAGAAGTTGGCGATGCCCAGCAGCGTGTCGCCGGCATGGACGGTATAGGTGGCGCGCGGGATCTGCGTTACCACCACGCCGCCCAGGGTGGCGGTGGGCAAGGGCGACGGGGTGGGGGTGGGCAGGGGGATCAGCAGGATGCGCCCGACCGACAGATTGCAGTTCGGGTCCAGGGCGTTCAAAGTGACAATGCTCTGCCAGGAGACGTTGTACTCTGCCGCGATTGAGACGCAGGTATCCCCAGTCTGGACGGCGTACTCCAGAGGCGGCTGTGGGGTGGCCGTTGGCTCCTGGGTTTCGGTGGCAGTGGGCGGCTCGGTGAGGGTGGGCGGCGGCGTCTGCGAGGCAGTGGGGGTAATGGTGATGGTGACGTTGGCGGTCTGCGTTTCGGCCGCCCCCGCAAAGGGCCACCTGATCGTCCCGTTGTAGAACAGGTAGGCGACTACACTGCCGGCGACCACCAGCAGCAGAATGATGATCAGCCAGGGGCTGGGCATGCGCAGTGGCGGGCGCGGCACGGCGGCGGCGCTGGCGCGGGCTGGGCGGCTGCTGCCGGCGGCGCTCAGGTCCGCCCCGCAAACGAGGCACTTGGTGGCGGCGGCGCCCACGCGCGTGCCGCAGGTAGGGCAAAGCCGGGGTGAGGACGCGGTGGAAGGAGTCTTAGCCATGCAAGGTTGCGGCCGGCAAAGGACACCGGCCGGAAGAAGTCATTATGACAAACCCGGTGTTTCGGGTCTGGCGGTCCAAGTAGGCGCGGCCATTATACCATCCGGGTGGGGGCGCTCGCCGGGCGGCCGGTGCCGCGAAACCGCCGGGAATTGGGCGATTCACATGCGCGGCGAGCCATCGGGCAGTAAGCCGCCTTCCAGGCCCAGCGCCGGGGCGATGCCCCGCATCGCGCCGATGACGAACGTGATGTGCTCGGTAAGGTCCACCCCCAACTCCTGCGCGCCCTGTTCGATTTCGGCCCGGTTAACGCCGGCCGCAAAGGCCTTGTCCTTCCACTTGCCCTTGACCGACTTGGCGGTGAGGTCGTACAGGCTGCGGGTGGGGCGCACCAGGGCGCAGGCGGTGATGAGGCCGGTCAGTTCATCCACCGCAAAGAGGGCGTAGTCCTTGGGCGACTGGCGCGGCACGCCGGTGTGCGGCGCGTGGCTCTGGATGCAGCGAATGACCTCTTCGGACACGCCGCGCTGGCGCAGGATGGGAGCGCCGTCCTGCGGGTGCTGTTCGAGCGTGGGGTGGATCTCCCAGTCGAAGTCGTGCAGCAGGCCGGGCAGGCCCCAGGCGTCGGGGTCCTCGCCATACCTGGCGGCGTAGGCGCGCATGGCGGCCTCCACCGACAGCATGTGGCGGACAAGGCCGTCGTTCTTGACGAATTCGGTGACGAGAGTGTAAGCGGTTTCTCTATCCATCGTGAACCGTGAAACGTGAAGCGTGAGACGTGCGCCGGGCGCACATATCTCACGTGTTCACACCTCACGACTGATCAGGCAGTTCGTGATGTAGTAGCGAATTCATTCGCCGCCCTTCGCTACGACCAACCGGCAGCGAATGAACTCGCTGCTACGAGCGCCCGCTTCGACCAGTTTGTAGCCAATGAAATCGTTACAGCGTCACTGTCAGCACCGGCGCCGGCTGGGCGATGTTGACATCCCACCAGGCGGCGGCGGTGGCAAAGAACTCGCGCAGGTTCCAGAACGCCAGGGTGCGCTCGCGATACGGCCGCCGGTCGGCGGAAACGCCCACGGCCTCCACGCCCAGCGCGTCGCACAGGTACAGGGCGCGGGGCAGGTGGAAGTCCTGCGTCACCAGGGTGGCCTGCTCCAGGCCGAACACGGTCCGGGCGCGCTGGCACGTATCGTAGGTGCTCAGGCCTGCGCCGTCAAGCATCAGGACGCTATCGGGAACGCCCATTTCCAGGAGGGCTAGCCGCATGGCCTCCGGCTCACTGTAGCGCTCCTCGGTCGTTGTGCCGCTGAGCAGCAGGGTGGTGACCTTGCCGGCGTGGTACAAATCGGCGGCCGTGGCGACCCGGTCGTACAGCACGGTGGAGACGCGGCCGGAGCGGGTCAGCCCTGCGCCAAAGACGATGGCGGCGCTGCCAGCGGGCGCCTCGGCGGGGTCGTAAATGTGCGGGGTGTAGCGCGCCAGGGCATACAGGCGCGGCGCTGAGAGGGCCAGCGCGGCAAGGCCGGCCGTGAGGATCAGCAGCAGGAACAGCTTGCGCATGATGGTCGAAATACCCTGGTGAAAGTAGCATACGATTATGAGCCGGGGCTGAGAGGTGAGCCATGAGGCTGCGAGTTGGCGCGCATCCAGCCACTGTGCGTGGAGGCGCTTAGGTCGCTTCTTGTAGTAGCGAATTCATTCGCCGCCCCTCGCGCGGTTAGCAGCCGGGAGCGAATGAATTCGCTGCTACGGCCAGCGGGTTACTGTGTTCGTGGGCCACAGCACCCGCAACTGTAGTAGCGAATTCATTCGCCGCCCCTCGCGCGGTTAGCAGCCGGGAGCGAATGAATTCGCTACTGCGAGCACCTGTTAGTCATCCCAACCCTCTCCAAAAACACCCGGCTGATTCCCCTGCCACGTGGCGCGCAGCCAGTCGCGGCCATACGTCTCCAAGAAGCCAGGCAGACTAGACCAAGGCCAATCATATGGGTCATCTACCTGTCCGTGTTTGACGGGGTTGTAGTGGATGTAGTTCAGCGCTTGATAAAACTGCCGTTCATTGCGGATAACGCGATCTGAAAATCGATACCATACCCGCCGCTTCCCAGTTTGGCCGTCCTCCAAATTCCAGGCCCGCGCTGTGGCCCCATGCAGCCGCTTGATCGCGCCGGAAACGGGCATCAGGTTTTCGGTTTCAATCAGCACGTGGTAGTGGTTGGGCAGCACTACCCAGGCATGGATCAGTGCGCCCACAGCGCCAATGTATTGCAGCAGGCCCGCCTCGATTGCAGACCGCCTCTCCGGCTTGCCCATTAGCGGCGCATGCTCGAAATTCGTGCCGGTCAGCAAATAGCGGCCGGGGCCCTGGTACGGATGGGGTGGACCGTGCAGCGGATGGCCCTTCGCGCGTCGTTGCTGCACGAGCGCTTGTCGATCCTCAACGCTCAGCTTGCGGTACTCGTAGGGCATAGCGTCGGCAATTGTAGTAGCGAATTTATTCGCCGCCCCTCGTGGTTACCAGCCGGGAGCGAATGAATTCGCCACTACGGACAGCGTGTAACTGTACTCGTAGGGCATCGCGGCCGCAAGGGTAGTAGCGAATTCATTCGCCGCCCCTCGCTATGCCCAGCCGGGAGCGAATGAATTCGCTACTACGCGAAGCGTTTTGCGTTCCTCGTAGGCCACAGCGTCTGTGATTGTAGTAGCGAATTCATTCGCCGCCCCTCGCTACGCCCAGCCGGGAGCGAATGAATTCGCTACTACGCGAAGCGTTTTGCGTTCCTCGTAGGCCACAGCGTCTGTGATTGTAGTAGCGAATTCATTCGCCGCCCCTCGCTACGCCCAGCCCGGAGCGAATGAATTCGCTACTACGAGCACCGGTTGCGGCCAGCCGGGAGCGAATGAGTTCGCTACTTCAGAAAGCGTTTACATCGCCTCCAGCCGCGCCGCCACCTTCGCCCGCGACTCCTCCAGCGCGGCGAGCTTGGCGCGCTCCTTCGCCACTACGTTTGCCGGAGCTTTCTGCGCGAAGTCGGAGCCGAGCAGGCCGCGGCTCCTTTCGATCTGCCGGTCGAGGTCGGCCAGTTCGCCGGCCAGGCGGGCGCGCTCGGCCTCCAGGTCCACCAGGCCTTCCAGCGGCAGGTAAATCTCAGTCGCGCCCACCACCAGGCTGATGGCGCTGGAAGGCTTGCCGTCCAGCGCGGCGGTCAAGTGAGTCTGGGCCTCGTCCAGGCGGGCCAGCGACACGATCAGGGCGCGCTGGGCGGCCAGCCAATCGGCGCGCTCGCCGGCCGCGATGCTGGCGGCGATGCGGCGGGCCTGGGGCACCTTGTTCTCCGAGCGGGCGTTGCGGATCACGCGCACGATCTCGCGGGTATGGTCGAAACGCGCGAGGGCGTCGTCATCCACCGGGTCGCCTTCAGGCCATGCGGCGATGATCAGGGCGGGCGGGTCGTTAGGCTGGCGCGGGAGATGCTGCCACACTTCCTCGGTGACGAAAGGCACGAAGGGGTGGAGCAGGCGCAGGCTCTGGTCCAGCACGTGCAGCAGCACGCCGCGCGTGACGGCTTTGGCCGCCTCGCCCGCGCCCGTCAGCGTCACCTTGGCGGCCTCGATGTACCAATCGGCATAGTCGCCCCACAGGAATTCGCTCACCAGGGTGCCGGCCTGCCCGAACTCATACTTGTCCATCAGCCGCGTGGCGTCGGCAATCGTCTGGTTCAGCCGCGCCAGAATCCAGCGGTCGGCCAGCGAGAGCGAGTCCCCGGCGGCGCTGGGCGGCGTGATCTCACCCGCCAGGTTGCCGGTCACAAACCGCGCCATGTTCCAAATCTTGTTGGCGAAGTTGCGATTCGACTCCACGCGTTGCAAACTCAGATTGAGATCGTTGCCGGGGGTGCCGGCCGTCAGCAGGGTGAAGCGCAGGGCGTCGGTGCCAAAGTCGTCCATCACCTCGCGCGGGTCGATCACGTTGCCGAGGGTCTTGGACATCTTGCGGCCCTCGCCGTCGCGGATGATGCCGTGCAGGTACACGGTGTGGAACGGCGGCTGGCCGGTGAACTCCAGGCCGAACATGATCATGCGCGCCACCCAGAAGAACAGGATGTCGTAGCCGGTCTCCAGCACCGAGGTCGGGTAGAAGTATTTCAGGTCGGGAGTCTCATCGGGCCAGCCGAGCGTGGAGAACGGCCACAGCCCGGACGAGAACCAGGTGTCGAGCACGTCTGGGTCTTGGTGGAGGTCGGCGCTGCCGCACGTGCCGCAGGTCGTTGGATCCTCGCGGCCGGTGGTCATGTGCCCGTCGGGGCAGTACCAGATGGGGATGCGGTGCCCCCACCACAACTGCCGGCTGATGCACCAGTCCTGGATATTCTCGAGCCAGTTGAAGTACACCTTCTCGAAGTGAGTGGGCACGATGCGGATGCGGCCATCGCGCACAGCGGCCAGCGCGGCCTCTGCCAGGGGCTGGATGGTGATGAACCACTGGGTGGAGATCATCGGCTCCACGATCTCGCCGCCGCGCTGCGAGCGGGGCACGTTCAGGGTGTACGGCTCGGTCTTGAGGGTCAGCCCGGCGGCCTGCATATCGGCCCAGATGCGCTTGCGGCACTCGAAGCGGTCCTGCCCGGTGTAGGGGCCGCCGGCCTCGGTCACGCGCGCCTCGCGGTCGAACATGGAGATGATGGGCAGGCCGTGCCGCGCGCCGATGGCGTAGTCGGTCGGGTCGTGGCCGGGGGTGATCTTGAGCGCGCCGGTGCCAAAGTCGCGCACCACGGCCTCGTCGCCAATCACGGGCACTGCGCGGTTCAGGATCGGCACCAGGGCAGTGCGGCCGATGAAGCCGCGGTAGCGCTCGTCCTCCGGGTGCACGGCCACGGCGGTGTCGGCCAGGATGGTCTCGGGGCGCGTGGTGGCCACGGGGATGAAGTCGTCCGAGCCCTGGAGGCGATACTTGAAGTAGTAGAGCGTGCCCGGCTCCTCGCTGTACTCCACCTCCAGGTCCGACACGGCCGTCTTGAGGCCTGGGCTCCAGTTGATGAGGCGCGGCCCGCGGTAGATCAGGCCTTTCTCGTACAGGCGCACGAAGGCCTCGCGCACGGCGCGGCTCAGCCTGTCGTCCAGGGTAAAGCGTTCGCGGCTCCAGTCGCACGACGCGCCCAGCCGCCGCAGTTGGTCGTAGATGATGCCGCCGTACTTGTGCTTCCACTCCCAGGTGCGGGCCACAAAGGCCTCGCGGCCCAACTCCTCGCGGGTCACTTCCTCGGTGCGCAGCAGTTCCTTTTCCACCGCCAACTGCGTGGCAATGCCGGCATGGTCGGAGCCGGGCACCCATAGGGTCGGCTCGCCCCGCATCCGGTGATAGCGGATCATCAGGTCTTCCAGAGCCACGAAGATGGCATGGCCCAGGTGCAGCTCGCCGGTCACGTTGGGCGGGGGGATGGAGATGACGAAGGGCTTGCGCGACGGGTCGAAGTTCGGCGCGGCGGGGTCGTTCGTGGGGCGGAACCAGCCGTTCTCTTCCCACCAGGCGTACAGGCGCTGCTCGGTGGCTTTGAAGTCGTAAGTCTTGGGCAGGGTAGGTTCAGGCATCGGAAGCGGTCCTATATAAAGAACAAGGCAATCTTCTTGAGTTCGCCGGGATCGATCAGTTCCGGGTTCTCCTCGTTGACAAAGAACAGCAAGTACAGCGCCGGTTCGGCGGTCTGGCCGATGGGCACCTCGTTCAGGAACGCGACGTCGCGCTCCAGCACGGCGCGGTCCGCCATGAGGTCCACGCGGCTCCAACGATGGTCGTCCGGGCCGGCGTAGTACAGGTAGTGGGTCAGCTCAATGTCCACGAACAGCATCTGGCCGGGGTTAAGGCGCTCCTCGGCCACGTCCATCCCCGTGCACAGCGCGAAGACGCAGTCGGGCGTCAGCGCGAAGCCCGGCTGCAAATCCTGGAAGTTCTGGTCGGTGATGTAGGCGTTCAGCTTGACGGGCACCGGCGCCGGCAGGGTGACGCGGATGGTGAACGGCGTCCGCGCCAGCGACACGGTGTCGTTGTCAATCGCCAGCGGTTGGCCGTCCTGAATGAACTCCACCGTCCACTCCACCGCGCCGGTGCCGGTGGGCAGTGGCGCCGTGGTGGGCGTCGGCGGCCCAGCCGTGGGCGGCGGGTCGGTGATGACGACGAAGTTGGGCGTGGGCGATGGCAAGAGGCGGTCGCAGCCCGCCAGGGAGAGCGCCAGCAGGCCAAGCACCAAATGGCGAAGCATGTTCATTTGTCTCCCTCGTTTCCATTTGTGTCGGGAGTCGTGCTCTCTCGCTGGGACAGGGCGCCCTGCGGGTCGAGCCGCTGTTGGATGGCGCGGGCGATCTCGATGAAGGCCGCGGCCTGGGCGCTTTCGGCGGGGCTGGATGCGCCCTCGGGCTGCGCGGCGAAATCCGCCATCAGCGGGTGGGTGCGGTCGATCCCGCGCGAGATGTCGCCGGCCAGGGGCACGCGCCCCAGCACCGGCGCCGCCTGCAGGGCCTCGGGCCGCCAGCGGTCGGAGTGCTGGAAGATTTCGTGGCGCTGGCCGCAGCCAGGGCAAATGAAGTAGCTCATGTTCTCCACCAGGCCCAGCACGGGCACGCCCGCCTGCTCATACATGATCAGCGAACGCGAGGCGTCGAGCAGGGACAGGTCCTGCGGGGTGGTGACGATGACCACGCCGTCCAGCGCCACGCGCGCCAGCAGGTCCTGTTGGGGCTGGCCGGCGGAGGGCGGCAGGTCCACCAGCAGCCAGTCCAGCTCTCCCCACTGGACGCTGCGCAGGGTTTCTACCACGATCTGGCCGACCGTCTCGGCCAACGGGTTGATGACTTGGTCCTCGGCGATGACGAAGCCCATGGACATGACGCGCAAGCCGTAGCGCTCCAGCGGCGGGATGTAGGGCGGCGCGCCCGGGCGGCGGGCGATGGGCACGAAGCCGCCGCCGGCCTGCCGGCGATGGATGCCGAGCATCAGGGGCACATTGGGGCCGAAGATGTCGGCATCGAACAGACCGACGCGCGCGCCCAGGCCCTGCAGCGCGAGGGCCAGGTTGACGCTGACGGTGGTTTTGCCCACGCCGCCCTTGCCGGAGGCAATAGCGAGGATGCGGGCGACGCCGGGCAGGCCAGGCTTGGAGGGCATAGCGATCAGTATCCTTAAACAAAAACGCCCCGTTCGCCAGAGGGCGAAAGGGCGTGAGCCGCTTCCGTGGTGCCACCTCAGTTCCCTGCGGGGCAGGGCGCTTGGTTCGCGCTAACGGGCTTACCCGCGCCGGTCTGGTTGCACTCTCCCCCCGTAGTCCGGCCCTTGATGGGCCGGCGGCCAGGAGCACAATTCTTCGGCGGGCTCGCGAGCGACGTTCGGCGGCGGTGCACTGGGGCGGGCTTCCAGCCAGGACCCGCCGTCTCTATCAGGGCCGTGCGCCTACTCCTCTCGGTCAGAGCCGGTTGTTCGATTAGGCGCGATTATAGCATAAGACGACCAAAAGCTGATGAAGGACGACCGATGACAAAAGATCGCCAACGCACCGCTGAGGCGGTGGACTGGGCGGCGGGCAGAGGTGTAATTATGTTCGGAAATATCTAGTTCGAGCTTTTGGGGTATGCATTCAACCTGGTCAAGTCGGTCATTGGAGACATAAGAACTTCCCTAAGAAGTTGAATCAATGACGAGCCAGCGGCAAGGTGAACATCACCGGCAAGTATATCAAACATTTGTTCTAAATGCAAGTGCCCAAGAACTTCAAGACGAGCCTCAGGCGGTGGATTCGTAGACGATCTCGCCGTCACACATGGTCAACACGGGCCTGACGGCGGGCAGGTCTTCGGGCGGGAGGGAAAAGAAGTCGTGGGAGAGGAGCACGAGATCGGCCAGCATGCCGGGGCGAAGCTGGCCCTTCACGTCTTCCTGAAACTCGGCATAGGCGGCGTCGCGGGTGTACCCGGCCAGGGCCTCGGCCAGGGTTTGGCGATGGTCGGGGAGGCCGGGGCCATAGGGCTGGCGGGTGAGGGCGGAGTGCAGACCCCGGAACGGGTCCTGACTGACGACGGGCCAATCGCTGCCGAAGGCGAGGCGCGCGCCAGCCTCGCGCAGGCCGCGCCAGGGGAAGGCGAAGGGCCATTTGGCCGCGCCCGCGCGGGTCAGCCACGCGTCGCCCGAATCGCTGGTGAGGGGAACGTGCAAGGGCTGCATGGAGGCGATGACGCCCAGGTCCGCGAAACGCGGCCGGTCATCCGGGTGGAGCAGTTCGATGTGCTCGACGCGGTGGCGGCTGTCGCGCGGGCCGTTGAGGCGGCGGGCGAGGTCGAAGCCATCCAGGGTGCGCCGCACCGCGCCGTCGCCGATGGCGTGGACGAGGATTTGCAGGCCCAGGCGGTCCGCCTCCGCCGCCATGTGGTTGAAGTGTTCGGCCGAGTAATTGGCATCGCCCAGCGAGGTGGGGCGCTCCGGGTAGGGGGAGAGCAGGAGCGCGGTGTAGCCCTCCACCACGCCGTCCATGAAGAACTTGACCGAACCCGCGCGCACCTTGCTGCTCTGATAGGCGGCGCGCAGCTCGGCGGCGGCCTGCAGCGCCTCGGGCGGGGTCTCGGGCCTGATGTCGGAGGGGACGTACACGCGCAGGGAGAGCTGCCCCAGGTCTTCAAGGGCGGCGTAGAGGGCCATCTGCCCGGCATCGCCATCCATGTTGTGGACGCTGGTGATGCCCAACTGGGCGGCTTGCGCCAGCCCGGCGCGCAGGGCGGTGCGCACCTCCACCTCATCCGGCTCCGGGATCAGATCGCGCACCGGCCCAATCGCGCCGCCTTCGCGCAGTTCGCCTGTCGCGAGGCCGTCGGGGGCGCGCACAATCTCGCTGTTGGGGCCGATTGGATCGCCGGAATGAAGCAGGCCCGCCATCTCCAGGGCGCGCGTGTTGGCCCAGGCCGTGTGATGGTCGTAGGCGTAGAGCAGCATGGGCCGGTCCGGCTCGATAGCGTCGAGGTGGCCGCGTGTCAGGGGCTGTCCGGGGCCGGGCAGGTCGTAGCGCAAGCCGTAGCCGATAAGCCACGCGCGGCCGGGGTGGGCGGCGGCGTGCGCCTGGACGGCAGCGCGCAGGGCGTCCAGCGTCGCGACGGCCTCGAGCTGCATATGGGCCAACTCCAGCGAGCCCCACAGCAGATGGTAATGGCTGTCAATGAAGCCGGGCATGAGCGTGGCGCCCCGGCCGTCAATGACGCGCGTGTCCGGTTTGCGCCACGCCTGCGCCTCGGCGGCGCTGCCCACGAAGGCAATGCGGCGGCCCTGGACGACGACGGCCTCGGCGGTGGGGCCGGCGGCGTGCGGCTCGGCGGTGAAGACGCGGGCGTTGGTGATCAGGATGGACATGGCGGCGGGCGGCTGGCGATCAGGGATGGGCGGCTGGAGGGCGGGCGGCAGGTCGGGTACAATGCGGCGATATCAAAGCGGGAGGCTGACGATGGCGCGAGCGACTTCGGTGAATGACATCTTTGAGGCGATGCCGGCGCGGTTCTTGCCGGAGCAAGCCAACAGCCTGCGGGCGACGCTGCAATTCGACTTGAGCGGCGACGGTGGGGGCCAGTGGCAGGCGGCCATCGCGGACGGGCGAGTGCAGGTGTCCCCGGGCGTGGCGCCGGCGCCGAATGTGACCCTGCAAATGGCAGCCAACGACTTTCTGGCGCTGGTGAATGGCGAGTTGAATGGGATGCAGGCGTTCATGCAGGGTAAGGTACG
>CAZCEC010000009.1:0-17016 GCA_964497615.1 uncultured Anaerolineales bacterium | reverse complement strand
GTGATGAAGATGCAGAAGATGTTCGCCTGGGGCAGCTAGGGGAACAGGCGGCGGGCCTTCACTTCGATGGGGGCGTCTTTCTTGTAACGGTATAGGCGGGCGGGGCGGCCCTGGCCCTCACCGGCGCGGTTGCGGTTGGTCTCGGCCAGGATGCCGCTTTCGAGGATGCGGCGGCGGAAGTTGCGCTTGTCGAGCCGCTCACCCAGGACGATTTCGTACGCCGACTGCAACTCGCTGAGCGTGAACTCGTCCGGCAGCAATTCAAACCCCACCGAAGTGTATTCCAGCTTATAGCGCAGCCGCTGCCAGGCGTAGACGAGGATCTCGGCGTGGTCGAAGGCCAGGTCGGGCAGGCCGCGCACGGGATGCCAGGCCACCTCATCGCCTGTGGCCGCCTGGGTGTGGGTGTTGCCGGCCACCAGGGCGAAGTAGGCCACCGAGATGACGCGGCCGCGTGGGTCGCGGCGCGGCGCGCCAAACGTATAGAGCTGTTCCAGGTATACATCCCGCACACCAGTCTCGTCCTGCAACTGCCGGCGCGCGGCGTCATCCAGCGATTCGGCGACGCGCACAAAGCCGCCCGGCAGCGCCCAGCGGCCGCGGAAGGGCGGGGCGGCGCGCCGGACGAGCAGCACGCGCAAATCCTGGGCGCGGACGGAGAAGACGGCGATGTCCACGCTAACGGCGGGGCGCTCGTCCAGGGCTGGGATGTCGCCATGCGTCATGGTGCGGCTCCGGTTGGTGTCTGCCCGACACGAAGGATGGGGAGTATAGGGGGGATGGAAGGAAAGTCAAACGGGGCCGCCGCCTGCGGTTGACCCGCCGGCCAAACGCCACGGATGCGCACCCAGGCAGGCGCGGTTGACAGCCTGTTGGGCTGGGGTAAGATGCGGCGGGCGGGCAGACGGGGCGACCGGCGCCCCGTAACCTGCGTAAGGACGAGCTACCTTTGTCAAGATTATTTGCCATAGGCGCGATTGTGCGCCGGGTGCGCGATTGGCGCGCCGATCAGCCGGCCTGGCCAACGCTGGATGCCGAGCAGTGGCTCCATTGGGAGCAGGTGCTGGCGCAGTCGGCGGCGGCGCGCCGCGCCCTGTTCCTGGCCGCCACCTCCATCGCGGTCGTGTTCATCGGCTACCACTTCGGCACCTTCGACCACGCCTTTCATATCCCCTTCCTGACCAAGGAAGCGTTTCCACAACTGTACCCCAACGATCCCTTTCTCGATCTGCGCCTGACCAAGTATTCGTTCTTCTGGGCGCCGTTTGTGCCGCTGCTGCGCGCCGGGTGGCTGGAGCCGGCGATGTTCGGCCTTCATCTTGTTGCGACATACGCCACCTTTGCGGGCATCTGGGCGGTGAGCATGGCGCTCTTCCGCCGGCCCCTCGCGGCGCTGCTGGCGGTGCTGGCCTTCATCTTCCCCCACATCGGGTTTGCGTCCTTCCCGGTGCTGGAGTTCATGGTGCTCAACCGGACGGTAGTGCTGCCGGTGCTGCTGTTTGCCCTGGCGGCCTACCTGAACGGTAAGCCCCTGCGCGCCTTCCTGGTGATCGGGCTGGTGTTCAACCTGCACGTCATCTCGGCGCAGTTCGTGCTTGGCCTGTGCGGGTTCGACAGCCTGATGCGGTTTCAGCGGCGGTCGTGGCACGCCCTCCCGCTGCGGCTGGGCATGTTTGTGCTGGGCGCGGCGCCGCTGCTGCTGTGGCGCGGGTCCGGCCAGCCGCTGGATTTCGCCTTGCGCCCGGACTGGCTGTGGAGCGTCGCCAGCGCCACCATCTACAACATCTACTACTTCTGGGGCCCGTACCCCCAGATCATCGTCACCACCCTCAGCGGGCTGAGCACGCTGGGGATGCTGGCCGTTGGCCGGCAGATGATGCGCGGCCTGCCCCACCGCCGGACTTTGGGGAATTTCGCGGCGGCCATTGTGCTGGTGCTGGCGGTGCAGTGGGTGGCCAGCCACTGGCTGCCGATGACCCTGATCATCAGTCTCCAGATCACGCGGGTGGGCGTGTTCGCGCTGCTGCTGGGCTACCTGGCGCTGGCCTACTATTGGGCCGAGGCCATTCGGTCTGGCCGCCTGCGGGGCCGCGAGCTGGCGGCGGTGCTGCTGGGGTTCGTCTTCCCGCCGTTTCCCTTCATCCCCTTGTTGGTGTGGGCCCTCTGGCGCTGGATGCGGCCGGGCCGCGCGCGGCAGGCGCTGCTGGGGGTCAGCGTGGTGGCGCTGTCGGCGGGCGCGGTGCTAATCGCGCTGTACTATCAGGTGTGGTTCCCCGGCATTCACCCGCGGGCGCGGGCCACGCCCTGGCACGAGACGCAATTGTGGGCGCGCAGCAACACCGACACGGACGCGCTGTTCATCACACCGCCGCAAATGTGGAGCCTGTACGACGCCGAGTGGCGCACCTACTCCCAACGCTCCACCGTGGTGTCGCTGATCGAAATACCCGAGGCCTCCTTCGCGCCGGAGTACGTCCAGGGCTGGGCGGCGCGGTTCGACGACCTGGCGCCGGGCGCGCGCGCGCAGTTCCGCGGCGATTACTTCACCAATGTCCGCTTGACCGAAGCGGCCTACAACAGCCTGAGCACTGAGACGGTCCTGCAGCTAGCGCGGAAGTACGGCGCGGACTATTACGTGGTGGCGGCAGGCCACGAGCGCGCCCTGCCAGTCGCGTACGCCAACGAGGGTTTCGTGGTGTACGACCTGCGCCAGGCCGCGGGACCGTGAGGGTATTTCGGTGGTTCACAGACTTGACGGGCCGTGCTATACTCGCCCTATCATGCACCACTGGATGTTAAGGACGGGCGGCGCGAACGACAGCAATCCTGACAATAATCAGCATTGCCGGGCGCGCCGCCACGCCTGCTGACGTTCAGCAGTATCGCGACGTAATCACCGCCCGGACAAATGTTCCGGGCGGTTTTCATTTGCGCGGGCGGCGCGAGCGGCCCCGCGGCGGGAGGCAGTGATGTACAAAACCCATACCTGCGGAGAGTTGCGGGCCGAGCACATCGGCCAACAGGTGACGCTGGCCGGCTGGGTGCACACGCGCCGCGATCACGGCGGCCTCATCTTCCTCGACCTGCGCGACCGCTGGGGGCTGACGCAGATCGTGACCAACCCGGAGCAGTCGCCCGCGGCGCACGCGGCCGCCTCGCAGACGCGCAACGAGTTTGTGCTGCGCGTGAGCGGGACGGTGCGGGCGCGGTTGCCGGGCAAGGAAAACCCCCGGCTGGCGACTGGCGCCATCGAGGTGGAAGCCGCCGAGGTGGAGGTGCTCAACGCGGCCAAGGTGCCGCCGTTCCTGATCAACGAAGAGCAGGCGGTGGACGAGAACGTGCGGCTCAAGTACCGCTACCTGGACCTGCGCCGGGAGCGGATGCGCCGCAACCTGCAACTGCGCTACGACGTGGTCAAGTTCATCCGCGACAGCCTGCACGCCGAGCGCTTCATCGAGGTCGAGACCCCGATCCTGTTCAAGACCACGCCGGAGGGCGCGCGCGACTATCTGGTGCCGTCGCGGGTGCATCCGGGTTGCTTCTATGCCCTGCCGCAATCGCCGCAGCAGCTCAAGCAACTCTTGATGGTGGCGGGGATGGAGCGCTACTTCCAAATCGCGCGCTGCTTCCGTGACGAGGACCAGCGCGGCGACCGCCAGCCGGAGTTTACCCAGCTTGACTTGGAAATGTCATTCATCACGCGCGAGGACATCCTGCAACTCATCGAGGGCATGTTCACGCGCATGGTGGAGACCCTGGTTCCGGAGAAGCGCATCCTCAGCAAGCCCTGGCCGCGCCTCTCCTACCAGGAGGCGATGGACCGCTTCGGCAAGGACAACCCCGATCTGCGCTTTGGGCTGGAGCTTAAGGACGTCAGCGACCTCGCGCCGCGCACTGGCTTCAAAGTCTTTGCCGACACGGTGGCGCGGGGCGGGCACGTGCGGGGCCTCAACGCCAAGGGGCTGGGCGGCTACACCCGCAAGCAGATTGACGAGCTGACGGAATACGTGAAGACGTATGGGGCCAAGGGCCTGGCCTACATCGCGGTGGAGGCCTCGGGCGAGTACCGCTCCACGTTCGCCAAGTTCCTGCCGGCGGACGTGCTGGCGGAGTTGATTGCGCGGATGGAGGCCGAGCCGGGCGACCTGCTGCTCTTCGTCGCCGACCAGCCGGCGGTGGTGTACGAAGCGCTGGGGCGGCTGCGGGTGACGCTGGGCGACCGCCTGGGGCTGCGCGACGACAGCGTGCTGGCCTTCTGCTGGGTGATTGACTTCCCCTTCGTCAACTGGAACGAGGCCGAACAGCGCTGGGACCCCAGCCATCACCTATTCACCGCGCCCATGCCGGAGGACGAGCACCTGCTGGACACCGAGCCGGGCCAGGCGCGCGGCCAGCAATATGACCTGGTGGTGAACAACTACGAGGTGGGCGGCGGCTCGATCCGGATTCACCGGCGCGAATTGCAGGAGAAGGTGTTCGGGCTGATCGGGCTGGATGCGGAGGTGGCGCGCGAGCGCTTCGGGCACATGCTGGAGGCGTTCGAGTATGGCGTGCCGCCGCACGGGGGCATCGCGCCCGGCATTGACCGGCTGACGATGATCCTGGCGGGCGAGCCGAACATCCGCGAGGTGATCGCCTTCCCCAAGAACCAGGCCGCCATGGACGTGATGGCAGGGGCGCCGTCGCCGGTGGAGGCGCAGCAACTCGCGGAGCTGAGCATCGCCCTGAAGGTGGCCTAGCGTCCCGAGGACCGTATAATCCCTGACAGGCATAGGTGCCCGCTACTGGACGGATGCTTGTTGTCAGCTTCACCGAGCGCCGAGAGGCCATCAGGCTGATCAGCGCGCGCAAGGCCACGACATCCGAGCGGAGGCGCTATGAAGAAGAAGCCAGCTAAACCAGACGACGAGTTGTTGCCTGAACATGACTTTTCCAGAGGACGGCCGAATCAGTACGCTTCTCGCCTCAAGGCTGAAGGCTATACCGTTCGGGTCTACGAAGCGGATGGTACATACACCGAGCATCATGTCTTGAAAGAGGCAGCGGTCATTTTGGAGCCGGAGGTGCAGGAGTAATTCCCGGACTCAAGATCAGTGAGTGATGCTCTCCGGAAGGTGATTTCGCTGTTCCCCGCTGACCGCAAGGCGGCTGCAAAACGCCAGCTTGATGCACAGGGCCGGAGCGTGCGCAAACGCCAGTAGCGGCTGTTGGGCAAGTCAATGGGACAAACATCCCGGCCCAAGGCTTTGCTCATAGAAGCGAGTCGTGGTATATGTAGGGGTGTCCCTGCTGTGATCGTGATGTTGCGCGCACGGTTTTGAGCCAACACACGAACAAAGGGGACCTATCTCAGGACGGGAATGTGTTAGGCTTCGGCCAAGACAGACCCGGACGGGCGGTCTCCTACCTGCGAAAGCAGGTTCAAAACTAGCTAACACACGGCACGGCGGGGCGCTCTTATGTGGAGAGCCATTCGGAGACGGATGGCTCTCCGTCTTTTCCGGGGCGGGCGGTCAGCGGCGGCGGCGGCGGCCGTACCAGTTGCGGGCGCGGCCATACCAGTAATAGCGGTGGGTGCGGCGGTAGACCTTGCTGCTCAGACGGGCGGCCCACAGGCGGAAGTCGCGAATGACGACCGCGGCCAGGCCCGCCAGCAGGCCGACGACGAGGTTGCTGAGGGGGTCCCAAATCGCCAGCCACCACGCCGCGCCAAGGAAGCAGGCCAGGGTGATGAGATCCCAGACCTGATTGGCGAGGCGGCGGCGCTGGATGCGCACGGCAAAGGTCAGGGCCAGGCCGGCGATGAGGCACAAAAAGCCGAGAAACGGGGGAGGAATGGTCACGGCGGCTCCAGGCAGGGGCGGGCGGGCGCGGAGCCAATGTAGCACAGATTCGTCTTGCCAAAAACGGCGCGGAGTGCTAGAATCACGCTTGCTTGGGTTCGGATAAGGTGTTACTGGAAACGTGGGCGACCCCCACGTTTCTGCGTATAAGAGGCAACCAGCCGGTCATGAAAAGCGAATTTGCCCTGGCGTTCAACGAAATCGCGGAACACAGCAAGCTCAAGCGCGAGATCATCCTCGAAGCGCTGGAGAATGCAATGGTCACGGCGTACCGCAAGGCGGTGAACGCCTCGGCGGCGCAGCACGTCGTGGTGAAGGTGGATGCCGCCACGGGCGGCATCAAAGTCTTCGCCGAAAAGGAAGTGGTCGAAGACGTGCAGGAAGCCAACACCGAGGTGCGGCTGGAAGACGCGCGCCTGGTGGACCCGCAGGCCCAATTGGGCGACATGGTCACGGTTGAATCCACGCCGCGCAATTTTGGCCGCATCGCGGCGCAGGCCGCCAAGCAGGTCATCCTCCAGCGCATCCGCGAGGCCGAGCGCGAAAGCCAGTACCAGGAATACATCCAGCGCGAAGGCGACATCGTCAACGGCACGGTCCAGTCGGTCTCGGCCCAGGGGGTGACCCTGGGGCTGGGCCGCACCGAGGCCACCCTGCCGCGCAACCAGATGGTGCCGGGCGAGCGCTACCACGCCCACGAGAAGGTGCGCGCCTACGTGCTGGAGGTGCGCAAGACCACCCGCGGGCCGCAGATCATCGTCTCGCGCTCGCACAAGGGCATGCTGCGGCGGCTGCTGGAATACGAAGTGCCCGAAATCTACAACGGCGCGGTGGAGATCAAGTCCATCGCCCGCGAGCCGGGGCAGCGCTCCAAGGTGGCCGTAGCCGCCATGCAGGAAGGCGTGGACCCGGTGGGCGCGTGCGTGGGCATGCGCGGCGTGCGCATCCAGTCCATCGTGCGCGAGCTGAGCGACGAGAAGATCGACGTCATCGAGTGGAACCCGGATCAGGCCATCTTCATTGCCAAGAGCCTGAGCCCGGCGCGCGTGAACGCCGTGTTCCTGGACGATGACCCGCTGTCGGGCCGCACCGCCATGGTGGTGGTGCCGGACGATCAACTGAGCCTGGCAATTGGGCGCGAAGGCCAAAATGCCCGGCTGGCGGCCAAGCTCACCGGCTGGCGGATCGACATCAAGAGCCTGACCGAGGCGGCCACCGACGCGCATCGCAAGCTGCGCGAGGTGGAGAGCTTCGCCGAAACGGCCGAGGCCAATCCTGACCTGGTGAAGGCAACCGAAGTCGTGCTGGCCAAGAAGGCCGAAGGCAAGCCGGTGACGCCCGAGGAATACCAGCAACTTGCCAAGCTGGTGGACCTGGTGGAGAAGAAGGTGGCCCGCGGCCGCCAGGAAGAGCGCGCCGCCAAGGTCGAGCAGGTGGCGGCCATCAAGGCGACCATCCCTGCGCCGGCCTACCAGGTGCCGCTGTCCGAGGCTGGCCTGCCCGACCGGATGCTGCGCATCCTCAGCGAAGCCGACTTCAAGTCGGTGGGCCAGGTGATGGAGCAGATGGCGCTGGACGAAGACCGCATCCTCGGCCTGGAAGGCTTTGGGCCGAAGATGATGGATGACCTGAAGACCGCCCTGGCCGCGGTGACGCTGCCGGAGGCGGTGGCGGAGCCTGAGGCGGCCGCGCCCGAAGCTGTCGCGGCGGGTGAGGCGGCCCAGCCCGAGGCCGCGCTGGAGGCTGCCGCCCCGGCAGCGGCGGCGGAGCCTGCGGCGGCCGCGCCCGATGGCGTGGCCCAGGCCGAGGCGGCGGCGCCTGCTGCGGAGGGCGAGGCCGTGGCGGTGTTGGAAGACCTGGCGGCCGGCGAGGTGGTCGTCGAAGGCGAGTTGGAGGACAAGGACTCCGAGGCGGACGAGGACGACCGCAAGAAGGGCAAGAAGAAGGGCAAGAAGAAGGGGGCGGTGGAGATCACGTTCAACGAGGACCTGGGCATGTTCATTACGCGCAAGAAGCGCAAGCCCGGCCGCGCCAAGGACGATGTTTTCGGTTTGCTGGACGAGGAGTAGGACCAGGGCGGCGTGAGCGCGATGCAGCCCGCAGCGCACCGGCGGCCCCAGCGGCCGCCGCGCCAGCGGCCCGTGCCCCAGCGCACGTGCGTGGGCTGCCGCGCGACCCTGCCCAAGCGCCAACTGGTGCGCCTGGTGCGGCTGGCCGGCGGCAGCGTGGCGATTGACCCCACGGGCAAGGCGGCCGGGCGCGGCGCCTATTTGCACGACCGGCGCCAATGCTGGCGCCAGGCGCTGACCGGCGGCGCGCTGGAAAAGGCCCTCAAGACCGGGCTGAGCCAAGCCGATCGGGACCGCTTGCGGGCCCACGGCGAGCAGTTTGGCGATGACGACGATTGACGGCGGCCCACAGCCGCCGCACAGCAGGACGAGGCGAGTGAGCCGCATCCGGCACGCTTAGCGCAGCGCGTTGCGGTTGTCCCGGAACGGGCGCGCCCGCCTCGCAGGCAATGCTGTTGTTCCACGGCATTGACAGGAGGTGGCTATGAGCGATAACGGGCGCAAAGTGGTGGAAGTTCCGGCGACGGTAACGGTACGGCAGTTGGCCGACCTGGTCAAGGCCAGCCCCATCGACATCATCAAGCAGTTGATGAGCAACGGGGTGATGGCGAACATCAACCAGCAGTTGGATTTTGACACGGCCGCCATCGTCATTCAGGAGCTTGGCTTCGAGGCCAAGCCCGAAGCAGTCCCGCTCACCGAAGAAGAAAAAGAAGACGAGAAGACCCAGGCGCCCGAGTGGCGGCGGGTGATCGAGGCCGAGGCGGCCGAGAACCTGAGCGACCGCCCGCCGGTGGTCACCATCCTGGGGCACGTGGACCACGGCAAGACCTCGCTGCTGGACGTGATCCGCAAGGCGAATGTGGCCGCGGGCGAGGCCGGCGGCATCACGCAGCACGTGGCCGCCTACCAGGTGGACCACAACAAGCGCAAGATCACCTTCCTGGACACGCCCGGCCACGAAGCCTTCACCGCCATGCGGATGCGCGGCGCGCAGGCTACCGACATCGCCATCCTGGTGGTGGCGGCCGACGACGGGGTGATGCCCCAGACGCGCGAAGCCGCGGCCCACGCCAAGGCGGCGCGGGTGCCCATCATCGTAGCCCTCAACAAGATTGACAAGCCCAACGCCAACCCCGACCGGGTGAAGCAGCAACTGGCCGAGATCGGCCTGCCGCCCGACGAGTGGGGGGGCAAGACCATCGTGGTGCCCGTCTCCGCCCGCCAGAAGACCGGCATCGAGGACCTGCTGGAGGCCATCCTGCTGGTGGCGGACGACACCGCCATCAAGGCCAACCCCGAGGCCGAGGCGGCCGGCACGGTGATCGAAGCCGAGTTGGACAAGTCGCGCGGCGTCATCGCCACCGTGCTGGTGCAGAATGGCACGCTGAAGGCCGGCGACATCCTGGTGGCCGGCACGGCCTACGGCAAGATCAAGGCCATGTTCAATGACCAGGGCAAGCCGATTAAGTCGGCGCTGCCCTCGATGCCGGTGGCGGTGCTGGGCCTCTCGGAGGTCCCCGTGCCGGGCGACCTGTTCCGGGTGGTGGACAGCGACCGCGAGGCGCGCGTGCTGGTGGGCGAGCGCAAACTGGCGGTCAAGGCGGCGGAGAGCAAGCCCGCCCAGGCGGTTAGCCTGGACGATGTCTTCGCGCGCTTCCAGGCCGGGCAGGTGAAGGAACTGGCCCTGATCATCAAGGCCGATGTGCAGGGCTCGCTGGAGCCGCTGGTCTCGTCGCTGGAGAAGCTGGCGGTGGACCACGGCCCGCGCGTGAACATCCTGTACGCCGAGACCGGCAACGTGACCGAGAACGACGTGATGCTGGCGACCGCCTCTAGCGCCATCATCATCGGCTTCTCGGTGTCGGTGGACGGCGCCGCCCAGCGGTTGGCCGAGACCAGCGGCGTTTCCATCCGCCAATACGACATCATCTACCGCGTGACCGAGGACATCGAGAAGGCTCTGCAAGGCCTGCTGGAGCCGGAATACAAGCCGGTGGTGGTGGGCCGCGCGGAAGTGCGGGCGGTGTTCAAGATCGGCCGGCTGGGCAACATCGCCGGCTGCATCGTGCGCGAGGGCGAATTGCGCCGCAACGCCAAGATCCGCGTGGTGCGCCAGGGCAAGGTGGAGCACGACGGCGAAGTGTCCTCGCTCAAGCACGAGAAAGAGGACGTTCGCGACGTGCAGAAGGGTTTTGAGTGCGGCGTGGGCGTGAAGGACTTTGAGGCCTTCAAGGTCGGCGATGTGCTCGAAGCGTACGTGATCGAGCGCGTCAACTGACGCCGCCCGAGTTGAAGCGCGATGCCATCGGTACTGCGGCAGAAACGCGTCGCTGACCGCCTGCAAGCCGAAATCTCGCAGTTGATCCAACTCGAGATGAACGATCCGCGGCTGGCGCTGGTGACGGTGACGGTGGTGAACATTGACCGCGAGCTGGAATACGCCAACGTCTTCGTCTCGACGGTGGGCGACGAGGCGCGGCGCAAGGACGTGATGCGGGCGCTGGAGCACGCCACCGGCTTTATCCGGCGCGAGGTGGCCCGGCGGGTGCAGTTGCGCCGGGCGCCCGAGTTGATCTTCCACTGGGACCCGTCGCCCGAGAAGGCCGAGCACATCGCGCAGCTGCTCGACGAGATCAAGGCGGTGGAAAACCCCGCGACCCCCACGGAGGCAGCGCGTGAGCCTGACGGCGACCAAGACTGAATTGCAGGCGGCGCGCACGGCGCTGGCCCGCGCCCAGCGCATCCTGGCCATCACCCACATCGCGCCCGATGGCGACGCGATTGGTTCGGTGCTGGGGTTTGGGCTGGCCTTGCGCGCGGCCGGCAAAGACGTGGTGATGGCCTGCGCCGACCCCGTGCCAGATGTGTTCCGGTTCCTGCCCTCGGTGGGCGACATCACCGCCGCGCCGAAGGGCGAGTTTGACTACGTGGTGGTGCTGGACGCTTCGGACCTGAGCCGCATCGGCCCCATCGCAGAACTGCTGAGCGGGCCGCCGGATCTGGTCTTCGATCATCACATCACCAACCTTGGCTTTGGCCGGATCAACTGCATCGACGTGGAAGCGGCCTCGGCCGCCGAGTTGGTGACCGAGCTGCTGCCGGCGCTGGGGCTGAGCCTGAACCTCGACGTGGCGCAGGCGCTGCTCACCGGCGTGGTGAACGACACCCTGGGGTTCCGCACCTCGAATACCACGGTGAAGACCCTGGGCCTGGCCCAGCAGTTGATGCAGGCCGGCGCGAACCTGCAGTTGGTGTACGAGCAGTCGCTGTTCAAGCGCTCCTACGCGGCCGTGCGGCTGTGGGCCGAGGGGCTGGCGCGGATGCAGATGAAGCACCGCATGGTGTGGGCGCGCCTGCCCCTGGATGCGCGCCAGGCCTCCGGCTTTCAGGGCATCGGCGATGCCGACCTGATCAACGTGCTGACCTCGGTGCGTGAGGCGGATGTGGCGCTCGTCTTTGTGGAGCGCGGCGACGGCAAGGTGAAGGTGAGCTGGCGGGCCGTGCCGGGCATCAACGTAGCCGCCGTCGCCACGCAGTTTGGCGGGGGCGGGCACGCGCCGGCCGCGGGCGCCGAGATGGCCGGGACGCTGGACGAGGTGGAGGCGCAAGTGCTGGCGGCCACGCGTGCGGCGATGCGTGCGGCGCGCGCGGAGCCGGAACCTGAACCGGCCGAAGCGCAGCCCTAGCTGCCTGAAACGCAACCTGGCACCGCGCCAAGGCAATTCCTGCCAGATCAATGGGCTGAGTCGCCATGATCCGCGGAATCCTCCTTCTGGACAAGCCCTCCGGCCCCACCTCGCACGACATGGTGTACGCCGTGCGGCGCGGCGCCGGCCTCAAGCGCGTGGGCCACGCCGGCACCCTGGACCCGCTGGCAACGGGGCTGCTGGTGATGTGCCTGGGCAGCGCCACGCGTCTGAGTGAGTATCTGGCCGGCAAGGACAAGCGCTACACCGCGACGGTGCGGCTGGGGCAGACGACCACCACGTACGATTCGCAGGGTGAAGTGACCGCCGCGAGCGCCAGCCTGCCCACCGGGGCGCAGGTGGAGGCGGCCCTGGCCGACTTTCGTGGACCGCAAATGCAGACGCCGCCGGCCTATTCGGCCATCAAGCGTGGCGGGCAGAAGGCCTACGAGATGGCGAGGCGCGGCGAGGCGGTGTACCTTGCGCCCCGGCCGGTAACCATCCTCAGCCTGGAGCTAACGCAGTGGAGCGGCAACGAGTGCATACTGGAGGTCCATTGTTCAGCCGGGACCTACATCCGCTCGCTGGCGCACGACCTGGGTAAACGGCTGGGGTGCGGGGCGCACCTGAGCGCCCTGCGGCGCACGGCCTCCGGCGGGCTGACGGTGGCTGACGCCGTGACCCTGGACGGCTTGCAGGCCGCGTTCACGCGCGGCGACTGGCGGCGGCTGGTGCTTCCGGCGGACGCGGCCGTGCCCGAGTGGCCGGCGGTGCGCCTGGGGCCAGAGGGCGAAACACGCGTGCGGCGCGGACAGCCCGTTCCCCTGGAGGACGGCCGCGGTCCTATTGGCCGGGCCTATAATTCGGCCGGTGAATTCTTCGCCGTTCTGCGGGCCGACCCCGACGCGGGCGTCTGGCGGCCCGACAAGGTCTTCGTGGACTAACCAACTCTCAAGGAATCCCGACGCGCCATGCAGCATGTCAGTTCGCTAGAGGAACTCCGCCTGGACCGGCCCGCCTGCCTGACGGTGGGCGCGTTCGATGGTGTGCATCGCGGCCACCAGCAACTGCTGGGCGACATGGCCCTCGCCGCCCATGCCACCGGCCGCGCGGCGGTGGTGATCACCTTCTACCCGCACCCCTCGGTGGTGCTGCGCGGGCGGCGGCCATCCTTCTACATCTCCACGCCCGAGGAAAAGGCTGACCTGCTGGCCGGTCTGGGCATCGATGCCCTGGTGACGCATCCCTTCAACGAAGCGGTGGCCAGCATCCGCGCGGCGGAATTTGTGCGGCGGCTGGTGGACCTGGCGCGCCTGAACGAACTGTGGTGCGGCGAGGACTTCGCCTTGGGCCACAACCGCGAGGGCAACGTGGAATTCCTGCGCGCCGAGGGCACCAAGCTGGGCTTCACAGTCAATGTGCAAGTGCCCCTGCTGATGGACGGCGAGGTCATTTCCAGCACCCGCATCCGCCAGACCCTGCGCGATGGGGCGGTGGAGCAGGCCGCGCGCTACCTGGGGCGGCCGTTTCGGCTCTCCGGCACGGTGGTGGAAGGCGCGAAGCGCGGGCGGCAGTTGGGCATCCCCACCGCGAATCTGGCGGTGTGGGAAGAGCGCGCCACGCCCGCTGTGGGCGTGTATGCCTGCCAGGCGCACTACGCTGGGGGCCAGGGGCAGGCTGTGGTCAACATCGGCTTTCGGCCCACCTTCGACGGCGCGACGCCCCGGCCGGTGATCGAGGCGCACCTGCTCGACTTCGACCGCGACCTGTATGGGCAGACGGTGGCGCTGGACTTCGTGGCCCGGCTGCGGCCCGAGATGAAGTTCGCGGGCGTGGACGCGTTGGTGGCGCAGATTCAGCGCGACATCGCCGAGGCGCGGGAGAGGCTGGCCGCATGACCGACTTGCAGCGGGATGTCTATTTGCTCAGCCCCAAGAGCCTCAGCCCCGAGACGATTGCGGTGGCGTTCGCCAAGACCTCCCGCAGCCCGGAGTCGTTCCGCGATATCGCCGCCGAGTTGAGCGACGACAAGTCGGCCCAGTTTCACGAGAAGTGGGTGGTGGGCTACGGGCACGCCTCCGTGGCCGAGCATGCCGTGCTGCACATCGCGGTGGAAAACGTTTCGCGTCTGGCGATTGAGTGCTTAGAGTCGAACCGGCTCGCGTCCTACACCGAGAAGTCCACCCGCTACCAGTTGTGGGGCGACGACCACTTCTACACCCCGCGCGTCATCGCGGAGAGCGGGCTGGCGGACCTGTACCGCGAGACGGTGCGCGGCCTGTTCGCCGCCTACCAGCGCTCGCTGGAGCCGGTGCGGCGGCTGATGCAGGCCAAGCACCCGCGCCGCGACGGCGAGAGCGAGACGCGCTGGGATGGCCGCATCCGCTCCAAGTACGTGGACAACTGCCGCTTCCTCCTGCCGGCGGCGGCGCTCGCGAACGTGGGAGTGACTGCCAATGCGCGCGTGCTGGAGAGCGCCATCCGCAAGATGCTGTCGCACCCGCTGGAGGAAGTGCGCGAGCTGGGCGCCGAGGTCAAGGCGGTCGCCAAGGGCGAGACGCCGACCCTGGTGAAGTACGCCGACCACATGCCCTACCAGTCCGAGACGGCCCGCGCCCTATCGGCGGCGGCCAGCCAGCAGACCTCGGCCCCCGCCGAGGCGGTGGTGACCCTCGTGGACTGCGACCCCGCGGCGGAGGACAAATTCCTGGCGGCCTGCCTGTATCGCTACGGCGGCCAGGATTACGGGGTATGCCTGGCCGCGGTGCGGGCGATGAGCGCCGAGCAAAAAGCGGCGCTGGCCCAGGAGGCGCTGGGGCGGCTGGACAAATACGACGTGCCCCTGCGCGAGCTGGAGCACGTCACCTACACAGTGGACGCCGTGATGGACCAGGGTGGCTACTTCGAGATCAAACGCCACCGGATGATGACGCAAAGCCCGCAGCGGTTGACGGCCGAGCTAGGCCATGCCACGCCGCTGGCGATTGACGAGGCGGGCGCGCGCGCCGATTACGACGCGGCCATGCAGGCGGCGGCGGACGCTTACCGGCGATTGGCGGCGGAGTTCCCCGAAGAGGCCAGCTACGTCGTGCCCAATGGCTTCAACCGTCGCGTGCTGATGACTCTCAACCTGCGCGAGGCCTTTCACCTGTGCGAATTGCGCGGCACCCCCACGGCGCACTTCTCCGTCCGGCGCACGGCGGGGCAACTCTACGAGCAAATCGCCCAGGCGCACCCGCTGCTGGCCGGCTTCATGCGCTGCCGCGACAACCCGCACTGGCAGGAGATTGAGGCAGGTCACTTTGCGGGCGTTGCCTAGCGCTGTTGCAGCCAGCGCTTTGCCAATTTGCACACCACCGTATACGCCGGGTCGAAGACGTTGCCGATCTCGTACTGTACGGCCTGCCCCATCAGCAGGCTCGCGTCGCGCGGCGAGAACCCATACCCCTCTTGCAGCCATTTGAACATCTCGCTCGTGGCGTGCTGTAGCGCCTGATCCAACGGGCGGGCATTGCCGGCGGCGAAGATAAAGTCGTCGTTCTCCCCGCGCGGCCAGCCGATGGGCTGGCCTTTTTGTACCCGCACCGTGAAGCGCACGTCGAAGGATGTCTCCACGCCCGTGCCCACGATCTCGCCGTCGCCCTGCACGGCGTGCCCATCGCCCAGGAAGAACAGCGCGCCCGGCTCGAACACCGGGAAGTACACGGTAACGCCCCTCACGAAGCCGCGATAGTCCATGTTGCCGCCGTTCACGGCGGAGGTGGCGGTGGAGATGGCCTGCCGCCCACGCGGCGCGACCCCGAAGCAGCCCACCATCGGCGCCAACGGCACCTCAAGGTTCGCCAACCGCCCTTCCACCACCGGCGTGGTCGTCCCCGCGGCGCGGTCAATGCGCCAAATGGTGCGCCCTCCCTCCGGCAGTTGCGGCACGTGCCACGGGTCCACCACATTCGCCGCCAGGGATGAGCCGGTCCAGCCCGTGTCGCGGTTGGGGGCCAACTCGTCCAGGTGCACGACCAAAGTGTCGCCCGGCGCCGCCCCTTCGACGTAGAAGGGGCCGGTCATCGGGTTGCCGGGTGGGGTGACCTGTTCGCCCGTGGCATCCTGCCCGGCGGCGTCCACCGTAGTGGTGATGACGGTATCCCCGTCGCCGATGGTCAGCACCGGCTCGTGCGGGCCGAGGGTGGTGTGGTAGTGAGTGGGGTGAAAGGTGTGGGTGGTCATGCGAGTGCGGCACTCACGCGAGTGCGGCGCGGATTTGGGCGGCCAGGGCCAGGGCGCGCTCGGGCGCGGTGCCCACGTAGGCGCGGGCATCCATCAATTGCTGGAGGCGCGCCGGCTGCAGGTAGCGCAGCAGGTCCGGGTCCACGGCCAGCAGGCCGGGCAGGGGGTTGGGGCGGCCCGCCTTGACGGCCTCCCAGGCCTTGAGGCTGTGGGTGCGCAGGCGCTCATGGGCGTGCTGCCGGTCCGCGCCGGCCCGCACCAGGGCCATCAGCACCCTCTCTGTGGCGGCAAATGGGCCGTACTTCTCCAGGTTGGCGGCGATGGCGTTGGCGTCCACCACCAGCCCGCGCACGATGCCGGCGGCGGCGATCAGGCACTCGTCCACGGCCAGGAAACCCTCTGGCAGCGTCAGGCGCCGGTTAGCCGAGTCGTCCAGGGTGCGCTCCAGCAGGGCGTCGGCGGCGTTCTCCCAGGCCACGGTGGGCAGGGCCGAGACGTACCGCGCCAGCGAGCAAATCTTCTCCGCGTTGACGGGGTTGCGCTTGAAGGGCATGGCGCTGGACCCGACCTGCTTGGCCCCAAATGGCTCCGCCAATTCGCCCAGCCCCTGCGATTGGAGCATCCGCAAATCGAAGGCGAACTTGTGCAGGGAGGCCGCCAGCCCGGCTAGCGCGGCCAGCACCGCATAGTCCTGCCCGCGCGGATAGGTCTGCGTGGCGATGGCGAAGGCGGGCAGGTCGAGGGCGTTGAGGAAGTCGGCCTCAAGCGAAGCGGGCGTGGCGACAGTGCCGGATAGCAACTCCTGATAGGAGGCGGCCGTGCCCACCGCGCCCTTGAGCCCTTTGCCGCGCAGGCCAGCGGTCAGCCGGTCCAAGGCGTGCACGTGGTCAAGCAGATCTTGAGCATAAACCGCCAGCCGGTAGCCGACGGTGGTTGGCTCGGCGGGTTGGAGGTGGGTGTAGGCCATGCCGGCCAAGTTGGCGTGCTGCTCGATCTGCTCAGCGAAGGCGGCCAGCAGTTCGCATAGCCGCTGGCGCAGCAGCCGCAGCCCCTCGCGCTGGCGCAGCACGTCGGCGTTGTCGGTGATGTCGGCGCTCGTGGCGCCCCAGTGGATGATGCCGCCGCCCACCGGGCACTGCTCGGCGAAGGCGCGCACCTCGGCCATCACGTCGTGGCCGATCTCGGCCTCGA
>CAZCEC010000008.1:102737-123697 GCA_964497615.1 uncultured Anaerolineales bacterium | reverse complement strand
CGTTGGGCCGCCATGGTCTTCAGGGACGCAGGACCTATCGACCTCAAGGGGCAAGCGTTAGCAGACTGAATGGTCATGTCCCTTACCAAGACTGGCGTACGGCGTTGGCGTCGGGCGCGGCGGTGACGCTGGTCTTGGCGTGGCGGAAGTCGTTGTTCACCGCCACCACGTCCTTGGTGGCGGCGTCGGCGATGTGCAGGAAGGCGCCCGTGCCGGGCTGGGCCTCGCAGTCGCGCACGACGGCGTTGTCCACGTTGGTGAAGACGACGGCGGGCGCCTCGGGCGCGTGCAGGCCCTGGCGAGCGGAGACGCCGTCCAGGGTGACGCCGGCGGCGTTCTCGATGCTGATGGCGCTCTGCCAGTGGTCGAGGGCGGGCGCTTCCCAGGTAATCTCCACGTCCTTCAGGCTGAAGTTGCGGACGTTGTCAATCGCCAGGGCGTGCTGCCCCTTCTTCCAGGGCGACTCGGGGTCGGCGGTGACAGTCAGCTTGACGTTGTCGAAGGTGATGTTCTCCATCCACGAGTCCTTGTGGCCGTGGATCTTGCTGGGGCCGGGGCCGCGGGCGATGATGTTGGACAGGATGACGTTGCGGATGATGCCCGGCGGCTTCTCCTTGGAGCGGTCGCGGGTGGGGTCGATGTCGCTATACTGGATCAGATTGAAGTGGAGGGGGTCGCCGTCGCCCCACCAGAACCAGTCGTAGCGCTTGCACTCCACGGTGCAGTTGGAGATGACGACGTTCTCGATAATGCCGCCGGCAAACATCATGAAGGCGATGCCGCGGTTGGAGCCGGTGATGACGCAATTGGTAATCGTGACGTTGCGGCAGGCGTTCATGATGCCGTCGCAGAACTTGAGGCCGCTGGAGGAGGAGGACAGGCGGCAGTTGGTGACGGTGATGTTCTCGCACGCGCGGGCTGGGCCAAAGATGTCGGTCGAGTAGAACACTAGGGCGTCGTCGCCGGTCTCGATGGTGCAGTTGGAGATGTGCAGGTCCTTGCAGCCGTCCGGGTCGATGCCGTCGGCCCACACGCCGTCGCGCTGGCTGGTATAGATGTAGATGCCGTCAATCACCATGCGCTCGCAGCCCCACAGGTGCATGGTCCAGGAGGGCGAGTGCAGGAAGGACAGGTTGAGGATCTTCACGTCCTGGCAGCGGACGAGGAGCACCAGGTTGCCGATGGAGTTGTCGGTGGGGAAGGCGCGGTCGAGCGGCACGCCGTTCTGCTCGGCCAGGAGTTGGTTGGGGTAGATGTACCAGTCGCGCCACTCCATGGCCTTCCAGTAATACTCGGCCTGGCCGTCCACCACGCCGCGGCCTTCCAGGGCGATGTGGTGGACGTCTTCGGCGTAGAAGAAGGCCCGCTTGGGGAAGTCGTCCGGGTTCTTGCTGGCGTAGAGGGTGGCGCCGGCCTCGACGTGGAAGCGCACGTGGCTGCGGAGGAAGAGGGTGCCGGTGGTGTATTCGCCCGGCGGAACGTAGACCAGGCCGCCGCCGGCCGCGGCGCAGGCCTCGATGGCGGCCTGGATGGCGGCCTGGGCGCTATCGGCCTTTTGGCCGGTGGCGCCGTAGTCGCGGACGTTGTAGGCGGAAAGTGCCAAGCTAGCTTGTTCGGACATTCGGGTTCCTCGGAGGTTGGGGGTTGGCAGCGGATTGGGTAACGGATGTAGCGGATGTTAGGTTAGCAATAGTACTTCGCTCTGGCTAAAGAAGACTTTGCGGGCGATGGGGGTGACGGGGCCGGCAATCTCGAACTGGCCGGTGAGGCGGATATCGGCGGAGGAACTGCCGACCATGACTTCGACCGCGCCCGGCTCGACCACGTACTCCATGGCGCGGTTGTAGAACGCCATTTGTGCGACGGACAGGGTGAAGGTGACGGCGCGGGCCTCGCCGGGCTGGAGCGTGAGGCGGTGAAAACCTTTCAACTCCTTGACCGGCCGGGTGACGCTGCCGACTACATCGCGCACGTAGAGCTGGACGACCTCGTCGCCTTCACGGTCGCCGGTGTTCTGGACGGTGAGCGTAATAGTCACTTCGCCGGTTGGGCTGGCGGAGGCGGGCGAGACGCACAGGCCGCTGTACTCGAAGGTGGTGTAGCTCAGGCCGTGGCCGAAGGGGAACCAGGGCTCGGCGCTCTCGTCCACGTAGTGGTTGGTGGGATAGGAGCGGCCCGCTGAGGGCTTGTGGCGGTAATAGATGGGCACCTGACCCACCGAGCGCGGGAAGGTGACGGGGAGCTTGCCGCTGGGGTTCACCTGGCCGAACAGGATTTCGGCCAGGGCAGGGCCGCCTTCCTCGCCCGGCAGCCAGGCTTCGACGATGGCGGGGATGCGCTCGGCCAGCGCCGGGATGGCGGCGGGGCGGCCGTCCACCAGCACCAGCACCACCGGGGTGCCAGTGTCGAGCACGGCCTGCACTAATTCGTCCTGGATGCCGGGCAGGTTGAGGCGCGCCCGGTCGCGGCACTCGCCGCCGGTGGCCACCTCCAACTGGCTGGAACGGCCGCCCATGACGAGCACGGCCACCGAGGAGGCGCGGGCCGCTTCGACGGCCTCAGCGAAGCCATCGCGGGAGTCATCCTTGTAGTCGCAACCCTGCGCATAGCGCACCTGGAGGCCGGCGGGCGCCTGCTGGCGGATGGCAGCCAGCACGCTGAGCATGGGGGGCAGCTTGTCCTTGATTTCGGTCTTGGCGGGGTCGTCCTCGGCGCCGTCCATGAAGTCGGCCACGGCGGCGTAAGAGTAGTCGCCGACCATGTGGCGGGGGCGGTCGGCGTTGGGGCCGATGACGGCCACGGAGGCCAGGTTCGGGGGGAGGGGCAGGAAACCGCCGTCGTTCTTGAGCAGGACGATGCCCTGACGGGCGATGGCGCGGGCCAGGGCGCGGTGCTCGGGCTGGTTGAAGGCCACCTCCACCGTGCCCACGGCGCCGGTCGGGTTATCGAACAAGCCCAGGCGGAACTTGAGGGCCAGCACGCGGCGCACGGCTTCATCCAGCACGGCAGGGTTCAGCCGACCGCTCTCGACGGCGGCCTGGAGGGGTTCGCCATACACGTCCACGCGGGAGAGCTCAACGTCGAGGCCGGCTTCCAGGGCGATGGCGGCGGTCTCGGGCTTGTCGGGGGCGAGGAAGTGATAGTCCATCAGCCGCGGCAGGGTGTCGTAGTCGGAGAAGACCGCGCCGGGGAAGCCCCATTCGCCGCGCAGGATATCGGTGAGCAGTTCGCGGGAGGCGCCGCAGGGGATGCCGTCTAGTTCGTGATAGGCGTTCATGATGGTGGCCAGGCCGGCCTCGCGAATGGCGGCCTCGAAGGGGACCAGGAACTCCTCGCGCAGCTCGCGCGGGCCGATGTGGACGGGGGCCCAGTTGAGGCCGGCCTCCGGCATGCCGTGAGCGGCGAAGTGCTTGCCGGTGCCGGCCACGCCCTCGCGCAGGTCCGGCCCCTGGAGGCCGCGGACGTAGGCCACGCCCAGGGCGGCGGCCAGGTAGGGGTCCTCGCCGAATGTCTCTTCCAGGCGGCCCCAGCGCGGGTCGCGGACGACATCGAGATCGGGGGCGAGGCCGTGGTGGACGCCGACGGCGCGCATCTGAGCGCGGATGGCGGTGGTTTCCGCCTCGGCCAATGTGGGGTTCCAGGTGCTGGCGAGGTTGATGCTGTGGGGGAAGGCATCGGCGCCGCGGGCCATAAAGCCGGCGCAGCACTCGTCGTGGATGATGGCGGGGATGCCGAGGCGGGTGTGCTGGCGCAGGAAGGCCTGCAGGGCGGCGGTGGCCTCGGCCACCTGGGCGGGGAGCAGATTGGCGCCACCCGCGGCGCGCACGACGGTGCCGAGGTTGGCGGTGAAAACAGCCCGGGCCTTCTCCTCGGAGAAGACGGTTCCGTCTAGGACGTCGTTGAGCCAGACGGCGCCAAGCTGGGCCACCTTTTCGGGCAGCGTCATGCGGGCCAGCAGGTCGGCGACGCGGTCGGCGATGGGGAGCGTTGGGTCACGATAAGGAAAGGGAGGGTCAGTGGGCATGGTCGCTAAGGGTTGGGAAGATGAATGATGAGCCAGGTCCGGCCCCGGCAGGCGAGGCCGAGGTTAGGCCAGCGCCCCGCCAGGGGGCGGACGACTTCGGGCGCGAGACGGGCGTGGCGGGCGGGCAGTTGTGACGGCGGGCGGGGCTCCTTTCAGGCGGCTGGCGGACCAGCCGGGGCAGACGGGCCGGTGAGCAGGGAGGCGAGCCGGCGGAAAAATGGCCGCGCACCCTGCCGAAATCGAGGGAAAAAGCGGCGGGAGAGGCATGGGGCAGGCTGAACCTGGGGTTGCCGGCCAGGGTAGACTCGTAGTCGCGGGCTGCCCGCCATATCCAAATGAGCCGTAATAAGTTGACTTTCCCCTTGACCGCCATATAATTGTGCATAATATTGACTGAGCAGTAGCTTACCTCATTCTGTTCCCGGCCACAATCACCACGGCTGGCACGCAGGCCAGAGTTGGACCTGGACGGTTGATTTGACAAAAGCCGGCCAGCGTGTCACTATCGCCAGCGGGGGAGGCAAGGCAAAGGAGGCCCCAACCCACCAAGTACGCGGGCACACCACCACAGGATTGTCTGCGCGCAGGGCTGACGGCGCAGCATCATCTGTTTCAGGCAGTTCCACACAGGAGAGCAGGAGAGAGAACATGGCAAAGAGCAGAATTTCGAGGCGCGAATTCATGCAGATGGCCGGCGTCGCGACTGGGGCCGCCGTCCTGGGCGCCTGCGCGCCGCAAGTGGTGCGCGAGACCCAGATCGTCACGCAGGTTGTGGCGCAGACGCAGCAAGTGGTGCAGACGCAGGTCGTCAACCAGACGCAGATCGTCGAGCAGATTGTGGAAGTGACGCCGACGCCGCTGCCGGATGTGGTGACGCCGCAGGGCAAGGTGATGCCGGCCGACGCCGCGCCGCTGGACAAGCAGATCTATCACGGCGCTGGCGCCGAGCCCAAGCACCTCGACACCGCCCGCTCCATCTACGACTCGGGCGCGACGAACCTGGGCACCGAGCCGTACCTGCGCAACAATGAGCACCTGGAGCTGGTGCCGGCGTTGTGCGAGTTCTGGACGCCCGGCCCGAACGCCGAGTATTGGGACTTCACGATCCGCGATGGCGCGGTGTGGAGCGACGGCACGCCGATCACGGCCGACGATGTCCTCTACACCTTCCGGCACATGGCCGACCCGGCCCTGGCCAACCCCTGGATCTGGTTCTACTTCGACATCAAGGGGATTGTGGACGCCGCCACGGGCGCGGGCAGCCTGGACGACATCGGCGTGGAGAAGGTGGACGACCGGACGGCCCGGATCTACGGCAACGCCGGCCCGATCGCCTACCTGCCGCAGATGCTGGCCTACCAGGCGTCGGTGCTGGCGCCCAAGCACAAGGCCGAGGCGGACCCCGAGCACTGGGCCGACTCCATCGAGAACTTCGTTTCCAGCGGCCCGTTCATCCCGACCGTGTGGCAGCACAACCAGCTCATGGAGTGGGAGATCAACCCGCTCTACAACGGCCCGCACAAGTCGAGCATCCAGAAGCACAGCAATCCGCTCTTCGCGGCCGGCGCCAACTCGTTCACGGCCTGGCTGAACCAGGAAATCGACCTGCTGCACATCCTCCAGCCGCAGGACCTGGCCTTCGCCCGCTCGGATCCGAAGCTGAACCCGCTGATCCACTTCTTCCCGAACTTCCAGAGCACGTACGTGGCGCTGGACGTGCGCACGCCCCCGCTGGACAACCTGGACTTCCGCAAGGCGCTGGCGCACTCGATCGACCGGCAGGCCATGTGCCAGGGGCCGCTGGGCGGCACCTACGTGCCCGGCTACTCGATGCTGCCCCCGGGCTTCCCGGCCTACAACCCGGACCTGGCGGACTACCAGATCTTCGATCTGGAGCGGGCGCAGGAGCACCTGACCGCCTCGGGCATCGACCCGGCGACGGTCACCATCGAGCTGTACTCGAACGGCCGCGACGTGTTTCTGGAGTTCGTGCAGGAGCAGTGGCAGACGAACCTGGGCATCACGGTCAACCTGAACGTGCTGGAAGGCGGCGTGTGGGGCGCGGAACGCGCGGCGCACAACATGCAGGCCTACCGTGGCCCGTACGAGTATGACTATGTGGACCCGTCGAACATGCTGACCGGGCTGTGGCGCTCGGTGCCCGCGCCCGAGGGACAGGAAGAGCCGTGGGGCTCGCCGCGCCACTCCTGGAAGAACGACGAGTTCGACGAACTGGTGACGGCAGCCGGCGGCGAGGGCGACATCGAAACCCGCCTGCAGATGTACCGGGACGCGGAAACACTCCTGGTGGACGATGTCGGCGCGGTGTTCCTGGCGCACCAGGTGGTGTTCCAAATCTGGTGGCCGTGGCTGGTGGGCATGCACCCCGACCGGAACGGCAACGTGGTGTACCGCTGGCTGGACATTGCCTTCACGCAGATGTACATCCGCAACGACGTGGACGACCTGAAGGCCAACTACTACTAAATCGGCGGACGCTCGACTTAGAGACAGCCCGTAATCCGCTTGGCAGCACCCGGCCGGGCCGCGTGGCCCGGCCGGCAAAGCAGGTTACGGGCTGTCGCCGCATTGGGCGCAGGCGGTGCAACAGATGCAGGCGGCTCGGCCAGCGCGGGCAGGCAGCCGGCGCCCACCGCATCCAACCTCGGATCCACGGTACAACATGACACAACCGCTGCTTGAAGTCACCGACCTGAAAACGGAATTCCGGCTCAGTCAAGGCACGGTCCATGCGGTCAATGGCGTCTCGTTCGGGCTGGCGCAGGGCGAGGTGCTGGGCATCGTGGGCGAAAGCGGCAGCGGGAAGAGCGTCACGGCGCTGTCGATCCTGCGGCTGATTGAGCCGCCCGGCCGGGTGGCCGGCGGCCAGGCGGTGCTGCACGAAAACGGGAAGGCGATCAACCTGCTGGCGCTGCCGGAGAGCGAGATGCAGGAGGTGCGGGGCAACAAGATCTCAATGATCTTTCAGGACCCGATGACGTCGCTCAACCCGGTGCTGACCGTGGGCTACCAATTGATGGAGCCGCTGCGACAACACCGGGGCATGTCGGAGGATCAGGCTCGGCAGGAGGCCATCCAACTGCTCAGCCGGGTGGGCATCCCGCACCCCAAGCAGCGCATCAAAGACTACCCGCACCAGTTCTCGGGCGGTATGCGGCAGCGGGTGATGGTGGCCATGGCGCTGGCCTGCCGGCCGCGGCTGCTGATCGCGGACGAGCCCACGACCGCGCTGGACGTGACGATCCAGGCGCAGATCATCGAACTGATCAACGAACTGAAGGGCGAAAACAACACCGCCGTCATCATCATCACCCACGACCTGGGGGTGGTGGCGGAGATGGCCGACCAGGTGGCGGTGATGTATGCCGGGCACGTGGTGGAGAACGCGCGGGTGCAGGACCTGTTCGACTCGCCGCAGCACCCCTACACGCAGGCCCTGCTGGGCGCGGTGCCGCGGCTGCGGCACTGGCCCGACCGGCTGACGACGATTGACGGGGCGCCGCCCAGCCTGACGCAGATCATCCAGGGCTGCCCCTTCTATCCACGCTGTACGGTGCGGGTGGACCGTTGCCAGACTGAGAATCCGCCGCTGCTGCGGGTGGGCAAGGACCACACCGCGGCGTGTTGGGTCGCCCAGGCAGAACTCGCGGGCGCTGCCTGAGAAGGGATGCCGATGACTGATGTGCTGCTGAGAACCGAGAGTCTGAGCAAGAGCTTCCCGGTGCGCACCGGGTTTTTTGGCGAGAAGATGCTGCGGCTGGTCGCGGTGGATCAGGTGAACGTGACGGTGCGGCGGGGCGAGACATTGGGGCTGGTGGGGGAGAGCGGCTGCGGCAAGACCACCCTGGGCCTGACGATCCTGAAACTCTATGAGCCGACCAGCGGCAAGATCCTGTTCGACGGGCAGGACCTGACGGCCCTGGCCCCCGGGGAGATGCAGCGCAGCCGGAAGAAGATGCAGATGATCTTCCAGGACCCGCTGGCCAGCCTGGACCCGCGCATGGTGGTGGAGGAGATCATCCGCGAGCCGCTGGACATCCACGGCGAGGGCAGCCCCCACGAGCGGACGCAGGAGGTGGCGCGGCTGCTGGAGATCACGGGGATGCCGACGGACGCGGCCATGCGGTTCCCGACGGAGTTTTCGGGCGGGCAGCAGCAGCGGATTGGCATTGCCCGGGCGCTGGCGCTGCAGCCGCAGTTAATGGTGTGCGACGAGCCGGTGTCGTCGTTGGATGTGTCGGTGCAGGCGCAGATCCTGAACTTGCTGCGCGACCTGCAGGACAAGTTTGGGCTGGCTTACCTGTTTATCTCGCACAACATCGCGGTGACGGCCTTCATGAGCCAGCGGATTGGGGTGATGTACCTGGGGCGGATGGCGGAGATCGGGCCAAGCCGCTCGATTGTAAATGAGCCGCTGCACCCGTATACCATGGCGCTGATCAGCGCGGTGCCGGAGCCGGAGCCGGAACAGCGCGGGCGCAGCCGGGCGCTGTCGGGCGACGTGCCCAGCCCGATCCACCGCCCGTCGGGGTGCCCGTTTCACCCCCGCTGCCCCTGGGCGCAGGAGCGCTGCACGGTGGAGATGCCGGAACTGCGCGAACTGGCGCCCGACCATCTGGCGGCCTGCCATTTCGCGGAACCAGGAAAGAGGATGTAGCCGATGGGACGTTACCTGATCAGCCGGGTGGCCGGGGTGGTGGGGGTGCTGATCGCCGTTTCCTTCATCACCTTCGTGCTGATGAAGATGGTGCCGGGGGGGCCGTTCGACATCATGTCGCTGAACACCTCCGTGATCATCCCCGAAGAAGTGAAAGTCAACCTGAACGCCAAATACGGGCTGGACAAGCCGGTCATCACGCAATACCTGCTCTTTATGAAGAATGCCGTGCGGCTGGACTTTGGCTATTCCTTCTTCTTCCAGGGCCAAACGGTGCTGCAGATCTTCCAGGAGCAGTGGCCCTACTCGATCCAGTTGGGCCTGCTGACGATGGGGTTCTCGATTGTGGTGGGGATGGGGCTGGGCATCGCGGCCGGGATGAAGCCGGGGACGTGGGTGGACTTCGCAGGCACGGCCGTGTCGCTGTTCTGCCTGGCGATGCCGAGCTTCGTGCTGGCGCTGCTGTTGCAGATCGTGTTCTCGCTCCGGCTGGGGTGGTTTCCGACCGGCGGGTGGACCGAGCCCAAGATGTGGGTGCTGCCGGTGCTGGCGAACTCGCTGGGCCCGATCCTGATCCTGCAGCGGTTTACGCGCTCCAGCGTGGTGGAAGTGATCCGCTCGAACTATGTGCGGACGGCGCGGGCCAAGGGGATGCCGCCCTCGCGGGTGACGTTCATTCACGTGTTCAAGAACGCGCTGACGCCGATCGTGACGGTGGGCGGGCCGCTGCTGGCGGGGCTGATCACCGGGTCGTTCTTCATCGAGAGCATCTTTCGCATTCCGGGCATCGGGCAGTTCTGGGTGACGGCCATCGGGCAGCGCGACTATCCGCTGATCATGGCGACGACGATGGCCTGGACGGCTATCATCAGCATTACCTATCTGCTGACGGACTTGGCCTACGCCGTCATTGACCCGCGCGTGACCTTTGTGAAGGAGAAGTAATCATGGCCGTTACCGCTCCGGCAGTTGGGCAAATCCGGACCGCGCGGCGCGCCAGCAGCGGGGCGCAGGCCTGGCGGCGCTTCGCGCGCAACCGGTGGGCCATGGGGGCGCTGATCTTCATCCTGCTGCAAGTGGGGGTGGCGGTCTTCGCGCCGTTCATTGCACCGTACGACCCGATGGTCAGCGACTACGCCTATTCCTACGGCGCGCCCAACGACAAGTATCTGCTGGGCACCGACGACCTGGGCCGCGACGTGTTGAGCCGCCTGATCTTCGGCACGCGCGTGTCGTACGCGGTGGGGGTGCTCAGCCAGGTGGCGATTGTGCTGATTGGGCTGCCGCTGGGGGCGATTGCGGGGCTGATCGGCGGCTGGCTGGACTATGTGCTGACGCGGATCGTGGACGTGCTCTCGTCGATCCCGGGCCTGCTGCTGTATATCCTCTTGATGATCGCGCTGGGGGCCGGGCTGGAGAACATCATTATCGCCATGTCGCTGACGGGCTGGATTGGCGTGGCGCGGCTGGTGCGCGGGCAGGTGCTGTCGCTGAAGGAATCGGACTTCGTGCGCGCGGCGCGGGCGATGGGGGCCGGGACGTCGTGGATCGTGCGGACGCACATCCTGCGCAACTCGCTGACGCCGGTGATCGTCTCCATGACCCTGGGCGTGCCGGGGGCGATGTTCGCCGAGGCCGGGCTGAGCTTCCTGGGGCTGGGCGTGCCGCCGCCCACGCCCTCGTGGGGCCAAATGATCGGCATCTATCAGGGCTTCGTGCGCGTCGCGCCGCACCTGGTGCTGTATCCGGCCCTCGTGCTGGCGGTGACGATGCTGGCCTGGATCATCCTGGGCGACGGGGTGCGCGACGCGCTGGACCCGAATATTAGAAGCTAAACCGAGTGAATCAAAAAGGCCGGGCAGACGCCCGGCCTTTTTGATTCACTCGAACTTCAGGCGCAGCCCCTCGCCCTGGTGGACAATATCCAGGTGGGTGGCGGGGAGCGGCGCGACGCCGTAGGGGTTCTCGATGTGGTTGGGGCCGACGAGGTTCTGCGGCTCGTCGTTGACGCGCAGGGGGCCTTCCCAGTCCAGGGCCAGGCGGTCGCCGCGCAGGCTGGTGAAGCGCACGGCGCCCGAGTCCCAGTGGAGGTCGAGGGCCAGTACCTTCTGCTGAAACTCGGCAAAGCTGCCGTCGAGCAGGGCCTGGCCCAGATGGCACACCCAGCCATTTTCGAGGCCGGGGGAGCGCAGTTCGCGCCAGGCCGTCTGGCCAGCGGTGATGAGGTCCAGGCCGTGCTGGGCAGTGAGAGCGAGGTAGCCGTCGCCCTGGCGGGCAAAGGCCCAGCCGCCAGCCAGAACGTGCTCATCGAAGGCGCGGGCCGGGAAGTAGGCGTGGGTGAAGCCCAGCCAGTCATCGGCGGGCAGTTGGAAGAGTGACAGGACTACGTCGCCCCACTGGACGGCGCGGGGCAGCACGCCGTTGCCGGCCCACAGGTTGGGGCGGTGGGCGTCGTCCTCGCTCATGCTGGCGGGGTGATTGACGAAGACCACGGCGTCGTAACCGAGAGTGGCCTGCCAGATGTGCTCGGCGGCGCCGGGCTGGCCGGGCCGGTAGTCCTGGGCGCAGGCGAGCATGTAGTCGCGGGTCTTGTAGACGGCCTTGTTGACTTCGCCCTCGGGCCAGGCGTGGCGTTCCTGGCTCCACACGGCATCCACCGGGCTGAGGGCGATCTGCCGGATGACCTCGGGCAGTTCGTAGTGGCGGCAGAGGGCGAGGCTGGTTTGGCCCATGACGGCCTCGGTGAAAGCGCCCTGCCCCCACAGCAGGCGGGCCAGGCCGGAGGTGGCTTCGAGGCGGGCGCTAAGCAGGCCGGCGGTGTCGGCGCGGCCGCGGGTGGAGCCGTAGGCGCCGCGGTAGGAGTTCACGGCCAACCCGAAGAAGAGCTTGTCGAGCAGGACCGACGCCAACTCGCGCACCGGGTCGGAGGCGGCCAGGTCCACGAGGTGGGTGAGGGCTGCCACGACCCCTTCGACGGCGGCGGGCGAGTCCCATTCCTGGAAGCCGAGGCGGCCACGCTCCCGCAGCCAGGCCAGGGCCAGGCCCTCGCCGCGGTCGCGGTGCCACTCGCCAGCCTGCCCGGTGAGGGCGAAGGTCTTGGCCGGGAAGAGTTGGCCGGCCAGGATTTCGCAGGCGTGGAGAACGATCTGGGCGCTCTCGGTGGCGTCGTCCAGGCCATCGACCGAGGCATGACCATCGCCGGGGCCATAGCGGAAGCCCAGCATGGCGGCCTGGAGCGCGGGGCGGATATCGGGCAGTTGGAGCTTCTTGCGGCGGTGGCGCAGGCGCAGACCGAGGAAGCCCAACAGGTCGCTGGCGGCCCCGGCGCGGCGCTGGGCGATGCCGTCCAGGGCGGCGTGAACGGTCTGCATGTGGACCTTGTTCCACTGCCCCAGGAACATCTTGGCGATTTCGGTGAAGAGGCTGCCGCCGCGGCGCTCGGCGGACTCGGTGAGGGCCTCCTGGGCGCGCTGCTTGACGGTGGCGCCGGCCTTGAGCGAGTAGGGCGCGCGGACGACGTAGAACAACTCCTTGCGGTCGAAGCGCAGGCGGTGCTGGTAATACTCTAGCACGGGCGGCAAGAGCGCCAGGTGGTGGGCGCCGTTGCGCAGGGGGAAGGCCTTGGCGATCTCGTACACGTAGCCGCCGGTGGCCGGGATGGTGGCCTCTTGGAAGATGTCGCCGCGCAGGCTCTGCGCGCGAGCGCTGATTTCCATGTGCGGCTCGACGCCGTCGGCGAAGCGGAGGGTGATGGGCTCATTCGTGTTGTAGCGGTCGCCGTCGGGGTAGCCGTAGACGTACTTGTCGATGGCGGCGGCGGCGATGAGCGCTTCGTAGCGGGGCCGCCGGGCGAGATACTCGGGCTCGATGTCGGTGGGCAGGCGCACCTGGGACTCCGGGGGGAGGCCCTGCACCTGGAGGGCCAGGGCATAGGGGGTGTCGCGCAGGCCAAGCTGCTCAAAGCGCACCAGAATCTCGACGACGCCGGCCGCCAGTTGCGCGGGGATGGGCACGCGCCGGCCGGGCCCGGGCTGGCGGTGCAGGTGCTGGCCGTTCAGCCAGACGTCGGCGGGGCCGTGGGTGGTGAGCAGGAGGGTGGCGGCCTGGGGGGCGGCCAGTTCGATCTCGGCATAGGCCCAGGCGCGCAGGTGGCAGGGGGCGGCGTGGTGGGCGCTAAGGTCCACCAGATGATCGGCGCGGGTGCGGCAGTAGCGCCAGACGATGGGCGGATCGGCCACCCAGGCTTCGCCGACGGGGCCGTTATCCACGGGGGGCTCGGTGACGCCGGACTCCGGCCGGTGGAAGCGTTCGAAGGTCGCGGCGGGCGGGGCGGCGGGGGCGAGGCCGGTGAGGGGCGTGAGCACGGGGCCGGCGACGAGCCAGTCGTGGAGGCTGCCATCGGCCAGGGGGTAGTGAATGTAGGTGGGCGACATGGGTGCGCGAATGCCTCGGAGCAAGCGAGATCGGCTTTCGGGGGTGCAACCCGAGGGGCCGGGCGGATATGCGATCGGGTCAGGGCCGGGTGAAGGTCGGGCGGGGCCGCTGGCAAAGCAGGACTATATCATAACCGAGAACGGGCACATGGACGGGGCGGATTGACAAAGCCGGGTAAGGTGTTAGAGTGCGCGGCACGGCACATTCCCGATTGAACAGGAGCATGTATGGCAACCCAAGCAAGCGGCTTGTTGACTGATCCGCGCGTCCGCGAGGCCTACCCGGTGCTCAAGGACGTGGTGTACTTGAACGTGGGCACTTACGGCATTATGCCCACGCCGGCCCTGGAGGCGTTCCAGGCCATCCAGGGCGAGTTTGAGCAGCGGGGGGTCGCCTCGAATCACACCTGCGGCCGCAAGACGGAAGAGACTCGGCAGCGGCTGGCGGCGCTGCTGGGGGTGACGCCGGAGGAGATCGCCTTTACGCGCAACGCCACCGACGGCATCAACCTGGCGCTGGCCGGGATTGACTGGCAGCCGGGCGACGAGGTGATCATCACCGACGAGGAGCACGAGGCCATCAACCACCCGACGATGTACCTGCATAACACCAAGGGGGTGGTGGTGCGGCGGGTGAGCGTGTCGCCGGACCCGGCGGTGATGCGGGCGCGGCTGGAGGCGGCCTGGTCGCCGCGCACGCGGCTGGCGGCGCTGAGCTTTGTGTCGTGCGAATCGGGCACGCGGCTGCCGGGCCAGGCCATCGCCGACTGGGCGCGGGAGAGGGGGGTGCTGTCGCTGCTGGATGGGGCGCAGGTGACGGGGGCGATCAAGGTGGACCTGCGCGAGATCGGGTGCGATTTCTATACTTCGAACGGGCACAAGTGGATGAGCGCGCCCAAGGGGACAGGCTTCTTCTATGGCAAGCGCGAGAGCCTGACCAAGCTCAGCCCGGCGCACGTGGGGGCGGGGTCGCTGGAGAAGTACGACCTGGCGACGGAAACGGCGGAGCCGTTCAATACCGGGCAGCGGTTCGAGTTTGGGACGCGAGCCTGGGGGCTGACGGCGGGGTGGAGCGCCAGCCTGGACTGGTTCGAGAGCCTGGGCTGGGACAATGTCTACGGGCACGTGCGGGCGCTGGCCGACCACTTCAAGGAGCGCATCCAGGAGCGGCCAGGGCTGCGGCTGCTGACGCCGCTGAAGGCGGAGGAGTCCGCCGGGCTGACGAGCTTTGTGATTGAGGGGTACGAAGCGCAGAAGGTGAGCCAGGCCATGCGCGAGCAGCACAACATCTTCCTGCGCGTCATCCCGCACTACAACGCCATCCGCGTCTCGACCGCGCACTTCAACAACGAGGACGATATCGACAAGCTGATGCGGGGGCTGGAGGCGTACCGGACGCAGTAAGGCGGACCCTTCGGCTGGGCTCAGGGCAAGCTCTAGCCCCCGGCCCCATCCCGGCGCTCGGCGAGCGCTGCAAGGGAAGGGGTGCCGGATGACGATTCGGCCGGCAGGTACATCGGCGGATGAAAGGTAGAGACGGCGCACCGCGCCGTCTCTGCGTTTAAGGGGGTGGAGGGTGGGCAACGTGCGGCAACCCGGCCATTGCGGGGCGGTTTGTCAAGTTTTGTCAGAAAAGAGCATGAGAGTCAGCCGGGCAGGCGGTAATCTGGCGTCAATCAGCGCCATTGAAGCGGCGCGGCCCGACCGGCGGAAGACATAATCCGCCGCTGTTCGACCAGAGGAGGCTCCCGTGTTTGATCCCCTGTCCACCCAGTTCTCGGCTGTACAGCGCGAAACGCACCAGGACGTGATCGGCCAGCAGGAGTATGACCGGCGCACCTACGAGGTGCTGCTGGGCGATGGCGCCGAGGCGGCGCCGCGGCGCGGCCGGGGGGCAGCGCGGGCCGCGGCGGCCGTCTCGGTGCTGGTCATCGTTGGGGTGGCGCTGTGGTGGATCGCGGCGCTCTAGGCGTTGACGTCCTCCTCTAGTCCCGGCGGGGCGGCTGGCACCGCTCCACCGGGCAGAAAAGCCAGCCGGTCTGTGGTCGTGGACAGGCCGGCTGGTCTCTTAGCTTTTGGCTGTGCGGCTCGGCGGCCATGAAGGCCGCCGCTACGTGGGGAGCGGCCATGAAGGCCGCGGCTACGGGGGGCGGGAGACGGCGCGCCGCGCCCTCTCTACGGCTGTGGTGCACGGCGGTCAGGCGTCGTGGTCGTCGTCGCTGCCGTGGGGCATTTCGCCCATGTTGCCGTCGTCCATGCCCATCATGGAGGCGGGTTGGCTGGGGTCTTTGGCGGGGCGCGGGGCGTTGGCGGCGCAGGGGGTGCCGAACTTGGGTTGCGCGTAGGGCAGGTGCGTGTCGCCGCGGGCCAGGATGTGCAGGTAGTTGCCAAATTCGCCCTCCCAGGGCTGGCCGTGGTTCCAGGGGACGACGGAGCGGGCGTTGCAGTAGTGACCGACGTAGGAGCGGCGCGGGGTGGTGCCATTGTTCGTCAACGACCAGTGGATGACGTGGCCGCCGAAGAAGACGACATCGCCGGGCTCGGCCTCGACGGGGACGGCCTGCCCTTCGTACTTGCGCACCACGCGGCTGAGGCCGTTGCGGGCCAGGTCGTTGTCGCTGGCGTGCTGGATGGTGCCGAGGTCGCCCAGGTGGGGGGACATGGCCGCGCCGGTGCCGCCCACGTCCGGGTAGATAGGCTCGTGCTGCGAGCCGACGGCATACCAAAGGCAGCCGTTCTCCAGCGTGGCGGGGGTGAGGGCCAGCCACGCGCCGCACAGGGTGTCGGGGAAGGTGGGGATGTAGTAGGAGTCCTGATGGTAGCCCTGGCCCTCCTGGCCAGGCTGTTTGAAGAAGAGCATGGACTGGAGGGCGAGCACGTCCGGGCCGATGAGGGCGGCCAGCACGTCGAGCGTGCGCGGGTGCAGCAGGAAGCGCTCGTGCGTGGGCGACTTGCGGTGGAGCATGTGGACGCGCAGCCAGTCCTTGGGGGCGGTCTTGCGCTCGCCGATGCCGCGCATGGCAATGGCGCCTTCCACGGTGCGGCGGCCTTCCAGCAGGTCGTCCATGTAGGCGTTCATCTCAGCCACATCTTCCGGCGGGACGAGGCCCTTGACGACCAGAAAGCCCTGCGTTCGGAAGCGGCGGTATTCCTCGACGCTGACGCGATAAGTCTCGTATTCGCGGGGAGCGGTGGTTTCCATTTCTAGCGTTGCCATAGTGGGTTGCTCCGGCGGGGGCGTGATAGATGGGAGGCCCGGCCGCTCGCCCTCACCCCGACCCTCTCCCGCCGGGAGAGGGAAAGGCGCGGATCACGGCTGGGCATCATTACTCGGTCGCGCCTCGCCCGTAGACGGCTTCGCGCAGGCCCTTGATGTAGCCGATGGCGAACAGCCGGCCGATGGATGAGTAGGCGGGGTTGTCATTACTGTCGCCTTCCATGGTGGGCACATGGTCCGGCCGCAGGACGCCCTCGAAGCCGACGTCGCGGTAGGCGGTCATGCAGGCGGCCATGTCGGTCTGGCCTTCGTCGTGGAAGGTCTCGACGAACTGGGACGGGACGCCGCGCACGTCGCGGAAGTGGGCGAAGAAGAGCTTGCCCTGCCGGCCGAACTGGCGGATGGCGGCGGGCACGTCGTTCGTCATCAGGGTGAAGTTGCCCTGGCACAGGGTGACGCCGTTGACGGGGCTGGGGACGAGGTCCACCAGGCGCTGGAAGTTCTCGACGGAGCGCATGATGCGCCCCAGGCCGCGGATGGGCGAGAGGGGCGGGTCATCGGGGTGCATGGCGAGCTTGACGTTGGCGGCCTCGGCCACGGGGATGATGCGGCGCAGGAAGTAGTCCAGATTCTCCCACAGGCGCTCTTCGCTCACCTCGCCGTGCTCGGTGAGCGGCTGGGCCTGCATGACGGTGTGGTCGTAGCCGGTGGCCAGGGCGCCGCCGCGGGCGGGCACGGTGGTGGAGGTGCGCATCCAATTGAAGACCGGCATCCACTCGTAGCACCAGACGGGGATGCCGACCTTGCCCATATTGACCAGCAGGTCGCAGACATTCTGGATTTCGAGGTCGCGGCCGGGACCGCCCAGCTTGATCTGATCCATGGGCGGGCGGCTTTCGAGCACGGCCAACTCCAGGCCCTCGGCGTTGTAGGCCTGCCGCATGCGCAGCAGGGAGGTGTAGCTCCAGGGCTTGTCCTCGGGGTCGCCGGTTTGGGGCCGGTCGAGCTCCATCATGCCGACGACGTAGCGGATGCCGCACTGCTTGACCATGGCCCACAGCGGGGAGCGCTGCGGGGGGAGGATTTCAGCGACTTTGATCATTGGGATCTAGACGGGAAGGACGACGGACGACCGGCGCCTTACGACCAAGAGCGTGAAACGTGAAACGTGATGAGCGCCTGATGTAGTAGCGAATTCATTCGCTCCGGTTTGCTGGTCCAACCGGGTGCGACTGAAGTCGCTACTACGCAAGCGACGCTGCCACGTGTCACTTGACACCTGACACACGCGGTCATAGGACGCCGAAGACACGGTAGACCTCGTCAATGGGCATGCCGGCGGCGAGCTGCTCGCGCTCTTTGTTCTCGAGATCGAAGATGTATTCAACGCGCAGGAGCACTTCGTCAATGTAGGCCTTGGGGATGACCTGCACCCCGTCGTTGTCGCCGAAGATGTAGTCGCCGGGGGCGACGCGGACGTAGTGGGTGATGTGGCCGGGGATGTAGATGGGGACGTCCACTTCCAGGATGGTCCAGCCGCCAAAGGCGTTGGGGCGGGTGCCGAAGCTGAACATGGGGAAGTCGGGCATCTTGAGGACGTACTGGGTGTCGCGGCAGCAGCCGGCCATGAGCATGCCGCGGCAGCCGTGGGCATAGGCGAGCTGGCAGCTCATCTCGCCGAAGTAGGCGGGCTGCATGTCGCCGCCGCAGTCGAAGACCAGCACGCTGCCGGGGGCGGAGCTGGCGACGGCGCGCATCATGCGCTTCTGCGGGTGGCCGCCCTCGGCCTCCCAGCGCGCTTCCACGCGGGCCTTCTCCTCGGGGAAGTCGGCCAGGTCCACCTGGGAGTGCATCTTGACCGGGATGGCGCGGCCGACGAGCTGCATGCCCTGGCGCAGGGGCTTGAAGGCCATAGTCAGCACGGTGTCGCGGACGCCGCAGGTGTAGAGCGAATCGGACACCGAGCCGCCGTAGCCGGCGCGGCGGAAGCGCTCGATGCGCTCGGTGTCGGTGATGTCCAGATGGCGCAGTTCCTTGGGCGGGTCGAGCTCAGACATGGTTCCTCCTGGTGGGGCGGTTAGGGAAGGGCAAGGAATTTGACGCACACGGGCGCGGGCACGTCCACCACCTGGCCGGTGGGGGTCAGCGCGCCAGTGTCGGGGTCAATGGAGAAGACGACGAGCGAGTCCGAGTCCTGGTGGGCGACGACGGCGAAGCGGCCCGCCGGGTCCAGGCCGAAGTTGCGGGGGGTCTGGCCGCCGGTGGGCGTGTGGCCGGCAGGGGTCATTCGCCCGGTGGCGGGGTCGATGGCGAAGCAGACCAGGCTGTCGTGGCCGCGGTTGGAGCCATAGACGAAACGGCCGGAGGGGGCGACGTGCACATCGGCGCAGGAGATGGGGCCGGAATAGCCCTCGGGCAGGGTGGACAGGGTGTGCAGATGCTCGAAGCGGCCCGCGGACGCGTCGTACGCGAAGGCGCCCAAGGTGCCGTCAAGCTCGTTGATGAGGTAGGCGTAGCGGCCGGAGGGGTCAAAATCAATGTGGCGCGGGCCGGCGCCCGGCTTGACGCTGACGTAGGGCGGGTCGTGCGGCGAAAGCGCGCCGGTGGCGGCGTCGAAGGCATAGACCATGAGCCGGTCGAGGCCGAGGTCGGGCACCAGAACGAACCGATGCGTGGGGTCCTGGATGATCATGTGGGCGCGGGCGGTGGTGTGGTGCTCGGGCGTCTCGCCGGGGCCGACGTGCTCGACGACCTGTGAGGCGGGCTGGAGCCGGCCGTCGTCTTCCAGGGGCAGGACGACGATGTTGCCGCTGCTGTAGCTGGCGGCAAAGACGAAGCGGCCGGTGCTGTCCACACTGAGGTGGCAGGAGGCGGCGCCGTGCGATGACTGGCGGTTGAGGAAGGTCAGGACGCCGGTGGCGGGGTCGAGGGCGAAGGCGGAGAGGCCGCCGGAGTGGTCGCCCATCTCGCTGACGGCATAGAGCAGGCGGCCGTTGGGGTGCAGGGCCAGGAAGGACGGGCGCTGGATGCCGGAGGTGACGCCGACGGGGGTCAACTCGCCGGTGAGGGCGTCCATGCGGTAGGCGTAGATGCCTTCGGAGTGACGGCCGAGGCGGCCCAGGAGGTGGGTGTAGGTGCCGATGAAGACCAGGTAAGCGGAAGCAGGGGCGGTGGAAGGTTGATTGGGCATGTGGTCTGGGGGAAGCGTGAGTGACGGGTGCCGGTCAGCGGGGCGGCGGCGTTCGGTCGGCGCGCGGCCCAGGAGCAAGCCTAACCGAGGGCGGGGGAACTGTCAAATGTGTTTGGCACCGCGACGCTTGACGCCAGCCCAGGAAGTGCGACAATCGCTGTCTGAGGCCAGAACCAGAGCAGTCGTCACCCTGGTAGTCACTTCCCTGCGCCGCAACATCGCGGCTAGAGTCACCCTCCCACACCAATCATTCCACGGAGACAATCTATGAAACTTGGCTTTGGGCTCTATCGCACCATGCTCAACCCGAACGAGCTGAAGTTCGCCAAGCAGGTGGGGGCGACGCATATCGTGGCGCATATGCCGGGGATCGCGACGGAGAAGGGCGCGGAACTGGCGGCGAAGTACGGCAAGAAGCTGGGGCACGGATATTCTGCGCCCGACGACCCGATGTGGAGCTATGAGGGGCTGCGCGACCTGAAGGCGATGGTGAACGCGGCCGGGCTGGAACTGGAGGCGTTGGAGAATTTTGCCCCGTCGCAATGGTACGACATCCTCCTGGACGGGCCGCGCAAACGGGAGCAGTATGACGGGCTGAAGCGCGTGATCCGCGACCTGGGGCGGGTGGGCATCCCGGTGATGGGCTACTACTTCAGCGTGGCGGGGGTGTGGGGGCAGGAACTGGGGCCGCACGCGCGCGGGGAGGCGCTGTCGGTGGCGTTCGACGGGCCGCCGGAGCCGTTGCGGTCGCGGGGGACGGTGTGGAACATGGTTTACGACGAGGAGGCGTTTGACCCGGACGACCCGGCCAACGCGCTGCCGCCGGTGAGCGATGAGGAGATTCGGGGGCGGTTCCAGGAGTTCATCAACGAGATGGCGCCGGTGGCGGAGGAGGCCGGTGTGCGGCTGGCGCTGCACCCGGACGACCCGCCGATGCCGGCCCTGCGTGGCGCGCACCGGCTGTCGTACAGCCTGCAACGCTACGAAAACATTCTGAAGATGCACCCCAGCCAGGCCAACAGCCTGGAGATGTGCCTGGGGACGATGGCGGAGATGCCGGGCGAGGGCGACATCTATGAGACGGTGGACCGGGTGAGCAGGGCGGGGCGGATCGGGTACATCCACTTCCGCAACGTGAAGGGCAAGGCCCCGCATTACAAGGAAGTGTTCGTGGATGAGGGCGACACGGACATGATCCGCATCCTGGGCATCCTGCACCGGAACAAGTATGACGGGGTGCTGATCCCCGACCACACGCCGCACATGGAGTGCGCGGCGCCGTGGCACGCGGGGATGGCGTATGCGATGGGGTACATCCGGGCGGCGATGACGCTGATCGAGCGGGGTGGCAACGGATTTGGAAACGGATGAAACGGATTGGGCGTTGGTGAGACGAAGAGGGGGCACGGCCCGAACGG
>CAZCEC010000008.1:0-102727 GCA_964497615.1 uncultured Anaerolineales bacterium | reverse complement strand
AGGGTGAGATGCGGATCGTAGTGACAGGGGCGCAGGGGAGGCTAGGACGGCCCACTGTGGCGTATTGCCACAAACAGGGCGCGGAGGTGCTGGCGGTGGACTCGGCGGCGGGGACGGGCGAGTACGGCCAGAGCCTGCGGGTCGATCTGACCCAGCCGGACGAGGTGTACGACGCGCTGACAGGGGCGGACGCGGTGATCCACCTGGCCGCCATTGCGGCGCAGCGGGTATATCCCAGCCGGCACACTTTCTTCACGAATGTGGGCATGACGTGGAATATCCTGGAGGCGTCGGCGCGGCTGGGGGTTAAGCGCGTGGTCATTGCCTCCAGCTTGCAGGTGAACCACACGGTGACGCCGCGCACGCCGATCAAGTATCAGTATCTGCCGATTGACGAGCAGCACCCGGTGTCGCCGCAGGATGACTATGGGCTGTCGAAGCTGGTGGGCGAGATGTGCGCGCGGACGTTCTCCGAGCACTGGGGGCTGTCGGCGCTGAGCCTGCGGTTCCCCTTTATCGCCGACGAGGCAGCCTACCCGACCTTGCCGTTCAAGCGCATCGACCAGCCGTGGGTGGCGCTGTTCGCCTGGATCCACGTGCGGGACGCGGCGCGGGCGTGCTGGCTGGCGGCGACGGCGGACCTGCCCCCGAAGACGCACCACACCCTGCTGGTGTCGGCGCGCGACACGACCTGCCCGGCGCCGTCGCGGGAGTACATCCGGCAGTTCTTCCCGGAGGCGGAGGTGCAGCCGGGGCTGGCGGAGTACGGGTCGCTGCTGGACTGCGCGCTGGCGGAGAAGCTGATTGGGTTTGTGCCGGAGTATACGGTGAGGCGATAGACATCTCGCCCTCACCCCCTCTCCCAGCGGGAGAGGGGAGTCGCGCGTTATGCTCGCCCGCTCACGCCAAGGGGGGACTGATGGCGCACAATGCCCTGCCCTTTGTTTCGCTGGTAGAAGGGACGTCTTATTCACCCCGCGCTCTTGCCTGTCGGGAGAGGGGAGTCATGGAGCCTAAGCGAGAATGAGCAGCATTACTGCATTGGCAGACAAAGAGAAGAATCGCGTGCACGTCACGAAGATCACGGCGTACAAGCTAAAGGAGCACAGCATCCAGTGCCTGATCCGGGTGGAGACGGACGCCGGGATCGAGGGGATTGGGGAGGCGGGGCTGCCGGCGAATGTGTCGCAGAGCTATATTGACTTCATGGCCGACCGGCTGATCGGGATGGATGCGCTGGACATCGAGAAGTGCCACGCCTACATGACGCGCATGCAGGCGCAGTGGCACGCGCACTGGGTGCTCAACCCGGTGATCAGCGGGATCGAGACGGCGCTGTGGGACATTGCCGGGAAGGTGTTGAACTGCTCGGTGTCGCGGCTGCTGACAGGCCGGTTCCGCGAAGAGATCCCGATGTACATCAACACCGGCGGGCCGCGCGACTGGTTTGACCGGGCGGCGTGCCAGGAGTGGGCGGACGGGATCAAGGCCGACCCCTACGGGTTCAAGACCGTCAAGATCGGTTTTGACTACATGCTGGGCGTGGACGGCAAGCCATGGCACGGCAACCGCCATCACGGCGGGCATCTCTCGCTGATGCTGTCGCCGACCGAGTTGAAGCGCATCCGCGAGGGCTACGAGAACCTGCGCGACGCGCTGGGCTGGGGGCACGACATCATCATCCACTGCCACAACGAGTGGGACTTGCCGAGCGCGCTGGGCATCGCCGAGGCGGTGGCGCCCATCAAGCCGCTGTGGGTGGAAGACCCGCTGCCGGTGATGTACTCGGACACCTGGAAGGCGCTGCGCGCCTCGGCGGCGGTGCGGGTGATGACGGGCGAAAAGTTGGAGCACCCGGCGGAGTTCTTGCAGTTCCTGCAGAACAGCGCGGTGGACGCCATCCACCCGGACCTGGCCTTCATCGGCGGGTTCACGGGCGGGCGAAAGATCGCGGACCTGGCGGAGATGTTTTACATCCCCATCGCCACGCACATGGCGGGGAGCTGGGTGCAGCTCGTGGCGACGGCGCACTATGGTGCGATGGTGCGCAACTTTGTGATGACGGAGAGCCGCATCCCCAACCGCGGACAGTTCTTATATGAAGAGATGGATGCCGAGGGGTTCAGCATCACCAATGGCAAGCTGAAGGTGCCGGATGGGCCGGGGCTGGGGATCACCCTGCGGCCGGAGGTGATGCGAGAGATTGTTGAAACGCCGCGGTGGGAGTAGCTTGGAATCTCACCACTGAGTACGCTGAGACCGCTTAGCAAGGCGGCGAGATGCCAGCTAACGTAGGAGCGCGCCTGCCCCGGAACGGGGCAGGCGCGCTCCTACGATTAATGAGGCGGCGGGGGGTCGTTAGTCGAAGAAGTCCTTATCTTCTTCCTTCAAGTATTGCTCGGCCTTGTCAGGCAGGATGTCCACGCCCAGGCCGGGGGTGTCCCAGACTTCGATCAGGCCGTTCTGGACGCGGGGGACGGGCAGCCCGGTGACGAGGTCTTCCCACCAGGAGGGCTGGCCGACGGGGCACTCGAAGGCGATGTAGTTTTCGGGCATGGTGGCGCAGACGTGCACGAGGCCAGCCAACCCGATCAGGCCGTCGTAGATGCCGTGCGGGGCCATGAGGATGCCGTGCAGGTCGGCGTACTCGGCCACCCACTTCAGTTCGGCCAGGCCGCCGATGTCCTCGGGGTCGGGGCCGATGATGTTGACGGCGTGCTTCTCGATCAGTTCCTTGAAGTTCTGGCGCAGATAGACCTGTTCGCCGGTGTGGATGGGGGTGGTGGTGGCGCGGGTGACCTCGCGGTACACGTCGGCCAGGGTGTAGGGCACATAGTCGCCGGTGATCATGTCCTCGGCCCACATGAGGTGGAAAGGCTCCATCGCCTTGGCGAAGCGAATGGCGTCGGGCACCATCCAGCCGGGGCCGAGGTCGAGGGCCAAACCAACTTCGTCGCCCATGACGCTCTTCATGGCCTCGACGCAGGCGATGATGTGCTTGAGGCCCTTTTCGGTGAGCGGGCCGCGGTTGGGGTGGGCGGGGCCGGCGCGGTACTCGCCATAGAAGAAGTCCGGCAGGTCGCGGGGCATGGCCGAGTGGAAGCTGAGGCTCTGCTTGATGATGGTGAAACCCTCGGCGCAGGCCATCTGCTTCTTGACATCCTCGACGTAGTCGTCGGGCGAGACGCCGGTCATGGGGAAGCGGCGGGCGCCGTTGTAGATGCGGACCTTGTCGCGGACCTTGCCGCCCAGGAGCTTGTAGACCGGCAGGCCGGCGGCCTTGCCGGCGATGTCCCACAGGGCGATTTCGATGGCGCTGACGGCGCTGCCCCAGGGCTTGTAGCCGCCCAGGCGGCGGATCTTACGCATGACGCGCTCGACGTTGGTGGGGTCCTCGCCGATGAGGAAGTCACGGTAGAACAGGACGTGGGGCTTGAGATAGGGCTTGGCGTTCTCGGCCTCGCCATAGCCGTAGATGCCCTCGTCGGTATTGATGCGCACCACCGGGTTCTGGCCGATGACGGCGCACTTCAGATCAGTGATTTTCATCTGGCCTCCTATGCCAGTCGAAAGTGAATGTCCCCTGGAGCACAAGCACAGCCAAGGCTAAAACCATATATAATATGTGTCAATACTCAATATCGCCGAACGCCCCCGCGAAACCGCTCTCACGTCCCGTTTGACATTCCGTCAACTCACGCAATTCATCAGCCGCCAAGGAGATTCGCGCCTATGAAAGCCCATGTGCGCATGCACAATGGCACGCCCACCCTGTTCCTGAACGACCAACCGCACTATGCCAACGTCCAATGGGTCGGCTCGCTGGACCCGACACAGCCGGTCAAGGAGACGCAGGCCAGCATCCGAGCGCTCTCGGCACATGGCATCCACATCTACACCACTGATGGCATCGGCAACGGCTGGTGCGGGGTGGGGCAAGGGCGGGAGGGCGACTATGACCTGGCCCCGGTTGGCGAAATGTTGACCAACATCCTTGAGGCCGACCCGGACGGGCTGCTGAACTTGCGCATCCTGCTGGACAGCTTTCACATGCCCGGCAACTGGTGGAATGAGCGCCACCCCGGCGAGCAGGAGGTGCTGTCCACGGGGACCTTTCAGTCCGCATCTTTTGCGTCGCTGAAGTGGCAGGAGGAGTCCAAAGCCTACCTTTCGGCCCTCATCGCGTACCTGCGCGAGGCGGGATTGTACGACCGGGTGATTGGCTACCAGTTGTGCACCGGCGTGTGCGGCGAATGGATCAAATCGTGGTCGTCGATGAACCCGCCGTCGGGGGACCACAGCGAGCCGATGCAGCGCGCCTTCCGGGCCTGGCTGCGGCGGCGCTACCAGGACGATGTGGCCGCACTGCGCGCAGCCTGGGGGCAGCCGGAGGTGACCTTCGAGACCGCCCAGGTGCCGTCGGGCGACGAGCAGAGCGGCACCACCCACTTTGTTTTCCGCGACCCGCGGCGCGAGCGGAACGTGATTGACTTCAACGAGTGCTACACCGAGACCGCCACCGACGCGCTGCTGGGCATGTGCCGCCACGTGAAGACGCTCACCGGGGGCGACAAACTCACCGGCGCCTTTTTTGGCTACCTGATGGAGCTGGCCTGGAACGACGCCTTCTTCTCAGACGGGCACGGCGACCGGACGACCAGCGAAGTCTCCACCGTGCAGCGGAGCAGCCACCTGGGCTTGCACAAGGTGCTGCGCTCGCCGGACCTGGACTTCCTGGTAAGCCCCTACAGCTATGCCTTCCGGGGGATGGGGGGCGACGGGCTGCCGATGGGACCGACCGAGAGCCTGCGCATCCACGGCAAGCTGTATCTGTTTGAAGAAGACACCCTGATGCACAACAGCCTGGACCCGCACGGGCGGATGCACCCCAAGGACCAGAACATCCCTATTTACCAGCGCAACTTCGCGCAGATTGTGACGCATGGCCTAGGCGTGACCTGGCTCGAGACAGGCGTGTTTCCCGAGGATGAACGCATCATTGACGAGGCGCACGCCTGGCACGAGCACTATCACAAGATCGGCACGTGGGCGCTGGGGCTGGACCGCCGCCCGCGGGCCGATGTGGCGGTGTTCCTGGACGACGAATCGTACTTCTACGAGGGCAACTGGAACCACCTGTCGCTGCCGCTGATCGCCCACCAGCGGGTGATGGCGCTCAACCGCTTCGGCGCGCCGCACGACCTGTACCTGCTCAACGATCTGCTGGAAGGCGACCTGCCGCCCTACAGACTGTACATCTTTCTCAACCCATTCCACCTGAACGACCAGCGCCGCGCGAAGTTGAAGGGCATCCTGCGGCGCGACAACCGGACGGCGCTGTGGTACTACGCCCCCGGCTATTTGAACTCGGACGCCGAGCCGGCCTATCACACCGATTGGATGACCGACCTGACCGGCATCAAGTTCAACCTGACGCGCAGCTACTGGTCGCAGATGATGCACATTACCGACTTCACGCACCCAATCACGGAGGGGCTGCCACAGGACCTGTTCTGGGGCACGCACCGCCACGTCGCGCCTATTTTCCACCTGGCCGACCCCGAGGCCACGGTGCTGGGCGAGGTGATTCTGGCGCTGGGGCGATGCCAGCCCGGCTTCGCCATCAAGAGCTTCGACGCTGGCACGCCTCAAGCGTGGCACTCGGTGTATGTGTCGGCCCCCACCCTGCCGGCCGCCGTGCTGCGCGGCATTGCCCGGCATGCCGGGGCGCACCTCTACAGCGAGGCCGGTGATGTGCTGTATGCCACGCCGGACCTGCTGGCGGTGCACACCGTCAGCGGCGGGCGGCGGACGTTTACGCTGCCCAGGCCGGCGGAGGTGGTGTACGACCTGTTCCAGCGGAGGGAGGTGGCGGCGGAGACGGCGGCGTTCGAGACGCAGCTTCCGCCCAAGTCCACGGCGCTATATTACACGGGGAGCCGGGCAGGGCTGGCGCCGCTGCTGGCGATGTATTGAGGCCGACGACCGACGGCGGACGAAAGACGAAAGACGAAAGACGAAGGGTATTCCTATGCCATTTGAGATTGCGGTGACCGGGGGAACGGGGCGCCTGGGGCAGGTGGTGATTGCCCAGTTGACGGCCAAGGGGCACCGGGTGCGGAGCCTGGACAAGGTGGCGCCGGCCACGCCGCCGGACGAACCCAACCCGCTGGTGAGCTTTCAGACGCTGGAGCTGACCAACCTGGAGGCGGTGATGGAGGCCGTGCGCGGATGCGACGGCATCCTGCACCTGGGGGCGATCCCGGGGCCGCATGGGTTCCCACCAGGGGTGGTGTATGCCAACAATACGATTGGCAGCCACAACGTGCTGACGGCGGCGGCGGCGCTGGGCATCAAGCGTGTGTGCATGGCGTCGAGCGTGAACGCGGTGGGGGGGATTGACAGCCGGCGCGGGCGGTTCGACTACTTCCCGGTGGACGAGAAGCACCCAACGTATGCCGAGGACGATTACTCGCTCTCCAAGTGGGTGATGGAGCAGCAGGGCGACATGTTTGGCCGCAGGTATCCCGACATGACCCTCAGCAGTCTGCGCTTTCACGCGCTGACGCCGGGCAAGCCGGAGTCCGAGGCGGAATTGGTGACGGCGGAGGCGCCGGTGGCCCGCAACCTGTGGGGCTGGACGTGGATTGACGAGGGGGCGCGGGCGTGCGAGCTAGCGCTGCTGGCTGACTACAAAGGGCACGAGACGTTTTTCATCATCGCGCCGCGCACGCACTCGCCCATCCCCAGCCGGGAACTCGCGGCGCACGCTTACCCGGAGGTGCCCATCCGGGGCGCTCTGGAAGGCCATGCTGGATTCTTTGATTGCAGCAAGGCGGAACGCCTGATCGGCTGGGTTCACGACATGTCGAGCTGGCAGACGGAGCCGCCGACCAGCAGCGCGTAGACCGTGCGATCCTGGGCGAAGCTGGGCGACAGGGCCAGCGAGACCGCGCGCTCGGCGCCAAAGTCGTAGGCTTCCGCCCAGTCCTTGGCGTCGGTCGAGGTGAACAGGCGGCGGCCGGTGCCGGCCAGGAGTAGTTGATTGTCCTGGTCCTGGAGGCCGGTGAGTAGGAGGATGGTTTCGCCCGGCTCGTCGGGCGTAAAGACGGCGGCAGGGGCGCTGGGCCGGCCCTTGCGGGCGCTGAACTTCCACACCTGATGGCCAAAGGCGGCGTACCAGGGCCGGTCAGGAAGGCCCTCGGCCGGCACAAATAACGATACCAGCGGGTTGCGGCCGATGGGCTCGCTGATGACTTTCTCGATCGCGCCGGGCTTGCCCTGCCACAAGCTGACGGTGGCGCCCACCCCTTCAAGCAGGGCCGCGTGGAAGTGGCCGGCGTTGGTCAGGGCCAGGGCCAGCACGCGCCCGCCGGCATCCCACGCGCCGGGCACACGCCGCCAGTTTTCTCCCCGATCCTCCGACAGCGCAATCCCCACGTTCAACAGGCTGGCGGCCAGCAGTTTGCCGTTCGGCGAATAGGCCACCACGCCGGCCGGTTCTTTGAGGGACCGCTTCCAGCTCTGGCCGGCGGTGTCGCTGACGAGCACCCCGGCATTAGCGGCGGCGGCCAGGCCGCGGCTGACGGCAAAATCGGGCGCGACGGCGACGTGGCGGAAGTCGAGCACGGGCAGGTGGGGCTGGAGGGCGCTCCACGAGCGGGCGCCGTCGGTGGACTGCCAGACGCGCTCCTGCGGGCCGTACAGATAGGCAGTGTGATCCTGGGCGAAGGCCGGTGAGAGCGCCAGGCCGATGAAGGCGCGGGTGCTTAGGCTGGGGACGGGCTGCCAGGGGCCGGCACCCTCCGCCAGCCAGATGCCCTGCTCCACGGAGCCGGCGGCGGTGAGGGCGCCGCTGGACGCCAGACTGATAATGTTGGGCTGGTCGAGCCAGAGCGACCAGGTGGCGCCATGATCCAACGACTGATAGACCCCGGCTTCGGTGGCGGCCAGCAGCGCGCCCGAGTTGGCGGACCAGTGGAGGCTGTTGACGCACGCGGCGGGCAGGGAAAGTTTCTCCCAGGCGCCGCCCTGGTCGGCGGACCGATAGAGGCCGCTGGCTTCGGTGCCAACGAAAATGACATTGGCGCCCTCGATGGCGGCCACGGCCAGGCTGAGGGCTGGGGCCGCGCTTTCGGGGAAGTGCAGGTCCTTCCAGGCCCGGCCCTGGTTGTAGCTGTAGTACAGGGCGGTCTCGGTGCCGGCGTAGAGGGTACCGTCATCGGCGAAGAGGGGCGAGAAGGCAACGGCGAAGATGGCGGCATCCAGCAGGCCGAAGGCGCGGCTGTACCACGTTTCGCCGCGATCGGTGGAGATGACGACGCCGTCTTCCAGGGTGCCGGCGGCCACTACGCCATCGGCGGCGTAGCTGGGCGAGAAGGCGATGGCCGGTACATTGGAGCCCGACATGGGCATGGGGGCGGGCTGCCACGTTTCGCCGCCATCGCGCGAGAGATAGATGCCGGTGTTGGAGCCAGCGAGCAGGGTGGGCTCAGTGTCCTGGTTAGGCGCGGCGGCGAGGGCGAGGATGCCGAGCGGGGCGGCGGACACGCGTTCCCAGGCGGAGAGGGCCAGCGCTGCCGTTCCAGCGCCGCCCGCGCTGGCCGTGGCACGGTAGAGACCGACCGGGGAGCCGACGAGAACGCTGCGGCCATCGGCGCCGCCGAGGGCAAGCGCCGAGACGCTGCCGGCTTCGGGAGCGCCCAGGCGCGTGAGGCGCTGGGCCGGGGAGGAGGCTTTTGAACGCGAGGGCATGAGGGTCAGGGCTCGATGGACTCTTTGGGCTGCTTGTGGTGAACGATGACGTCGGTGGTGAGGGCGGTGGCCGCGCCGCTGACAGCCACCTGCACGGCCAGCTTCAGCACACGGGTGGAGTCGGTGACCCCAGCGGCGCGCAAATCCACGATCTGGCCGGAGCGCGCCTCCAGGCCGTGGCCGGCCGGGGCGGCCTTGGCCTTTTCAACGATGATATCGGGCTGAAAGCCGGCGTTGCGGGCGATGGCGCGCATGGGTTCTTCCAGGGCGCGGGCCAGCAGGCGATAGGCGATGGCGTCTTCCTCGGTGGCAGCGGGCAGGCCGCGGAGGGCGCTTTGGGCCTGAATCAGCGCCGCGCCGCCGCCCGCAACCACGCCGCCCAGGAGGGCGTTGCGCAGGGCGGTGACGGCGCGCTCGGCCAGGGCGTTGCGGGTATCCACTTCGGAAGTGGTCGCGCCGCCCACACGCAGGATGGCGGTGCCGCCGGCCAGCCGCCCGAGGCGCTCCTGGAGTTTCTTCTTCTCGTTGTCGTCGGGAGCGTTGGGGATAGAGGCGCGGACGGCGGCCAGGTGCTGGCGCAGGCGGCGCGGATCGCCTTTGCCGCCAAAGAGGCCAAACAGGCTGTCGGTGGCCCAGGCGCGGCGGGCGTAGCCCAGGTGGGCGAGGTCGAAGCCTTCCAGGGTCTCGCGGGCCGCGGAGTAGAAGGGCTGGCCGCCAGTCATGACGGCAATATCCTCCATGGCAGCCACGCGGTCCATCTCGGAAATCTTGGGAGTGCGGACGGCCAGGGTCTCGATGGTTTTGGCCTTGTTGTTGTTGACGAGCAGGCCGATGCAGGCGTCGGAGAGTTCCTTGGCGACGATGACCAGGCGCTTGACGCCGCCCTTGACGGCGCGGTCGAGCACGGGGATGAGCTCGCGCGGCTCTTTGAGCGTCAGGTCGGTGATGAGCAGGGCGGCGTCTTCAAACAGGGTGCGGCTCTTGGGGATATCGGTGACCAGCAGGCGCGACATCCAGCCGCTGAGTTTCCAGTAGGTGCCTTCGACGTATTCGCGCTCCAGGTGGAGGCGGTTCCACTTCTCGACCATGATCAGGCCGTCTGGGCCGACGACGTCGAAGATTTCGCCCAGCATGGCGGCGAGTTCGTCGTCGGCCTGGCACATGCCGCGGGCCATGCCGGCGATGGCGTTCCGGTCGGAGAGGGGCGTGGACTGCTGATCGAGGTCGGCCAGGAGAGCGGTCAGGCCCTTCTCGAAGCCTTCGCGCAGGAGCATGGCGTTACAGCCCATGCGCGTGACGTAGCGGATGCCTTCATTGAGCAGCACCTGGTACATGACGGCCATGGTGGTGGTGCCATCGCCGGCTTCCTCGTGCATCTCCCACAGGGCGTGGCGCAGCAACATGGCGCCCACATCGCGGCCGCGGGGCTTCACCTGGATGATGCGGCGGGCGATGACGGCGCCGTTGTCGAGGAACTCGGGGGCGTCGGTGCGCTTGAGGCGCTCCATGGCCACCAGGCGGGGCAGCGGGCCGAGGGTGGGGCGGATGGCGTCGGCCAGCAGGTTGACGCCCTGCTGGAGGTGATGGTAGGTGCGGGGCTGAAGGATGACGGCCGGCTTGCGGGGCCAATTGATGAGGTGGGGGCTGGGGGCGGTCTTGAAACCGGCCTTATTGTGCGGATTCATGGTCTAGATGGGAATGATTGCACTCTGGAAGGGTAGGCTATATTATCACCATACGTGAGGTCTGTGCAAGGAAGCGCAAATATTACGGGGAATATTGCCTCCCTTGACAGATCGTATATAATATGAAAACTAATTTTCGGGGCAGGCCAGCGTCATAACTCGATGGTAAAGCGGATGTGTTGGACATGAGGGGCGAGCCACGGCCCAAGGGCTGGTGGGGGTACGATTCCGCGGCATGAGATGTGGGAGTCGGCGATTCCGTGCTTGACAGCAAAGCTCAAGCTCCAGGGACACCGACTCCTATTTGTTTGTCCGGGACCACGCATGACCAGGCCGAAACTCACACTTGAGAATGACACCTGGGAAACAGGGGTTGCGAACCGGGGCCCCCCGGGCGATGTTGGCCCTGCCATCGCGGCCGAGATTTGCCTAACTGCAGGAGTCAGGTACAATTTTGGCGCTTCGCAACCCTGGGGGCACAACACTAGTTTGGGCAGCACAACACGAGGAGAGGGAAGAAATGCAAAAGAAAACAATCTCGAGGCGTGACTTCATCAAGGCGGCTGGTTTTGCGGCTGGCGCCGGGCTGTTGGCGGCCTGCGCTACGCCGACGCCGGAAACCATTGTCGAGGTGGTCACGGCCACTCCCGCCCCCACCGCAGTGCCAGCACCGGCGGTGCTGGAAGTGTGGTGGAACACCGACATTCCGGATATTCATGCGCTGGCTGGCTGGGCCCCGGACCCCGAGAACGAGTTCTTCCAGAAGAACTGGAACTGGGGCGGCCTGGCCTACACCAAGTACATCCCGTTCTTGGATCGGCACCCGGGCGTGAGCCTTAACATCACCTCGCACAGTTGGGACTGGGACCTGCGCCAGAACCAACTGATGGCGGCGGCGGCCGGGATTTTCCCGGACACCACCTACGGCGAGGCCTACGTCAACGAGTTCGTGCAGTTGGGCATGTTCGCGCCGGTCTCAGCGGCCTCGGCGGCGCTGCTGGCCCCCGGGTCGGTCGCCGGCGCCACGAAGGACGGCGAGGTCTTTGGGTTGGCCAAGTCGTCTGGGGCGGACGTGTTGTTCATCAACCTGACCAAGTGGGAAGAGGCGGGGCTGGATCGCAACGCCCTGCCGACCACCTGGGATGAGCTGGTGGCGGGTTGCCAGGCCATCTCGGAGATCAACGAGAGCGACACCTGGGGCAATACCTGCTACTACACCTACGGCCCCGGCGGCGACAGCTACGGCCAGGCGATGCGCATCCTTCACTGGTTCAACCAGAACAATGCGCCCCTGGGCAGCAATCTGGGTGTGCCGTCGGCCAATGTGCCCGGCGCGGCCGAGACCTGGATGTTTCACAATCAACTGATGTGGTCCTCGACCGAGGCCCTGATCCAGCAGGCGGAGAGCGAAGCCGGCTCGGGCCAGTTGTTCAACGACGGTGTGATTGCCGTCAAGCCCGGCTGGAACAACGACGCCACCTCGGTGGGCGCTGGCGAAATCGACGCGGTCGCCATTCCCTTCCCCACCCCGCCTGGCGGTCAGCAGGCCACCATCGTCATCGGCAACGACATCGAGTCGCCGCTCAAGAACGGCCCCAACCCCGAACTGGCCATCGCCCTGATCGAAGAGACGGTGACCGACCCGGCGGCGCAGGCCTGGCTGGCGAACAATGCCGGCATCTGGATCCCGGCGCTGAATTCGCTGCTGGAGCAGTACGAGACCTACGATCAACTGGGCGGCTACAAGTCGGAGACGGCCCAGACCATGGTGCGCGTCACCATGAAGACCCTGCTGGACGGCGGCGCCGGCCCGCTGCCCGGGTGGCCGAAGAACGGCTCCCGCATCTGGGCGGCCTGGAACGACATGTACGGCCGCATCTGGCAGCAGGACATGAGCGAGTCCGAAATCCAGGCTGAACTGGACACCATCCAGACCACGATCGAAGGCCTGGTTGCGCGGTCGGGTTAGTTGGCGCCCACCGCCGGACCACGGTCCGGCCACACGCGCCTGACCGCCTGAGAAAGCAACGCGGAAGCTGGGCAGTCGAGTGCAGGCTGCCCAGCTTCTGTGTTTGTGGGGGATGGCCGCCGCCCGCCAGACCGGCACACAGCAACTGGCCGGCGCACAGGAGGTATAGGATGGAACTAGACTTACAGCGGCAAGCCGCGCTCGAGCCGCCCCTGCCCCGGGCCGAACGGCTGCGCATTTGGTTCCGGCGCCGCCGGGAAACGATTGTGGCCTGGGCTTTTGTCGGACCGATGGCGATCTATTTCATCGTGATGACATTCGTGCCGCTGGCGTTCCTGATCGGCATCAGCTTTACGGAGTGGAATATCATCTCGCCGCCGACGTGGGCGGGATTGAAGAATCTGCAGCGGGTCTTCTCCAGCTTTCAGGACTATTTTTATCTGAAGGTCATTGGCCGGACGATCCTCTATGCGGTGTCGATCCTGGGGCTGAATATCGTCGGCGGCTTTTTCATCGCGCTGCTGCTGAACCAGAACATCCGCTTCAAAGGCATCTTTCGCACCATGTGGTATTTGCCGTCGGTGTTCTCTGGCGCGGTGGTGGCGCTGCTATTACGCATCTACCTGGCCGGCTCGAACCAGGGCGTGCTGAACATGCTGCTGCTGCGGGCCGGCATGGACGAGCCCATCAACTGGGTGACGCACCCGGTCTTCATGCCCATCATCGCGGTGCTGTTCTCGGTGTGGTTGGGCATCGGCGGGACGGTGATCTTCTTCCTGGCCGGATTGCAGGGGATTGACGAGAACCTGTACGACGCGGCCAAGATTGACGGCGCGAGTGATGTGCAGCTATTGCGCTATATCACCATCCCGCAGATGGTGCCCGTGCTGCTGTTCATTTCGGTGACGGGCATCATCGGCTCGATGCAGATGTGGGAGGTGCCCAAGATCATCAGCGCCGGCGGCCCGAACTTTTCGACCTATACCCTGGTGTACAGCATCCACAACGACTCGTTCGGCGCGCTGGAAATGGGGATGGGCACGGCGCAGTCGCTGGTGCTGTTCCTGATGCTGCTGGTGTTTATCGGCTGGCAGTTGAACAACTACCGCAAGCAGTACGGGGTCTAGGAGACCGACGATGAAGCAACGCCGCGCTATCCTGCTGACTGCCAGCTACATCTTCTTGATCATCTCGAGCTTTGTGATGATCTACCCGGTGCTGTTCATGGCCCTGGGGACCTTTACGACCCAGGCGCAGTTCCTGAGTGCCCGCATCCTGCCGGTCCCGAATACGCTCAACATTGACCTGTTCAAGCGCGCCCTCAATGCCGGCATCTGGGATGCGTACGTGTTCACCCTGATCCGGTCGGTGTTCTACATCACCGTGACCCTGGTGGTGGGCATCATCGGCGGCTACATCTTCTCCAAGATGGAGTTCCCTGGCAAGAACAAGGTCTTCCTGCTGTTCCTGTCGGGCATGGTGATGCCCGGCATCCTGATGTTATTGCCGATGTATCTGCAGATGGCCTGGTGGCCGCTGGCAGGCGGGAACGACATCTTCGGGCAGGGCGGGCACGGTTTCATCGGCGAACTGCCGGTGCTGTTCATCTACGGCTGGGTGCCGCCGTTTGCCATCTTCCTGCTGAAACAGAGCTTTGACATGCTGCCCAAGGACTATGAGGATGCGGCCAAGATCGACGGGGCCGGCATCTTCACCATCATCTTCCGGGTGTATGGGCCGCTGCTCAAGCCGCCGCTGGTGGCGCTGACGATCTTCTCGTTCCTCGGCATCTGGAACGATTACCTGTGGCCGTTGTTCACCATCGCGGGCAAGCCGCAGTACTATCCGATCGCCTACCGCATCCAGACCATCGTCCTGACGGACTGGTCGCCGGTGGGCACCACCGACTACCCGTCGGTGATGCTGAAGACCTTCCTGGCGACGTGGCCGCCCGCGGCGGTGTACTTCCTGCTGCAGCGCTACTTTGTGCAGGGGTTGGTGGGCAGCGGTCTGAAGGGCTAAGTTCAACTTCGACGTCTATTCATGCCGGCCAGGCTATCTCAGCCTGGCCGGTGTGCATTCCGAGCCAAGACGGGGAGAGACACATGCTGACGCTGGAGCGCGTGAACGAGGTGGTAACCGAGGCCGTAATCGCCGAGTACTGGGAGCGCGGCTATTGGATCAGCCCAAAGCTGTTTAGCGATGAGCAGATCGCGCGGCTGCGGGCGGCGCACGACCGGCTGTGGGCGGGCGACCATGACTACGAAGTGCCGCCGCAGTATGGGGTGAGCGCCTGCGACCCGGTCTCGCCCAAGGTGCGCCAGCAATGCAACGCGTTCTGGCTGAGCGCCGAGATTCGCCAAGCGGTGACGGCGCCCATCATCGGCGCGATTGGCGCGCGGCTGATGGGGGTGGACAGCGTGCGGTTGTGGCACGATCAGGCGATCTACAAGCCGGGCACGGCCGGGCAGGAGACGACCAATGCGGGCAATATCGGCTGGCACCAGGACTATGGCTACTGGAAGGCCAGCAGCACCACGAACATGTGCACGGCCTGGGTGGCGCTCCAGGACACCGACCTGAGCAACGGCGGGATGCGGACGATTGTGGGGTCGCACAAGTGGGGACTGATCGAGGGCAGCGACAAGTTCGGGCACAAGGACCTGGAGGCGCTGGCGGCCGAGTTTGCCGGCCAGGGCGGGGGCGCGTGGCTGGACGAGCCGTGCCTGCTGAAGGCGGGGGAGGCGAGCTTTCACCACTGCCTGACCTTCCACGGGTCCGGGCCAAACCGGAGCGATCAGCCGCGGCTGTCGGTCATCTCCCACATGATGCCGGGAGACACGGTCTACCGAGCCGGGCGGCAGTGGCACCCCAACCTGGTATTCCTGGGGCCGAACGCGCGGGACGGGCAGCCTTTTGCGGGGGATTACTTCCCGCAGTTGTGGCCGGCGCGGCCTAACTGAACAGTTCGACCATTAACGGGTCCAGCGCAGGGGGCAGCGACCGGTAGTGTTCGACCACGGGCGCGTATCCGGCGGCAGCGGCGGGGTCGGGGGCGTACTCACGGTCGTACTGGATGAAGTCCAGGGGGCCATCGGCGACGGGCCAGCCGCGGGCCTGGGCGGCGATGAGGGCGTCGCCGCGCAGGGTGCTGAGGCCGGAATCGACCAGGCGCCGGTAGCGCGCCTCGATCACGTCCGCCTTCATCTGGTTCCAGAAGTCGCTGCGCGAGCCGCCGCCGGAGATGGTGACCTCGCCGACGGGCGGCAATGACGGATGGAGGGCGCGCAGGCGTTCCCGGGCCAGCCGGAACTCCACGGCATGCGCTTCCAGCAGGGACCGGTAGAAGTGGGCGCGGGTGAAGCCCAGGCCGAAGCCCAGCCACGTGCCGCGCACAAACGGTCCCGGCGGCGAAGGGCGGCCGGTGAGATGGGGCACGGCCAGCAGGCCGGCGGCGCCGGGCGGCAGGGCGGCGGCCTGCTCGTCCAGGGCGGCATAGGCGCCCTCCACGCCGCGCTCGCGCACCAACTCCTCGCAGAAGGCGTCCAGGAACCAGCGATGGGTGCGGCCAAAGTGGTTGATGTAGATGACGAACCAGCCGGGCGCGGTGGGCGACTTCATGTTGAGAAACGTCTGCGGCTGGCCGTCGGGCAGGTAGCGGTCGGAGTACAGGCCGAAGGCGCAGGAGGTGCCGGAGAGGTCCACCGCCTGCCCCTGGCGGTTGATGCCGGAGCCGGCGAAGGTGGCGGCGCCATCGCCCGCGCCGGCCAGCACCTGCACCCCGCGCGGCAGGCCCAACTGGTCCGCGAGATCGGGGCGCAGTTGGCCGATGACGGCGCGCGGCTCGACGACGCGCGGGAGCAGGGCGCGGGGCACGGCGAGGGTCTCCAGCAGGTGCTCATCCCATTCGCCGGTGACGGCGCTGAGCAGGCCGCTGACCATGCTGAAGGTGAGGTCGGTGAAGGCGTCGTGGGCAGATAGGCCGGCCAGCTTGCCAGCTACGTAGCCGTTCAGGCCGATGAACTTGAGGGCGCGGGCAAAAGCCTCGGGCCGGTGAGCGCGCCAGTAGAGGATCTTCTCCAACTGGGTGGTGAGGCCGCCGCAGACGGGCAGCAGGTAGTCCTCGTGCGGGGCGATGAGGGGCCGGACGACGTTGCTGCGCGGGTCGAGGATGGCGTCGAAGTGGGTGACAGCGTTCCAGTCCGCGTCGATACCGAGCGCGCCGCCCATCTGCCCGCTGCACACGATGGCGACCACGCGCCGGGCCGCATCGCCCAGGCCGGCGGCCACCTGGCGCGCGAGGTCCAGCGCGGCGGAGAAGAAGTAGTCGGGGTCCTGCTCCACCAGGCCGGGGGCGGGGTAGTGCAGGCGGTTCTCGACGGTGGCGCTGCCCAGGCAGTGGAGGCGCTCATCGAAGGCGGCGGCCTTGATGCCGGTGGTGCCGAGGTCGAGGCAGAGGCAGATTTCGTCAGCCAAGGTCAGGCGGCCTGGCGGGGCGTGAGGCCCAGGAGCGACTGCGGGCTCTCGTACAGGATGGCGCGGGCGATGGACAGGGCGTCGTCGCGGGTGTATTGGCCGCGCTCGACGCGGGCGGCCAGGGCGGCGGCCAGAAGCTGGCGGACGACCAGCCACTTGCCATAGGCCCATTCCACGCAGTAAGCGTCGGAGAAGAAGGCAATCTGCTTGTTGGCGGGCACCATGTCGAGGCGCTCGTCCATGAGCTGGGTGATGGCGCTGGGGAAGAAGGTGTGCCACCAGTAGCCGGCCAGGCTGAAGTTGGGCAATTCGCGGGCCATGGTGCACATGCTCTGGTTGGCGTGGCGGCTGGCGAGCAGCACCTGGAAGCGGAGCCTGGGGTGGCGGGCGATGGATTGGGCGACCTCAGCCAGGGTGGCTTGGTTGAGGCGGGCGCCGGTCTCGTAGGGCAGCGGCTCCGCGCCGAAGCTAAACTGGAAGACGAACTCGTCGGCGCGCGGCTCCAGGGCGGTGAGGAACGCTTCGTGGACGTAAGCGGCGTAGGTGCTGCGCTCGGCCAGGCCGGCCTCGGCGCGGCGGGCCAGGGCCGCTTCCATCTCGGCGTCGCTCACCCAGTGGTAGCTGACATCGGTGGACAGGTGGGTAGCCATCGAGACGATCTGGCCGAAGGGCATGGCGGAGACGTAGTGGGCGATGGCGGCGTGCACGTCGGCCAGGGTGCGGATGGTGCGGTCGGTCGCGGGGCGCGGGCCAGTGCCGATGGGGACGGAGCCGGCCGGGGTGCGGCCCCAGCAGCGCTCCAACTCGTACAGGGCGGTGTCGTATTCGCCCCACTGGGCGCGGGTGAAGAAACCCCATTCGAGCGAGTATTGCAGACGGGCGTCGTCTTCGCCCTGGCCACGGCGGGCGAACTCGGCGCAGGTGCGCTGGACGTGGAAGCGGTCGAGAATGGAATGGGCCCAGGCGCGGTCGTCGGCGCGCTCGCGGATGAGGTCGTCCAGGCGCCGCCAGTTGTCCAGGGTAATCGGCTCGTGCCAGCCGTACAGGTCTTTCAGGATCGTGCGCACACTCCAGAAGATGCTGGTGTTGCGGATGTGCGGCAGGTAGGGGATGGCCTCCTGGAGGCGCGCGTGGGCCTCGGCCTGGTCGGGCCAGTTGGGAAACTCGGTGAGGCGGCGGCCGCTGGGGACGCCCGCGCCATACAGGTCGCTGATGACCATGTGGTAGAGCAGGATATCGTGCAGGCCGCGCGCCGCCAGCCGCCCGCCGTTGAGGTGGGTGTGCACATCGAAGATGGGCATTTCGGCCAGGGCGTCTTCCAGTTCGCGCTGCACGGGGCTGGGGGTCATGGGCGGGTCTCCTCGAGAAAATGGGTGAGTTCGCTGAGGGTGGGCGCGCCGGCCTGGCCGCCGGGGCGGGTGGCCTTGAGCGCGGCGGCGGCGGCGGCCCAGCGCATACGGTCGGTGACGGGCAGGCCGCGCGCCAGGGCGGCGGCGTAGGCGCCGTGAAAGACATCGCCGCAGCCGGTGGTATCCACGACGGCCACGGGGAAGGCGGGCTGGTGGCGGGGCCGGCCGGGCGCAGCGGCGGAAACATACCAGCAGCCTTGATCGCCGTGCGTGACGGCGACGACCTGGCGCTGGTCGGTCCACAGAGCCAGGGCGGCCTCGCCGGGCGTGGCCGTCTTGGTAAGGAACCAGGCGATTTCCCAAGACAAGATCAGGTGATCCACCAGTTCCATCAGGGGCGCGGCCTCGGACTCGAGGTCGCCCACGACGGGGATGCCAGCCGCGCGGGCGATCTGGGCGGCGCGCAGCATGCCGGGCAGGCCGAGGTAATCCACGAACAGCACGCGGCTGGCCTGGATGACCTCGGCCGGAGGCCAATCGGGCGCGGCACCCACCACGCTGTTGAGGTCGAAGAAGATGTTGCGGCTGTGGCGGGCGGTGTCAATCACGATGGTGGAATAGACGGGCCGGGCGGCGGGGTCGTGCTTGAGGTGGCTTAGATCAATGTGCTCGGCCTCCAGCGTGCGGGCGGCGAACGCCGAGAGGTCGTCCGGGCCGAGCACTCCGGCATAGGCGCAGCGCGCGCCCAGGCGGGCGGCGGCGACGAGAGCGGTGGCGGTGAGGCCGCCGCCGTGGCGCTCGCGGCGCAGGACGCGGGCCTTGGCGTCGGGCGGAGGGTAGCCTTCCACGTACAGCAGGTCGTCCACGGCGACGGCGCCGAGGCCGAGCACATCAATGGGGGGCATTGAGGGCGGATTGTGCAACGGCGGCGGCGGAGGGCGATGGTTTTTGGCGAAGGCAGGGCGAGAATAGCGACGAGGTCACTGCTGCGGGTTATTGTATTCTAAGGGCGAAGATTGACAACTGTGCAGGAAAGTAATACAAGAGGCGTGTCCCCCCACCCCATGGAGCATTCGAGAACCGCTATGCCTAGCCTGGACGCCAAAACGTTGGAGCTCTTCTGGCACGACAACGACCACCGCGAGGAACAACTGCGGCGCGTCATCACCGAGCGGCTGCGCGAGAACCCGCCGCCCGCCAGCGATGAGCACATCGTCGCCACGTACTTTTTTGCCTTTCGCACGATGCGGCTGGACCACGCGGTGGAGGAGATCAGCTATCACGCCACCACGGGGGTCAAGCACCCGCCGGCCGGGTCGCTGCTGGAGGCGTGCTCGGCCAAGCCGGCCGGGGTGGATGCGTTTGACGACACCGGGCGGCTGGGGTTATTACACGTCGCCTTTCCGCTCAAGATGCTGCTCCAGCCGGATGGGCACCTGACGTCCAGCGACATCCTGCACACGACGGCGGCGGCCATCATCTTCGATGTGTACGAGAACCAGGACGCGCGGCTGCTGGCCTTGCAGATTCCGGAGCGGGTGCTGCGGACCTTTCCGGGACCGGCCTATGGTCCGGCGGGGTTGCGGCGCGCCACCGGGCTCACGGACACGGAGCCCGCTTTTGGCACGATCCTCAAGCCCACGGCCGGCATCACCGCCGCCGAAGTGGGGCAGTTGGTGGCGCAGGTGGCCGATTGCCCCCTGTTCATGTTTGTGAAGGAAGACGAGGACCTGTACCCGAACCTGGACTACGCGCCGGTGGTAGAGCGCACGCGGCTGGCGGCGGAGGCCATTCGGCGGAGCATGGATAAGCGGGAGGGGCGCGGGCTGCTGTTTGCGCCGCACATCAGCGGCGCGCCGCACGAGATCGCGGTGACGGCGCTGGCGGCGGTGGCGGCGGGGGCCACGGCGCTGATGTTCAGCGAGTCGTTCGCGGGCGGCGCGGTGCGGATGGTGCGCGAGGCGACGCGGGGGCTGGCGCAGCCGCCCGCCATCTATGGGCACAACGCCGGCATCGGGGTGCGGACGCGCGGCATCTGGCGCGAGGTGATCGACCTGCTGGCGCGGCTGGACGGGATTGACTTCCGGCAGACGGCGCCGGTGCGGCCAGGGCAGCCGTTCCTGCGGCCGTATGGGCAAGAGTGGGAAGCGTCGGAGGCGGCGCTCTCTCAGCCCTTGCCCGGCATCGCGCCCACGATGCTGGTGCGGGCCGGGGCGCTGGACCAGGGCAACATCGGGCTGAACATGGCCGACGCCGAGCGGCGCGGCATCGAGCCGAACATCCTGTTCCTGGCTGGGTCGGCCATCAACTCGCTCAAGGGGGCCGATGGGAAGGCTGACGCGCAGTTAGGCATCGCGGCGATGCAGCAGGCCATTGCGGCGCACCGGAGCGGCGAGCTGCGCGACGTGCCGGCGGAGGAGCATATGCCGGCGCTGCGCGCGCTGGCCGAACGGCAGGGGCTGAGGGAACTGCTGGCGGCGCTGAAACAGCGGTACCCGGGGGCGTAGAGGTCAGCGGTCAGAAGTCGGAGATTGGAGCCAGAGATTGGCGATGCACTTGGCCAAACTCTGGGCTCCAATTACAACAAACCCCGCAAGTAATCCCGCAGCAAGATCGTCTCGGTCACGCAGTCAATTTTGTCCATGCCGGCCCAGGCGCCGTGGACGTACTCCAGGCACAGGCCGCCGTCGTAGCCGCGCGCCTTCATGCCCGCGACGATGCGGTCGAAGTCGATGCTGCCTGCCGCGGTGGCGCAGTTGGCCTGGCCGAGGACGGCCTGGCGCGCGTGCCAGTGGGTGGCGTGCTCGTCCAGCACGGCGATCTGCTCGAGCGGCGCGCCGTGGAAGACGAAGTGCGAGTAGTCGAGGGTGAGGGTCAGGCCGGGCACTGCGGCCAGCATGGCCAGGGTGAGGGCCGGGGTGTAGGTGACGCTCTCGATGTGGGGCTCGATGCGCAGGGGCAGCCCGCGCTGGGCGGCTTCGCCCACCAGCCAGCGCAGTTCCTCCGCGCCGCGGTCGAAATCGGCCTGCGGGGTGGAGCCGGGCCAGTAGCAGCCGGGGCTGACGGTGACGCCCGATAATCCAATGGCGGCGGAAAAATCGAAGCAGGCCGCCATCACCGGCCGGTGGGCGGCGCGCACGGCGGGGTCAGGATGGTTGAGCGAGAAGGCGGGCATCACGTGCGGGAAGGCGTCCACGAACGTCACGCCCGTTTCAGCCTTGATCCGATTGAAGCGCTCGGCCTCAGAGGCCGTGTTGGCGGCGATGTACAGCGGGTCGAGGTCTTTGGCGTTGCCCAGGTCCATGTAGTCCAGGCCCAAGGCGCGGATGATGCCGGCCGCCTCGCGGACGGTGCACTGGCCGAAGGTCCACAGGTGGCAGCCGAGCTTGATCGTCACGGGATGAGCAGCACCTTGGCCACCGCGCCGGGCGCGTCCACCAGCCGGTCGAACCAGGCGCCGCCCTCGGCCAGGGGGGCTTCCACGATCCAGGGGTCGAGGCGCAGGCGGCCATCGGCCAGGCGGCGCAGGGCTTCGGCGAAGTTGGCGGGTGAGTAGGCGAAGCAGCCGCGCAGGGTGAGCTCGCGGCGGATGACGTCGGCGGCGGGGATGAGGCTGTTCTCCTCGTGCAGGCCGCTGAGGAGCACCAGGCCGGCGGAGCGGGTGGCGGCCACGCAGGCGGCGCGGGTGGCGGCCGCGCCCACGGCATCCACGCTGACGGGCACGCCGCGCCCGCCGGTGGCCTGGCGCACAATCTCGGCCACGTTCACGAGGCGCGGGTCGAGCGGCTCACCGCCGAGTTCCGCGCCCATCTGCAGGCGGGCCGGGTCCAGGTCGGCAATGAAGACGCGCGCCGCGCCTTGCGTGAACAGGGCCTGCAGCGCCAGCAGGCCAATCGGCCCGGCGCCGACGACGAGGGCGGTCTCGCCTGGCAGGGGGCCAGCCATTTCGCCCAGGCGCACGCCGACGGCGGCCGGCTCGGCGAGGGCGCCGGTGCGCAGGCTCATGCCTTCCGGCAGGGGCGCGACCAACTCGGCGGGCACGGCCACAAACTCGGCGAAGGCCCCAGGCCGGTGCGCGCCGACGAGCTTGCGGTTGACGCACAACTGATTCAGCCCTGCCTGGCAGTAGGGGCAGACGCCGCAGTAGGCGAGGGGGTTAACGGTGACGGCCTGGCCGGGAACGAGCGCGCCGGCCGCGCCCTCGCCCAGGGCGATGATGGTGCCGGAGAATTCGTGGCCCATGACGAGCGGCGGCACGCGCAGGGCATTGTGGCCCAGATAGCCGCTCAGTTCGGAGCCGCAGATGCCGGCGTAGGCCACCTGGATGAGGGCTTCGCCGGGCTGCGGGCGCGGTTCGGGCTGATCGCGCATGACCATGACGCGCGGGCCTTCCCAGATGAGAGATTTCATTCACGCTCCGCTGTTGGTGGTGAAGGACTCGACGCCAGCCTCGGCGCGCGGAAGGGCGGCCGGCAGTGACGGCGGGTCAAAACGGGCCAGCACCTTGTGCCCGGCGGCAGTGCGGTGGCCGATGAGGCCCAGTTCGCCGTCCTGCAGCCAGACGTGGGCGGTGAGGCCGGCGTCGCTCTGGCTGGCCGCGCCGTAATAAAGGGTGGTGGAAACGCCGCGCTGACGCAGCATGGCCTGGGCCGCGATGGCGCGGGGGAAGCAGACGATGCGCTCGCGCTGATGGCGGGTGTTGGTCCAGATGGCCCAGCGCACGTCCTTGATGATCCGCGCCCGGACCTCGCCGGCGGCCTCCGGGCGCTGGGCGGGGCGCTGGAAGAACCAACTCAGGCGACGAAAGGGGATGAAGCGGATGGCCAGCCGCGCCAGGAGCAGATAGACCCAGGCCTCGCGGAGCATCCAGCGGCGCGTGTCAGTGAGGGCGCGCCAAAGGGCGAAGCGGTTGAGGCCGCGCATGAGGTCACTCCGTGGCGGCGATCTGCACCAGCCCGTAGTCCAGCAGTTGCTGGAGGAGGGCTTCGACGTCGGCCTGGCAGGTGGCGGGGTCCACGGCGTAGTGGGGGCACATCTGGTCCACCAGGGCGCGCAAGGTGATGGGCGTCTCGATCAATTGCCAGACCTGGCCGGCGGTGGCGTTGAGGCTGTAGCAAAAGCCGGCCTCGCCATCAATGGCGAGCCATTCACTGTCGAAAGGCTCGAAGGTGATGCGGGGCGACCGTTGAATGAGGCTGTCTGGCTGGGGGTGAACGCTGGAGGACATCCGAAGTGGCGGAGCACACAATTAGGGGCCGGACCAAAGCGGGTCCGGCCCCTAACTGCGTTGAGAATTGCGAAGCGAGTCGAAACGCGCTTAGTTCGGATCGGGCCTGGCTAGCTGGAGTTCACCACGCCGTCATTGGCTGCGTCAAGGAAGGCCCCATCGCGCGCATCGCTCAACGGGATACGCTCGACGGCAGGCTTGACGTAAGGCTGGGGTTCCTGAATCTCGACTTTATCGGGCATGATCGTTTCTCCAAGGTGAGATGAACAAGACACGCAAAGGGGAGAATAGCATCGGTTGGAACTTAACGCAACTGCAAATCATCCAACCTCAAGCAGACTAGCGGCGGCGGCGAGGCTGGACCAGGCCTGCGGCCGGCGGAGGCGATAGACCGGCACGCGGCGCAGCAGGCGGGCGCACGCGCGCCAGTAGGTGGGCATGCGGCCCATCTGGTCGAGCATGACGGGCCGGTAGGTGGCGGCCGCGATGAACTGCCGCAGGGCTTGCACGCCGGCCAGGCGTTCCAGGCCGAGCGGTCCCCATTCAAGCAAGTAGATGGCGCGCAGGGGCTGGGGCGCGGCGGTCGGCTCCAGTGCGTTGGGCCAGATGAATTTGTCTTCGGCGAGCAGGTCTTGGGTGAGGCCCGCTGCCGAGCGCCCCAACGCGGTGAGCGTTTGCCGCCACAGCTTCAGGCGGGGGAGGCTGGGCCAGACCACTGGCGCCGGGTGAGTATCCGGGTCGCAGCGGCACAGGTCGTCGCTGAGCAGGCGGGCACCGCGCTCGACGAGCCAGGCTACCAGGGTGGATTTGCCCGCGCCGCTGGGCCCGCAAAAGGCGCTGGCGCCGCCGCCCCAATGGACGACGCTGGCATGCAGGGGCAGCAAGCCGCGCTGGTAGCACAAGGCGCCCCAGGCCGACCCGAAAAGATAGAGTTCCAGGGCCGCGCGGGCGGCGGCTGGATCGGGGACGATCGCGATGCTTGTCCCGCCCGTAATGACAAATCGCCCTACCCCCGCAACCTGGAACTGGACTCGCTCTGGGGTAATGGAGACTTTAGTCTCTTGGCAGGCAAGGGGCCCGGGCCGGGTGTCGATGTGCACCTGGGCAGGAGCCTCAGGGCCGCCGGCCAGAAAAGGGGCCAGCGCCGGCCAAGGCTCATTGCAGGCCAGGCGCAGCCCCCAGTACTCGTAGCAGGCCCCGGTCATGCGCCGGTCTGAGCCCAGACGATGAAGCGGCCCGCCGCCAGCACGTTCTGCGCCACGAAATACTCATCGGTGAGGCTTGGGTTTCCGGCGGGATCAGGCCAGGTCTCGATCACCCGGCCTGCGCGTTCGAGGTCGAGCAGGTCGCGCGCCAGGCCGTCGGCGCGCAGCAAGGCCAACGTCGAGACAACATCCTCCCGGCGCTGCCGCAGGCGGTAGAGCCAGTCCGCGCTCTGGAGGCCGCGCAGAGGGTTGTCGATGACCTCGGGGGGGAGGCGGCCCGCCATGGCGCGCCGGACGAGCCAGCGCGGCCGGCCGAGGCGCTGGAATTGGTCGTGCGGCACCGACAGGCAGAACTCAATGATCCGCTGATCGCGCGTCGGGTCGCGGGCATCCATGCCGAACTGCGCGCGCCAGGCGGCGCCATGATAGTCGCCGCCGGTTTGCCGGAGCCGCTGGCCGCCTGGCTGGCGGGAGTAACCAGCCGCGCCGGTCTGCCGCAGCTTCAGGCCATGGGCAGCGGCATAGCCCGGCCGGAGGGGAGATAGGCTGGCCTCAGCCCCAGCGTGCCGTTCCAGCCGGTTCCCAATGGCGTTGGGCAGCAGGGGCGCCAGGCCATGCACCATGAGGGCGCGCCAGAGCGGATAGCGCGGCAGGCGCTGGGATAAGGCTCGCGCCTCCCGCCAGGCGGCGCCCAGGTGTCCCCGGCGCAGGTAATAGCTGATCACCCAATGACCTGCCCAACTGATGGTGCGATTGCCGGCCTCGCCGGTGAGGATGACCCGGCGGCCGCGCGCGGCGGCGGCGCGCAGGATGGCATCCAGCCACAGCCGGTTGGTGAGCGTGCGGGGCGGGGCCAGGTTGTGCTCGAAATGCGCTTCGAGGCCGTCTAGAAAACACAGGCCATCGGTCGCGATGAACTCGGGCGTGAGGTTGGAATACAGGCTGGCGACTGCCCGAACGCAGGCTGTCTCGTCGGCAAAGCGGCCCGCTGGCACACCGGTCTCGACCGCGCGTGCATCGGGGATGGACGTGAAGCTGAGCAAGTCCTGACCGCGCGCCATGAGCAATGGGGCGGCGACGGCGGCGACCGAGGTCGAGTCCAGCCCGCCGCTGAGCATGATGGCAGCCGGCGTGGCGCTGCGCAAATGATCATTGACGACGCGCTTGAAGAGCACATTGAAGGCTTCCACGTAGTCGTCGTCGCCGGGCAGGCGCAGTTCGCGGCGGGGGTCGGGCGTCCAGTACGGGCGGATGTCCACGCGGCCCGCCTCGGCCGCGAGGGTGTGCCCGCCCAGCAGGCGGTGCAGGCCCTCAAACAGGGTGGCGCTGCGATCCGCGCCAGCAGCATGCACCAGGAATTCCGCCAGCTTGATCTGGTCGAGGCGGCGCGGCACCCAGGGCAGGGCCAGCAGTCCTTGCGGCAGGCCGGCCAAGGCCAGGGCGCGCGGGGTGTGGTGATAGAACAGGGCGGCGCTGTTGCTGGGCGAGGCGGCGGCAAAGAGGCGGCGGCGCTGCCGGTCCCAGGCGATAAAGGCAAAGCTGCCGATGAGGCGGGTGGGGCAGTCTTCGCTCCAGGTTTGGAGGGCGCGGAGCACGAAGACTGAGTCCGGCCATAGACGCGCGTCCGCCGGGTTGAGCTTGAGCGTCTCGACCAACTCGGGGCGGTTGTCCAACCGGCCGTCGTACACCAGCGCCAGGCGGCCATCGGCGCTGAGGAGCGGCTGCTGCTCGTACTGGTCTTCTGGGGTGAAGGCCATCAGGCGATGCCCCAGGCCGGCATGTCCCTCGCGCCAGATGGCGGATGATTCGGGCCCCAGGGGCATGAGCGCCGCGCTCATGTGCTCCAGGTGCGCGGGGTCTACCGGCGCGCCGTCGAGGTGCAGCAGCGCCCAGATCGCGCTCATGTCTCGTGGGGCGCGGCGGGCCGCGGATCAGCCCGCCGCAGGCGGTCTGCCAGCCAGGCGGCGAGGGCGCGCAAATGCTGGCCCTGGCCCAACAGGTCGTGATGGGTGGCGCCTGGCACAACTTCGACGTGCAGGCCGCCGCGCACGATGGCGGACCAGCCCTTGAGCGGGCCGCGCTCGTCGTGCTCGGCGCTGCGAATGAGATGCGCGGCGCCCTCGTAGGGCCGCGGGCGATAGCGCAGGCTGGCCAGGTGCTGGGCGTAGCGCAGACGGCGGCCGGGCTGCAAGCGGCCCTGCTCGTCATAAAGGCGCTGCGCGGCCTCGCCCGTCAGCCGCCGGCGCCGCCAGGGGGAAAACCGTTCACCCAGGTAGGCGCGCCATAAGAAAACGCGCCGGCCTGCGCCCCGCACCGCGCGCCGCAGCGCCTCCGGCCAGCCCGCGCCGGCCGGCCGCACGCCCGGCACGTCAATCAGGCACAACGCTGTGACGCGCTGGCCCTGTGCCTGCAACAGGCGCGCGACCTCGTAGGCGACGACGCCGCCATAGCAGATGCCGGCCAGGTGATAGGGCCCTTGTGGGCGGACGGCGCGGATGGCGTTCACGTAGTAGGCGGCCTGCTCGGGGATGGTGGCAAAGGGGCGCTGCCCATCCTCGAAGCCGCGCGGCTGGAGGCCGTAGATGGGCCGCTCGACGCCCAGGTGGCGCACGAGCTTGATCAGGTTCATGGCCGATGACTCAAGTTCCGGCAGGAGGAAGAGCGGCAGCCGGTCGCCCAGCGGGTTGAAGTTGACGATGGCGGCGGGCAGCGCGGGGCCCTGGCCCTCGCCGCGCAGCACGGCGGCCATCTGGGCCACGGTGGGCGATTGGAAGAGGGCTGTCACCGGCAGGCTCTGGCCGGTGGCCTTGGCAATGCGTGCCAGCAGGGCAATCGCCGCCAGCGAGTTGCCGCCCAGGTCGAAGAAATCGTCGTGGCGCCCGATGGGGGAGACCTTGAGGACCGATTCCCACAATCCCGCCAGTTGGCGTTCCTGAGCATCCACCGGGGGGACGTATGTTTCGGCCGGTTCGGCGGGGGGCAGCGCCATGCGCTTCAGGGCCTGCCGGTCGATCTTGCTGCTGGCGGTGAGCGGCCACTGCTCCAGCTTCACGAAGCGGGCCGGGAGCATGTGGGGCGGCAGGACAGCGGCGAGGCCGCGGCGCAGGTCCAGCGGCGAAAAGGCCGCGCCCTCTCCCGGCACGATGAAGGCCACCAGTTCCAGTTCCCCCGGCTCGCGGTCGCGGGCCACCACCGCGGCCTGCAGGTGCGGGTCGACCTGCCCCAGCGCCACCTCGACTTCCGCTGGCTCCACCCGGAAGCCGCGGATTTTGACCATCTGATCCTTGCGGCCCAGGTGGTAGAGGTTGCCATCAGGGAGCCAGCGGCCCAGGTCGCCGGACCGGTAGAGACGGCGCTCGCCGCCGTCGGGGTCGGGCAGGAAGACCTGCCGGGTGAGTTCGGGGTTGCGCCAGTAGCCGTCCGACATATACGGGCTGCGAATGACGATCTCGCCTGCTTCGCCCGGCGGCACGGGCTGGCCGGCGTCGTCCCACAACAGCACTTCGATCTCATCCTTGGGCCGTCCGACCGGCACGCGCGGGGTGGTGATGACGGTGTCGTGGGTGATGAAGAAGCGGGTGCCGCCGCCGCTCTCGCTGGTGGCGAATCCGTGCGCGAGCGTACAGGTGGCCGGGAAGAGGCGCTGGTAGGCGTCCACGTCCGATTTGAGCAGGGCTTCGCCAGGCAGGCCCAGGCGGCGCAAGTGCGGCAGGTCGAGCCGATCAGAGACCTGGTCGGCCAATTGGCGAAAGACGGAGACGGGCAGGCTGAGCGAGGTGATGGCCTCGCGCTGGATGAAGGCGACCAGTTCGGGCACGCTGAGGCGCTGCAGGTCCAGGGTGTGGATGGTGGCGCCGTTGAGCAGGCCGCCAAACACGGTGCCGGAGGCGGCAAAGCCGAGAAAGCGCGACATGACGATCCGCGAATCCGGTCCCACGCCGAAGTCTGCCTGGCTGCGGGCCACCCGGAACAGGAACTGGCGGTGGTTGCGCGTGATGCCCTTGGGCCGGCCGGTGGAGCCGGATGTGTAGAAAATGGTGGCAAGCTGCTCGGGTTGGATGTCGGGGATCGGGGGCGGCGCAGGCGCTTCCAACAGCTCTTCCAGAATGAACACGGGCCGCGCGTCCCGGGTGATGTCCAGCGCCAGGGCGGCGTGCTGGCGGTCGGTGAGCAGGGCCGCCGGGTCGCTGTCGTCCCACAAAGCGCGATTACGCTCCAGGGGGAAGGCCGGGCTTAGGGCGGTGTAGGCGCCGCCAGCCTTGAAGACCCCGAAGAGCGCCAGCACGGGGGCGGCGCCGCCCGCGCCGAAGAGCAAGGGTACGCGGGCGCCGGGTTCGGTCACCGCGCCCAGCAGGCCGGCGCCCACCCGGTCAGAAAGCTCATCCAGTTCGCGGTAGGAATAGCTCTGTTCGCCGTTGATCAGGGCCGGATGGTCCGGGCGGCGGGCGGCGACGTGCCGCAGGCGGTCGGGCACGGAGCCATCCAGATTGACCGGCTCAAACGGCGTGGCTGAAGCGGGCCGGGCCAAGGGGTCGGTGGATGCGGTGGTGGCGGCCATGCGGCGGCGCTACGGCAGGGTATCCATGAACCCGCTGGCGATGATCTCGTCCAGCAGGCTGAAGTCCACGTAGTCGGCGGCGGTCAGATCGGCGGCGGCGGGGTTGCTGGGCACTTCCAAATCAATCGAGAACTGGAGGGCGGCCTCCGACGGATACAGATCGGCCTGAAGGTTGCGGGTGACGTGGGCGTCGTACATCGCCGCCAGGTCTTCGGCGTCGGCAACGGGGTCCAGCCCGGTGTATTGTGCCAGGACGGCCTGGGCGCCCTGCGGGTCATTCTTCATCAGCGCGTTGGCTTCGAGCAGGGCCTTCAACACGCCCAGGGTGATGTCGCGGTGCTCGGCCACATAGCTGCGAATGGTGCCGAAGCCCAGGCGGATGTAGCTGGCGTCGGTTTCCGATAGATCCACCATCACGTGCAGGCCGGCCTCGCGGTACGGGCGGAGCAAGGGCGCGGCCAGCACGGCCGCCGACACGCTGCCGCCCTCGATGGCGGCGACCATGAGCGGCTCGTCATTGTCGCGGAACGGCACCAGGTTCACCTGGGCTGGGTCGAGGCCGAGCTGCTCCAATGCCAGCAAGGCCATCTTATCCTTAAACCCGCCCAACTGGCCGACGGCGATGGACTTGCCCACGATGTCGGCGGGTGTCTGGATGTCGGGACCGACGACGAACTCGAAGACCGGCTTGTTGTAGAAGACGCCGATGAGCACGCGCTCTTCGCCCGCCAGGACCGCGTCCAGGACGGCGTTGGCGCTGCCAGTCGTAAAGTCCAGTTCGCCGCGCAGCATGGCGGCCAGGTTCGAGGTGCTGCCGCCGGCCACCTCCAAGAGCTGAGGGTCCAGGCCGTATTTCTGGAACAGGCCCTTTTCGTAGGCGTACCAGACTGCAATATGGGCGCCGGACCGGGCGGCGATGTTGATGCGCACCGGCTGCAGCGGGCCGGCCGTTGGCGCGGGCGCGGCGGGGCCGCAAGCTACGGCCAGCAGAACCGCCAGCAGCGCGGCGCGAATGAGATGGAGAAAGCGAGCCATGAACACTCCTTTAGTGGCGCGGACGCCAGTTTTCGAAACGGGCCTCCAGCGCCCCGAGCAATCTGGAGAGCGCCAGACCGGTACCAGCCAGGATAGCGACGGCAACAAAGACCCTGTCGGTTTGCAGCGAGTTGGTCGAGACAGTGATGAGGTAGCCCAGGCCGGCGGTGGCGGACAGCAGTTCGGCGATGACCACGCCGATGAGGGCCCGCCCCACCGCCAGCCGCAGCCCGGCGATGATCCAGGGCAGGGCGGTGGGTAGGGCCACGGTGAGAAAGATCTGCCGGTCGCTGGCGCCAAAGACACGGGCGCATTGCAGCAGGGGCGCGGGCACATCGCGCAGGCCGGACCGGGTGTTGAGCACGATGGCGACGATGCCGCCCAAGAAGACGATGGCGACCTTCGAAACCAGGCCGATGCCCAGCCAGATGATCATAAGCGGGGCCAGCGCCAGGCGCGGGGTGGCGTTGAACAATTGCAGGAACGGGTCGAGCACGGCGTCCACCCGGCGATACCAGCCCATGGCCAGGCCGGCGGCGATGCCCACGAGAGCCGACAACCCAAACCCGAGGAGGAACTCGCCGCCGCTGACGGCGATGTGCTGCCAGAGCGCGCCGCTCTCGATGAGGCCCGCGGCGGCGCGGACGATGCGCGTGGGCGAACTGCTGAACACCGGGCGCACCAGGCCCAGCGCCGGCAACAACTCCCAGGCGGCCAGGAACAGCACCAGGGCGGCCAGCCCCAGCCAGGCGTCAGCGCGCCGCCGGGCGGGCTTCATACGCGCACGTCCGCCTCGATCGCCATCCAGATGCGGTCTTCCAGGCGCTGAAACTCGGGCCGGTGGCGGGTGGCGCGGTCGCGCGGTCGCGGCAGGTCCACCGTGACAACGTCCTTGATGCGCCCTGGACGGGCCGAGAAGACCAGGACCACATCGGCCAGCAGCACCGCCTCGCTGATGAGGTGGGTGACAAAGAGCACGGTATTGCGGGTTTGCAACCAGACGCGCTGAAGCTCCATCTGCATCACTTCGCGCAGTTGGGCGTCCAGGGCCGAGAGCGGCTCGTCGAAGAGCAGCACCTGCGGCTCGACAGCCAGGGCGCGGGCCAGGTTGACGCGCTGCTGCATACCGCCCGAAAGCTCGTGCGGGAAGCTCTCCTCGAAGCCTTGCAGACCCACCAGGTCAATGTACCGCTGCGCGGTGCGGCGGCTATCGCCCGGGTCGCGGCCGTGCAGTTCGAGGCCGTAGATCACGTTGCGCTGTACCGTGCGCCAGGGGAAGAGGGCGGGCGACTGGAACACCATCGCCCGGTCACGCCCAGGCCCGCGGATGGGCTGGCCGTTGATGCGGATCTGCCCGCCAAACTCAGGCAGCAGGCCGGCGACGGCGTTGAGCAGGGAGGTCTTGCCGCAGCCGCTGGGGCCCACCAGGGCCACGAACTGGCCGCTTTCGGCGGCGAAACTCACGCCATTCACCGCCAGCAGGCGCTGCCTGGCCCGCTGTTGAACGTATTCGATGCGCAGGTCTTGGATCTCAAGTTGAGACATGAGGGGCCAGGGTCGATGGAGGGCGGGCCGGAGACCGTCCACGCACAAGCTGGCGCCAACGCGGGCGGATGAGAGCCCGCGGGCGGCAAGTGGACATAGCGGCGAAGTATAACCCGAGAGGCTACGCCCTCAAAACGCCAGCTAGAACTCGTCGAAGGCGATCTGCTCCGGCGGCACGCCGAACTCTGCCAGCATGCTGCGGGCGGCCTGGACCATGGCCGGCGGGCCGCACAAATAGTAGTCCACCTGGGCGGGGTCGGGGTGCTGGCCCAGGTAGGCGGCCTTCAGGACTTCGTGGATGAAGCCGGTGTGCGAGTCCCAATGGTCGGTGGGCAGGGGCTCGGAGAGCGCCAGGTGGAAGGTGAAGTTGGGATTCTGGCGCGCCAGCGCTTCAAAGTAGTCCTGGTAGAAAATCTCCTGCCGGGAGCGCGCGCCGTACCAGTAGCTGATGCGGCACTCGGACTGCTGAGTCTCCAGCAGGTGGGAGAGGTGCGCCCGCAGCGGGGCCATGCCCGCGCCGCCGCCCAGATACACCTTCTCACGCAGATTGTCCTTGAGGTGGAATTCGCCAAAGGGGCCGATGGCGGTGACGGTGTCGCCGGGCTTGAGACCAAAGATATAGGTGGAACCAACGCCGGCCGGGCAGTCCTGGCCGCGCGGGGGCGTGGCGATGCGGACGTTGAAGCGCAACTGCTGATCAATGGCGGGGTTGGTGGCAAACGAGTAGTTACGGCGGCAGGGGATGGGGTTGGCGGTGGTGTACTCGCGGACGTGGTGCATGCGCCACACGTCGGCGAAGGGCGGGTCCACTTCGATGCGGCTCAAATCCGTCTCCGGGTAGGGCGGGATGTCGAACTGAAGATAATCGCCGGGGCGGTAGGTCAGCGTGGATTCGCCGGGGGCGGGCTCCAGCACCAGTTCCTTGATGTAGGTGGCAACGTTGCGGTTGCTCACCACGCGGAAGGTGCGGGTGGGCACGCTCTCGGCCGCGCCCGCGCCCCCGGCCGAGCGCAGGTTGAGGAAGATCTTGCCGTCGCTCTCGCGCACGGCGTAGGTCTTCAGCGCGACGCAGACGGGCAAGCGCTGGGGCGAGCCGTCGCGCACGTCGAAGCGGCCGTTGTGCTTGGCGCACTCGATCAGGTTGTCCTTCACCAGCCCGTCGGCCAGGTGGGCGTTGCCGTGGGTGCACAGGCCGTCGGTGGCGTGCAGCTTGCCATCGGCGGTGCGGTAGAGGGCGTAGGTGCGCTTGGCGTAGTCGAAACGCACCACATCCGCCGGCTGGAGTTCACTGCTGGCGCAGACTTCGATCCAGCCATTGACCACCGGCTGGCCCTCGGCGGTGATGGCCGGCGCCTGGCCGGGCGCTTCGGCGCGGTGGGTGGGCGTGGGCAGCGGGCGTTTGACGAAGTAGCCCGGGTCCTTCACCTGCCGCAGGATGGTCGGGATGATCTCACGGTAGGCTTCGAGCAGGCCGCGGTAAGGGGGCGGGGAGTCGGGCAGGATGAGGGCGTGCAGCTTGGGTAAAGCGTGGTAGGGTACCAGCGGGAACATGTGGTGCTCCAGATGGTAGCCCATGTTCCAGTATAGAAAGTTGTTGATTGGGTTCATGTACACGGTGCGGCAGTTGAGGCGGTGGTCGAGCACGTTCTCCGCCAGGCCGGCGTGCTGGGTGTAGGCGTAGACGCTCATCAGCCAGGCGCCATAGAAATTGGGCAGGCCAATATACATGAGGGGCAGGAGGCTGCCGGTGTAGATGGCGAGCGCGATCACGCCCGCGTAGATGAGCACATAGACGCGGGCCAACATGAATACGCGCCGGTGCTCAAATGCAGGGATGTAGGTCAACTCCTCCGGCGTCATGCGACCAAAGGAATGCAAGATGATGTTGCGAAAATAGATGGGGTACGTCTTCAGATTGAAGAAGGTCCCGATCATGCGCGCCAGGTTCGGCGGGCGCGGCGCCCCAATCTCCGGGTCGCGCCCGACGATGATGGTGTCGCTGTGGTGGCGGGTGTGGCTCCAGCGCCAGGGGGTGGATTCGCGCAGCACCATGAACGAGGCGATCTCGTACAGCACGTTGTTGGCCCAGTCGGTCTTGAAGGCGGTGCCATGGCCGCACTCGTGCCAGCGCGAATCGGAGCTGGAGGCGTAGAGCACGCCGTAGATGGCGAAGGGCAGGATGGCCCACCAGGTGCCCCACAGGGCGTAGCCCAGGTAGGCAAACCCCAGGATGAGCGACACCCAGATGATGGTGTCGCGGATGGCGGGGCCGTCGCGGCGCTGGAGCAGTTCGCGCATCTTCTCCTTGGGCACCGGCGAGGCGTACCAGGTGGCCTCGGCCAGGCCCTTCTCGATGGCGAGTTGCGAGTCCTTGCCCACCAGGCTGTAATCGCTCAAGCGAAGCTCGCGTTTTTTGAGGGTATTGACGGCCATGTGACGCTCCAGGAACCTCCGGCAATCGCTTGCCTCGACCCAGGCGGTGGACCTGGGCTAGGCGATGTGACGCGAGAGTCTACACCAGATTGGGCGGTGCGGGAGGCGCCTGGGCGGGCGGCGGGCCCGGTGCGTATAATACCGGCACCAACCAGGCGGCGGGCGGCGCGGCCCCCCTTGGACTGGAGGCAGCCCCAACGGCTGAGACGCACCGGCTTCGCGCGCCTATCATCACCTTCGTCAACGGACTCTACACGGGGGCGTACCAGTGGAACGGATGGAACACATGAATCTCTCAATGCGGATGGATGAATTCCTGGCGGCGCGCGTGGACGAGTACGTCCAGGAAATCGCAGAGTTGTGCGCCATCCCCAGCATCTCGGCGCGGGGCGAGGCTGGAGCAGCGGACATGCGGGCGTGCGCGGCCCTGGTCGGGACGATCCTGGAGCGCCACGGCTTCGCCGTGCAGATTCACGAGACGGTGGGGTTCCCGGTGGTGGTGGGGCGGGCGGCGGGCCAGTCGTCCCGCACCTTGCTGTTCTACAACCACTACGACGTGCAGCCGGTGGACCCGCTGCACCTGTGGACCAGCCCGCCCTTCGAGCCGGCGGTGCGCGACGGGGCGCTGTACGCGCGCGGGGCCAAGGACGATAAGGGCGAGTTCATCGCGCGGCTGGCGGCGGTGGACGCGGCGCGGGAGGCCAACGGGGGCGAATTGCCGTGCGGAGTGCTGTTCGTGGTGGAAGGACAGGAGGAGGTGGGCAGCCCGCACATCGCCGCCTTCGTGCGCGAGCACCTGGACGAACTGGCCTGCGACGGCGCGCTGTGGGAGGAGGGCGGCACCGACGCCGAGGGCCGGCCGGGGATGGTGCTGGGCCGGCGCGGGGTGCTAAGCGTGGAGCTGGCGGCCGAGACTCTCTCGCGCGACGCGCACTCCGGCGCCGCCCACATGCTGCCCAATGCCGCCTGGCGGCTGGTGCGCGCCCTGGCCTCGCTGAAGGACGGCGACGAGCACATTCGCATCCCCGGCTGGTACGCCGATGCCAAGGGGCCGTCGGCCGAGGACGAAGCCATCATCGCCGCGATGAACGACCCGGAGCCGGGACTGCGCGAGCAGTTTGGCGTCAAGGATTTTGTGGGCGGGCGCACCGGGCGCGACCTGGAGGCGGCGGTGTTCAACCCCACGGCCAACATCGGCGGGATCACGGCCGGCTACCAGGGGCCGGGGATGAAGACCGTCATCCCGGCCCGCGCCACGGCCAAGCTCGACTTTCGCCTGGTGCCCGACCAGGACCCAGAGGACCTATTGGAGAAGCTCAAGGCGCATCTCATCGCCGAGGGCTTTGGCGACCTGGGGGTCACGTGGCTGGGCGCGATGTGGCCCTACAAGGCCTCGCCCGACAACCCGTTCGTGGAACTCACGCGTCGCGCCGCCGAGGAAGTCTATCAGAAGCCATACGAGTTCCGGCCGATGGCGGGGGGCAGCAGCCCGGTATACGCCTTCGCGCGCCCGCTAGGCAACATCGCCGTCGTCTCAGCGGGGGTGGGCAACGACCGCAACCGCACCCACGCGCCCGACGAGCACGTGCGGCTGGCGGACTTGCTGAACGCGGGCCGGCATATTGGGAGGATTGTGGCGAGGTTTGGGGGACTGTGAAGCGAGATAAGTGAAATGTGAAGCGTAGCGAGCGATCCCCGTTGCTCTCGGCTCACGTTTTCACGTTTCACGCTTCATTTCATCCAGCATCCCCAGGAACGCCGCCACCAGGTCCGGGTCCAGGTGGTTGCCGGCCAGGCTGGCGATGTGGGCGCGCACCTTGTCCTCCGGCCAGGCATCGCGGTAGGGACGGTCGGAGCGCAGGGCATCCCAGATATCAACGACCGCGAAGAGGCGGGCGGCCAGGGGGATTTTCTCCCCCATGAGGCCGCGCGGGTAGCCCGCCCCATCCCACCGTTCGTGGTGGCAATAGGGGATATCCAGCGCCGGCCGCAGGTATTCGATCAACCGCAGCATCTCATACGCATAGACCGGATGGCGGCGCATGATTACCCATTCAGTCTCCGTCAACGGCCCCGGCTTGAGCAGGACGCTGTCGGGCACCCCCATCTTGCCGATATCGTGCAGCAGCGCGCCCCGGCGCACGTGCATCAGGTCGGCCTCGGAGAAGCCGCCCACCCGCCGCGCCAGGGCCAGGGTCAGTTCGGTGACGCGCCGGGTGTGGCCTTCGGTCTCGTGGTCACGCAGGTCGAGGGCGTGCGACCAGCCCTCGATAGTGGCGTCATAGGCTTGGGCCAGTTCGGCATTCGTGCGTTGGAGGTCGGTGAGCAGGGTGGTGTTGTCGATGGCAATGGCGGCTTGCCCGGCCAGGGCCTCCAGGAACGCCAGCCACTCCGGCTCGGGCGATAGCGGCGCGCGGTGGAAGACTTCCACTACGCCGCGCACCTGGTCCTTGACGATGAGGGGCGCGGCGCAATAGCTGACGAAGCCTTCCTCTTCCAGCAGAGGCGCATAGGTGAAGGAGCCGGGGTTGGCCCGCAGGTCGGGCACTGGCAGCAGGGCGCGCCGCACCGCGGCCTGGCCGGCGTGCCCATCGCCCAATCGCAGGCGGGTGGCCTGGAGGGCATGGGTGCGAAAACCCTGGCCGCCAGCAAAGACCAGCCGCTGCTCGGTGACGTCCAGCAGCAGCACCAGGGCGGCGTCCACGCCAAGCTGTTGCCGGATTTGCTCCAACAACACCTCCAGGGTGGATTGCAGATCCTGGTTGGCGGCAATGGCGACATCAATCGTGCGCAGGGCTTGCAGGCGCTCCAGGCGGCGGCGGGCGTCTTTGTACAGACGGGTATTGACGATGCTCAGCGCGGCCTGGCCGGCCAGCCCGCCCAGCAGCAACCGGTCATCTTCGCTGAAGGTGCGCGCCGCACCCAGGCTGGCCACGGCCAGGCTGCCAACCAGCCGCGCCTCATATTCCATGACCGCGTAGGCCGCGCTGTTCATCTCCAGCGCGACGAAGAAATCGCGGCCGGGCAGATCGGGCACCAAGGCCACGTCGGGGATCAGGGCCACCGGACCAAACCGCTGGATAACGCGGTCGTGCACGGCGCGGGGCAGGGCCGGCGCTTCGGGCGCACCGGCAGGGAGGCCGGTCCGCGCGGCCGGGGTGAGCTCGCCGCGGGCCTCGTGGTAGAGGAAGATCAGCGCCGCGGGCGCATCCAGGGCGCGAGCTGTCTCTTCGCACATCGTGGCCAGCACGGCGTCCAAATCGAGGAGGGTATTCAGCCGCTCGGACACGCGCAGGAGGGCCTTGGTGCGGGCTGCTTCCTGGCGGGCGCGGGCCTCCGCCAGGCGCAGGCTGGCCAGTCGGTCGCGCTCCAGCAGATTGCGGTGGCGCGAGATGAACAGGATGACGGTCGCTGACAGCACAAAAAAGATCAGCGGACCGACGACCACCACGTCGAGGGCGACTGAGGGCACAAGAAACGGCAGGAGCAGCAAGCCCGCCAGGTTGGCCACGCCGAACAGCGCCAATTGCCAGAGTGGAAGAAAGGCACTGGCCAGCAGCAGGGGAACGAAGAGAAAGTCGAGAAAGCCGCCCGGCACGGCGCTGGGTTCGCGGGCCGCACCCGCAAAAACCGCAGCCGAACTGGTCAGCGTGATGAGCAGCGCCCCCCACTGGTAGTAGGTGGTGCGGCTCAACACATAGGCTGCCGCCATGGGCGCCATCGCGCCCAGGGTGACGACATAGCCGGTGTAGGGTCCGGTGATGGTCAGGATGGTCAGGGCTTCAGACAGCAGGCCGAGGGGGATGATGATGACCAACAGCGCCGCCAGGAGTTGTGCCTGCCGGCGCTGGTACGGCTCCCCGACGTTTGGCGACGGCTGTGTGAGCCACTGCCACGCCGCCCGCAGTCCCGCCAGGAGTCCCTGGCGATCGGCCGGCGCGGGGGGCGGCGGAGACGAAGAGGCTGCCATACGAAGTCGACGGGAGGTTGGCGGGAAGTGGGCCGCGAACAAGTATATTGTATGCCAAAGCCTATAATCAGGGTATGAATACTGAACATCTACGCTTGTTTCTCATTATCGCCCGGCACCGGTCGCTGAGCCGCGCGGCCGCGGAGTTGGACTTGGGCCAGGCCACGGTGTCCGACCGGCTGCGGGCGCTGGAGGCGGAGGTGGGCACGCCCCTGTTCGAGCGTCGGGGCCGGGGCGTGGCGCTGACCCCGGCGGGCGAGGCATTCGGGGGCTACGCCGAGCGCGCGCTGGAGGTACTGCGGCAAGGGGAGGAGTCGGCGCGGGTGGCCAGCGCGGGCCAGCGCGGCCAGGTGACGGTCGCGGTGACCGTGACCTCGGGAGCATACTTGTTCGCGCCCGCGCTGGTAGCGTTCCAGCGCGAACAGCCGGGCGTGGAGGTGCGGGTGCGGTCGGTGCACTCCTGGGATGCGCCGGGGATGATCCTGGACGGCGTGGCGCACCTGGCGCTGATCTCCGGCCCCAGCCTGCACCCGCAGATCGAGCGGGCGGCAGGGTTCCGGGCGCGGCTGGTGATGGTGACGGGCCGCCGCAACGCGCTGGCGGCCGAGGCCGGGCGCGGGGTGGAACTGGCGCGGCTGGCGCGGGAACAATTGCTGGTGAGCTATTGGGGGCCGGCCAGCCAGGCCTTTCTGGAGCACGTGCGGGCGGCGCGGGGAGAGAGCGAGGGCCGCGCTCCGTGGATGGAGCTAAGCCCGGTGGAACTGGTGAAGGGGATGCTGCTGGCGGGCACGGGCGCGAGCCTGCTGCCGGAGATCGCGGTGCGGCGCGAACTGGCGGCGGGAGACTTGCTGGCGCTGGCGCTGACTGAGGGCGGCCAGCCGGTGACGCTGCCGGCCTGGGAAATCACCCTGATCCGGCCCACGCGCCGCGCGCCCAACCCGGCGGTGGAAGCGCTGGTGGAGACGCTGAAGCAGGTGCTGCCGGGGCTGGCGGGCGGCGATGAAGGACGAACGACGAACCCCACAACAAGATGTGGGGCAGGTGACGAAAGTTGAGCGCCGGATAGGAAAGCGCGACCACCGACAACCGGCGACGGACGACCGAAAGCAAACAGCAGACGGCCGACACCAGAAGGCAAGAGGCCAAAGAGGCGAGCGCGGAGTTAAGAGAGATTCTCTCCTAACTCCGCGCTCTCTGCGTGCTCCGCGGTGAAAAGGGTCCGATGCCGCTACGCAGCGGGGGCAGCCTCGCTTGGCGTGGAGGGCGCATCCGAGGGCGGGGCCGGCGGCGCGGCGGGCGGGTAGATGGCCGGGCCGGGCAGGTAGGGTTGGGTGCCGAAGCGGGTGAGGGTCACCGCGCCCAGGCCGATGGAGGCCAGCAGCAGCCAGATGATCCAGCCGACGCACCACACCGCGCCCACGGCGCTGGCCACCAACCACAGCAGGGTGGTGCCCAGGGCCGTGGCGACGGCCGGGCTCAGGCTGTAGAGGCGCAGGGCGGCGGTGAGCCGCGCGCCGACGATCTGGCCCGCGGCGATGAGGCCGAACAACAGGCCGGCGGCAAAGATGACGGCGCCGATGAAGGCCACCGGCACCAGGCACACCGTAATCGTGAGCAGCACCAGCAGCACCGGCACCGCCACCACGGTGAGCAGTCCCAGCCCGCCCGCCTGGGCCGGCGCGTTGGCGACCGTGGCGGCCACGCGGGCCGTCTGGTCGGGCCAGAAGAGCACCACCACCAGGGCGATCAGCCCGATGACGATGGCGGCCATGACGGTCTGGATGACGCTCTGGTACCACCCCAGCACCGGGTCAATGAACGGGATATCAGTATCGAAGTTGAACCAGCGGTTGCGGTCGAAGTCGAACACCTGCCCCTCGCCGCCGACCACCTCCGCGCCGGCCTCGCGCGTGACCGTGCCGCCGATGCTTTGCAGTTCGCCCTGCACCACCGCCGACGCGCGCAGGATGGTGCTGCCGCCAAAGACCACCACGTCCTCGGCCACCTGCCCGGCGATATCGGCGTTGCCGCCGATGACGACGATGGTGCAATTCATCACGGCGCCGCTCTCAAGCGTCGCATTGCCGCCCAGGATAATGAGGTTGCTGTCCAGGGTTTGGCCGGCGCTCAGGGTAAAGCTGCCGCCGAACACCTGCTTATCGGTATTGCAGTGATCGGCGTAGGCCGGGCGCGCCAGGGTGAGGGGCGCCAGCAGGGCCAGGGCCAGGCCGGTGACAATGAGAAACTTCAGGATCGCCTTCATCGCGTCGTTTCCTTCCGAGGCAAGTGCCGCATCACGTACACCCACAGCGCGGCCAGGGCCAGGCCGGCCAGGCTCGCGGCCCAGGTGAGCGGGCTGGCCGCCGCGGTTTCCAACAGGGAGCGCGCCGCGATAAACAGCGCGCCAAAAACGGTATCGGCAAAGGCCGCCGTGGCGTTCAGGCTGGCCATCACGGCCAGCAGGGTGGATGGCTCCTGGGCGGCGCGGAGCGCGGTCACAATTACCGCCAGGCCCACGGGCACCACCAGGGCGGCGGCGCTGACGGCGCCCAGGCCCAGGGCCAGCCCGCCCCACAGCAAGCGTGGGCGCGAGCGGCGCTGGGCCAGCCGGGCCTGGAAACGCCCGCTGAAGCCCGGGCGCGGCGCCACGGGCGGCTCCGCGCGCAGCAGCCGGTGCACGTCGCTCAGCGCGGTCCAGACGGACTGGCACTCGCCGCACTCGGCCAGGTGCGCTTCAAGGTCGCGCCGGGAGGCGGGGGCCAAAGCTTGCCCCGCGCCGGTCGCGGCGTCGCCATCCAACACAGCGTGCATCAAGTCCTGAAAGGGTTTGTGGTTCATCGGGTCATCCTTCCAGCGCTCTAGCTTTCAGCCCGCAGCGCCGGCCGGGCTGCCGGCCGGGGTGAGCGCGCCCCGGCGGCCAACATCTCGCCCAGGCTGCCTCGCGCCCGGTGCAGGCGGCTCTTCACCGCGCTGACCGTGCTTTGGGTGGCCTCGGCGATTTCCTCATACGACAGGTCGTGCCAGTAGCGCATGGCCACGACGGCCCGGTCGTCGGGCGCCAGCCGGGCCAGCAGGGCCTGGAGCATTTCGGTTTGCTCGCGGCGCACCGAGGCCTCTTCCGGGCCGATCTCATGATCCTGCAAGGCCGGGTGCGGCGGCAGGTCATCGTCAATCGACAGCCACGTCAGCCGGCGTTTGCGCAGCCGGTCGATGCAGTGGTGATTGGCGATGGAAAACAGCCACGTCTTGAACGACCGGCTGGGGTCGTAGCGGGCCAGTTGGGAATAGGCGCGCAGAAAGGTCTCCTGGGCGGCGTCTTCGGCCTCGCCGGCCTCGCCCAGCATGCGGTAGCATAGGTTGAAAATCGGCGTCTGATAGGTCTCGACGAGTTGGGTAAAAGCGCCATCATCGCCGGCGCGCGCTCGCCGCACCCAGTCTGCTTCGGACATTCCCAGGACCTCGGTTGCCGCCTGATGGCGGCTGGCAACCAGTATTACGCACTCAGGCGGGGCGGGTTGCAGGGTAGAACAAAGGCGCTACCCGGCCAGGCCGTAAACGGGGAGGGCCGCGCCGTGGATGGCGCGGGCGGCGTCCGACGCGAGGAAGACGACCACAGCGGCGAGGTCTTCTGGGGCCACCCACTTGCCGGGGTCGGCGTTGGGCTGGGCGGCGCGGTTGGCGGGGGTGTCAATCGTGCTGGGGATGATGGCGTTGACGTTGATGCCCTGCTCGCGCACCTCAGCGGAGAGCGCCTCGGTGAGGCGCAGGACGGCGGCCTTGCTGATGGCATAGGCGGCGCCCTTGCGCGGGGCCTGGAGGGCCTGCTTGGCGCCGATGTTGACGATCTTGCCGCTGCCCTGGGCCAGCATGTGCGGGATCACGGCGCGGCAGGTGAGGAAGGCCGAGCGCGCGTTGAGGTTGAACAGGAAGTCGAGCGCGGCCTCGTCCGTCTCGTGGAGGGGCGCGCCGGGCTTGTAGCCCCCGGCGACGTTTACCAGCACATCGATCCGGCCCCACTTGGCGATGACGGCCTCCACCCACGCGGCCACGCTTTCGGCCTGGGTGACGTCCACTACGGCTGGCAGGCCGCGGTCCTGGCCTAGCCCCAGGTCGGCCAGCAGGGCCTGCGCCTGGTCGAGCTTGCGGGCGGTTGGCGCGAGACGCGCGCCGGCCTGGGCAAAGGCGCGGGCGACATAGGGACCAAATTCGCCGGTGGCGCCGGTGATAAGGACAACAGGATCAGCGGGCATGGCGGCCTCCAGGGGCAGGAGCGGCAGCGGACTGAGGCGATTATACAGGGCAATGGCGGACGGGTTGGGGCAAGGCAGGATGATACAATAGCGCGATGCGCATTTCCCCGGAGCGGTTTGAGCGAATCGCATTTGAGGAAGCGGACGCAGTGCTGGACCGCCTGCCGGAAGACCTGCGCGCCGAGGCGGAGACCGTCATCCTGAACATCGAACCGCAGGCGGGGCCGGAGCTGATGGATGGCCGCCGCGGGCAGTTACTGGGGCTGTACGTGGGCGTGCCCTTGGTGGACCGCCACGCCGACAGCATCATCCTGCAGCCGGACCGGATCACCCTGTTCCACCTGCCCCTGCAAGCCATGGCGCGCACCGAGGTGGAACTGCGCCGGCAGGTGCGGCGCACGCTGATCCACGAATTGGCGCATTTCTTTGGGCGGGACGAGGAGGAATTGCGGGCGCGGGGGTGGGCTTGAGCGCCGATGAGCGAGTGGGCGTGTATCAGGGTGAAGGCGTAGGACCGCTGGGGCGGTATGGTATCATCGCGAGGCAGATAGCAGGCAGGCTGTCACATCGCTTCTGAGGAGTAAGGACAAGTGAAGAACATTTGTGTGATCGGGGTCGGTTATGTGGGACTGGTGACCGGCACGTGTTTTGCCGACCTGGGCAACCGGGTGACGGCGCTGGACATCAACGAAGAGCGCATTCAGAACCTGAAACAGGGTCTGCTGCCCATCTACGAGCCAGGGCTGGAAGAGGTCGTTAAGCGCAACGTGAGCGCCGGCCGGCTGAACTTCACTACCAGCTACGCCGAAGCCCTGAAAGATGCCGAGTTTGCCTTTATCGCCGTGGGCACGCCCGAGGGCGTGGACGGCGAGGCGGATTTGCAGTACGTGCGCGTCGCCGCGGAATCGGTGGCCCAGCACATGACGGCCCCCCTCATTATCGTGAACAAGTCCACCGTGCCGGTGGGCACCGGCGACTGGGTGGCCGAAATCGTGCGCGCCAAGCAGGCCCGGCCCATCCCCTTCAACGTGGTGTCGTGCCCCGAGTTCCTGCGCGAAGGCTCGGCGATTGCGGACTTTATGAACCCGGCCCGGACGGTGCTAGGCTCGCTGGACCGCGACGCCGCCAACCGCGTGGCCGACCTGCACCTGCCCCTGCGCGCCCCCATCCAGGTGGTGGACTTGCGCACGGCCGAGATGATCAAGTATGCCTCGAACGCCTTCCTGGCGACGAAGATTTCCTTTATCAACGAGATCGCCAACATCTGCGAGGCGCTGGGGGCCGATGTGAAGGAAGTGGCCGCCGGCATGGGCTTCGACCCGCGCATCGGGCGGCAATTCTTGGATGCCGGGCTCGGTTACGGGGGAAGTTGTTTTCCCAAAGACGTCAAGGCCCTGGCCCACATGGCGAATGTGCAGGGCCGCCACCCGCAACTGCTCCAGGCGGTGATGGACATCAACCACGACCAGCGGCGGCAGGTGGTGGCCAAGGTGCGCGAGCTCCTGGGCACGCTGGACGACAAGGTGATCGCGATCCTGGGCCTGGCCTTCAAGCCGAACACCGACGACATGCGCGATGCGCCCGCGGTGGAGATTGCCCAGAACTTGCAGGCCGGCGGCGCGCGCGTGCAGGGCTACGATCCGGTGGCCATGACGGTGGCGGGCCGCCTCCTGCCCGGTGTCCGGCTGTGCGAGGATGCCTACGAAGCGGCGGCGGGCGTGGATGCGGTGGTGATCTGCACCGAGTGGAACGAGTTCAAGCAGCTTGACCTGCCGCGGCTGAAACACAACATGCGCCAGCCGGTGGTGGTGGATGGGCGCAACATCTACGACCCGGCCGCGATGCAGCGGCTGGGCTTCACCTATCGCGGAATGGGCCGCGGCTACAACGGCAACGGCAGCGACCACGAGTAAGGCAGAGGAGCAGGATGCCCCCACAACAAGGCAAGGTGACAAAGACCCGGCTGGCGAACGGCCTGACGGTGCTGCTTAAGGAAGTGCACACCGCGCCGCTGATCTCGTTCTGGGTGTGGTACCGGGTGGGCTCGCGCAACGAGTTGCCCGGCCAGACGGGCATCAGCCACTGGGTGGAGCACATGATGTTCAAGGGCACCCGGCGCTTCCCCGGCGACATCGCCGACCGCACCATCGCCCGCGACGGCGGCGTGTTCAACGCCATGACCTGGATCGATTTCACCGCCTATTACGCCACCATGCCGGCGGACAAGATTGACTTTGTGCTGCGGCTGGAAGCGGACCGCATGGGGCGTGCCCTGTTCCCGCCCAAGGAAGTGGCCTCCGAGCGCACCGTCATCATCTCCGAGCGGCAGGGGCGCGAGAACAGCCCGTCGTTCCGGCTGGCGGAGGAAGTGCAGTCAGCGGCCTTCCGCGTGCACAGCTACCACCACGAGGTCATCGGCGACATGGTGGACCTGGAGACCATGACGCGGGACGATCTCTATAACCACTACCGGCAGTATTACGCGCCCAACAACGCCATCGTGGTGGTGGTGGGCGACTTCAAGAGCCGGGCCATGCTGGCGCGGCTGAAGGAACTGTTCGGCGGCTACAAGGCCCGGCCCCTGCCGGCCCGCCGCCCGCGCACCGAGCCGGAGCAGAAGGGCGAGCGCCGTGTTACCGTGGGCGGCGAGGGCGAGACCGCCTTCGTGGAGACGGTCTATCACGTGCCGGAAGCCAAACACGAGGACTTCTACCCGCTCGTGGCGCTGGACTCGATCCTGGGCGGGGCGTCATCGCTAAATATGTTCGGCGGCGGCACCAGCAACAAGTCGTCGCGGCTGTACCGGGCGCTGGTGGAAAGCGGGCTGGCGGCGAATGTGTCGGCTGGCCTGAGCCCGACCCTGGACCCGTACCTGTATTCGATCTTCTGCACGGTGCGCCAGGGGCAGACGCCCGAGGCGGTGCAGGCGGCGCTGGACGCCGAGGTGGAGCGGATGCGGGCCGAGCCGGTGGCGGAGGCCGAACTGGCCAAGGCGGTCAAGCAGGCCCGCGCCTTGTTCGCCTACGGCGCGGAGAGCGTGACCAACCAGGCCTACTGGCTGGGGCACACCGAGCTGTTCGACTCGTACCGCTGGTTCGACAACTACCTGGACAACCTGGCGGCGGTGAGCGTGGCGGATGTGCAGCGCGTGGCGCAGAAGTACCTGGCGCGCACCAACCGCACGGTGGGCCATTTCGTGCCGGATGCGAATGGCAGCCAATCGCCGAACGGTCAGGGCGAGATGGATGAGGACGACTGACGCACGACAGACACGCTCATAGCGCGGGAGGCGGAACAACATTGGCAGCGACTGAGACGAAGACGGCAAGCCGGGTAAAGCGCAAGACGGTGGTGGACGGTCATTCGGTGCCGGGGCCGGAGACGATCACGCGCCGGGAATTGAGCAACGGCATCACGGTGCTGGTGTTCGAGAACCACACCAGCCCATCGGTGGTGGTGGATGCCGACGTGCGCGCGGGCGCGTTGTGGGAGAGCCGCGCGCAGGCGGGCCTGGGCGGTTTTGCGGCCGGCGCGCTGATGCGGGGCACCGAGCGGCGCAGCTTCAATGAAATCTACGAGGCGATCGAGTCGGCGGGCGCCAGTTTGTCGGTCTCGGGCGGCACGCACACCTCCGGCTTCTATGCCAAGAGCCTGGCCGAGGACTTGCCGCTGATGCTGGAACTGGCCGCCGACGCGCTGCGCCGCCCGACCTTCCCGGACGAGCAGGTGGAGCGCCTGCGGGGCGAACTGCTCACCCGCCTGGCGATCCGGGCGAACAGCACGCGCGCCCGCGCCGAGGAGGCGTTCTTCGAGGCTGCCTACCCCGGCCACCCCTACGCGGTGGACGAGGATGGCTACCCCGACACCATTCAGGCGCTGACGCGCGATGACTTGGTCAACTATCACCGCCGGCACTTTGGCCCGCACGGCATGATCGTGACCGTGGTGGGCGCAGTGCGCACCGAGGCGGCCATTGACCTGCTCGAGCGCTACTTCGGCGATTGGGCCAACCCCGACCAGCCGCCCCAGCCCGCCCTGCCGCCCATCGCGCCGCCCGCGGAGCCGATCACGCGGCGGGTGGCGATGCCGGGCAAGGCGCAAAGCGACATTGTGCTGGGCGCGCCGGGGCCGGAGCGGCGCCACCCAGACTTTCTGGCGGCGCGGCTGGCCAACAACATCCTGGGCGTGTTTGGGATGGGCGGGCGCGTGGGCTTCCACGTGCGCGAGAAGGGCGGCATGGCTTACTACGCCGCCTCGGCGCTGGACGGCGGGCTGGGGCCGGGTCCGTGGCGCGCCTACGCCGGGGTGAACCCTAAGAACGTGGAGCGGGCCGTGGCCCTGATCCGGCGCGAGATCGCCAAATTCACCGCGCGCAAGGTGACGCCCGACGAGTTGGCCGACAACAAGACCAACTTCCTGGGCCGGCTGCCGTTCAGCCTGGAGACGAACGAGGGGCTGGCGGGGAGCATCAGCTCGCTGGAGCTGTATGGCCTGGGGCTGGACTTCTTGCAGCGCTACCCGGACCTGATCAAGAGCATCACCCGCGAGCGCATCCTGGACGTGGCGCGCGAGTACTTGAGCGCCGAGCGGTACGTGCTGGCGATTGCGGGACCGGAGTAAAGGCGACGAAGGACGAACGACGAAAGACGAACGCGCGCCTTCGTCCTTCGTCTATCGTCGTTCGTCGGAGGCCTCACTCTCCTGACGATCTTCATGCTTAGAACCGGCGTAGACATCATCGAAGTCGCCCGGATCGACGCTGCGATTCTGCGGCACGGCGACCGCTTCTTCAATCGCTTTTTCACCCCCCTGGAACTCATCGAATCGGAAGGCCGCACCCCGGCGCTGGCGGCGCGCTTCGCGGCCAAGGAAGCGGTGGCCAAGGCGCTGGGCCGCGGCATCGGCGACGTGGGCTGGAAAGAAATCGAGATCGTGCGCGACGAGCGGCGCGGCCCGCAGCTCCGGCTGCACGGCGCGGCCCTGGCCCTGGCGGCGGAACTGGGGCTGGCTGAGTGGTCGGTGAGCCTGAGCCACACCCACGAGCACGCCATGGCGCTGGTGGTGGCGATGGGGGCGTGACGCGTGAGGTCTGATTCGTAACGCCGGAGATGTGGCCCTGCACTGAGGAAACCCTATGACCATCATCGCTGAGATCAAGACGGACGGCGGGCAGGTTCTGGCCGCGATGGCGCTGCCGGAGAAGAACTTCAAGACCGGGTCGCGCGGGTACTACGCCAACGGCAAGATTGAGATTGACGGCAAACGTTACCAGGCGCAGATTCAGTTGGTGGAGATCGGCAGCAAGCCAGGGACTGAGAAGACCGAAACGTGATCCGTGAGGCGTGACTGAGTTTGGCTCTCATCACGCCTCGCGCTACACCCCTCACACGCGCCGCGAAATGCTCACCATAGAACAGGCTCGCCAGTATTACGCTGCCGCCGACCCGGTGCACGACTTCGCCCACATCCTGCGCGTGCTGGCGCTGGCCGAGCGCATTGGGCAGGCGGAGGGGGCCGACATGGACGTGCTGCGGGCGGCAGTGCTGCTGCACGATGCTGCCGGGGCCACGCCGGAGGGGGAGGCCAGCGGGGGGCGCGCCAGTCACCACGAGGCCTCGGCCGAGGCGGCGCGCGGCATCCTGCGGGCCGAGGGCTGGCCGGACGACCGCATCGAGGCGGTGCTGCACTGCATCCGCGCGCACCGCTTCCGGGGCACCGAGGCGCCGCGCACCCTGGAAGCCAAGATCCTCTTTGACTGCGACAAGCTCGACGTGCTGGGCGCCATCGGCGTGGCGCGCGCCATGGCCTATGCCGCGCTGGCGGGCCAGCCGCTGACGGGCGAGCCGTCCGAGAAGTTCAAGGCCACCGGCGAGAAAGAACCGGATGAGCCGCATACCCCGTATCACGAATTCCTGTTCAAGCTGAGGCGGGTGCAGGACCGGCTGCACACTGCCCAGGCCCGCGCCCTGGCGGCCGAGCGCCACCGCTACCTGGCCGAGTACTTTGACCGGCTGGCCCGCGAGGTTGCGGGCGACGCCTGAGCGGGGCGCGGATGCGAACCCGCGGTCGCATCAACTGGCGCAAGATACTGCTCTTCGCGCTGTCCGTTTTCCTCTTTATCCTGGCCCTGCAATTGCTCAAGAGCGGCGCCAAGGCCCTGGTGCCGTTCGTGCGCGACGGCCTGGCGGTGCAGAACCCGGCCAATGCGCTCGGGTTTGGCTGGCTGTTCGCCTACGTGGCGCTGTCGGGCTCGCCGGTGGCGGCCACCGCGCTAACCCTGTTCGACGCGCAGGCACTTGACGGGCTGGGCGCGTTCGCCATGATCACGGGCAGCCGGCTGGGCGCGGCCTTCATCGTGCTGGCGCTGGGCTTTGTGTACACCCTGCGCGGGCACGAGCGCCAGGGCAGCCTGGCGATGGGGCTGTTGTCGTTCATCGTGACCGCGGCGGTGTATCTGCCGGCGCTGGCGTTGGGCTACTGGTTATTACGCACGGGCGCTTTCGACTGGCTCCAGCCGCGCGGCGCGGTGGGCGTCGTCTCGGCCATCGAGGTGGTGTTCGACCCGCTGGTGGCGCTGGCGGAGGCGCGGCTGCCGCACTGGCTGATCTTTGCGCTGGGCTTTGGGGTGCTGTGGTACAGCCTGAGCCTGATCGACCATGCCCTGCCCGACCTGCGCCTGCAAGAGAGCGCCTTTGGCGGCATGGCGCGGCTGCTCTACCGGCCGCTGGTGACCTTTGGGCTGGGGCTGGCCATCACCAGCGTCACGATGTCGGTCTCGGTGTCGCTGTCCATGCTCGTGCCGCTGTCGGCCCGAGGCTACATCCGGCGCGAGAACGTCATCCCCTACATCATGGGCGCCAACATTACCACCTTCGTAGATACCCTGGTGGCGGCCCTGCTGCTGAACAACCCGCGGGCCTTCACAGTGGTGCTGGTAGAGATGGTCAGCGTGGCCGTGGTGTCGCTTGCCATCCTGTTGCTAGCGTATCAACCCTACGAGCGCGCGCTGCTGCGGGCGGCGCAGGCCATTGGGGCGTCGCGCCGCAGCCTGGCGATTTTTCTGGCGGTGATTGTGGGCGCGCCGGTCATTTTGATGCTGGCGCGCTGAGGCACCGGCCCGGGAGGACGTGAATGCGGTTCTTGATCTATGCCGACGAGGGGCCGGCCTCCGAGCAGGCGGCGCGGCTGGGCGGCTGGCTGGCGGGCGCGGCCGGCGCGCAGGTGACGCTGCTGGGGTCGGCCCAGGTGAATGGGGCGGAGACCGTGCCCGCCGCTGTGGCCCAAGCGCAAGCCTGGCTGCCCGGCCCGGTGGAGGTGCGGCTGCGGCCCGAACGGCGCGCGCAAGCCCTGCTGGCCGAGAGCGCGGGCGGCGGCTATGACCTGATCGTGGTAGGCTCGCGCGGGCGGCGGGGGTGGGCGCGGCTGGCCTTTGGCTCGGTGGCCGCCCGCCTGGCGCGGTATGCCGAGACGCCGGTGCTGATCGTGAAAGGCCCGCCGCGCGCCGACGTGACGCGCATTCTGGCCTGCACCGGGGGCGATGTGCGCGGCGAGCGGGCGGCGCGCTGGGGCGGACGCACGGCGGGCTGGGCCGCCCAAGGCGGGGCGACGGGCGTCACGCTGACGGTCCTGCACGTCATGTCGCAGATGGCGGTGTCGGCGGAGGCGCCGCTGGACCAGTTGATCGAAACAGCTGAACAGGCCATGGCCCGCGAGACGCGCGAGGGCCGCCACCTGGCGCGGGAGGTGGAGGTGGCCCGCGCGCACGCCGCCGGGGCCGAGGTGCGAGTGCATCCCAAGCTGCGGCATGGTCTAGTGCTCGATGAGATTACGGCCGAAGCGCGGGAGGGGGACTACGATCTGGTGGTCATCGGCGGACACACGGCCCCCGACACTTCGACCGGCACGGGCCGGCTGCGCGCCTACCTGTTAGAAGATGTGGCCGAGGCCGTGGTGCTGGGGCTCGAGCGGCCGGTGCTGGTGGTCAAGGGCGGCTAGCTTGTGCAATGACGACCATGCGCGGCGCGCCGTCGGCGAAGGGGGCGCCGGTGTAGTCGCCCTGCAAGCGGGCCAGGGTGAAGCCAGTGCGCTCCAGCAGAAGCCGCATTTCGGCCGGGAAGGTGTAGCGCAGGGTGAGGGGCACGATGGTGCGTTGGAGGTCGCCGCCGGGGCCGGTGGAGTCGTAGTTCCAGGTGATGTGGGCCAGTTGGGCGGCGCGGTCCAGGGCGATGGACGAGAACTGCTGGACGGTGCGGTCGCCGTCGGCGAAGGAGCGCTCCAGGGCGAGGCCCTGGTCGGCGGCGGCGTACACCTCGCCGGGGTTGGGCAGGTCCAGCGCCAGCACGCCGCCGGGGCGCAGGTGGCGGCGGATGCGGGCCAGCACGTCCAGCTGCGCCTCGGTGGTCAGCAGGTGCATGAAGGTATTGTAGGGCAGGAGCGCCAGGGCGAAAGCTTGGCCCAGGTCGAAGTCTTCGAGCGCGGCCTGCGCGATGACGGGCGGCGCGGCCAGGTGGCGGCCCGAGGCGGCGGCGAGCTTGGCGCGCAGGCGGTCGAGCATCGCATTGGAGTTGTCCACGCCCGTGACGGCAAAGCCGCGCCGCGCCAGGTTGAGCAGGACGCGCCCGGTGCCGCAGCCGAGCTCCAGGATGGGGCCGCCGTGCGCTTCGGCCAGGCCCAGCCAGAAGTCCAGGTCCTCGGTGAAGGCGGCGTTTTCGAGATCGTAGTAGCGCGCGAGGAGTTGATAGGCCACGGCTATTTCGTCAACGGACCCCTCAATGGGGCGTTCCGGTGGACCGGATGAAACGAATGATACCCCTTCGTGCTCTGTTCGTGCCATGCGTGGCTGCTGATGGCGTGGATGAGACGAATGATGACCTATTCGTGCCAATTCGCGCTGCGTTCGTGTGATTCGTGGCTAAGGTTTGGAGCGGTTGAGGAACTTACGCACGGCCTCGCGCCGGAACTCGGTATCCCACAGGGAAGGGAACTCGGCGCGCTCGGCCGCCATCGCGTCTTCGTCGGTGCGGGCCAGGCTGGCGCGCAGGATGCGCTTGGCGGCCTGGGTGGCGGCGGGCGGGTTGGCGGCGATCTGCTCCGCCAGGCGGCGGGCGGCGGCCAGGGCCTCGCCCGCGGCAGCCACCAGGTTGACCAGCCGCAGGGCCAGCGCTTCCGCCGCCGAGACGACCCGGCCGGTGGCCAGCAGTTCGAGGGCGCGGGCATAGCCGATGGCGCGCAGCAGGCGCTGGCCGCCGCCCCAGGCCGGGATGATGCCCAGCCGCGCCTGCACAAAGCCGATGTCGGCGGCGGCGTCCATCACGCGCAGGTCGCAGGCCACGGCCAGCTCCGCGCCGCCGCCGCGCGCTGGGCCATTGATGGCGGCGATGGTGGGGCACGGCAGCGCCTCCAGCCGGGCCAGGGCGTCGCCCATCAGGCTGGCAAGGCGCAGGCCATCGGCGCGGGAAGGAAAGGCCTGTAATTCCTGTACATCACCGCCCGAAGCAAAGGCCGAGCCGGCGCCGGTGACAATCAGGGCGCGCAGGGGTTGGCGCGTATCCGGGGCGGAGGCGCCGTTGAGGCGGATGGCGTCCATGTGGACGGGGTCCAGGCGGGCGGCGGCGTGGGCCTGTTCGACGGCCTCGGCAAAGGCGCGCATGGCCGACCAGCCCAGCCCGTTGCGCACCTGGGGGCGGTTCAGCGTCAGGGTGCCGATGCCGTTGTTGTCCAGCGCAAATGCGATCTCGGTCATATCAACCTCTCGGCGTCATTATACGGGAGTCAACCCCGCTGGCGGCGGCGAGTTACGCCCGTGCCGGGTAGGACCGCAGAACCATTGCCTTGACGCCCGGCGCGGACGGCGGGTATACTCCGTCTGTCCGGGGCGTAGCTTAGCTCGGCAGAGCGCGCGGTTTGGGACCGCGAGGTCGCCAGTTCAAATCTGGCCGCCCCGACCAGTCATCGTTTCCGTGGAAACAAAATGAGACGCCCATCGGCGTCTCATTTTGTTTCGACTGTATTACTGCGAGACCGGCGCAGGTTCTTCCACCTTCAGCGGCGCGGGAGCCTCGGCGGGGGCCTCGCGGCGGAACTGCAAGCCCTCGCCCTCCACATAGTCCACGATCACCAGGTCGCCGCGCTTGAACTCGCCGCGCAGCATCTGCACCGAGAGCGGGCTTTCGACGTGCTTCTGCAGGGCGCGGCGCAGGGGGCGCGCGCCAAAGGCCGGGTCGAATCCCTCGCGGGCCAGCCAGGAGCGGGCGGCCTCGGTGAGCTGAACGCTCAGCCCGTGCTCCTCCAGGCGTTCCTGGATTTCCTTCATCTGCAAGTCCACGATGCGCTCCACGTCCATGACCGAGAGCGGCTTGAAGGTGATGATCTCATCCACGCGGTTGAGGAACTCGGGCCGGAAGGTGGCCTTGAGGGCGCGCTCGATCTTGTCCTGGTTGTCGTCGTCGGTGGTGCCGTCCTCGCCGCGCCGCAGGAAGCCCAGGCTGCCCGACTTCTTGACGAACTCAGTGCCCAGGTTGCTGGTCATGATCAGGACCGTGTTACGGAAGTCCACCACGCGCCCCTGGCCATCGGTCAGGCGGCCGTCGTCCAGAATTTGCAGCAGGGCGTTCCACACATCGGGGTGGGCTTTCTCGATCTCGTCGAACAGCACCACCCGGTACGGGCGGCGGCGCACGGCCTCGGTGAGCTGCCCGCCCTCCTCATAGCCGACGTAGCCGGGCGGCGCGCCGAACAGCCGCGAGACGGTGTGCTGCTCGCGGTACTCGCTCATGTCCACGCGCACCAGGGCATCCTCATCGTCGAACATGAACTCGGCCAGGGCCTTGGCCAATTCGGTCTTGCCCACGCCGGAGGAGCCGAGGAAGATGAACGACCCGATGGGGCGCTTGGGGCTCTTGAGCCCGGCCCGCGACCGGCGGATGGCGTCGGCGATGGCGTGCACCGCCGCGTCCTGGCCGATGATGCGGTCGTGCAGGCGGTCTTCCATGTGCAGCAACTTCTCGGACTCGGTTTCCAGCATCTGGTTCAGCGGGATGCCCGTCCACTGCGAGACGACCTCGGCAATGTCGCTGTCATCCACCACCTCGTCAAGCTGGTGCTCGCGCTCCCAGGCGTCGCGCTTCTCGTGGAATTCGGTCTCGATGCGCAGGCGCTCGGCTTTCTTCTGAGCGGCGTGTTCGTAGTCCCGGGCCAGGCCGGCCTGCTCCTCCTCGGCCTGCAAGCGGTCGATCTCGGCCTTGAGGGTCTTCAGATCGGTGGGCAGCGAGTACAGGGCCACGCGCAGTTTGGCAGCGGCCTCGTCCATCAGGTCAATGGCCTTGTCGGGCAGGCTGCGCTCGGTGACGTAGCGCTGCGACAGCTTGACGGCGGCCTCCAGCGCGGCGTCGCTGATAGTCACCTTGTGGTGCGCCTCATAGCGGTCGCGCAGGCCGTGCAGCATCTGGATGGTCTCGTCCACCGACGGCTCGTCCACGAAGACGGGCGCGAAGCGGCGCTCCAGCGCGGCGTCCTTCTCGATGTGCTTGCGGAACTCGTCCAGGGTGGTGGCGCCGATGCACTGCAACTCGCCGCGCGCCAGGGCCGGCTTGAGCATGTTGCTGGCGTCCATCGCGCCCTGGGCTGCGCCCGCCCCAACCACCGTGTGCAGCTCGTCAATGAACAGGATGATGTCGCCCTCGGCGCGCTGGACCTCTTCGATGGCGGCCTTGAGGCGCTCCTCGAACTCGCCCCGGAAGCGCGAGCCGGCGATCATGGCGCCCAGGTCGAGCGAGATGACCTTCTTGCCGGAGAGGATCTCGGGCACGTCGTTGGTGGCGATCTTTTGGGCCAGGCCCTCCACGATGGCGGTCTTGCCCACGCCGGCCTCGCCGATGAGCACCGGGTTGTTCTTGGTGCGGCGCGAGAGGATCTGGATGACGCGCAGGATTTCGTCGTCGCGGCCAATCACCGGGTCGAGCTTGCCGGCCTTGGCGAACTGGGTCAGGTCGCGCGAATACTTCTCCAGGGTGCGGTAGCGGGTTTCGGCCTGCGGGTCGGTCACGCGCTGGCCGCCGCGGATGTCCTTGACGGTGTCGTAGACGCGCTCCTTGGTGATGCCGGCCTCCGCCAGGATGCGGGCCACGGCCGTGTTGCGCTCCGACAGGATGGCCAGGAAGATATGCTCGGTGGAGATGTACTCATCCTTGAGGCGGTTGGCCTCCTCGTTGGCCAGGTCGATGATGCGCTTGACGCGCGGGGTGATAAAGACCTGCCCGGTGCCGCCGCCGTAGATGGCGGCCTTGGGCGAGGCGCGCAGCACGTCGTCCAGGCGCTTCTTGATCAACTCCTGGTCCACGCTAAGTTTTTCGAGGATTTGGGGGATGACGCCCTCGGGCTGCTCCAGCAGCGCCAGCAGGATGTGCTCGGTATCCACCTGGTTGTGGCCGTAGCGCTGCAAAATCTCATAGGCGCGCGCGGCGGCATCCTGGGCGCGCTCGGTAAAGCGGTCAAAACGCATCATGCGAAACAGTCCTTTCTTGGGGCGCGCGGCGGGTCAGCCACTGACCCATCCCGCCGCACTGGCCCTATCCGCGTATCATCACCCGCCGGACCTCGCCGATCTCGAATACCTGTGAATAGTGCGGGTCGGTGGTGATATCCCACTCGTACTTCGCCTTGAACTTACCAATAATCTCCGGTGTGACCTGGGCCACCGGCCGGGCCTGCCCTTCAACGATATAGGGCTGGTCGCCGTCTTCCAGCGCCAGGGCCACGCGCGGGTTGGAGTGCAAATTTCGGGCCTTAATGCTGCCCGGCGCCGTGCAGATATACCACCGGTCGCCGTCTGTCACGAACCAGATGGGGACAAGATGGGGGCGGCCATCCGGCCGGACGGTGGCCAGCCAGACGTTGCGGGCCTGGTCCAGCCGCTGTTCGGCCGGGACGGGGGAATCGGACATGCTGAGGATTATACAGCGAGTCACTCCCCGTCTTGGTCAAACTATAGGGCGCGCCCGTTAGATTCGTATTGGCGCGGCCTGCCCGAATGGGGGAGGCCCGTTTAGGCCGTGAATTCGCCCATAGGCGTGCCGTTGACCAGCACGGTGTAGCTGCCGCTGGGGAAGCTGCCCAGCGGGACATTGACCTCAAACGGGGCGAGATTCTGGGTGCAGCTCTGCGCCGGGTCGGCCACGCTGTAGACCTCCACCGCGATCTGGTTTTGGGCATCGGGCGCGGCGACGGCGACCCGCAGTTGGTGGCAGGGCGTGGGCAGCGAGCCGCTCAGCGTGAGCATGATTTGGACGGGGAAGCTCTCCAGCACCAGCACCGCGGCGCCTTCCACATGCGCGGGGCCGCGCTCCAAGGATTTGTCCCCTGGCTGCGGGTCCCACGGCTGGGGGGCGGGGGTGGCCGCGCCGCCGGGCTCGGCCGTCACCGGCTCATCCGGGCCTGGGGTCAGGGTAACAGCCGGCGGCTCGGTGGTCGCCGTGGCAGGCGGCTCGGTGGCGGTTGGAACGGGAAGTTCGGTTGGCTGGCTGCCGCCGGGCGCGGTGCAGGCCGCGAGCAGCAGACTGGCCAGGATGGCAAGCAGGGCAAAGTTGCGGAACATACGGCGTTTCTCCTTGTCACCATAATAACGCGCGCAGGCCGGCTGAGGTTCCCAAGGGCCGCCAGCGGATGTGACTATCACGCGATGCAGCAAAAGCATTAAAATGTACTGCCGTGGACCAGGAACGCACCTCTGAATTGCCAGTGTTCGTGCGGGGCAAGCTGTCGCGGCAAGGGCAGGAACGGATGCGGCGGCTGTTCGCGGCTGCCTACCGGCTCTGCTGCCGGGTGACGATCACCGGGGCGGAGCGCCTGCCGCCGGGCGGCGTCATCATCAGCCCCAACCACCTCAGCCGCTTCGACCCGCCGCTGATCTTCATCTCGACGCCCAATCGCAAGGCCACGGTTTTCAACGCCGACACCTACCGCAGCCGCCCGTTCTTCCGGTGGGTGATGGAGATGAACGACGTGATTTGGGTGAACCGCGAGACCACCAGTCCGTCCACGATGAAGCATGCCGTGCGCGTGCTGCGCGAAGGCTCCATCCTGGGCGTGGCGCCGGAAGGCACCCGCAGCAAGACCGGCGCGCTCCAGCCGGGCAAGACCGGCGCGGCGTTCCTGGCCTACGTCTCCGGCGCGCCCATCCTCCCGGCCGCGATCACCAATACCGACCAGGTGGCGCGGGCGCTGACGTCGTTCCGGCGCATCCCGGTAACGCTTACCTATGGCGAGCCGATGTATCTGGGCGAGGCGGGCCAGCGGTCGCGCCCGACGGCCGAGCAGTTGGAAGCTGCCACCACCGAACTGATGTGCCGCATCGCCGCTATGCTCCCGCCCCGCTACCGTGGCGTGTACGCCGACCATCCCCGCACCCGCGAATTGCTGGCGCTGCGCTCGTAGCCAGACTTCCCGCAACCGCCCCGCCCGGCCCGCGTAGAAGAGATTGCATTCGACAATCGCACTAGGCAGGGAGAGTACATTATGAAAAGCAAAGCAATCTTGGTGGCCGTGGCCGCGCTGGCGGCGGCGTCCTTGGCCTGCTCGGTGGATATGGGGCTGCCGCGTCTGCGGACTGGCCCAACCGAGACCGTCACCGTCAACGAACCGCTGCCCACGGGCGAGGACGAAGTTAACCTGACGATCAACATGGCCGCGGGCAAACTGAGCCTGAGCGGCGGCGGCGAGGGAGTGCTAGAGGGTGAGATCCGCTACAACGTGGCGGAGTGGGAACCAGAGATCGAGAACACCGGCGACCAGGTGACGGTGACCCAAGGCGACGATAACGATACGATCGGCGGCATCCCCGACAATGATGTCATTAACGACTGGAACCTGAAGCTGGGCGACATCCCCTACCGGCTGACGGTGAATGCTGGAGCCTACGATGGCAGCCTGGACCTGGACGGGGTGCCGCTGCGCAGCCTGACCGTGCACGATGGGGCCAGCAACGCCGAGGTCCAGTTCAACAGCCTGAACCCCGAGGCCATGGATGAACTGCGGTACGAGACCGGGGCTTCGTCGGTGAAGATCATCGGGCTGGCGAACGCCAACGCGGACCGCGTGGTGTTCACCAGCGGGGCCGGTGATTATGAGCTGGACTTTTCCGGCGACTTGCAGCGCGACATGGATGTGTCGGTCAACTCGGGCGTGAGCAGCGTGCATATCGTGGTGCCGGCCGGGACGAACGTCGTGGTCAACCTGGATGGCGGGCTGACGGACGTGGACCTCGACGGGGGTTGGTCGCAGAGCGGCGACCGCTACGAACTGAGCGGCAGCGGCCCGACGATCACGATTGACGTTGATATGGGGGTGGGCAGCCTGACCCTGGAAGAGAAGTAGGCCGCCGCAAAACAACAGGGCCGGCATGGCCGGCCCTGTTTGGCTTAATCAAACAACTCCGCCACCGGGCAGGCGAAGCCCGGCAGCAGGTCGCCGCCGTCGAGGGTGTCGCCGTCCGCGATGATGTGGCTCTCACGAATGGAGCGGAACACCGCCACCTTGCGCTCATCCGGATAGAGCACCCACACCTGGCGCGCGCCAGCCTCCAGATAGTCAGTCGTCTTGGCCAGGACTTCGGAAGCAGAGTCACCGGGTGAGACAACCTCCACGGCCAGGTCGGGCGCTCCAGGGAAGAATCCCCTGATCAGCGAAATCTCATCGAGCCGGGCTTGCGTGACAAACGAGATGTCTGGGGCGCGCACGGTGTCAGGGTTCCGTTCAAGCACATACCCAGTCTCCGCGCCGGCCACCCGGCCCAATTTGCCATCCATCACATACGCAACTAGACGCCTGGTGAGTATTGCGACAATACTGCCATGTCGAAATCCAGCGGGGGACATCGTCCTCAGCTCTCCTCTAATCAAGTCATAGCGCTTGCCCATGCCGGTCGGCAGCCGCAGCAGTTCATCGGCTGTCATGGGTGGCGCGGGGGCATCGGCGGGAGCCGCTGGCTGGATGACGGCATCAGCCATGATTCTCTCCATACAGCTTGCGGTGGACGATGCTCAGCGCGGCGACCTGCTCCTCGGCGTGGTAGGACGAGCGCACCAGCGGGGCGCACTCCACCCAGGCGAACTTCAGCTCGTCCAGGGCGAAGCGCTTTAGCTCCGCGAACTCGTCCAGGGTGTAATAGCGCTCGATGGGCAGGTGGCGCTTGGAGGGCTGGAGGTATTGCCCGACGGTGAGGATATCCACGCCCCAGGAGCGGATGTCGGTGATGGTCTGCTTCACTTCGTCCATTGTCTCGCCCAGGCCGAGCATGATGCCGCTCTTGGTGAGCACCTCGGGGTCCAGTTCCTTGGCCTGGCTGAGGGTGGCGCGCGCCCAGGCGTAATTGTCCTGCGGCTGGACGTGCTTGAACAGGCGCGGCACGGTCTCCACGTTGTGGTTGAGGATCTCGGGCCGCGCGTCCATGACGATCTTGAGTGCCTCGCGGCTGCCCTTGAAGTCTGGGATGAGGACTTCGATGGAGCAGCCGGGATGAATTTCGCGGATGCGCCGAATGACCGCGGCGAAGATGGGGGCGCCGCCGTCGGGCCGCTCGTCGCGATTGACGCTGGTGATGACGGCGTGCTTGAGGTTCATGGCCTTGATGGCCTCGGCCACGCGGTTAGGCTCGTCGAAGTCCAGGGGCTTGGGGCGGCCGTGCTTGACGTCGCAGAAGCCGCAGGTGCGGGTGCACACGTCGCCCATCATCAGGAAGGTGCCGGTGCCGCGGCCCCAGCAGTCGCCGATGTTGGGGCACATGGCCTCTTCGCACACGGTGTGCAGGGTCTTGGAGCGCATCAGGCCGCGCAGCCACTCGTAGGTCTCGCCGGTGGGGGCGCGCACCTTCAGCCAGTCGGGCCGGCGCTGCGGGCGGGGGGCTTCGACCTCGTCCAGGTGGATGAGGCGGTCGCGGGTCGGTTCCTTGATCGGCATTACACCACTCCCAGTATCTTCAATACATCCACCGTGTTGGGCAGCGCGCCGTGCTCGTCGGGCCACAGCCAGGCGGGGCGCAGGTCAAACCCCGGCAGGGCCAGCGAGCGCAGCACCCCATCCGCCGCCGCCACCTCCACCAACTTGCCGTCCTGCTGCTGGAAGAACTGCGTCCCCGCCGGGCCGTAGGGGTCGATCAGCCACAACTCGCGCACCCCGGCGGCTGAGTAGCCGGCCAGCTTGGGGCCGCGGTCGTAGCGGGCCGTGCTGGCCGACAAAATCTCGATGACCAGGTCAGGCGCGGCGGTGATGTGGCTCTCGGTGATGATGTCCGCGCGCGCCGCGCTGACAAAGAGGATGTCCGGCTCGTAGGTGTTGTGCTCATCAATATGGACGGCTGTCCGCGAGCCCAGCACTTCGCCGAGCTGAAAACGATCTGCGAAGAGGTTGATCACTGTCAAGAGAAAGACTTGTAGCCGCTCATGCGAGCCCGAGGGTGTGGGCATAATGACGATTTCCCCTTCGATTAGCTCGGCCTTAGCGTCTTCGGGCGCCAGGCGCAGAAAATCACGGTGAGTGAGCCGCAGCGGCAACTCATCTTCAACCTTCTCCACACGCCGCACTGGGGGATTTAGCAGTTCAGTCATGGCCGCATCTCTCAGCGCCCATTGTACGCGAGATACAGGGCCTGTCTAGGATCGGCGGATTACCGGCCTACAGCCACGATCTCCGCGTCGAACACTTTCACAAACGCTTCTTCCACCGCCTCCATCACCGCCTCCAGGCTGGGCGGCTTGTCCATCAGGTCGGCCAGCGAGATGGAGGCGTGATCCGCCAGCCCGCAGCCGATGATGCCATCCCAATAGCTCATGTCCGGGCGGACGTTCAGGGCGAAGCCGTGCTGGGAGACGCCGCGCGCATCCACCTTGACGCCGATGGCGGCCAGCTTGGAGGGGGCCTGGCGCGCGGCCGGCGGGCAGTGCGGGCAGCGCGAGGCCACGTCCGGCTGCACCCACACGCCCGTCAGTCCCTTCATCTGCCCGGCGACGAGGCCAAACTGGAGCACCGCCCGGATGAGGGTCTCTTCCAGCTTGCGCACGTAGCCCACGTAGTCGGCCTGGGGGATGCGGCCCGCGCCGTCCACCGGCGCGCCGAGCGCCATGATCGGATAACCCACCAACTGCCCCGGCCCGTGGTAGGTGATGTCGCCGCCCCGGTCCACCCAGTGCAGGGTGATGCCGCGCGCCGCCAATTGCGCCTCGTCCCACAGCAGGTTCTCTGCGTGGCCCGCGCGGCCCAGGGTGTAGGTGTGCGGGTGCTCCAGCAGGAGCAGGGTGTCAGGAATCTCGCCGGCCGCGCGCTGGGCGGCCAGGGACTTCTGGAGCTCCCAGGCTTCGGCGTAGGGGACGAGCCCGAGGCGGCGGACAGCTAACTCAACCACGAAGACACGCGGACTCTGTCAGTCAATCGGCGCCAGCCGCGCCTGCCGCCCCTCGTAGAACGTCAGATACTTCAGCCCCGCCGCCCGCGCCGCCTCCAGGGCCGCCTCCAGGCCCGCGCCCACCTGGTCGGGCCGGTGCGCGTCGGAGCCGAGCGTCACGTGCTCGCCCCCCATCTCCACATACCAGCGCAGGATGTCCAGGCCGGGGTTGAGCACCTTGGCGCGGCGGCGCAGCGCGGCGGTGTTGATATCCAGCGCCAGCCCGCGCTCCACGCAGGCGCGCAACACAGGGCGGATGCTGTCCTCGTGCTCGCGCGGGTCGTAGCGGCCATAGACGGCATGCGCGGTGCGCACCGGCACGTCCAGGTGGCTGAGGATGTCGAAGCCGCCCGCCCGCGCCACCCGCTCCAATTCCTCGAAGTACATCCGGAACGCCTCGGCGGCGGGATAGGCCTGGAAGAAAGCCAGGTCGAAGATGCTGTCGCTGCCCACCCAGTGCAAGGAGCCGAGGGCATAGTCGAAGGGATAGCGTGCAAGGATTGCCTGCGCCTCGGCAGCGTAGATGTGCGGCTCGCCCAGCTCGATGCCGGCGCGGACGGTCAGGCGGCCAGCAAAGGCGGATCGGCAGCGATCCACCTCCAGCGCCCAGCCGTCCAGGCGGAAGTCGCGGCAATTGTCGGCCTCGCCGGGGTGCAGGTCGAAGTGCTCGGTGAAGCCGATCTCGGGGATGCCGCGGTCCACGGCGGCCTGGCACATTTCGGCCATGGCCGCCTGGCAGTCGCACGAGAAGTTGGAGTGCATGTGATAGTCGTGGGGGATGGGCATGGATTGTATTTTACCAATAGATACGGGCCGCGGGCTGCGTCTAGGATTGACGCAGCCCGCGGCCCGTGTCGAAGAGAAAGAGTACGAACTCAGTCCATCGCTTCGGATGCTAACTGCCCGAAGGGGGCCACCTCGCGCTGGAAGCTCTGCACGCCCACCCGCGCCAGCATTAAGGCGGCCACGATCACCCCCACGCCCTCCAGCGCGAACACCAGTCCATACGCTTGCCCGGCCGTCGCGCCCAGGCCGGCGAAGCCCGCCACCAGCGCGCCGCCCGTCACCGAGGCCGGCCCGGTGGCGAGGGTGCGCACCAGGGTCCAGGCGCCCGCGAACAGGCCAGTGTGCCGCGCGGCGGTCAGGTCCATCATCAGCGCCACGCCGCCCACGGTGAACAGGCCGGAGCCAAAACCCAGTGCGGTGATAGCCAACGTGAGCAGGCGCTCCGCCTCGGTGAAGCCGGCCAGCGCCAGCAGGGCAAAGGCCCCGCCCATCAGCCAGCAGCCCAGCCCGGTGATGCGCGGCTTGCCGAAGCGCGGGATGAGCACGGTCCCGCCCAGCAGCATGCCCAGGATCACGCCCACGCCCAGGTAGGAATTGAAGCGCGATGTGACGCCCGCCGCCAGCCCAAATACCTCGCCGCCGAACGGTTCCAGGATGACGTCGTACATGAAGAAGGAGAACAGCGCCAGCCCCAGGAACGCCGCGAACCAGCGCGCCTGCCGGCTGGAAAGCAATAACCGCAGGGAGGCCGCAAAGCCCGGCCCTGCCGCGGCTTGGGCAGCCGGGGCCGCGGTCACGCGCGGCTCCTGCCCTGCCAGCGCCGCCACCGCCAGCACCAGCGCAAAGCCCGCCGCCAGCCAGGCGAGAGTCTCAAACCTCGCGAATGAGTACGGGTCCAGCACCACGCTGCTGGCGATGCCGGTGAAGATGATGCCCACCATCAGCATGGTCCACACCACGCCGGTCGCGGGGCCGCGCTCTCTTTCCGTCGTCAGGTCGGCGATGAGGGCCAGGTAGGCGGTGCCGCCGATGGCGGTGGCCAGGCCCTCGGTGAGGAAGAACAGGAAACCCAGGCTCCAGGCCAGCGGGGTCTGGTGCGCGGCCAGCCACTGCACCACCAGCGGCGCGGCGGCCAGGCACAGCGCGGTGATGAGCGCGCCCGCCAGCGCATAGGCGGTCCGCCGGTAGCCGCCCAGCCGGTGCGTGTCGGAATAGTGGCCGAAAGGGATGCTGGCCAGCCCGCCCAGGTAGTGCCCGCCGCCCACCAGCAGGCTCACCAGAAAGACGTCCAGGCCAAACTCCACCCGCATCACCCGGTTGACGGTGCCCAGGAAGATGACGGAGCTTGACCCCGCCGCCAGTTGAAACAGACCCAAACGCAGGAGACGACCGCGACCCATGTAGACCCTCCGTGAGGGGAGAGTCTATCAAAGACGGTCGGGTTTGGCGGTGTAGGTTTGCGTAGATTCTAGATGTTGATGTATCCCCCCACCAGCCCGTGTGCCGCTTCCATCAGCGTCTCGCTGAGCGATGGGTGCGCGTGGACGTTGCGGGCAATCTCTTCCGGCGTCAGCTCCATGTTGTGCGCCAGGGTCAGCTCGGGCAGCAGTTCGGTCACTTCCGGCCCGATCATGTGCGCGCCCAAGATTTCGCCATACTTGGCGTCGCTGACGATCTTCACGAAGCCCTGGTAGTTGCCCAGGCCGAGCGCCTTGCCGTTGGCAATGAAGGGGAACCGGCCCACCTTGATCTCGTAACCCTGTTCCTTGGCCGCTTTCTCCGTCAGGCCAAAGGAGGCCACCTGCGGGTGGCAGTAGACGGCGCTGGGCATGAAGGTGTAGTCGAGCACCACGCTCTCGTGGCCGGCGATGTGCTCCGCCGCCACCACGCCCTGGGCCGAGGCGGTGTGCGCCCAGCCGGTCTTGCCCGTCACGTCGCCGATGGCCCACACGCCGGGCACGTTGGTCGCCATGCGGTCGTCAATCTGGACGTAGCCGCGCTCCAGCTTGACGCCGATTGCGTCCAGGCCCAGGCTCTCGGTGTTGGGCTTGAAACCAATCGCAATCAGCGCCTGCTCGGCTTGCAGGGTTTCCGTGCCGCCGGGGCCGCTCACCGTCACCTTGACACCCTCGCCGGAGGTGTCCACCTGCTCCACCTTGGTGCCGGTCTTGACGGCGATGCCGGCCTTGGCAAACTGCTTGGCCAGCTCCTTGCCCACTTCCTCGTCTTCGCGCGGCACCAGGGTCGGCATCATTTCCACCAGCGTCACCTTCGTCCCGTAGGCGTTCCACACGGTGGAGAACTCCGCGCCCACCGCGCCCGCGCCGATGACGATCACCGACGCCGGCAGCGTCTCCTGCAAGATGGCTTCCAGATAGGTCACGACCTTCTGGCCGTCGAAGTTGAAGGCGGCGGGCGGGGCGGCGCGCGCGCCGGTGGCGACGATGATGTTGCGGGTGCTGAGGGTCTGCTTGGTCCCGTCTTTGGCAGTGACCTCCACCTGGGTGGGGCTCTTGACCACGGCCGCGCCCATGTGGACGTCGATCTTGTTCTTGCGCATCAGCCCGCCCACGCCCTTCACCAGCCGGTCCGACACCTGGCGCGAGCGCTTGACCGCGGCGGCATAGTCCAGCTTCAAGTTGTCGAAGCTAAAGCCGAAGTCCTTGCCGCGATGGCGCAGGATTTCGGCCACGGCGGCATTCGCCAACAGCGCCTTGGACGGGATGCAGCCCACGTTCAGGCACACGCCGCCCAGCCACTGCTTGTCCACGATGGCGGTCTTCTGGCCCAACTGCGCGGCGCGGATGGCGGCCACATAGCCGCCGGGGCCGGCGCCGATCACAACCACATCGTATTGGTCTGCCATGAGTTCTCCTCAACAAGCCTTGCGGATGCAACTGCGGGGCATTGTACCAAAAATGCCGCCGGCCCAGCCGTCAGCGCCGCGCGCCGGTCTGCCGCAGCGCACTCACCGCGGCGGTCTTGCCCCCTGCCCGTGCTAGCGCCAGAGGGGTGGCGCCACTCTCGTCCTGCAACGCTGGGTCCGCGCCGTATGCGAGCAGCACCCGGATCACGTCCGCGTGCCCCCCAGCCGCCGCGTAGTGCAGGGCCGTCCGGCCGCGCGGGCCGATGGCGTTCACCGGCGCGCCGTGCTCGAGTAGCAGTCGCACCTTGTCTGGGCTCTCCCGCTTGTCGCCGCGCGCTACATAGATCAGCGGCGGAAAGCCATTCAGCGCGCTCGTGTGCGCCGCCGAGACGCCGTGCTCCAGCAGGAAGCGCAGGATGGCCGGATCGGAGGCGGCCAGGAAGATGCTGGTGTCGGCGGCGCCCACCTCCACCCCGTGGGCCGCCAGCAGTTCGATGAGGTCCAGCCGGTCCTGCCGCGCCGCCAGGTACAGGAGTTGCGCGCTGTACGTCGCCAGTACCGCGCCCTGCTGAATCAGATCAGCCGTCAGGCCAGAGTGCCCGCCCGCCACCGCAAAGGCGACCAGCGGCACAAAGTAGATGTCGTCGTGAGGGTCCTCGTTGAGGAGCAGGCCGGGGTCGGCAGCCAGCAGTTGCTGCACGCGCGCCCTGTCGCCCAAAAAAGCGGCGCGAAAACTATCCAGGCGCGCCCCCTGCTTTAGCAGATAAGCGGCGACCTCGGGCCGGCGGTAGAAGACCGCCGCGCAATAGGGCGTGAGCTGCACCACGCTCTCGCTGTTGTAGCAGCCGGTGGCATCTACCTCCGCGCCGCGCTCGGCCAGCCACTTCACCGCCCTCAGCCGCCCGCGCCGGGCCGCCTCCCAAAGCAGGGTGCGGTTGTGGTTGCCGCGCCGGCTCAGAAACTCGGGATGCGCCTTGAGCAATTGGCGCAGGGCCGGCACGTCGCCGCGTGCCCCCACCGCCAGGTGCTTGTTCGCCAATTGACGCTTGTATTGGCCGGGATCAACCGGAAATGGCCGCACCCAGCGCTGGGGGGTTGAGTTGGCGCCCATGCAGCTCTCCTTTGTCCGCGCTCCCTATCCAGAGGGCGGGCGGCGCTACGGCGTCACCCGCACCGTGCCGAGGAACACGTGGTCGAGCGCTGCTGCGCCAGGCGCGCCGGACACCGCCAGCCGCGTGAGGGTGGCGAGGTCGTACATCCCCAGGTTCAAGGTGTAGTCACCGGGCGGCAGGTCGGGTGGGACGAGCAGGGCATAGCGGTCGAGCACAATGTCGCCCGGCTGCCAGCCGCTGGTGGGGCGTGTGCCGCTTTGCGGCTGGCTGTCGAGTTGGGCAGCCGGCTGGCCGGCCGCGTCCCACAGGTGCACGAAAACGGTGTAATCGGCGGCCATCGGGTCCACCGCCAGCCAGCGCGCGATGACCAGCACCGTGCCGCCGGGTTGGACGGTCGGCGGCTCAATGGCGAAGCCGGTCAAGCGCGGGCCGCCGGCAAATTGGGCCTCGATTGGCTGCAAGTCCGGCGCGGCGGGGCCGCTTTCCAGCACATACAGCTTCACCGTAGCGCCCAGATAATCGCGCGACAGGGCCTGGTAGCCGTGCCTCGCCAGCCAGGCCTCGGCCTGCTGGTCGGGGTCGTAAGTCTCGAGCGCGCCGTGCGTTGCCAGCCAGGCGCGGCTGTGCCCCGCCACCAGGGCCGGCAGGTCGCGCTCGGCGGCCGCCTGGCTGAGCAGGCTGCCGGGCGAGATAAAGGCATAGTCCACGCCCGCCGGCTGGTAGATCTCAAACAGGGTCGCCTGCTGGGGTCCGTTGAGCAGCAGGATGTCTCCGGGCAGGGCCTCGCGCGCAATATCGGCCATGCGCTGGCCGTAGTCGCTCTTGAGCACCGCCGGGTCGGTGTACCAGGCGTGCAGGGCCAGGCCATTCGCCGCCAGGCAGGCCGCGGCGGCAGCGGCCAGCCCCACCCGCCGCGGCGGCAGCCGCGCGGCCCCCCAGCCCAGCAGGATGATCAGCGGTGGCAGGCTCATGCTGATGAAGCGCTCGCCGAAGTGCTGGAGCCACACGTCAAACACCCACACCAGCAGGGGCGGCACCAGCAGCCACAAGCCCAGCAGCAGCCCGGCGCGGCGCGTTGCCGGCTGGCGCACGAGCGCCGCCAGCGCGCCCAGCGCCAGCAGCACAAAGGCCGCTGCCAGCCACGCCCACCGCGCCGGAAAGGTCGCGCCAACCGTGAAGGCCACCGCGCCCTGCCCCAGGATGGCGCCCAGATGCGCCAGGGTCAGGTCTTGCGTCTGGTCCACCGCTTGCCCGGTCAGCAGCCGGAATTGAAGAAGGAGCCACGGCAGGGTCGTCACGGCCGTCAGCGCCTGGGCCGCCGCCCACGGCCCCCACCGTCCGCGCCCCCGCAGCAGCACATAAACGTTCTGCGCCGCCAGGGCAAACACCGCGTAGTAGTGCGTGTGGATCATCAGGCTGGTGGCCGCGACGTACAGCCCCCAGGCCGGCCAGCCGGGGCGCGGGATCTCCATCACCCGCCAGAGCAGCAGGAACGACAGCGCCACCATCACGAACAGCAGGGTGTACATCGTGAGGTCCTGCGAGTACGCCACGTGGAAGGGCGACAGCGCCAGCGCGAACGCCGCGGCCACCGCCGCCGTGCGCGAGCGCAGCAGCCGGCGCGCCAGCGCGGCGATGAGGGGCAGCCCCAGCGTGCCGAACAGCACCGGCAGCAGCCGCAGCCCGAACACGTTGTAGCCAAACAGGCGATGCCAGACGAACAGCCAGCTATGGAAGAAGCGCGGGTGGACCTCCGCGCCGGGGCTGAAGAGGCGGGCCACGTCCCGGTTCACAACCTCCAGCTTGGCCGCCTCGTCGCCCCAAATCTCCTGCCGGTCGGCGCGGAACACCCGCAGCCCAAAGCCCGCCAGCACGAGCCCCAGCAGGACAAGCCAATAGAGCCAGCGCGCGCGCGCGGCCGAGGGGAGGAGAGGGGACGGGGCCATGCCCGGACCGGCTGGCCGGCCCTAGGGCCAGCTTTCCAGCGCGGCTTTGAGGTGCTGCATAAAGCGGTCCGCCACCGCACCGTCGAGCACGCGGTGGTCGAAGGTCAGGGTGAGGTAGACCATGGGCCGGATGGCGATGGCGTCGTTGATGACGACCACGCGCTTCTGCATCATGCCTACGCCCAGGATGGCGGTCTGCGGCTGGTTGATGATGGGGGTGGCGAAGAGTGAGCCGCTGACGCCGTGGTTGGTGAGGGTGAAGGTGCCGCCCTGCACCTCGTCCGGCCGCAGGCCCTTGGCGCGGGCGCGGCGGGCCAGGTCATTCACCTCGCGCGCCAGCCCCAGCAGGGATTTGTCGTCGGCGCGCTTGATGACGGGCACGATCAGCCCCTCGTCCAGGGCCACGGCCAGGCCAATATTGATCTCGCGTTGGAGCAGGATCTGCTCATCGGTCCACCGGCTGTTCACCAGCGGCACCGCCTTCAGCCCGGCGACGGCGGCGGTGATGAAGTACGGGGTGAGGGTGAGCTTGACGTCGTCGCGGGCGAAGGCTTCGGTGTGGGCCTGCATGTGGGCCAGCACGCGCGATAGGTCGGCCTCGAAGACGGTGGTGACGTGCGGGGCGGTGCGCTCGCTCAGCACCATGTGCTCGGCGATGAGCTTGCGCATGCCCTGGACAGGAATAGAAGCCGGAAGCCGGAGGTCGGAAGTCGGAGGCCGGAGGTCGCCGGCCGGCGCAGTCTGGAGGCCGGGGGCGGGCGATGGGGTGGCGCCGAATTGAAGCTCGGTTGGGCGGAACAGGTCGCCTTCGCCGGGCGACTCCCACGGGGGCAGGTCCGCTTCGGCGGCCGGGGCGGGCGCCGCTGACTGCTGCTCCAGGTAGGCCAGCACGTCCTTCTTGGTGATGCGCCCGCCGCTGCCGGTGCCGGTGACCAGTTGTAGGTCCAGCTTGTGCTCATCGGCCAGCTTGGCCACGACCGGCGAAATGAAGCCCAGGTCGCGCTTGCGGGCGGGGGTTGGGGCGCTGGCGGGTGCGCCTTTGCCCACCGCTTCAGGGGCGCGCGGGCGGAACGGGGCGATGAAGGGCGACTCGGCCTCGGCGGCGCTGGCCGGGGCGGCGTGGCCAGCGGCCTGACCATTGCCGCCCTCCGGCAGGGCCTCGCCGGGTTGGCCGATGACGGCCAGCAGCGTGCCGGCCTTCACCGTCGTCCCCTCGGGCACGTAGATTTTCAACAGGGCGCCGGTGGCAGGCGCGGGGATCTCGGTGTCCACCTTGTCGGTGTTCACTTCGAGGATCGGATCATACTCGCTGATCGCGTCACCCTCGCGCTTGAGCCACTTGCTGACGGTGCCCTCGACGACGGACTCGCCGAGCTGGGGCATCAGGACTTGGGTTGCCATCCGGGTCTCCTCAGTAAGCCGCCAGTTCCCGCATCGCCGCCGCGATCTTGTCCGGGTTGGGCATGAACCACTCCTGGAACGGGTGGCTGAAGGGCACGGCCGGCACGTCCGGGGCGGCCAGCCGGCGCACGGGCGCGTCCAGGCTGGTGAAGGCCTCGTCGGCGATGATGGCGGCTACTTCGGCCCCGTAGCCCATGGTCAGGTTGTCCTCGTAGACCACCAGGGCCTTGCCGGTCTTGCGTACTGAGGCCAGGATGCCTTCCTTGTCCACCGGGTACAGGGTGCGCAGGTCCACAACTTCCACGTCCAGCCCGTCGGCGGCCACGATCTCGGCGGCCTTGAGGCAGTAATACAGCATCATCCCGTAGGCGAAGACGGACAGGTCGCGGCCGGGGCGCGCAACGTGCGCGGGGCCGATGGGCACGGTGTACTCGCCCTCGGGCACTTCGCCCTTGATCAGGCGGTAGCCCTTCTTTGGCTCAAAGAACACCACCGGGTTCGGGTCGCGCACGGCGGATTTGAGCAGGCCCTTGGCGTCGCGCGGGTTGGAGGGGATGACGACCTTCAGGCCCGGCACGTGCGCGAAGAACGACTCGACCGACTGCGAGTGGTACAGCCCGCCGCTGATGCCGCCGCCATAGGGCGCGCGGATGACCATCGGCACCCGCCACTCGCCGTTGGAGCGGTAATACATCTTGGCGGCTTCGTTGACGATCTGGTTGAAGGCGGGGTGGATGAAGTCGGCGAACTGGATTTCGCAAATCGGGCGTAGGCCGTACACCGCCGCGCCCACGCCGATGCCCACGATGGACAGCTCGGCCAGCGGCGAGTCGATCACCCGGTCTGGGCCGTACTTATCGAGCAGGCCCTGGGTGGCGCGGAAGACGCCGCCGCGCCGGCCAACGTCCTCGCCGGTGATGAACACCCGGTCGTCGCGGGCCAACTCCTCGTCCATGGCTTGCCGCACTGCCTCGATGAGGGTCAGCTCGGCCATGGCTCAGTCCTCCTCGTCCGGGGCGTACACGCCGCTCATGGCCGTCGAAATCTCCGGGAACGGGGCGGCCTGGGCGTGCTGCACGGCGTCGTCCACCTCGGCGGCGGCGCGCGCTTCGTAGTCCGCCGCCAGGGCGGGCGTGAGCAGGCCGGCGCTCTCAAGCTGCGCCCGGAAAGTCGCGATCGGGTCGCGCTTCTTCCAGGCTTCCACCTCGTCGCGCGAGCGGTAGGAGCGGTCGTCGTCGTCGGAGGAGTGCGGGGTCAGGCGGTAGGTCTTGGCCTCGATCAGGGTCGGGCCGTCGCCCGCGCGGCCGCGGTCGGCCGCGGCCTTCATCACCGCATACACTTCCAGTATGTCGTTGCCGTCCACCACCACGCCCGGCATGCCGAAGGCGGCGGCGCGGTCCGCCACGTTGGATACCGCCATCTGCCGGTCCATGGGCACGGAGATCGCGTAGACGTTGTTTTGCACCAGGCAGATGAAGGGCAGTTGATGAACGGCGGCCCAGTTCAGGCCTTCGTACCACTCGCCCTGCGAGGTGGAGCCTTCGCCGATGCAGGTGAGCGCCACCCGGTCGTCGCCGCGCAGCTTGATGCCCAGCGCGATGCCGGCGGCGTGCGGCACCTGCGTGGCGACGGGCGAGGAGGTGCTGACCACGTTGGCGGCCCGCATCCCCCAGTGGCTGGGCATCTGCCGGGCGCCGGAGGTGGGCTCGCCCTGCTTGCCGAACAGGCCGAGCATGAAGCCGCGCGCGGTGAAGCCCAGAGCCAGCATCAAGGCCAGGTCGCGGTAGTAGGGGACGACGAAGTCGTGGCCGCGCCGCAGGCCAAACGCTGCGCCCACCTGCGTGGCCTCGTGGCCCATGGCCGAAATGTGGAAAGCGATCTTGCCCTGCCGGTGCAGGGTCCAGGCGCGCTCGTCCAGCCGGCGCGAGCGCAGCATGTGCCAATACATCTCCAGCAGGGTCTCACGGTCCAACTCGGCTGGGAGAACTGCCGCCGGGCGCGCGGGGGGCGGCGCGGTTTTGATCGCCATGGCGCCTCCTGTGATGCGGGCCTACGCCAAACGGGCCGTCATTGTGATGTTGGTGGCGGCCAGCGCCTTGGACACCGGGCACTTCGCCTTCGACTCCGCGGCTGCCGCTTGCAGCGCGGCGTCGTCCAGGCCGGGGGTTGCGACGACCGTATCCAACTCGATCAGGCTGATGGTGGGGCCGTCGCCCAGGTGCACCTTGGCAGTGGTGTGGATGCTGGTGGGGGTGAACCCGGCCTTGGTGAGGGTGGCGGACAGGAACATGGAGAAGCAGCCGGCGTGGGCGGCGCCCAGCAGTTCCTCGGGGTTGGTGCCTTCGCCTTCTTCAAAGCGTGAGGCGCGGGTGTACGGGCCGGAATAGTTGGCGAACTTCATGTCGCCCCGGCCCTCGCGCAGGGTCCCGGTCCAAATGGCTTCAGCGGTACGTACGGGCATCGGGGGTCTCCTTATGCGGGGAATGCGGATAGGGTTAGATGTATTTTACCATCTCGATCTGCCTAACCAATCCGTCGCAGCCCGGCCGGGTAACGGGTGGCTGCCAACTCGGCGTATTTGTCCTTGTAATACTGCCATTCTGCTTTCTGCTGGTCCGTGACCTCGCCGATGACCTTGGCCGGCACGCCCACCGCGATCTTGCCGTCGGGCACCGCGCCGCGCACCACCGCGCCCTCGCCCACGATGGCCCAATTGCCCACCACCGAGTAGTCGGTGAGGATCGCCCCCACGCCGACGACGGCGTTGTCCTTGACGGTGCAGTTGTGCAGCACGCAGCCATGCCCCAGCTGCACATTCGAGCCGACTACTGTCTCGCCGTTCTCGCGCGCGTGGATGACGACGTTCTCCTGCACCGAGGTGCGGTCGCCGATGCGCACGCGGCCATAGTCGCCGCGGATGCGCGCCCCCACGCCGATAAAACACGCCGCCCCAATCACCACATCTCCAATCACGTCGGCCGTCTCGGGCACAAAGGCCGTCGGGTCGATCACCGGGCGCTTGCCCTCAAATTCATACAACGCCATGCCGCCCTCCCGTCGTTCTGCCGCTACTGGCCCAGCGCCGCCCGCACCGCCGCGTAAGCGTCCAGCAGGCCGGCCCCCGCGCCGTTGTTGGGCACCGGCCCGTCGTCACACTCACCGGGGTTCTGCACCACGCCGGTGTAGGGGCGGGCCGTGTCGCGCAGGATCTGCTCGGTGCGGTCTATATCGCCGATAAGGGCCGGGTTCGCCGACCACAGCAGCGCCACCGCGCCCACCACGTGCGGCCCGGCCATCGAGGTGCCGCTGTACTCGGCATAGGTGCCGCCGGGCGTGGAGGAAAGCACATCCACCCCCGGTGCGGCCAGGTCTGGCTTGAGGCGCTGGCTGCCGTCCACCGTCACCGGTCCGCGGCTGCTGAAGCCGGCCAGGTCGCCGAACTCGTCCACCGCGCCGATGGAGAAGGCGGCGTCGTAGATGGCCGGGGGCGAGGCCACGCTGCCGCAGAATGGCCCCTCGTTCCCCGCGCCGGACATCACGAAGATGCCGGCGGCGCGCAGGGCGGCCACCGCCGGGCCGAGCGACTCCACGTCGCACCCCTCCAGGGGCGGGCAGCCCCACGAGTTATTGATGACGTGCGCGGCGCGGGCCGGGTCGCCGTCGTGCAGCGGGTCGCCGCCTTGCGGGTAGGGTGCCAGCATGAACTGCATACAGTCCAGGTAAAGCGGCGGGTTGGCCAGGTTGCGGGCCAGGTTCACGCACCCAAACCACGTCGCCCCCGGCGCCACGCCGATGCCGCCGCGCCCCACCGCCGAGCCCAGGGTGTGCGTGCCGTGCCCGCCAAGGTCGGTGGGCGAGGCCGTGCCGTTCCACGGGTCCAGCCAGTTGTAGTCGTCGCCCTCCGCCTGGCCGCGATAGCCGGGCGCCAGCGCCGGGTGCGTGCCCTCCACGCCCGAATCCGACTGGCCCACGATGATGCCTTCGCCCGTGATGCCTAGCTCATCCCACACCCGGTCGGCGCCAATGCTGGTGATGTTCCACTGGAGGCGCGCAGGCTCCGGCCGATTGCCCTCCCCCAGCGGCAGCGGCGCGGGCAGCGGGCGCAGGCGCGGACTGTCGAGGATGCGGTCCACTTCCGGGCGGCCAGAGAGATAAGCGCGCACCAGCGGGCCGGCGTCCACTTCGATGGCGTTGACCAGGTAGTAGGGTTGATAGTCCAGCCCCAGCCGGTCGAGCAGCGAGCGCATATCCGCCTGCGTCCCATCCGCGGTGGCGACCAGGGTGTCATACACATAGCTCAGGCGCGCATTGCGGTCGGCCATGCCCGGCGCGGTGCTCAGGTCGGCCTGCTCGTTGAGGATCACAAAGAAGCGGTCGCCGTAGAAACCTGGCTGGCCGGGAAAGGCATACGCCAGGATGGCCGCCAGCCACGCCAGCGCAGCCGCGGCCAGCCCCACCGCGCACCCGAGGCCTCCCCCGCGCCTAGTGGAGGCGGCCTCATCCCCAGCTCTACCGCCCGCCAGCGCCGCCCAGAACAACGCTCCGATCCCCGCCAACAGGCCCAACCCGGCCGCCGCCCACGCCGCGCGCAGCACCCAGGCCAGGATTTCGTCGTCGCCCAGGATAAGCACAATTTCGTCCGGGTCCACAAACGCCAGCGCGGCCCCAGCCGCCAGCCCAACGAATAGCGTGGTGAACAGCCAGGCAGAACGCGGCGGCGCGCCCCGGCGTAGTCCGAGGCCCACAGCCCCCACCGCCAGTCCCAGCGGCGGCAGCGAAAGGAGCAGCAGCCGCTGCGTGCCGCCAAAGCCATACCCGCCGCCCAGAATACTGAGCGCCACCACCGCGCCCCAGGCGGCCAGGGCCAACCCTGCACCACGGCTCAGCGGCGCGGCCGCGCCTTCGTCCGCCAGCGGGGCGAACAGCCAGCGGTCGAACAGCAGCCCGGCGAACAGGCCCAGCGCCAGCCCGGCCAGGAAGTTGAGCGCCGTGTCGAGCGGCGACCCGAGCGCCCCCCACAGCAGGAACGGCAGCGCGACGAGCGGCGCGAGCGCGATGCCGGCCAACCCGCCGCCCGGCCGCGCGCTCATTCCCTGGCCGCGCCGCCAAAGTGCGATGGCCGCAACAGCAATGAGCGACAGGAGGATTTGCGCGACCGCCGCCGTCTGCCCCCACGTGCGCGGGAAGAGGCGGACCAGGCCCAACACTGCGATGAAGACCAGGGCCACGCCCCACAGCCGGTACACCGCCCGCAGGGGCGAGGGCGGCGCCAGCAGCGCCAACAGCACCACCGGCAAGGCCACCGCCAGCACGTGCGCGCCCGAGGCGATGATCCCGACGATGGCGCCCGCATCGGCGCTAAAGCCGAACAGGATCGTCTGGTCAATATTCCAGGCGAAGACCTGGACGACGTAGGTGGCGCCCAACGCCCACAGGCCGATGGCGGCGAGGAGGGCGTAACTGAAGCAGCCGGGCGCGGACGGCGTGGGAGTATCGCTAGGCTGGGGAGTGGGGGTGTTCATCAATTGGAGCAGTCAATGGGCAGCGCCTGGCTCAAATTCCAGCTTGGCCCGTCATCCACCCATAGGGCAACGACAACGAGCGAGTCCGGGCTGTTCACGAAGTCGTAGCGCAGGGTTTCCGGCTGGCGCTCGGCGTTCTGCCAGTGATAGGCGTAGGTGCGGATGGCGCAGCTATTGTAGTACGCGACGTGCACCAGGTTGATCCGGGGCAAGGCCAACGCCGCGGCGGCCAGGCACGCGAACGTGAGGGCCAGCATCGCCGCCAGCCCAACCAACGACGAAAGACGACCGACGAATGACGAATGACGAAGTGCGCTGATCACAGGCAACCTTCATAATCCGCAATGGACTGCCCAGTCGTCAAAGACCAACCTCGCCTTCATCCGTCGTCTTACTCCGCCTTCGGTCGTCCGTCGTCGGTCGTCCAGGTGCCTTCGTCCTTCGTCCTTCGTCCGAATCACCTCACCAAACTCTCCGCCACCACCTCCGCCACGTCCCGCACCTGCATCTCGCTCTTGGCCGTGTTTGCGGCGTCGCTGAGCATGATCATGCAGAAGGGGCAGCCCACGGCCAGGGTCTTCAGCCCGGTGGCCTGCGCCTCGGCGAAGCGGTTAGCGCTGACGCTTTGCTCACCGTGCTCCTCTTCCTTCCACATCTGCGCGCCGCCCGCCCCGCAGCAGAACGACTGGCGGCCGTGGCGCGGCAGCTCGACCACGGCGGCCCCCGCCGCGCCCAGCGCCTGGCGCGGCGCGTCCAGCACGCCGTTGTGGCGGCCCAGGTAGCACGGGTCGTGGAAGGCGACGTTGGCCTGGCGCGTGGGATCGAGCTTGAGCTTGCCGGCTGCTTGCAGCTCCGCAATCAACTGGGTGTGGTGAATGACGTCGTACTGCCCGCCAAAGTCGCCATATTCGTTCTTGAGCGTGTGCAAACAGTGCGGGCAGGTAGCTACGATCCGGCGCTTAGGCGCCAAAACCTCATTCAACGTCTCGACGTTTTGCTGAGCAAGCTGCGCGAACAGGAACTCATTGCCCGAGCGGCGGGCCGAGTCGCCGGTGCACCGCTCCTGGCGGCCCAGCACGGCGAAGTTGACGCCCGCCGCCTGGAGCACTTCCACAAAGGCGCGGGCCGTCTTGCGGGCGCGCGGGTCGGTGGCCGGGGCGCACCCCACCCAATAAAGAATCTCGAACTCGGGGTTCTTCTCCACCGTGGGCACGTTGAGGCCCTCGGCCCACTCCAGCCGGCTCTCCGGGCCGATATTCCACGGGTTGCCCTGGCGCTCCATGCCGCGGAAGGCCGTCTGCCATTGGTCGGGGAAGCTGCTTTCCATCAGCACCAGGTGGCGGCGGATGTCGAGGATGTCGCGCATCGGCTCGTTGCCCACCGGGCAGATGTCCACGCACGCGCCGCAGCTCGTGCAGGCCCACACCTCTTCCGGCTTGATGGCGAAATCGAGCAGGCCTTGCGGCGAGGGCTGCCCGGCGGCCAGCGCGGCCCCGTGCTCGTTGAGGAAGTAGCGCTTGTTGATCTCCAGCGCCGAGGGCGAGAGCGCCTTGCCGGTGGCGTTGGCGGGGCAGGCGTCCTGGCAGCGGTTGCACATGATGCAGGCGTAGGCGTCCAGCACCAGCTTCCACTCCAGGTCTTCCAGCTTGGCCGCGCCATACTGGGTGAGGCTCTCGTCCTCGAAGTTGATGGCCGCCAACTGCCCCATGCTCTTGCGCTCCGGCTTGAGCAGGAAGTTGAGCGGGGCCAGGAACAGGTGGATGTGCTTGGAATACAGGAAGTACGGGACGAAAAGCAGGATGGAGCCGAGCGCGCCCCAGAAGAAGACATGCTCCATCACTGTGATGGCGGCCGGGCTGAGGCCCATCCACAAACTGCTCACGAGACTCGCGAATGGCCGCCACGCGTCGGCCGCGCCCATCTCCGCCACGGCAAAGCTGTCGCCCAGGAAGCGCGACCCGACGTGGATGAGAATGAAGGTGCCGACGATGGCCGAGTCGCGGCGGATGCCGGGGCGGGCCTTGGGGTGAACGGTGGTGTTATCGCGGAAGCGGAAGGCGGGGGCGCGCAGGAGGAAGCGCCGGACAAGCAGCGCCGCCATGCCCACCAGCGCCAACGCGGAGAGCACATCCGCAATGAGCCGATAGACGTTCCCTGCCAGCCCGGTCCCCAGGAAGATGAAGTCCGGGATCAGGCCTTGCAGCACGTCGCCCAGGTTGACCAGCAGGTAATAGATGAAGGCCCAGCCGACGAAGGCGTGCAGCAAGCTGGGGCCTAGCCGCGCGCGCCACGTAGGCAGGAACGAGCCGGCGCGCAGCGCGGCGCTGACGGCCCGCTCCACCAGCCGGTCGAACTTGATCGGGCCGGTGCCGCGCCGGACGATGCGCCGGATGCGGTCGGCGGCCTGCAGCCCGGCCGCGATGGCGGCCAGGACGAGCACCACAAAGATGACTTTCTCAATGGTCGTCAGCATGGGGATCCTCGCTCGCGGTGCCGGCCTCCCGGGCGGGGTCGCCGTAGGCGGGCCGTTCCGCGCGCTGAACTTGCTCCCAATCCAGCCCACGATAAGCGCGCAGGGTGAAGGCGGTCTGCGCAGCCAACATGCTTCATAGGTTAGTCGCAAATCAGGCTTGTGGCAACCCGGCCCAAGGCCAGCCCTGCGGCTGCCACCACGAACCGAGGAGCGCTACTGATGAGGAAGATGGTCGAATTGGGCCGTCAGCGGACGGGGACAGGGCGCTTGACCGCCAGGAACGCCTGCACGTCCTTGAGGGCGGCCTTGTACAGCCGCAGCAGTTCGCGCTCGTTGCGGCGGTAGCGGCGCACGTTCTGCAGGGCGCAGGCCGCACAGCCGCGCATCGCCCGGAACGAGTCCGTCTCGCATTCCAGGCAGCCATCCAGGCGGATCATCATCAGCGACAGGGCCAGGCTTTCAGGGTGAGTCTCATCCAACTGGCTCACCCGGTCCACCAGGCTGCGCCATTGGGGACCGGCGGCATCCCGCAAGGTGGGGATGACGCTGGGGGGAAACATGATTTCTGCGGTGACGTACATGATGGTCGCCGGAAACGCCTGTCTGGCCGCATTATAGGAATCCCGAGTCAATAACGCAATAGGCAATCTCGGGCCGCCGCGGCGCTATAATACGGTGTCCTGACCGCCTGCCTGCCCTGGGAGATGCCCCATGCCCACCGAGTGTGAAGACTACGCCGCCGTGTTCGACCGCTACCGCCAGTATTTCTCCCTCGTGCTGGAGGTCCTGCCGCCGGAGGCCCTCAACTGGCGCCCGCCGGTGCGAGCGGAGGGTGAGGCGCTGGCCAGCAACACCCCCGCCGCCATCGTTGCCCACGCGGCCGGGGCACAGCGCTATTGGATCGGCGAGGTCATTGGCGGCGAGCCCGCCCAGCGCGACCGCGACGCCGAGTTCCGCACGGCCGTGACAGACGCCGCGCCCCTGACCACACTGCTCAACGCCACCACCGGGCGGGTCCAGGCGGTGCTGGCGGGGCTGGCCCCGGCCGACCTGGAGCAGACGGTCGTCTATGTGGGCGAGACGATTACCCGGCGCCGGCTGATCGTGCGGATGCTCACGCACACCGCCGAGCATTTGGGCGAGCTGATGCTCATCCGGCAGTTGTGGGAGGCGCGGGCGCTGCCCTAGCCGCATGACGGACCTGCGCATACAGGACGTGCGGTCCCAAATGCCGGGGGGACTGCATCCGCCCGCCGCCCGCCGCACCGCCCTCATCCTTGGGCTTGCCATCCACCACTCGGCCACGGCCAGCGCCAGCGGCGCCTCGCTCGACACGGCCCGCACCCTCTTCGCGGCTCAGGTGCAGGCGCGCGGCTGGGATCATGGCGCCTATCACTACGTCATCCGACCCACCGGCCGGATTGAATATGCCCTGGATGAGTCCATCCCCGGCTATCACGCCGGCTTTGACGATCCCGGCGACGCCCTGAACCTGGAGCGCGGCCAATTCTGGAACCAGCATTACCTGGCGGTGTGCCTGGTGGGCTGGTTTGAGAACGACCGCCGCGCGCGGGACGCGCAAGGGCGCGTTCATCTGATCCCTAACCAGTTCACGCGGCCCACCCAGATGCAATGGCAGGCGCTGGTGGGCCTGGCGCGGCGGCTCTGCGAACGCCACGCCATCCCCAGCGAGAACGTGCGCGGCCACCGTGAGCTGGCGGGCTGCCGCACCCGCTGCCCCGGCGCCAACCTGGACCTGGAGGCCCTGCGCGCCGCCGTGCGCGCTCCGGACCCGGCCGCCTTGCCACCTAGCCCGCGCTGAATTCTCATGCTGCGTCTGGCGGCTCGTATGTGGCTGTTGGCTCTGCTGGCAGCGGTGGCAATCGTCCTGGGGTTGGGACCGGGCCGGCTGCCGCCACTCGCCTGGGCACTGCTGCTGGCGGGGTTGATGGCCCTGCTGGCGCCGGCGGGCGTCATCCTGGGGCTGCGCTGGCGCAACCCGCCCACCACCGCCTTCATGCGGTGGGCGCGAGGTGTGCTGCGGCAGGCCGGCGAACCGGACGCTCTGGAGCAAGTATGGGTGAGCGAGGCTGACCTGCCGCCGCACCTGCGGTTGGCGGCCATCGCCGGGGAGGACATGTACTTTGCCCGGCACAGCGGGTTTGATTGGGACAGCCTGCGCGCCGCCCTGGCGCACAACCGCGCCGGAGGACCGGTGCGCGGGGCCAGCACCATCACCCAGCAGGTGGCCAAGAATCTGTTCCTGAGCCCCGCGCAAACCGTTTGGCGCAAGGCGGCCGAGGCCTATCTCACGCTCGTCATCGAGGCCCTGTGGCCCAAGCGCCGCATCCTGGAGGTATATCTAAACATCGCCCAGTTTGGGCCGCGGGCGTTTGGGGCCGAGGCCGGCGCGCGGGCGAGCTTTGGCAAGAGCGCGCGCGACCTGACCCCTCAGGAAGCCGCCTTGCTGGCCGCCACCCTGCCCAACCCGTATGACTACCGGGCCGATCAGCCCTCGCACCTGGTGCGCTACCGGCAGGTGATGATCCTGGCAACGATGAAGAAGATGGGCAGCGGCTACTTGGCGCGGTTGGACGCGCGCCCAGCGGGGGCGCGGCCGTGAGCGGCCCTCGCCCCGCCTGGCTGCGTGCCGCCTTGGGGCCGGCATTGCCGCTCTACCGGGCGCTGCGCCGCCTGCCGCGCCGCCACTGGTATGGCCTGCCCCGGCCCCGGTGGTGGCCGCGCGGGTGGGCCTGGGCCGTTGGCCCCAGCCACCAGCACGACGGCCGCGCCGTGACCCTGTTTGCGGGCGGGCAGCCGGCGCTCTTTGTGCCCGTCACCTATGGCCGCTATCGCGGCCACATGTTCGCCGGCCACCTGCGGCCCACGGCGGGCGAACTGCGGGCGCGGCTGCGGGCGCTGGGGCTGGACCCCGCCAAGGCCGAATTGCTGGCAGCGGTCTCCAGCCTGGAGGGCGGCTTTGACACCCTGCACACCTATGGGCAGGCGCGGATCGCGTGGGGCTTCATCCAGTTTACGGGGACAGGCGGGCTGCCGGCCCTGCTGGCCCGCCTGAAGCGCGAGGCGCCTCAGTTGTTCGCCCGCTACTTCCAACCGGCCGGGCTGGACGTGGAGCCGGGGCGCCTGGTGGTGAAGGCGGGCCGTCGCCGGCTGCGTGGCTGGCGGGCCCTCAATCACTTGCACGGCGAGCCGGCGCTGTGGCTGCCCTTTGTACGGGCCGGGCAGGACCCGGCAGTGCAGGACCTGCAAATCCGCGCCGCCTATGAGCACTATCTGCTGCGGGCCGGCGCGCTGGCAGTCGAAGCGCACGGCGCCCGGCACGTCCTGGGCGAGCTGCTGGCCGGGCAGCCGGACGGGGAGGCGCTGCTGTTTGACCGCGCCGTCTCGCGCGGGCTGGCCCACACCCAGCGGCTGTTCCAGCGCGCGGTCCGCCAGGTGGACCTGGGCGCGCCCTCCGCCGCGGCTGACCTGCTGGCCGCCAGCCATCGGCTGGACCCCGGCTACCAGCCGCGCTGGGCGGCGCTGCAGCGCGCATTGGCGGGGGCGCGGGACGAAGATTAACGAGCTATCGGAGGGGCAGGGGCACGTGAGGCATTGAGACAGATGGAGCAGCGGTACACCTTCAACGAAGAGCAGATCGTTCACGAAATCTTGGATGGCGAAGTGGTTCTGGTTAACCTGGACAACGGCTACTACTACATCCTCCAGGGAACGGGCAGCGATATTTGGCAGCGCCTGACGAGCGGCGCGACGGCAGCCGAGACAATCGAGGCCATGCTGCGGCAGCACACCGGCGAGCCGGAGGCGGTGGCGCAGGCGGTGCGCGACTTTGTGAGCAGCCTGGTCGCTGAAGCGCTGCTGCAGCCGGCCGAGGCTGAACCGGCCAGCGCGCCCGCGGCCCTGCCCGAGACCGAGGCGCCGGCTGCCCCGTTCACGCTCCCGGTCATGTTCAAGTACACCGACATGGCCAACCTCATCCAGATGGACCCGATCCGCGAATACGATGAGACGGGTTGGCCCAGCCGCCGCCCGGCCGCGCCCGCCAAGCTGCCGCGATGATGGCCGCGATGGCGGGGGCCGCGATGGCGGCGGCCACGACGGCTGCCTCGGCCCTGGCGGATTACTTCGATCAGGCCCAGTGCATCTTCGAACAGGCCGCGGACGGGCAGGGCGGGCTGGTCGCGCGCGACTACGCGCTGGCCGGCGAGACTGTGCGCGTGCACTACGCCGGGGCGGCGCTGGCGGCCGGCCTGGGCGCAGCGATGTCGCCGCGGACTGCCAACGGTTCCGCGCCTAGCCTCTCTATTCATGCCTGGGGCGGCGAGATGCCGGGCGGCCAACTGCCGCCGCCGCCCTGGGAGGCGGTGGACTACTTTGAGCGCGGCAACGTGCGCGGTTACCACGATGCGCGCTGGACCCTGGCCTACGACCGGCGGCTGGAAGTCTTCAGCGCCGTGGATCACGGTCGGCGGGCCGCGCTCTATTGGGCGCGCGATTCGGCCAACCTGAACTACCGCGAGCGCAGCACCCCCATGCGCCGCGTGCTCCAGGGTTGGGCCCAACAGCGCGGCATGTTCGTCGCCCATGCGGCGGCGGTGGGGCGGCCCGAGGGCGGCGTGCTCATCGCCGGGCGCACCGGGTCGGGCAAATCCACCACGGCGCTGGCCTGCCTGCGCTCGCGCCTGGGCTATGCCGGCGACGACTGCGTGCTCATCGCCGCTAACCCGGCGCCGCGGCTGCACAGCCTGTATCACACGGCCAAGCTGAACACCGAAGTGCTGGCCTGGCTGCCGGAGGCCGCGCCCCTGGTGGTGAACCGGGAACACCTGGCGGACGAGAAGGCCGTGCTGCACCTGAGGCCGGCCTGGGCCGAGCGGGTGAGCGATGGATTCCCCTTGCGCGCCATCGTGTTGCCGCGCCCCACCCGCGAACCACAGAGCCTCGTCCAGCCCCTCACTGCCGAGGCCGCCTACCGCGCCATCGTGCCGGACATGCTCTTCACCGCCCTGGGCGATGCGCGCGTGGTGGGCCAGGTGATGGGGGAACTGGTGCGCGCCCTGCCCTGTTACGCGCTGGCGCTGGGCACCGACCTGAGGACTGTGCCCGCCGCCATCGAGCGGATTCTCGACGCGCATCCTGGATGATGGTCGAAAGAACCGACTTGCGTTCCACGCGCGCGCCAGGGGCGATCCCCACCCTGGCCCAGCGCCGGCTGGTGCAGGCGGCGGTGCTCGAGGCGCCCGACGCGCTGGCGGCCTGGGAAGACTGGCAGCGCGAGGCCGCCGTGCCTGAGTTGGAACCCGACTCGCAGTGGCTGCTGCCGGCGCTGTATGTGAACCTGCGGCGGCTGGGCGTGGCCGAGGCGCGGCTCGGGCGCTATGCCCATGTGTACCGGCACAATTGGTACAAGAACCAAATGCTGTTGAGTGCGGCGCGACCCTTACTGGAGGCGCTGCGGGCGGCGGGTGAGTCTCCCGTGCTGCTGGGCGGAGCGGCGCTGGCGGCGTCCGTCTATCCGGCTCTGGGCGCACGGCCCATCGAAACCCTTGCCCTTGGCGGAGTGAGTCTCGCGCATGAACATCTGCTGGCATTGGCCGCGATCTGCGGCTGGCAGAAGGCCAGCCAGTCTGCGCCGGATGCTGCCCTGGAGTTGACCGATCACCTGGGCCGGCGCTGCCAACTGCGCGCGCGGCTGATGGGCGTTGAGCCGGATGCCCTGCTGCGCTCACATACCCAGGTTGTGCGCGTGGCGGGCCAATCTCTGCGCGTGTTGGGCGCGACGGATCAATTGATGCCCGTGCTCGTCGAACGCACCGCGTGGGATGGGCGCTCGGCGCTGTTGTGGGCGGTGGATGCCGCCCACTGCCTGCGGCGGCTGGGGCCGGAGGGGCGGGCAGCCGTGGAACATAGGGCGCGCATGCTCGGCTGTTGGGACGAAGCTCTCAGCGGGCTGGCTCTGCTGGCCGAGGACTTTGGGCTGGCGGCGCTGGCGCCGCATGGCATAATCGCGTGAACGTCATCGTGGGCGTTATGGATCGAGCCGGGCTGGCGGCCAACACCGATATCTTGGTGCTGGTGGAGCCGGGGCGGGAGCGCCTGCTGTGGGTGCCCCGCGACCTGTGGTGCCCGGCCCGGCACGACCGCATCAACACCGCCTTCCGGCACGGCGGGCAAGCCGAGCTGGTCGCGGCGCTGGCCGAGCATGGCCTCGCCGCCCCGCACAGCCTGATCTTCGACCGGCGGGCGACCGAGGCGGCGCTGGCCGGGGCGCGGGTGTTGGTGCCCGTGCCGGCCCCGATGATCTTCGACTACCCGCTGGCGCCGACCGAGCGCATTGAGGACGGCCGCAAGACCATCACCTTCCGGCCGCCAGCCGAGGTGCTTAGCGGCGAGCGGATTCATCAGTGGCTAGGGGCGCGCGGCGGCTCCGACCTGCACCGGCTGGAACGGCAGAAGGTGTTTGTGCGGCGGCTGCTGGAACAGGGCTTCGACTTTCGCGCCTTTATTGCCAACCCGGACTGGTACTGGTGCTCCGGCCCAGACGCCTTCGACTCCCTGGTGCGGGTGCGCCCCGCGTGGCGGTTTGAAACCCTGGACGGCCTGTCGCCGGTGATGATGGGCGACATGGATGTGCTCGTCCGGCCGCCGGCCTAGGTGAGGCCTCTTGTCCCCAGCGGAGAGGTGCGCCCGCCGTGCTAACATAGGCGCCTTCATCAAGGAGACCCTATGCCCACCCGCCCCCGCTATCGCGACCTGGGTCTGAACCTCGGCGCCCTGCCCACCGGCGCGCACAACGCCATCACCGATGTGCCCGGCGTCCTCGTCGGCCACGTCACCCTGATCGAGGGGGACGGCCCGCTCGTGCCCGGCCATGGCCCGGTGCGCACCGGCGTGACCGCCATCCGCCCGCACCCTGGCGATGTCTTCCGCGACAAGGTGGCGGCCTGGATTCACCGGCTGAATGGTTTTGGCGAGGTGACCAACGCCGAAATGGTGCGCGAGATGGGCGTGCTGGAGACGCCCATCCTGCTGACCGGCACGCAGAACGTGCCGCGCGTGGCCGACGCGGTGCTGGATTGGGCCTTCGCCCTCGACCCGGAGATGGGCGTCACCACCTGGGGCCCCGCGCCGGTGGTGGCCGAGTGCTCCGATATGTATCTCTCTGATGTGCGCCAGCGCCCGGTAGGGGCCGCGCACGTGCGGGCGGCGCTCGATGGCGCGGCCGGTGGGCCGGTGGCCGAGGGCGGCGTGGGCGCCGGCACCGGCATGAGCTGCTGCGAGTTTAAGGGCGGCATCGGCACTAGCTCGCGCGTCGTCCCGGCGGAGGGCGGCGGCTTCACCGTCGGCGTGCTGGTAATGACCAACTTCGGCCGCCGCGAGCACTTGCTGGTGGATGGCGTGCCGGTGGGCCGCGAACTGCGCGACTGGCAGCCGCCCGCCTCGGCCCTGCACCCCGACCGGCTCGGCTCGTCCATCATCATCGTCTTGGCGACGGATGCGCCGCTGGATCCGCGCCAACTGGAGCGGCTGAGCGTGCGCGCCGGGGCGGGGCTGGCTCGCACCGGCGGCTTGCTCTCCACCTCCAGCGGCGATTTCGTCATCGCCTTTTCCACCACCAACCGCACCGCGCATTTCCCCGAATCCCTGGTGGTTCGCCACGGCACGGTGGCCGAGGCGCTGCTGGCCGGGCAGCACTGGCCTGCCCAGCCCCCCATTAACCACCTGCTCCAGGCGGCGGTGGAGGCCACGGAGGAGGCCATCCTCAACTCCATGTTCGCCGCCGAAACGATGGTCGGGCGCGACGGGCACGTGCGCCACGCCCTGCCGATTGACGAAACCCTGGCGATCCTGGAGCGCCACGGCCGGCGGCGCGCGTTGCATTAATGGCATAGAATGGCGCCCTCATCCGGTTGAGATTGGGCTGAATGACAATACGCCGCATTTCGCGGACCGCTCTCCCGAGTCTGGCTGCGCTGTGTCTGGCGGCAGTTGCGACGGCCAGCGCGCAGGCCCAGGCGCGCACGGTGCGCGTGGGCGTCTATGAGAATGCCCCCAAGGTCTTTGTGGATGAAAACGGGCAGCCAGCCGGCATCTTTGTCGAGCTGCTGAACGAGATTGCGGCGCAGGAAGGCTGGGCAGTGGAGTACCAGCCGTGCGTGTGGGCCGACTGCCTGGCCGCGCTCGAAGCGGGCCAACTGGACTTGATGCCCGACGTGGCCGTGTCCGACGAGCGCGAAGGCGTCTTTGACTTCCACCTCACGCCAGTGCTGGAAAGCTGGTCGCGCCTCTACGCCGCGCCGGGCGCCACCATCAACGGCCTGGGCGACCTGCCTGGCAAGCGCGTGGCGGTGCTGCAAGGCTCGATTCAACAGTCCGTGTTCGAGCAGTTGATGACCGGCCTCGGCTACGAGGTGGCCATTGTGCCCACGGCGTCGCTGGAGCAAGCCTTTGCGCTGGCGGCCGAGGGGGCCGTCGATGCCGCCATCGCCAATCACCTGTTCGGCGACTACTTCTACCAGGACCAGGGGCTGCGCAAGACCACCATCGACTTCAACCCGGCCCAGTTGTACTTCGCCACGGGGCAGGGCCGCAACGCCGACCTGCTGGCCGCCATCGACCGCTATCTCAACCAATGGATCCCAGCCGCCGGGTCGCCCTACTACAGCACCCTCGGCCATTGGTCCGAGCAGACACCCGCCCTGCGCCTCCCGCCGCAATTCATCCTGGGAACGGCGGGCGGCGCGGCCGCTTTGCTGCTGCTGACCGCCGTCACCACGGTCCTCTTTCGGCGGCAGGTGGCCATGCGCACGCAGCACCTGGAGCAGGCCCGCGCCGAATTGCAGGCCAGCGAGGAGCGTTACCACAACCTGGCCCGCATTTCGCCGGTGGGCATCTTCCGCACCGATGCCAACGGGGCCACCACCTACACCAATCCGCGCTGGAGCGAGATTGCGGGCTTGCCGGCCGAGGCCGCCCGGGGCGACGGCTGGCTGACGGCGGTCCATCCCGACGACCGCCCGCAGCTCCGCCAGGGCTGGCGCACGTCCACCCAGCAGCACGCCCCCTCGTTCACGGAATACCGGTTCCGGCGGCCTGATGGGACGCTGGCGTGGGTGATGGGGCAGGCGCTGCCCGAGCTGAATGCCGCCAACGAGATCGTGGGGTACGTGGGCACGATCACCGACATCACCGAGCGCAAGGAGGCCGAGACCGTCCTGCGCGAGCAGGAGCGCTTCATCTCGGCCATCGCCAACACCACGCCGGCTATGATCTATGTCGTGGATATGGCCACCCTCAGCAACGTGTATGCCAACACGGGCCTGGAACGGCTGCTGGGCTATACGGCGGAGGAATTGCAGGCCTGGGGCAGCGACCTGTTCGCCCAACTGATTCATCCCGACGACCTGCCGGCGGTGAAGGCCGCGCAGAGCCAGATGCTGGCCGCCAGAGACGCGGACACCCTGGAGCTGACCTACCGCGTGCGCCACCGCGACGGCGGCTGGCGCACCCTGCACAGCTTCGAGCGCCCGTTCCTGCGCCGCCCAGACGGCTCGCTGGAGCAAAAGATCGGCGTGGCGGTGGACATCACCGAGCGCACCCAGGCCGAAGCCCTGATCAAGCGCGAGCGCGACTTCTCCGAGGCGCTGCTCGACAGCATGCCCAGCGTCTTCTACCTGTACGACCAGAACATGAAGTTCCTGCGCTGGAACCGCAACTTCGAACAGGTGACGGGCTACACCAGTGACGAGATGGCGCGCCTCCAGCCGCTGGACTTCTTCGCCGCGGACGAGCAGGCGCTGCTGGCCGAGCGCATCGGGGCGGTCTTCGAGCGCGGCTACGCCGAGGTGGAGGCCAACTTCCTCACTAAGGACGGCCGGCTGATCCCCTACCACTTCACCGGGCTGCGCACTGTCCTCGACGGCCAAGCCTGCCTGATCGGCGTGGGCATCGACGTGACCGAGCGCAAACGGGCCGAGGACGACCTGCGCCGCCTCAACGCCGAGCTGGAGGAGCGCGTGGCCGCCCGCACCGAGGAGCTGAAGCAGGCCCTGCACAAGGCCCAGGCCGCCGACCGGCTCAAGTCTGCTTTCCTGGCCACCATGTCGCACGAGCTGCGCACCCCCCTCAACTCCATCATCGGCTTCACCGGGGTGCTGCTCCAGGGGTTGGCCGGCCCGCTGAACGCGGAGCAGACCAAGCAGCTTGGCATGACCCGCGACAGCGCCCGGCACCTGCTGGCGCTGATCAATGACGTGCTGGACATCTCCAAGATCGAGGCCGGCCAGCTCGAGGTGGTGCGCGCGCCATTCGAGGTGCGGGCCGCCATCGAGCAGTGCCTGCGCGGGGTGACCCCGCAGGCGCAGAAGAAGGGCCTGGCGCTGACGGCCGCTCTGGGCGCCAGCGTGGGCGCGGTGGTGAGCGACCGGCGGCGCGTGGAGCAGATCCTGCTGAACCTGCTTAGCAATGCCATCAAGTTCACCGAACGCGGCGAGGTGCGGGTGGCCTGCCGCGTCCGCGGCGAGATGCTGGAGATCAGCGTCAGCGACACCGGGCTGGGCATCCGGCCGGAAGACCTGGACAAACTGTTTGAGCCCTTCCGCCAATTGGAGACCGGGCTGAACCGCCGGCACGAGGGCACCGGGCTGGGTTTGGCGATTTGCCGGAACCTCGTACACTTGTTGGGCGGGCAGATTCGCGTGGACAGCAAGCTGGGCGTGGGCAGCACCTTTACCTTCACCCTGCCGTGCCCGCCCGCGGAGTGACGTGTGGCGCACATTCTGATCATCGAAGACAACGAGCAGAACCTGTACCTGGAGTCGTTCATCCTGGAGAAGCACGGGCACCGCGTCTCGGCGGCCCGCGACGGCCGCGAAGGCATCCTCCAGGCCGAGGCGGTGCGCCCCGAACTCATCCTGCTGGATATCCAACTGCCGGTGATGGATGGGTATGCGGTGGCCCGCGAGCTGCGCCGCAACCCCGCGCTGGCCGCCACGCCCATTGTGGCCGTCACGTCCTATGCCATGGCCGGCGACCGCGAGAACGTGCTGGCGGCCGGCTGCAATGGCTACATCGAGAAACCCATCAACCCCGATACTTTCCTGGCGGAGGTGCTGGCCTTCCTGCCGCCGGGGGCGCTGCCCGCGGAGCCAGGCTGAGGCGCGTATGAGCCTGATCCTGGTGGTGGACGACCTCGAACAGAACCGCTACCTGCTGCGCGCCACGCTGACCGCCGCCGGCCACGAGGTGCTGGAGGCCGCCAACGGCGCCGACGCCCTGGACCGGGCCCGCCGCGCCCAGCCGGACCTGATCATCTCCGACATCCTCATGCCGCAGATGGATGGCTTTGCGCTGTGCCTGGAGTGCAAGCGCGATCCGCACCTGCGCGCCAAGCCCTTTGTCTTCTACACCGCCACCTTCACCGACTCGCGTGACGAGGACCTGGCCCTGCAAATGGGCGCCGACCGTTTCATCGTCAAGCCGGTGGAGGGCGAGGCCTTTGTGGCGTTGGTGCAGGAAGTGCTCGGCGGGCCCGCGCCAACCTCAAGCGCCGCGCCCGCGGCCGCGCCCGCCCAGGCGCCGCCCGATGAAGAAGAGACGGTCCTGTACCGGCTGTACAACGAAGCCCTCATCCGCAAGCTTGAAGACAAGATGCTGGCGCTGGACGAGACCAACCGCAGCCTGGCCGAGAGCGAGGCCCGCTTCCGGCGGCTGGCTGAGAATGCCCAGGACCTGATCTTCCGCTACGAGCTGCGCCCGCGCCGCGGTTATGCCTACGTCAGCCCGGCGGCATTGGCCCTCACTGGTTACAGCCCCGAAGAGCACTACGCCGACCCCGACCTGGAGACGCGGCTGGTGCACCCCGATGACCGCCCGCAGTTCGAAGCCGCGCGCGCGCGCCTCCACACTCCCCAGGCGCTCACCCTGCGCTGGGTGCGCAAAGACGGCCGCATCCTGTGGACCGAGCAGCGCACCGTTCCGGTTTTGGATGGGACCGGCGATCTGATCGCCGTCGAAGGCATCGTGCGCGACATCACGGAGCGCCAGCAGGCCGAGGCCCGCATCCAGCGCCAGTTGGAGCACCTTTCCTCGCTGCGCGCCATTGATCTGGCGATCGTCTCCAGCCTCGACCGGCGCATCACGCTGGGCATCCTGCTGGAACAGTTGACGGCCCAACTGGGCGTGGCGGCGGCCGCGGTGCTGCTGCTGAACCCGCATACCCACACCCTGGAGTATGCCGCTGGGCGCGGCTTCCGTTCGACCTTTATTCAGCAGACACGGCTGCGGGTGGGCGAGGGCTTTGCGGGGCGCGCGGTGCTGGAGCGCCGCACCGTGAGCTACGCCATTGGGCCGGACGATGAGTTGACCGGCCGCTGGCTGGTGGACGTGGAGGGCTTTGCCGCCTATTACGGCGCGCCGCTGATCGCCAAGGGCCAGGTGAAGGGCGTGCTGGAGGTCTTCCATCGCGCCCGGCTCGACCCGGACGACGACTGGCTGGCTTTTCTGGAAACCATGGCCGGCCAGGCCGTTATCGCCGTAGACAGCCTCGACATGTTCGAAGGCTTGCAGCGCTCCAACACCGAGCTGGCGCTGGCCTACGACGCCACCATCGAGGGCTGGTCCAAGGCGCTGGACCTGCGCGATAACGAGACCGAGGGCCACTCGCAGCGCGTGACCCTGCTGGCGCTGCGGCTGGCGCAGGCCATGAACTTTAGCGACGAGGACCTGGCGCATGTGCGCCGCGGGGCGCTGCTGCACGATGTGGGCAAATTGGGCATCCCCGACCACATCCTGTTCAAGCCCGGCCCGCTGAACGACGACGAATGGGCCATCATGCGGCAGCACCCCGTCTACGCCCACGCGTGGCTGGCGCCGATCGCCTACCTGCGCCCGGCGTTGGACATTCCCTATTGCCACCACGAGAAGTGGGACGGCAGCGGCTACCCGCGCAGGCTGAAGGGCGAGGCCATCCCGCTGGCCGCCCGCCTGTTCGCGGTGGTGGATGTGTACGACGCGCTGACCTCCGACCGCCTGTACCGCCGCGCCTGGTCGCCGGCCCAAACCCTGGAGTACATCCGCGAGCAGTCGGGCCGCCACTTTGATCCCCGCGCCGTGGACCTGTTTCTGCAAGTGATCAACGAAGTTCCCGGCCCGCTGGCCTAGCCCAGCCGGCCCCCGCTGTGCGCCGCACGCCCTGGCGTGCCCGGCCGCGGCTCCCCACTTACTGCACTCCCTCCCATCGAATGCCGCCCCTCCCGCTGGACGCGCGCACTACGCGGCTGCTCTACCTGGACATCTTCTGGCAGTCCATCCTGGCGGGCACCCTGGCCTTCAACGGCGCGTATGTGCTGCGGCTCGGGGCGTCGAATACCGCCATCAGCCTGATGAGCGCGCTGCCGCCGCTGGCCGCCATCTTCATCGCCCTGCCCGCGGGCTACTTCCTCCAGGCGCGCCGCCACCCGCGCACGTTGACCCTGGCATCGCTCGGCGTGCATTGGCTCGGCTTCCTGCTGCTGGCGGCGGTGCCGTGGGTGCGCCTGCCGGGCCTGTCGCCGGGCGGGCTGGCGGTGCTGATCATCTTCCTGTTTGCCATCCCGTCGCACGTGGCCGGCATCGGCATTCCCTCCCTCCTGGCCGAGGTCATTCCCGAAGCGCATCGCATCCGCGTGTTCGCCACCCGCAGCCTGATCAATTCCATCGTCGTCAGCGGCGTGACCCTGGGGGTGGGGGCCTGGCTGACGGCGGTGGTGTTTCCTCTCAACTACCAGGCGATCTATGTCTTTGGCTGGGTGTGCGGCCTGTTGTCGCTGAGCAGCCTGGCCCGCATCCGGCTGGCCGCCCGCGCCGCGCCGGCTGGCCCGCCCGCTCAACTGCCCCGCGCCCGGCGTGGTTGGCGGCTGTGGCCCAGCGACCTGGCCGCGCAGCCGAACTTCCGCCGCGTGCTGACCAACGCGCTGCTGCATCAGGCCGGCCTGTGGCTGGCCAGCCCGTTGCTCATCCTGCGCTACGTGCGCGAGTTGGACGCCACCGACGCCTGGCTGGGCCTGCACGGCACGGTGGCGGGCGTGAGCGCCATCGCCGGCCTGGTGTTCTGGCGTTGGGCGGCCGAGCGGCTGCGCGAGCCCCGCACCCTGCGCCTGACGATCCTGAGCCTGGGGTTTTACCCGCTGCTGGTGGGCCTGTCGCCGCACCTGACGCCCATCCTGGCGGCCGCTGCGCTGAACGGCTTCTTCGTGGCCGGCGTCAACCTCAGCCACGGCAACATCCTGCTGCACTCGCTGCCGGAGGGCAAGCGCCCGGAGTATATGGGCGTCTATTCCACCATCGTCAACACCGGCGCCTTCATCTGCCCGCTGATCAGCGTGGCGGTGGCCGGCTGGCTGGGTGTGGGGCCCACCCTGGCGCTGTGCGGGGTGCTGGCGCTGCTGGGCGCCCTCAGCTACTGGGTTTGGCGGGTGCCGTTGAGTGCGTGATTGGTGCCGGCAGACCGAGAAAGCTGGTGCTGGTGCCCGTTGGCTCTTGACAGCCTTCCCCGACTGCGTATAATGTGACTGATCGGTCATATGACTGGTCAGTCACAAGCACCGGAGGCAAGAATGGAGCTTCTCACCGACTTTCTCGCGTGGGCCTGGGCGCGCCATCACAATGTGTTGAGCTGGTACATCCGCCCGCTGTTCATCGTGCCGTACATCTACTTCGCCTACAAGCGCAGTTGGAAGGGGATGCTGCTGACCATCGTCGCGCTGCTGACGAGCATGTTCTGGTTCCCCGCTCCCGCCGCTGTGGACCCGGTGGTGGCCCAGTTCCTGGAGGCCGAGCGCGAGTACATCCTTGGCCCGCTTACCGGCGCCAAGGTGCTGCTGTGGACCCTGGTGCCGGCGTTCTTCATCCTCACCGCGGCCGCGTTCTGGACGCGCTCCTGGTGGTGGGGCCTGGTGATCATCAACCTGACGGCGCTGGGCAAGGTGGCGTGGAGCGTGTTCGAGGGCGGCGAGTCCGGCTGGGCCGTGCTCGTCCCGGCTGTGATCGGCCTGCTGGTGTGCGATGCGGCGGTATACTTCGGCGTGCGCTACGTCAATCGCCGAAAATTGACCCGCGCGGCGGCGTAGCGGAACAGCGTGCCCAAACAGACCTTCCTGAACCTGCCCGACGAGAAACGCCAGGCCTTCACCGACATCGCGCTGGAGGAGTTTGCCAGCCACGACTACAACACGGCTTCGGTGTCCAAGATCGTCGCCCGGGCCGGCATCGCCAAGGGGAGCGTCTACCAGTATTTCGACGACAAGCAGGACCTGTTCCTGTATCTGCTGGAGGTGGCTAACCGCGCGATGCTGGGCTACCTCCAGCAGACCGCCCCGCCCGACCCGCAGGCCGGCTTCTTCGAGCGCCTGCGCTGGCAGATGTCGGCCACCATCCGCGCCGCGCAGAAGTACCCCGTGCACGCCCGGCTGGCGCGCCGGGCCTACACCGCCGCGCTGCCCTTCCGCGAGACCGTGCTGGAACAGGCCAAGCGCCTCAGCCAGGAGCACTTTCAGGGCATGGTGGCGCAGGCGCAGGCCGCCGGGGAGCTAGACCCCGCGCTGGACCCGGCGGTGGTGAGCTTTATGGTGCAGGGGCTGATGAATGACCTGGGCCCCTTCCTGCAATCGCGCTTCGGCGAGCGCGACGAGGACTGGGCCGAGCGCCCGGAGGTGGGCGAAGTCTTCGACCAGGTGATTGCCGTGCTCAGGCGCGGGCTGGAATCGCGGCCCGCTGCCTGAGTGCGACGCCTCGCGAATCGACTCTACAAATCTGCGGTGTTCACCGGCATCCCCCCGTTCGCCGCCGAGACATACGCCGCCTCCAGCAGTTCCACCACCCGCGCCCCCACCGTCCCTGGCGAGCCGTTCTCGCCCCGGCCCAGGATCACGTCCACCAGGTTTTGCGAGGTGGCGAAGCGCGGGTAGCGGTTCTCGGCTGCCAGGTCCCAGCGCTCCTCGCGCCCATCGTGGCGGCGCACGGAGAGCGTGCCTTGCGATTGGTCCAGCCGCAGATAGCCGCGCTCGCAGTACACGCCGGTCTCCAGTTGGCCGCCGTCGCCCTGGCCGATGTTGCCGGTGCTGCCGAAGGTGCCCACCGCCGCCTGCCCGTGGGCGGGCGCGAACCGGGCCGAGATGGCATCTACCACGTCCACGGCCACGTCCCAGTTGCCCATGAAGGCTGAGACGCGCTCGGCCTGGAGGCCAGTGATAAAGAACAGGGTCCCGGCCGAGTGCGTCACCTGCAAATGCCCCTGCCCGCCGCCGGAGATATTGGGGTCGGAGTAGTTGCGCCCCGGCCCGGTCACTGGGTAGTTGAACACCGGCCGGTAGGCCTCGTCGTTGCCGCGATAGAACTGGATCGTCATCGAGACGAACAGGCTGGAGGTGAACTGGATCGCCCCCAGCTCGCCTGAGCCCAGGATGTCGCGGGCGCGGCGCGTCAGGTCGGTGTAGTGCCAGGGGTAGCCGACGATGAGCTCGCGCCCCTTGTGCGCGGCCAGGTTCACCAATTCGTGCGCGTGGGCGGCGCGCAGCACCATCGGCTTCTCCAGCAGCACGTGCAGCCCCGCTTCCAGGCAGGCCTTCGTCACCTCGTAGTGCGTGGCGTGCGTGGTGGAGACGATGGCGCCGTCCAACTTCTCGCTCGCCAGCAGTTCCCGGTAGTCCGCGTAAGGCTTCACCGACCCAAAGGCGGCCTTGGCCTTGTCCAGCGCGGCGGGCGATTGGTCACACATGGCCACCAGCTCGGCGGAGGGGTTGTCCAGCAGGCCGGGCAGGTGGGTGTAAGTGGACCACCAGCCGGTGCCGATGACGGCGATGCGGGCTTTGTCTGGAGTCATGATCAATTCCTCTTGCGCTAAGTTGGCCAGCGACTGCCCCCTACGCTTTGCCTAAAGCCGTTGACTCACCGAACGTAGTAGCGGATTCATTCGCTCCCGACCAATGCTTACGGCGGGAGCGAATAAATTCGCTACTACAACAACAGGGCCACTGTGTTACACCACCGACGTAAACGTATATTTCTCCACCGTCTCCTCGACGATCTCCACCCCCAGCCCCGGCGCGTCGGGCACCGTCAGCCAGCCGTCCTTCTGCTCGAAGGGTGTCTTCACCAGCTCGTACTGCAGCGGGCTGGGGATAGGCTTAAGCTCGAACACGATGTAGTTCGTGGCGGTGGCCGTCAGGTGCAGGGCAGCGGCGGTGTTGATGGCGCTGCTCCACGAGTGCGAGTTGATGTATAGGTGCGCCGCGGCCGTCAACTCGATCACCTTCTTGTAGCCGGTGATGCCCTCCACCCGGCCGGGGTCCACTAGATAGATGTCGGCCACGCCCAGGTCGATCAGGCGCTTGTAGGCGGCAGGTGTCCACTCGCGCTCGCCCGCGGCGATCTGAGTCTGGATGGACCGGCGCAGGTGCTGGTAGGCTTCGATGTTGGTGGGCGGGAAGGGGTCCTCGATCCAGCGCAGGTTGTACTTTTCGAACTCACGCGACATCCGCACGCCCGAGGCGTAGTCCCAGCGTGTCTTCTTCCCCAGGTCCACCATGAAGTCCACGTTCGGGCCGATGGCCTCGCGCACCGTCCGCACATAGGCGATGTCGCGGTTGAAGTCCGTGCCCAGGTTGGCCTCGCCCGTCTTGCCAAAGCCCACCTTCACCGCCGTGTAGCCGTTGGCGGCGTGCGCGGCCAGCTCCGCCGCCAGGTCGTCCAGGCTGGCCTTGGAGGGGTGGGTGCTGGCGCAGGCCCGCACCTTGTCGTGCACCTTGCCGCCCAGCAGCCGGTGCACCGGCAGCCCCAGCGCCTTGCCTTTCAAATCCCACAGCGCAATGTCCAGCGCGCTGATGGCGAAGTTCGCCATGCCGGTGTCGCCATACCACCAGCAGTGGTCCTTCAGCGCGTGGAACAGCGCGCCATTGTCGAGCGGGTCGCGGCCCAGCAGCACCGGCGCCAGGCCCTGCTCGATCAGGGTCTTGACGGCCAGCGCCGCCTCCGGCCATTGGGAGATGCACTCGCCCCAGCCCACCAGGCCGGTGTCGGTCTCCAGGCGGGCCAGGGTGACGTGCCGCATGTTGTTGCGGTCGTTGGGTTCGGGGTAACGCAGGGGGTAGGCGGTGATCTTTTTGATGTGCATGGTCAGGGCATGACGGCCCCGCCGTTGACGTCAACGGTGGCGCCGGTCATATAGGTATTGCGGTCGGAGGCCAGGAAGACGATCACCTGCGCGATCTCGGCCGGGTCGGCCAGGCGCTTGAGCGGCACGCCGCTGATGGCGTTCTCCAGCGAGGCCGCGGACAAATTCGCCATCAGCCGCGTGTTCACCGAGCCGGGCGCGATGCAGTTGACCAGGATGCCGTCGGGCGCGAAGTGGCGGCCAAAGGCCTTGGTCATGGACATGATGCCGGCCTTGGAGGCGCTGTACACCGTGGCGTTGAAGATGCCGCCGGTGCGCCCGCCGGTGCTGCTGACGTTGACGATGCGGCCCCAGCGGTTGGCGCGCATGGCGTTGCCCGCCGCCCGCGAGAGAAAGAAGACCGACTTCAGGTTCACATCCATGATCCGGTCGTACATTTCCTCCGTCATGGCGTCAATCGAGATGCGCGGGCAGATGCCGGCATTGTTCACCAGGATGTCCAGCCGGCCAAAGGAGTCCACCGCCGTCTGCACCAGCGCCTCGATGGCGCTCAATTGCGTGATGTCGCTGCCCACCGCCACGGCCTCGCCGCCGGAGGCGCGGATGGCCTGCGCCTCGACCTCCGCCAGGGGCAGTTCGATGTCGCACAGCACCACCTGCGCGCCGGCCTGCGCCAGGGCGTGGGCGGTGGCGGCCCCCAGCCCGCGCCCCGCGCCGGTGACGAGGGCGACGCGGCCCGCGACGCTCACTGCCCGCCTCCGTTGGCGTTGGCCCGCAGCAAGTCGCGCAATTGCACCGTCTCGGAGACGTTGTCCACCTCGTTGCAGTGCTCCCAGTCAATCCACACGTACTCCACGCCCACGTAACCGGGGTAGCTGGCGCGTTCCATCGCCCGCAGCACGCGCGGGTAGTCAATCACATTGTCCTGAAGCTTGGCCTGCAGCCGGCCCTTGGCCGCGCCGCGCGCGTGGAAGTGGCTGGCGTGCGGCACCAGCGCTTCGCACTCGTCGTCGCTGATGCCCTGGTAGGTGAAGTGGGTGTAGTCCAGGGTCAGGGTCAGGCCGGGGGTCATGTCCACCAGCCGCTTGGCCTCGGCTGGGGTGGGGGTCACCGAGCCGAGGTGCGGCTCGATGGAATACACGACCCCCACCTGCTGGGCCTGTTCGGCCCGCCAGGCCAGTTCTTCCGCGCAGCGCTTCACCGAGGTATCGTGCTGCACGCCGTCCCAGTCCACGCCCGGCAGGCCCGTCATGTGCGGAGCGTTACAGCGCAGGGTGAATTCCAGCATCCGCAGGAACAGGTCACGGCCCTGGGCGCGTTCGGCGTCGTCCGGGTGGTTGGCCGCCATCACCGGGAAGGCGCTGGCCTGGTAGAAGATGTCGGCGATCTTGAGCCCCACATCCTCTACCTGGGCCGAAAGCTCGGCGGCGGCCTGGGGCAAGCGCCCAATGACGTGCGACGGCTGCACGTGCGACCGGTCCTGGAAGATGCCCAGGTCCACGCCTTCGAAGCCCAACATCGCGATCAGCTTGAGCGCGTCGCGATGCGGCAGGAGCGGAAACGAGAAGTCGGCGCTGGCAAGACGTAGGTTCACGGGCTTCCTCCACTAGAGCTAGAGTTCGAGATCGATGTGCCGCTGCAAGTGGCAGTCCAGGTTGATGGCCACCGGCACGGCGGCGATATGCGTGGGATAGTATTCGATGCGCACGTCCAGCGCGGTGTTCACGCCCCCCCAGCCCTGCGGCCCGATGCCGGTCCGGTTCACCAGTTCCAGCAGTTCCAGCTCCAGCGCGGCGTAGCGCGGCTCCGGGTGGCGCCTGCCCACTTCACGCATCAGGGCCTTCTTGGCCAGCAGGGCCGCCATTTCGAGGGTGCCGCCCAGCCCCACCCCCACCACCACTGGCGGGCAGGCGTTCGGGCCGGCGTCCTGCACCACCTGCACCACCTCGCGCTTGAGGGCCGCCAGCCGGTCGGCGGGCGTCAGCACTCGCACCCGGCTCATGTTCTCGGCCCCAAAGCCCTTGGCGGCTACGGTCAGCCGCAAATGCTCGCCAGGGTTGAGGTCGAAGTGAATCACCGCCGGGGTGTTGTCGCCGGTGTTGCGCCGCTCGAACAGCGGCTCGGCCACCACCGACTTGCGCAGGTAGCCCTCCGCGTAGCCCTGCCGCACCCCCTCGGCGATGGCGGCGCGCAGGTCGCCCCCCGTCAGCCGCAGGTCCTGGCCCAAATCCACGAACACCACCACCATGCCGGTGTCCTGGCACATGGGCACCTGCATCTCGGACGCCGTCTGCCGGTTGAGGACGATGTCCTGCATCGCCAGCCGGCCCGCCTCGGACGGCTCGTTGAGCAGCACGTCATGCAACTGCACCAGCACCGGCGCGGGCGTGTGGAAGTTGATGGCCTGCACCGCCTCGCGCACGCGGGCGGTGACTTCGGAAACATCCAGGGTCCTCATGCCGCCTCGCGCCGGTATTGCGCCTGTCCGGCCTCATACAGGTCGCCGCCCGCGGCGTCGTTCGCCACCATCATGGGCAAATCGTCCAACTCCAGCCGGTAAATGGCCTCCGTCCCCAGGTCGGGGTAGGCCACCAACTCCGACTGGCGGATGTGCTGGCTGATGAGGGCGGCCGCGCCGCCCACCAGCACGAAGTACACCGCCCCGTGCTCAACAATGGCCTGCCGCACCGCCGCGCTGCGCTTGCCCTTGCCGATCATGCCGCGCAGCCCATGTCTCAGCAGCGCCGGAGTGAAGAAGTCCACCCGGCCGGCGGTGGTGGGGCCGGCGGGGCCAATCACCTGGTCGGGACGGGCCGGGGCTGGACCGACGTAATAGATGACCTGATCTGCGAGGGGGATGGGCAGGGGCAGATCCGTTGCCAACGCCTCGGCCAGCCGCTGGTGGGCGGCGTCGCGGGCGGTGTACACCACGCCGGAGAGCCGCACCCGTTGGCCGATCCGCAGCGATTGCGCGGCCTGGGCGGTGAGGGGGGTGCTTAGGGCAAGGGGCAGCCCAGCCTCGGCCATGGGGCCGCCTACCCTGGGGTTTCGTCGTGGGCGGCGTCTTCCGCGGCCGCTGCCGCGTCTTCCGCGGCCGCTGCCGCGTCTTCCGCGGCCCGCATCGCCGCCAGGTAGCTGTCCAATTCGCGCGCGCCGCTGTCGATATGCGCCTGCATCAACTGGCTGGCGTGCTCGGCGTCGCCCGCCGCCAAGGCCTCGATCAACTCGCCGTGCTGGGTCGAGGAGACCTTGGCGCGCTCCGGCAGCACGTGCAGGGTGTCCCAGGGGAACTTCGTCCACAAGCTGCGGATGATCTTCAGCAGCTCGGGCATGTCGGCGGCCTCGTAGATCAGGATGTGCAGCTCATAGTTGAGCCGGCGCAGCTCCTTCAGTTCCTGCTTCTGGATCAGGTCTTCAATCCGCTGGTGCAGGGCGCGCATGTGCTCCAGGTGGGCGGGGCGCAGCTTGGGCACCGCCATGCGCGTCGCCAGGGCCTCCAGGGTGGCGCGGATCATGTAGATCTCATGGACCGAGCGCAGGTCCACCTCGGCCACGCGCACGCCGCGGTTGGGCGATGATTGCAGGATGCCCTCGGACTCGAGCTGCCGCAGCGCCTCGCGCACCGGGGTCGAGCTCATTTTCAGCCGCTCGGCCAGGTCCTCCTGCAGCAGGCGCTCGCCGGGCTCCAGCTCGCCCGACAGGATGGCCTCGCGCAGGGCATCCACCACCAGGTCCTTTTTGCTCTTGTAGATACCTTTTTCGATCACGGCTTATCCTTCACCGTCCACAGGCCGGCCCGCGCCGCCGGCCGGTCCGCGTGATATCAGGCAGCTATCACTGTACAGCTTATGAATAGTAATTGCCCCAGCCGGCGCGGCGTCCAGGCACAGCTCACAAAGTGTACACTCATCTTCCTTTTCGGGCACCACCGCCAGCCGTTCGCCCTCGCACGCGAAGATGTCCACCGGGCACAACGCCGCCAGGGCGCGGCCCAGGTCGCCGTCCAGTTGGGCCGCCAGCGCTTCCACGCGGATAAATACGCCCATGGCTAGGCCGTGACCCCCAGCGCGGCCCGCACCAGGTCCGGCACCTGGTGGAGCTTATCCGCCACGCGCACGCCGGCTGCCCGCAGCGCCGCGATCTTGCCCCTCGGGCTGCCGCTGCTCCCTTCCACCAGGGCCCCAGCATGCCCAAAGCGCACCCCCTGCATCCGGTCGGCAAACCGACCGGCTACGAAGGCGACAATGGGCAGCCGGCTGGGGCGGGCGCTCAGCCGCTCGGCCAACTGCTCTTCCATGGCCCCGCCCGGCTCGCAGAACAGCACCAGGGCCTGCGTCTCGGGGTCGGCCTCGTACAGCGGCAGCAGGTCCAGAAAGGTGGACCCGATGATGGGGTCGCCCCCAATGCTCACGCAGGTGCTCTGGCCCAGCCCGTGCTGGGTGAGCAAGTTGGCGATCTCGGTCATCATGCCGCCGCTGCGCGAGACCACCCCCACCGGGCCGGGCAGGTACGCCCGCCGCACCGAGGCCGCGTCGCCGCCGGCCATGCCCACGCGGGTGCGCCCTGGCGAGATGAGGCCCAGGCTGTTCGGCCCGATCACGCGCGCCCCCCGCGCCGCCGCCGCCTCCAGCAGGACCACCACGTCGCGCCGCGGCACCCGCTCGGTGAGCACCACCAGCAGCGATAGCCCGTGCGCCAGCGCCTCGCAGCCCGCGTCCAGCACGGCCGGCGCCGGCACCGAGATGATGGCGGCCTCGCACGGCTGGGTCCTCACCGCCGCCGCCACGGTGTCGTACACCGGCACGCCGTGCACGCTCTGGCCGCCCTTGCCGGGCGTCACCCCGGCGACGATGCGCGCGCCATAGCGCAGGGACTCCAGGGTGAAGGTGGCGGCTTCGCGCCCGGTGATGCCCTGGACCAGGATGCGGGCCTCGGCCCCGGCGAGGATGGTCACGCGATGGCCTCGACCACCTGGTCAATGCTGGTCCGCCGGTCGAAGAAGGGCACGCCATAGCGGCGCAGCACGGCCTCGCCCTCCGCTTCCCACGAGCCAGGCACGCGGAAGGCCGCCACCACCTCGCGCGGCTCGCGCCCCAATTCCAGGATGCCCTTAATCACCCCGCGCGCCACCAGGTCCACGCGCGTGTTGCTGACCACGTTCATAATCACGGCCAGCCGGTGTACGCGCGGCTGGCTGAGAATGAGCTTGGTGAGCTCCTTGATTTTCCACACGCTGGGGTTGCCGCCGATCTCGCAGTAGTTGGCCGGCTCCAGCCCGGCGTCGAACACGGCATCCATCACGGTCAGGCTGGCGCCGCCGCCGCCGATGAGCAAGCCCAGGCTCCCCCCAAACGGCACCAGCCGCCCGGCCACCCCGCGGTGATCGGCGCTGTCGATCTCGGCCGCGCGCCGTTCGAACTCGGAGCGGTCATCGCGCTGCTGGCGGCTGGCGGCCAGCGGCCGCAGGCATGCCGCCTGCCGGAAGGCGGCCTCGTCGTCCAGTTCCAGATGGGCGTCGGCCAGCCACCACTGTTCCTGCGGATCCAGAATGAGGGGGTTGACCTCCAGCAGGGTCGCGTCCCATTCGCGGAAACAGCGGGCCAGGTTCGTCACCAGGCCCGCCAGCCGCACCAGGGCGCGCCCCTCCAGGCCCAAGGCCGCGGCCAATTCGCGGCCCTCGTACTCCGAGGGCAGGGTGGTGAGCGAGAAGGGGCGGCACGCGATCTGGCGTTGATCTTCCACGTCAATCCCGCCCGCCCGGCTGGCCAGCAGCACCGCCCGGCGGGTCTGCGAGTCGTAGGTCAGGCCCAGGTATAGCTCGGCGGCGGCGGCCAACCGCTGTTCCACCAGCACCGCTTCCACCCGATGCCCGCGGATGGCCCGGCCCAGCAGCGCCTCGGCGGCCATGCCGGCCGCAGCGGGCGTCTCGGCGAACAGGATGCCGCCGGCCTTCATGCGCCCGCTGGCCGGCACCTGGGCCTTGACCACCACCGGCCCGCCCAGCCGCGCCGCGGCCGTCTCAGCCTCGGCGGCGCTGGCCGCCGTCTCGCCCGCCGGGACGCGCAGACCGGCCTCCGCCAGCAGGGCCTTGGCTTCGTGCTCCACTACCTTCATGCCGGGCGCCTTGTGGACTGCATGGGCTGGGCGTTAGCGGATCCCCGGTGTGTGCATCGCCAGCAGTTCCAGGGGCGCGTCGCCGGTGTTGCGCAGGCTGTGCGGCGTGCCGGGCCAGATGGTGAGGCCCTGCCCCGCCCTCAGCGGCGTTTGCTGTTCGTCTTCGCCCCAGGTGAGCACGCCCTCGCCCGTCATGGCGATAGCGGTCTCGGTCTCCACCGGGTGCGTGTGCCGCTCGATCACCCCGCCCACGCCCACGCGCACCAGCAGCAGGCTCATGGCCGGGTGGCTGGCCTTGGTCTCCATCACCTTCACCTGGATGGCTGGGAACAGGGGATGCTGCTCCCAATCCAGGGCCGCCGCCTCAAACACGCGCACACCGAGTTCGCTCATGCCCACGCCTCCAATTCGGTCTTGAGTTGTTCCAGGAACCGGGCGGACTGCCGTCCGTCCACGGCCCGGTGATCGGCGCCCAGCGTGAAGGTCGCGGCCCGCCGGACGACGATCTCCGCCCCTGCCGCGCGCGGCTGCGCCTGCACGCTGCCCACCGAGAGAATCGCCACCTGCGGCGGGCTGATGACGGCGGTGAAAGCGTCAATGTTGCCCGCGCCCACGTTGGACAGGGTGAAGGTCGGCTCTGCCAGAGCGGCGGCGCTCAACCGGCCCGCCCGCGCCTGGGCCACCACCTGCTCCCGTTCGGCGGCGATGTCCTCCAGGCTGCGCCCGCGCAGGTCCCTCAGCGCGGCAATGACCAACCCCTGCTCGGCCTCCACCACCAGCCCCAGCCGGATTTCGGCGGCCGGCTCCGGCGCGTCGTTCCGCCAAAAGCCGTTCAGCGCCGGGTGCGCGGGCAGGGCGCGGGTCAGGGCCAGGGCAAAGTAGTCGGTGTAGGTCAGCCCGGCGTGCGCGGCGCGGTGCTGGGCCACGCGCTCCAGGTCAATGGTGATGCTGGTATAGAAATGCGGGATGGTCTGCCAGGAGCGCGCCACCCGCTCGGCCTTGGCGCGCGCAGCGGCGGAGGGGGCCGCGGCCTTGGGCGGCGCGGCCAGCGCGGCTTCCACATCTTCCTCCAGGATGCGCCCGCCGGGGCCGCTGCCTACGACCCCGCTCAGGTCCAGGTGGTGCTGCTCGGCCAGCCGGCGCGCGCGCGGCGAAATGACGATCTTCTTGTTGTCCGGCGCGGTTGGCTTTTCGGCCGGCGGCGTGGCGGCGGGGGGCGCGGGCGCGGCAGGGGCAGCGCGCTCCGTCAGGTAGAACGGATCAACGTCCGGCAGGGGCTCATCCGCCTCGGCCACCAGCCCCACCACCGTGCGCGGCGGCACCTCGGCGCCGGGCTGGATGAGGATGCGCCGCAAGACGCCAACGGCAGGGGCGGTGACTTCCACCGTGGCCTTGGCCGTTTCGATCTCGCACACGGCTTCGCCCGCCTGCACCGCGTCCCCCTCACGCTTG